>NZ_FXWU01000015.1:0-86694 GCF_900184205.1 Pseudomonas sp. LAIL14HWK12:I10 | reverse complement strand
CCCCAACTTAGAGAAACGCTGTCGCCATCGTGACACCACATCCTTACTGGTACCCAAGCGCTGAGCGATGTCATTTCCTGACTCGCCTGCGGCACAGGCGAGGATTATCTCCGCGCGCAATCGAGCGTCCTGAGCGCCTTTACGGAGCTTGATGCGGCGTAGCAGCTCTGACTTTTCAGTTTCGGAAAGGATAATGACGGTTGCTGGTCGACCCATGTCGATGCCCTTGGATAGTGAGCTTCTACAGAGCCTAGCTCAGATTTTCAGCGGTACTTCTGAAACACCACACTAGGTCGGGGTTGGCGGCCACAGCATGGTTGGCATCGATCAAGGTGGTGATCACGGCATCGACAGCGCCGCTTTTGAGCAAGGCCATGGAATAGAAGGTGCTCTCGGTTTCGATCCGGCCAATGCGCGGATAGCGCGTGGAGAGCATGACGTCCATCGCGCTGTATCGGGTAATCGCGACCCGTCGGTCCTTCAGCTGTTCCAGGGAGGCGAATTGCCCCTTGTCAGCGAGGCTGACCAGCACATAGACGCTGTCCAGGTAGGGTCGGCTGATTTGCAGGGTCTGCTTGGCCACGCCATCGGTGGTGAGCGCCGCAATTACATCCGCCCGGCCGTCCTTGAGCCGGGCGATCATGTCGGCGATACCGCTGGCACGCTGCACCTCGAAGCGCAGGCCGGTGCGCAGGCGGATGAGCTCCAGCAGGTCGGCAGTGATGCCCCTGAAATAGCCCGAACTGTCGAAGAAGGACACCGGGGCTGCCGTGTCGTCGATCGCCACGCGCATGACGGGGTGGCGTTGCAGCCAGAATTCCTCAGTTTTCGTCAGTTGCAGCTTGCGGTCGGTCAACAGCAGGTCGCTGCCTGCACTCCAGCGCTTGAAGATGCTGGTGCGCAAGGTGGCGGACTGGCTGTCGAGCGTGGCGTTCACCAGCTCCATCAGCAGCGTGTCCTGCTGGCGCACTGCAAAACTGAAGCCGATGGCTTCGTGCTTGCTGAAATTGGCAATGCGCAGGCCAGGCAGGTGGCCGCGGTTGAGTTGATAGTGGGTGGAGATGGTGTCGCCGATGAACACGTCGGCTTGGCCGAATGCCACGGCATTCAAGGCTTGGGAAGACGAGCCGAACGCCAGCAGATGGGCTTTCGGGTAGGCGCTGCCAACCTCCTGCCTTGGCAGGTAGTGGTAGAGCATGCCCAAGCGCATGTCTTCCAGGCCCATGTCCAGTGCGCGGCCTTCGTTTTCACGGGTGACCAGCACCGGTTGGTCAACCGCGTAAGGGTGCGAAAGTGCCAGGCCGTCCGTGGTTGCCTCATAGCCATTGGCGCTGCCGAGCAGGTCGATGTCGCCGCGTTTCAGTGCATCGACGGCAGCCTGACGGTTTGAAAAGCGCAGCACCCGTACCGGCAACTGCAAGGCGAGGCCGATCAGGTTGGCATATTCGGCGGTGAGGCCTTGATAGTCACGCCCGCCACTGGTGATGTCGAAAGGCGGGTAGTCGGGTGCTGAGGTGCCCAGCACCAGTTCGTGACGGCTTTCGAGCCATTGGTGTTGTTGGGGCGTGAGCGAAAGCGGAGCTGGCTTTGCCGGTGAACGTGCCAGCAGTGCGTAGGCAGAAGCGCTGTGTTGGTGGGCCTGGGCCCCAGCGCTGAACAGCGCCAGGGCGAGTAACAGCCGGGCGAGAAGGCGCGCCATGAAACCCTCAGACCAGCGCGTTGCGTTTGGCCATTTCGATCAGGTCCACCAAGGTGTCGACCTGGAGTTTGTGCATCAGGCGCTTCTTGTAGGTGCTGACCGTCTTGTTGCTAAGGAACATGCCCTTGGCGATTTCCTTGTTGCTTCGGCCTTGAGCGAAAAGTTGCAACACCATCAATTCACGGTCATTGACCTGTCGGAAAAGTTGCAGGTCTGCATTGACCGTCTGATTGTGTTTGATGGCCTGGCTGGGGAAATAGTTATACCCGGCCAGCACGGCTTTGATTGCACTGAGCAGTTCGCTCAGGTCTTCTTGTTTGCACACATAGCCTGCAGCGCCCGAGTGCATGCAGCGCACGGCGAACAACGCCGGGGACTGGGCGGTCAATACCAGCACCTTCAGTGGCAGGGACATGGCCTGGAACCGGGAAAGTACCTCCAGCCCGTCTAGCTTGGGGATGCTGATGTCGAGGATGACCAGGTCGGGCGTGGTCTCTCGAATCATCTGCATGGCATCTACGCCATTGTCCGATTCGCCGACGATCTTGTAGTTCTGATTCTCCAGCAACATACGGACGGCCAGACGGATAACGGGATGGTCGTCGACTATAAATACGGAATGCATGTTCAACTTCCCTGCGGGCGAGTGAGGGTGACGGCTGGCACCTTATCCCAGTTGGAAGTCATCGGGCATGCGAGGAAGGGCTATTAGCTCTATATGGGAAATGGCTTACAGGATAAAACAAATTGGGCTACGCAATGAGCGTATGGAACTCGATGTCAAACCTTGTTTGGTAACTTTTCATTGATTGTTAGTCGTGTTGTTTATCAGTGACGGGCATAGGTAGGAAGTTTCCTAGGTAGACAGGTGCAGCGAGCGCCTTAGCACGGGCTGCACCTGTCTGGCTCAGGTCGGGCTGGAGCGCCCGGTCATTTCGCGGGCCATTTCGCTGGCATAGCTGTCGGTCATCCCGGCGATGAAGTCGATCATGCGCAGGAACGCGCTGTGCAGTGAGGCGTGCGGGTCCGGTGCATTGTTGCCAATCAGGTCGAGTACACGGCGGCTCTTGAACGATGGTGTGCGGCCGCCATGCTGTTCGAGGGCCGCGCCGCAGAAGGTGTTGAGGAGGATCTCGAGCGTGGTGTAGGCGCCGATCTCGTGCAGGGTCTTGCGTTTATCCTGGAAGATCTTGTTGCGCGCCATGTCTTTGGCTTGCAGTACGCAGTGCTTGGCCGGGCCGTGCATATGCTCGACCAGGTCGCCGCTCAGGTGCCCGCCAAGCAGCGCCGTTTGCTGCTCGACGAAGGCGCGGGCGGCGGCGTTGGTCAGGTGTTCGATGGCCTTGCCGCGCAAGATCGCCAGCTTGCGCCGGCGCGAATCGCGGGGGCCGAGTTGGCGATAGGTCTCCGGCAGGTCGTCACCTACCAGGTCGAGCAGCAGCGCCTCGACTTCCGCATACTGCAGCAATTCCATTTCCACGCCGTCTTCCAGGTCGATCAGCGCGTAGCAGATGTCATCTGCGGCCTCCATCAGGTAGACCAGAGGGTGGCGTGCCCAGCGCTGGTCCTCCAATTGTGGCAGGCCCAGTTTGCGGGCGATCTGTTCGAGCAGTGGCAGCCCACTGCGGACAATTTAACAACCATTTGTAAAGTTTGCTAAGTCACTGTTTTAAAGAGGAAAAATCTCGGCTACGACCTGAATCGTCGATGTCCGCCGTAAGCAGACTCGCTGGAGTTTTTCACTTGACATCGGCACTGAGAGTGGTTGCTCGGAACACGAAGCTTAGAGATACTGGCGACGTGCCTCCATTTCGTGGGGCAAGAGAGTCACGCTTGGAGACAGGGATGAAGATGAAGCTTGCATTCGGCTTGGTTTGCTGCCTAGGGGTCAGCGGTGCAATTGCCGCTCCGCTTAAATTTGAGCAGCAAGAGCTACCACCAGATCGCACGAGCATGGAGTACGGAACGCAAATTTCTGCCTTCTCTGAGAAGGTCTTAGGGCATAAATGGGTGTCCGATAAAGGTGTCGGCTTCGTCTTCTATGAAAAAGAAAATCTGAAGCGGAAAGATCCCTATGCTGAAAGGTGGATTAAGGATGCCTATTTCTTTAAGGTCGATAAGTACATGTATCGAACAAAAATTAAAGAATATGATAATGGCTTGTTTGCAAGGCAGAGTGCTCGGGTAGGGTTCATCGAGTTTACGGATACGGGTGACCAAAATTTACAATTCAGATTGGTCGATAGTAACACTCTGGAGTGGGTGGCATATGATAATACCGCTACAACTCAAGACCAGTTGATCTTAAAAAGAGTGGAAGAGTTCCCTGAAGGTCCTAAGACGCAAGGCAAGCGTCTGGAAAGTGCTGAAGAAAGTGGATTGATCTACTAAGGAATGGTCATGAGTGATTCCCCCGTTTTTAAGTGTCTTCCCGTTATTGTAAGAGACAAGGTTGTGAGTTCTCATACATCCGGCTCGGTAACCGCTAGCGGACAAGGCAGAAATGTATCTGTTAGCAATACCGTCAGCACCGACGTGGTTTTGGATGTAGTGCTTGAGTTTCCTGATGGGATCTTTTGCCGATCAAACTCGTCAATGAAAGCCTGCACGCACCAGTAGGCCAAAAAATTCTCATGGCATTCAAAAGCGGTGAGCCCATTGCCTATCAAGTCACTCCAATGGGTAAGGTATATCCGTTAGGATATGCTGCAGAAGTAAGTGAATACACATTTAAAGACTTCGGTTATCTTGCTTGCTTCGGTTCTGGAACGTTTTTAGCTGGTGCTATGATCTTTATGGATCAAAGCTACTACGAAGATGGGAGTATGAAAGTTTTTAGTGCTACCAAGATTGTTTCAGCAGTGTGCTTGGCGGGAGTAGGCTTGGCGACCTACATAACAAAGGGGTGGCTTGGTTATATAGGTGGGACCGCTGCGGCATCAATTCCTATAATGATTTCCTGTCTGATTCACAACTCAAAAGAAAATGCTGGTCGTAAATTGATGTTGCAAGATGCGGCTAAAAAGTTTGAGGAGTTGAAGCCAGCTTTGTCACTAGAAAGTATTGCTCAATAAGGGGCGGCCTCGTCATTATGTGTGGAGTGGCTAACAATCCCATGGCCAACAATATTTACATCATGATGAGGTCTTTTCACATACTTCGCTTGAGAGGCTATAATGAATCGAATGTATTGAATGTGCGGGAATGCTCGGCGGCCACGAGTATCTTAAGAAGTTCGCGTTGTTAAAATTTTATAGTCAGCGGGTTGATGCTGTGTGGCTAGGTGTTATAGTTTTTAAGAATTCTCTTAAGAATGCAGCTACGTCATTGATAGTAATGTATTTCGCACAAGTTCCTCTGGCTGTTAGGGTGATATTAGGGAAAACCTCCTTCATCCAGAAGGTTAAGAAAGTTTTGGAGCAGACGGATGACGGAAGACGTACCCTAAATACACAATCCGAAACTAAGTATTGACCGTCCTCAACAATGACAGCACGCCCAACTACTCTGCTACCTACGCGATTGATTAGTATGTCACCTTTTGTAGTGGTGAGAACTTTTTTTCCTGTGATAACCCCTGATCTCAGCTGTAAGGAAACCACATCTGTTGCACTTTCATGGAACCCGCTTGTATGGAAGAACGGTAAGCCTAGCGATTTGCATTCTTTTCCTGAAAGTGTTCCTCTTTTTATAGAGAACTCATCGGCATCAGAATAAGGCAGGGAGTCTAAGTGCAATTGTTTGAGCCCTACACAAAAATCTTTTTGCTGCTTTTTCACCGAAGATCCTGAGGTGTCGGTGTAAATAAAGCTCTCACTGCTCCATCCCTTTTTTAAAATCAGAATGTACGTCTTAGCTTCGGTTCCTTTGAATGCACCGCTATTTATTTCAGCGATAGACACAACGTTGCAAAAAGCTAGCAGGCGATAGCGAAATTTTGAAAATGCAGCGGAGCAAACTATAAATTCTGGAAGAATAAAGGCCACGCATGCAAGCTCCGCAAGTAATCGCAGATATTGTAAAATGAATAGTACTTCACTACGAATGCGTGAGCCGGGGAATAGGTCGCGTAACCCAAAAGTTTCCAGAATGGCAATGTCGTACTCTGAGGTGTCCCTCCATGAGAAAGGAGGATTACTTACAGCAAAGTCGAAACTCGCAAGTTTCCCTTTGAATGCCTTTTCAAAAGAGTCTGAGAGGACGTCAATGTTATGGTGCTTTCCTTTAAAGCTCGATTTTAATTTTGATACATTAAGAGGGTCAAGCTCGCATGTGGTAATCTTTATATTTGGCCACTTGCGTATTATTGGGAGCAAAAGAGCACCTTCGCCCGCACTTAGCTCGACACATTCATGCGGATTCATAACGGGCAACATTGAGGCCAGTCTTTCCCCAATCCCCTCTTCAGTGTAATATTGCTCCAATGACACCAAAAAAACCTCAGAAATTTATACTGCAAAATACCAAAAATCAGAGGCTCTGTAAAGGAAACAGATTATGAAAAACACGCAAGAAGAGATGGACTTCAAGGAGCTAGAGTCTCATGAGTTTGAGGAGAGAGCAGATTACCTGCCCGACAGTTATATTAAAGATAGGACTGCAAAGGGACAGTATTTTGATGAGATACAGAAAAAGTTATTTCAAGTAGGTGCAAAACTACTCATAGGGCCAAGGGGGACCGGCAAGACTCATCACATGAGGCTTGCATATATCACCTGTAAAGAAGATAAAGCTAAGCCTTTGCCCATCTATGTGTCCTTCAATCACTACCTTCGCTTGGAAACGTACCTAAATGAAACATCTAACGCAATAGGTGTTTTTCACGCATGGGTGCTCAGCAAAATATTACTGGATTGTCTGAAAACCTATGATATTACTCCTGAGCAAAGTGAGTTGGAGCCACAAACTCTCCAAGATTTTATTGAGGCAGTAGAGAAGCAGCAATATAGCTCTATTCATGATGCTATTGTGCAGACGATCTCTGTGGAAAAGACCCAAGGGTATTTGGAAGACGCAATTCAAAAGACGGGTAGAAAACGTGCGGTGTTACTGTTGGATGATGCCGCACTAACGCTCACGCCGGAATACATGGTTGAATTCTTTGAGATTTTCAGAAGTTTGAAAACGGCTCATATTTCTCCAAAAGCGTCTGTTTATCCGGGGACGACCCAGTATGGTCCGCGTTTCCATTTAGGGCATGATGCAGAACCTATTCACGTATGGCTCAATGTAGAAAATCCTAAGTATATAGATTTCATGAGTTCATTAACTGAGAATAGATTCGAATCAGATGTATCTATTCCGCAAGAGGTGCTTACTCTTTTTAAGTATGCGGCATTTGGTATTCCCAGAGCCTACATTATGATGGTGAGGGAGTATCAGCAGTTGCAAACAACGAGCACTCAGTCGAGATTTAATAAGGTTATCGCTGACAGAAAAAAGTATATGCTGGCTGAATACTTGTCTATAGGTGATAAGCTTAAACAGTATCAAGGGGTTATTGAGCTAGGAGAGGATTTTTTAATTAATGTGGTCGCAAACCTCAAGAGGTTCAATCACGAACGAATCGAGAGGGATGAGGATACTTTTGAGAAAGTTATCTCAGTTGGAGTTACTGGTATCCCGGTCAAAGCTGAGAGGATGATTAGATTCTTGATAGAGGCTGGATTGCTCTACGAGGCAGATGATGTTTCGCATGGGCCGGGGCGTAAGTTGAGGCGATTTATCCCGCATGTGGTCTTATTGTTCGAAAGCAGAGTTTTGACAAAAAGTAGAGGTTTTAAGCCTGCGGAGTTGCTTGAAATATTAAAGAAGAAGTCGGCCAAACATCCGTCAAGACCGTCTTTTGAGTCAATAATTGCAAAAGAAAAACTATTTAAGCTAAATCTTAATCTGCCGCCTTGTAATAATTGTCAAGCTGAACGCATGACTGAAAAGCAAAAGTTCTGTCATGAGTGTGGTAAGCCTTTAGTTGATCATTCAACATTCAAAGAATGTATGGCAAAACCTCTTTCTGAGCTGCCCTTGACTAAGTTTCAAATTAAAGCGATTGATACATTTACAAGTTTCAAAACTGTAGAGGATGTTATTCGGAGTCAGGATCCTGCCAACGAGCTTCAGAAGGCACATAGGGTTAAGGCCGCTAGGGCAGAAGATATTTATAGAAGAATCAATCAGTGGGTTAATGAGTTCTTAGTATGAAAGCGAAGCAGGCACCTTACAAGAGTCTCGTCTCAGGCCCTAGGACATCATCTAAATTTGACTCGACAATTTACTTCAAAGATGTTGAGTTGGTGGATTCATCACCTATTTCTCGCTTTATCAGTCAACGTGAGATTTTAACGAGGATTCTTGGTAGAGAGGACGATTCTGAAGAGTGGAGAACCAAAGCAAGTCTCGCAATTATTGGGATAGTGTCAGGTGTTGAATCCTATTTCCGCTCCATTATCAGACGCGTTCTCATAACGGATGAAGATTCAAGAGCACACAGCTATAGAAACAAAGTTTCCTATGGGGCTGTTCTATTTCATCTTTCCCATTTGTTGCCAGAGGCATTGCTTGAAGACAGTACTTTTGTAAGTAAAGAAACGATTTTGAAAAATATTAAAAACTTTCTTGGCTTGTCGATCAATCCTCAACAGATTCCTGCTTTAGATTCAGCTCTTGATGAGTTTGAAAAAGTCTGTCACTTGAGGCACTGCATAGCTCACCGATCAGGACTTTTGGGTTCAAAAAATGCGATTGAGCTTGGGCTTGATAAATTTTCTATTTACTTAGAGAAGCCAATTTCACCAACGTTAGATTCAGTGAATAATGTTTTCAATATTTGCCAGAATCTAGTTTTGGAATTTAATGATCAAATCTTTGATTGCATAATTACTCGATCGATACCAAAAGGGATCTGGACCGGTGATTTAAGGCGGGATAAGAAAATTTATTCGTCACTTTTTGCGATTTTCTCGCCAACGCCTACCGATATGGATGAACTGAAGAAATCCTATCGTAGCTTTACTGGTCATTTTGGCATTTGAATAGTTTCTATTCTTCATTAAGTTCAGAGGAAATTGGGGGAGTGAACATGGCGAATATGAGTTGGGAAATGCTACTGAACACCACTCGCTTAGGCGGGCGGCCACCGAAGTCGGAGCTTGGTCGTTCCCCCTTCCATTCGGACCACGATAAAGTCATTTTCTCAGGTGCGTTCAGACGCCTTGCAAGAAAGACTCAGGTACATCCTCTGGCGACCAATGACCATGTGCATAATCGCCTGACCCATAGTTTGGAGGTGGCTTGTGTAGGTAGGACACTCGGAGTCCGAGTTGGACAGGAGCTTTTGAAGGAAAGGCTAATTTCTGATTACTATTCAGCTTCGGACATTGGCGACATCGTACAGACTGCATGTCTCGCTCACGATATTGGCAACCCACCATTCGGACACACTGGTGAAGAGGCCATACGTCATTGGTTCACTAATGATGCAGGTGCGAAGATGATTGAGCACTTGCCTTTCAATGAAGCTACTGACTTCCGTAGATTTGAAGGGAACGCCCAAGGTTTCCGAGTGTTAACAACCTCAGAGTATCATCCGTATGATGGGGGTATGCGTCTAACTTATGCATCATTGGGGGCTTTTATAAAGTATCCGTGGATGGCAGGTGATGCAGTCAATCAGTTGCGGCCTATTAAGAATAAATACGGTATTTACTGCTCGGAGCTTGGTTTTTTCGATGAGGTGGCGGACGCAACGGGGTTATTAAAGCTTGGTGATGGCTGGCGTTGCCGGCATCCGCTAGCTAACCTGATGGAAGTTTCAGATGATTTTTGCTACGCCATTCTTGATTTGGAGGATGGTGTGGAGATGGGTATTCTCGAATGGGACAAGGTTTTTGATATTTTGTGCCTTGTTCTTGATGAGCAGCAACGGGATCAGTTGGCCAAAGAAACGCAGGGAATGAAAGTTGGACGTAGGTTGTCGATGGCTCGCGGTAAGGTAATCTCGGCCTTTGTAGATGCCGGAGTGGCTGCATTTATGGGTAATTATGATCAGATTATGGCCGGGAACGCTCTTGGTATATTTGACCTGTGCAGTAACAATGTACGTGATTGCGTAAGTGCGGCCAAGGTTCTTGCCCGAGAGGAAATTTTCCAGCATCCTCGTAAGGTAGAGCTAGAAATTGGGGCATACAGCACTATTTCAACGTTGTTGCAAGTTAGTTGTTCGGCAGCTTTAAGTTTTGCTAAGAACGGCGGAGTAGCTGACTCAAAGACCAAGCGTGTGGTTGATTTGTTAGGGCTTGACTTGAATGCTATAAACTCTTGTGGAAATGTTTCGAGAGATTACTCGGCAATTATGCAGGTGCTGGACTACGTTAGTGGTATGACCGATAACTACGCCATGCACTTGGCTCGACAGTTTAGCGGTATGGGCGGGGAGCGAATTTAGGTGGATTGGCTCTCGCCAATGGTGGTATGCTCAAGCTCAGCAAAACCCTCCTTATTCTTTTTTTGATTATCAAGCTGCATTGTTATGCCGAAATAGTTTCACTTATAACTTTTTGGCTGTTGATTTTCAAAAAATGTCATTTTTGGCTGTTTTCTATAGCCACAGTTCGCTCTGGTAGCTGCCGAACTTGTGTTTCTTGTAGCCCAGGGCATCGGCATGACGGGCGCTCCAGGGGTACTTCAAGTAAGTACCGAGGGTGGCGTAGGTCAGCCGGGTGCCGCCGTCGAACTGGTGATACTCCAGTTGGGTGAGGACACGAAAGCCTTGGGCGTTGCCTTCGAAGTTGAGGAAATCGGCACGCTCGTCGTCGCTCATGTCGTCCAACCAGCCACGCCCTGCTGCCTGCTGGAACCAGTGGCGGATGGCGTCTTCGCCGGAATGGCCGAACGGTGGGTTGCCAATGTCGTGGGCCAGGCAGGCCGATTGCACGATCATCCCCAGGTCACTGGGCTCGCACCAGTCCGGCAGGCTGTCACGCAAGGTTTCGCCCACCCGCATGCCGAGCGAGCGGCCGACGCAGCTGACTTCCAGTGAATGAGTCAGGCGCGTGTGAATATGGTCGTTGCTGGAGACGGGGTGTACCTGGGTCTTGCGCCCCAGACGGCGGAAGGCGCCGGAGAAGATGATCCGGTCGTGGTCCTTGTGGAAGGGGCTGCGCCCGAGTTCTTCGGGGCTGTACAGGGCTTTGCCCAGGCGTTCGCGGGTCAGCAGGGTATGCCAGTCCAAGGCTCGATCTCCTGTCGGTCGATGGGCATAGCTTCCTGGGTCGAGAGGCACCATGCAAGCTGAAGGTTGACGCGGTTTTTTGTAGGGGCAGCCTTGTGCTGCGAAGAGGCCGGTGTGGGCTGCAGGTATCTGCTTTGCCTGCACCGGCCTCTTCGCAGCACAAGGCTGCTCCTACACGGGGCGTGTTGGGGGCTAAATGTCAGGGTCGCCGGCCATTTTGCAGGTACAGGCGGATCAGCGGCAGCAAGCTGCTGCTTAGGCGTACCAGCCGGGTGAGGTTGCCGCTGCGTACGCCCTTGCCGGTCAAAAAGCCCAAGGCGACCACGGCGCCAATGCCCCACAGCGGGGCGTGCTTGATGCCAAGCCCCCCGTGCAGCGAACTGCCCATGCCGCGTATGCGCTGCAGGGGTTCGAGCAGCTGCCCCGACTCGTGGCGGATTTCCTGGCGGTGCATCTCCATGCGCAGGCGCAGCAGCGCTTTGCGCAGTTCGCGTGGGTTACGGGTGTTGGGGAGTTCAGGCAGGCTCATGGCAACAGGCGCTCCCGGTCCTTGGCGAGTTCTTCGAGGGTCGCGCCGAAAGGCGATGACTCGTCGAACACTGCCGCTTTCAAACGCAACCCGCAGTACAGCGCGGCTAATCCATAGAACACGCACAGGCCGATGATGCCCGCCAGGCGATAACTGTCCCACAGCAGCACCAACAGCAACCCTGACAGTGCTGTCAGCAAGAGCAGGGCGAACACCAGTGCCAAGCCTGCGAACAGCAACAAGCTCAAGGTGCGGCCTTTCTGTTCCTGCAGCTCGATCCCGAACAGTTCGATGTGGCTGTGCAGCAGCCCGAGCATGGCCGCGCCCAGGCGCTTGCCGGAAGCGCTGGTGCCGATGGCGTCATTCTCCATGGGTGACCTCTCAGCGCCTGGCCAGCAGGCCGATCAACAGACCGACGCCTGCGGCAATACCGATGGCCTGCCAGGGGTTCTCCTGTACGTACTGCTCGGCGCTGCCGAGGGCCGCCTGGCCACGGTCGCGCACCGATTCCTGGGTCAATTGCAGGGTTTCGCGGGCCTGGGTCAGGCGGTCGTGGATCTGCTCGCGCAATTCATCCGCTTGGTCGCCGGCGAGGTTCGCCGTGTCGGCAAGCAGCTTCTCGGTATCGCGGACCAGGGCCTGGAAGTCAGCCATCAATATCTCTTGCGCAGTCTTTGCCGATTTGCTGGCCATGGGGTCTCTCCCTGTCGATGTGTGATGGTAGTTCGAGTGATAGCACGCGCGGAAGGTTCAAGTGCCTGTGCTGGTATGGGCTTTGCTAAGTCTTTGCCACGTTGCGGGGCGCCACTGGCGGGCATTGCGCCGATTCAGGGCACCGTGCGTGACGTGTACCGTTAAACCTTAACCCAATCCACGACAAACCCAAGAAAAAACCACGCAGGCCTCGCCCATGTCATCCGATAGGGCAGGGGGCTGGCACCGATTCGGTGCAGGGATGCAGGTTCTTGAACTGTCCTGGTGCCTTTTCAGCAGGTCTGCCTATTTCATGGAACACATGCACAGCGCGATGGACTCTCTGGTCCACGGTTCGAATACCCTGTTCATCCTCATGGGCGCCATTCTGGTGCTGGCCATGCATGCTGGCTTCGCTTTTCTCGAAGTGGGCACCGTGCGGCACAAGAACCAGGTCAATGCGTTGTCGAAGATTCTCAGCGACTTTGCCATCTCGGCGCTGGTGTACTTCTTCATCGGCTACTGGATCGCCTATGGCGTGAACTTCTTCCAGTCGGCGACGGCACTGGCAGCCGACCATGGCTATGCGCTGGTCAAATGCTTCTTTCTGTTGACGTTCGCGGCGGCCATCCCGGCGATCATCTCTGGAGGGATTGCCGAGCGGGCGCGTTTTGTCCCGCAGCTGTGTGCCACGGCGTTGATCGTGGCGTTTGTCTACCCGTTCTTCGAAGGCGTGGTGTGGAACGGCAACCTGGGCGTGCAGGCTTGGCTGCAAGCACGCTTTGGCGCGCCGTTCCATGACTTTGCCGGTTCCGTCGTGGTGCATGCCATGGGCGGCTGGCTGGCACTGGCCGCCGTCGTGCTACTGGGCGCCCGGCGCGGGCGGTACCGCGATGGGCGCCTGGTGGCCTTCGCACCGTCGAGCATTCCGTTCCTGGCGCTGGGGTCGTGGATCCTGATCATTGGCTGGTTCGGCTTCAATGTCATGAGCGCCCAGACCTTACAGGGGGTCAGCGGCCTGGTGGCGATCAACTCGTTACTGGCCATGGTCGGGGGCACCTTGGCGGCGCTGCTGGCCGGGCGTAACGACCCAGGGTTCTTGCATAACGGGCCGCTGGCTGGGCTGGTGGCGATTTGTGCTGGCTCCGACCTGATGCACCCGATTGGCGCGCTGGCCACCGGCCTGGTGGCCGGGGTGCTGTTCGTCTGGAGTTTTACCGCGGCACAGAACCGCTGGAAAATCGACGACGTGCTGGGTGTGTGGCCGTTGCACGGCCTGTGTGGCGTGTGGGGTGGCATTGCCTGCGGCGTGTTCGGCCAGGCGGCGCTGGGCGGCATGGGTGGCGTCAGCCTGGTCAGCCAGTTGCTGGGCAGCTTGATGGGGGTAGTGGTGGCATTGCTGGGGGGCTTTACCATCTACGGTGCAATCCGCGCAGTGCACGGCTTGCGCTTGAGCCACGAGCAGGAGTTCCAGGGCGCGGACCTGTCGCTGCACCGCATCGGTGCAACCAGTCAGGATTGAGCGAGGTCAGGTGCGCGCAGGGCGGTACGGACCTAGAATAGGCTTTTCCAAAGCCAAACCGAGACCCGCCCCATGCTGCCTGAATGCCAACTGTTCGGTACCCTCGGCTGCCACCTGTGCGAAGTGGCCGAGGCCGTGCTGATGCCTTTCGTCGATTATGGCCTGTTGGTGGAACTGGTCGACATTGCCGATAACGAGGCCATGTTCGAGCGCTACGGCCTGATCATTCCCGTGCTGCGGCGGTGTGACACCGGCGCTGAGCTGCACTGGCCGTTCGATGCCGAACAAGTGGTGACGTTTCTCGCGCCGTGAGCCCGAGGCTCTGGCCAATTTTTGCAGGTGCTGTGTGGCGCACTTGAAAGAATACGCGCGCTGTTCGGCGCACCGGTGGTCACGGGGTACCTGCAGGGGCTGCAATGAGCCGAGGGCGAATTGACGACGGCGAGGGCAAGACCGTATGCTGTATATAAATACAGTATCCGAGGTAAAGCCATGCTCAACGTCGAGCAACTCAAGTACAGCGTCAACCGCATGCCTGTAGAGCGGGTGTGCGACGCCGTTCTGGAACTGCGCCTCGAGGGCCTGGTGACCGATGACCGTACACCGTTCGGCAAGGTCCACTTCAACACCTGTTTTGCCGAAATCGAGGCCTTGTTCCAGCGTGCCGGCTACCACCGTGGGCTGGATGTGGTGGGTTATCAGGGGTTGTTGTATGCCTTGTATGACCCCGGCCGCTGGGAGGCGGTGCAGGTACTGCGTTGGTTGAAGGAGCGCAGCGAGGCGCGGGATCAGGCTGGTTGAGGTGGCGGGCTTGGGGGATAATGCGCGGCCTTGTACCTTTCGAGCACTGCCATGACCCCGCCTTTCGACCCCGCCCGCCAGCAAGCCAGCACGGTGTGCCTGCCACCCGGCAACTGGGCGACGGTGCTCGATTGCCTGTGTGACCATTTCAAGGCCATTGATCGCGCGCAGTGGCTTGACCGCTTTGCCCGAGGCCGGGTGCTGGATGCCCAGGGGCAGGCCATCCCTGCCGAACTGGCTTACCGACGTGGCATGCGCTTGCATTATTTTCGCGAGGTGCCGAACGAGCGGCCTATCCCTGTGCAGGAGGCCGTTCTGCACGTGGATGAGCACTTGGTGGTCGCCGATAAACCGCATTTTCTGCCGGTTACACCCACCGGTGAATATGTCGAGCAGACCCTGTTGCGCCGGCTGATCCGGCGCCTGGACAATCCGCATCTGGTGCCATTGCACCGCATCGACCGGCATACCGCAGGGCTGGTCCTGTTCTCTGCCAACCCGCAGACCCGCAGTGCGTATCAGCGCTTGTTCCCCGAGCGACGAATCGACAAGCGCTACCAGGCCATCGCCGCTGCCATGCCGCAGCATGAGTTCCCGTTGGTGCATAAAAGCCGTCTGGTGCATGGCGAGCCGTTTTTTCGCATGCATGAGGTCGAGGGCGCGGACAACAGCGAAACCTTTGCCCAGGTGCTGGAAACGCAGGGCAATTTGTGGCGTTACGGTTTGTCGCCTGTGACCGGCAAGACCCATCAGTTGCGTGTGCACATGGCGGCGTTGGGAGCGGCGATCTGCAACGACCCGTTCTACCCTGAACTGCTCCAGGTCGAAGACGATTACCAAAAGCCGTTGAAGTTGTTGGCGCAGAGCTTGCGTTTTGATGACCCGTTGACGGGGGAAGAGCGCTACTTCGAGACCCGGTTGCGCCTGGACTGGTAACGCCCCAGCCCACACCGGCCTCTTCGCAGCACAAGGCTGCTCCTACAAAAGCCCCGCGTCTCAGGGTTGAAGCGTACAGACGGGTAGCGCACCCGTCTGCCATCCGCGGTCTCTGTAGGAGCAGCCTTGCGCTGCGAAAGGGCCGGTGCAAGCAAAGCAGATATCTGCAGCCCACCCCGGCCTCTTCGCAGCACAAGGCTGCTCCTACAAAAGCGCAGCGTCTCAGCGGTTGAAGCGCTCCACCAGCGAGTACTGGCTCCCCGCCGTGCTGGTCAGCTCTTCGCTGAGCTGTGCCGAATGTTGGGCCTGTTCGGCGGTCTGGTCGGCCAGTGTGGCGATGGTGCTGATGTTGCGGCTGATCTCGTCGGCCACAGCGGTCTGCTCTTCGGTAGCGGCCGCAATCTGGGTCGCCATGTCGGTGATGTTGGCCACCGCTTCGCTGATTCCGACCAAAGCCTCATCGGCCTGCATCACCCGGTCGACCCCTTCCTGCGCCTGACGATGGCCGGTTTCCATGGTCAGCACCGCGTTGCTGGCGGTCTGCTGCAGCTTGGCGATCAGGTTGTGGATCTGCCCGGTGGACTCGGCGGTGCGCTGGGCCAACTGGCGTACTTCATCGGCCACGACGGCAAAGCCACGGCCCATCTCACCGGCGCGGGCCGCTTCGATGGCAGCGTTCAGTGCCAGCAAGTTGGTCTGGTCGGCGATGCCTTTGATCACATCGACCACACCGCCGATTTCGTCACTGTCCTTGGCCAATTGCGTCACCGTCTGGCCAGTTTCACCCACGGCGGCCGACAAACGCTCGATGGCCTCGCGGGTTTCACCGGCAATCTGCCGGCCCTGGCTGGTCAGGCGATTGGCTTCCTGGGTGGCGTCGGCGGTGCGCTGTACGTGGTTGGCCACTTCCTGGGTGGTGGCGGCCATTTGGTTGACGGCGGCTGCCACTTGTTCGGTTTCCACGCGTTGGCGCTCCAGCCCGGAGGAGCTCTGGTGGGCCAGGGCGTCGGATTGCCGTGCCTGTTCGCTGAGGTGTTCGGCACTGTCCTGCAGCCGCGTCAGGCAGGTCTTCATGCGTGCATCCTGGCTGAGCATGGCCATTTCCAGGCGGGCCTGAACCCCACGGCTGTCGGTGTACATCTGCGCGATCAGCGGGTCGGAGGTGGTTTGCTCGGCCAGCCGTAGCAGGCGCTTGAGGCCACGCTGTTGCCAGGTCAGCCCGAGCAGGCCGAGTGGTACCGACAGGGCGGCAGCCAGGCCGAAGCCCCAGGAGTGGCCCAGCCAGTTGCCGATCAGGAAGCCCACCTGGCTGACCAGGATGAACGGCAGCCAGTCCTGCAGAATCGGCAGCCACTGATCGCGACGTGGCACCGCCGACTTGCCCTGGTTGAGGCGCTGGTAGAGCGCTTCGGCACGGCGGATTTGTTCGGCGGTGGGCTTGACCCGCACCGACTCGAAACCGACCACCTGGTTGTTGTCGAAAACCGGCGTGACATAAGCGTTGACCCAGTAGTGGTCACCGTTCTTGCAGCGGTTCTTGACGATGCCCATCCACGGCTGGCCTTGCTTGAGGGTCTGCCACATGTGGGCAAACACCGCGGCCGGCACGTCAGGGTGACGCACCAGGTTGTGCGGCGCGCCGGTCAGCTCCTCGCGGGTAAAGCCACTGATGTCGATGAACGCGTCATTGCAGTAGCTGATCACGCCCTTGGCGTTGGTGGTGGAGATCAACCGCTGCTGGGCAGGGAAAGTCCGTTCTCTCTGGGTAATCGGCTGGTTGTTACGCATGGGTCGGTAATCCGCAAGAATCCGCAAGGCTTTGGTGAGGTATCGGCAAGCCACTGGTTTTATTGAATGGATATTTAATGTGCTTGATTTGTGGCAATGAGCCATCTTCTGGTTTGAGCTAGGGAGCGGCTGATTTCGATGAAGATAGCGGCATTATTGCTAATTTATGACGGGCGGGTCGGATGATGACTTAGTGGGCGGCAAAGAGCCAGCATGCGTGAAGGGAGGAGGGGGGCGCCTCTAGGGCGTTGGCGTGTATGAGATCGAGCGCCGCCTGCGCGGCGCTTCGCAGCACAAGGCTGCTCCTACAGGTATTCCGGGCCAGTTACGCCTGTGCCGGCGCGCGACCGCTTCAGGAAAAATTGGCCCAAAAAAATGTAGGAGCAGCCTTGTGCTGCGAATCGCCGCGCAGGCGGCGCTGGATCTCAAGAGCGCCGCTAAACCACGGCTAAACCTACCCTCCAGCAATCAGCTGACGTAACACGTAATGCAAGATCCCCCCGGCCTTGAAGTACTCGACCTCATTCAAGGTATCGATCCGGCACAGCACGTCGATCTGCTCCTGTTGCCCGTCCTCACGAGTGATGCGCAGTTTCAGGCTCATGCCCGGCCGAATGTGCGCGTCGTTCAGGCCCAGCACATCGATCTTCTCTTTTCCGGTCAACGCCAGTTGCTTACGATCGTGCCCGGCGTTGAACTGCAACGGCAGCACGCCCATGCCCACCAGGTTTGAACGGTGGATACGCTCGAAGCTTTCCGCCAGCACTGCTTTGACCCCCAGCAGGTTGGTCCCTTTGGCGGCCCAGTCGCGGCTGGAGCCGGTGCCGTATTCCTGGCCGGCGATCACCACCAGCGGCGTGCCTTCTGCCTGATAGCGCATGGCGGCATCGTAGATCGACAGTTTTTCACCCGTGGGCACGTACAAGGTGTTGCCGCCTTCCTCGCCCGCGAGCATCTCGTTGCGGATACGAATGTTGGCGAACGTACCGCGCATCATCACCTCATGGTTGCCCCGCCGTGAACCGTAGGAGTTGAAGTCCCGCGGTTCCACACCCTTGTCGCGCAGGTAGCGCCCGGCAGGGCTGTCGGCCTTGATGTTGCCGGCCGGGGAGATGTGGTCGGTGGTGACCGAGTCGCCCAGCAGGGCCAGGATGCGTGCCCCTTGGATGTCCTTGATCGCTGGCGGCGGCCCGCCGATGCCGTCGAAGAACGGGGGGTGCTGGATGTAGGTAGACGCGTCCTGCCAGACGTAGGTGGCCGCTTGCGGCACCTCGATGGCCTGCCATTTTGCATCGCCCTTGAAGACTTCGGCGTACTCCTTGTGGAACATCGCGGTGTCGACCTGGGCCACGGCGGCGGCGATTTCCTGCTGGCTGGGCCAGATATCGCGCAGGTACACCGGCTTGCCGTCCTTGCCGGTACCCAGTGAATCGCGGGTAAGGTCAACGCGCACGCTGCCGGCCAGGGCATAGGCCACCACCAGCGGCGGCGACGCCAACCAGTTGGTCTTGACCAGCGGGTGCACGCGGCCCTCGAAGTTACGGTTACCCGAAAGCACCGAGGCCACGGTCAGGTCGGCGCTGCCGATGGCTTTCTCGATCGCCTCATCCAGTGGGCCGGAGTTGCCGATGCAAGTGGTGCAGCCATAGCCCACCAGGTCAAAGCCCAGCTCATTCAGGTACGGCGTCAGCCCGGCTGCCTCGAAGTAGTCGGTGACCACCTTGGAGCCAGGGGCCAGCGAGCTCTTGACCCAAGGTTTGCGCTGCAGGCCTTTTTCCAGGGCCTTTTTCGCCACCAGCCCGGCGGCCATCATCACGCTCGGGTTGGAGGTGTTGGTGCACGAGGTGATTGCGGCGATCACCACCGCGCCATCACGCAGGGTGTGGGTCTGGCCTGCGTGGCTGTAGTCGATTTCGCCCGCCTGGTCGGCGTTGCCCACCGCCACACCGCCGCCGCCTTCACTTTCCAGGCGGCCGACTTCCTTGGCCAGCGGCTTGGGCTGCAGTTCGATGAAGTGGTTGAACGCTTGGCTGACCTGGCCCAGGGCGACGCGGTCCTGAGGGCGCTTGGGCCCGGCCAGGCTGGCCTCGACCTCGTCCATGTCCAGCGCGAGCGTGTCGCTGAACAGCGGTTCCTGGCCTGGCAGGCGCCACAGGCCTTGTGCTTTGCAGTACTGCTCGACCAGTTGCACCGTTGCCTTCGGGCGGCCAGAAAGCCGCAGGTAGTCGAGGGTCACCTCGTCGACCGGGAAGAAGCCGCAGGTGGCACCATACTCGGGGGCCATGTTGGCGATGGTGGCGCGGTCTGCCAGGGGCAGGTCGGCCAGGCCGTCGCCGTAGAATTCGACGAACTTGCCCACCACGCCCTTCTTGCGCAGCATTTGTGTCACGGTCAGTACCAGGTCGGTGGCGGTGATGCCTTCACGCAGCTTGCCGGTGAGTTTGAAGCCGATCACTTCCGGGATCAGCATCGACACCGGCTGGCCGAGCATGGCCGCCTCGGCCTCGATGCCGCCAACACCCCAGCCCAGCACGCCCAGGCCGTTGATCATGGTGGTGTGCGAATCGGTGCCGACCAGGGTGTCTGGGAAGGCGTAGGTGCGGCCGTCTTCGTCGCGGGTCCAGACGGTGCGGCCCAGGTATTCCAGGTTGACCTGGTGGCAGATGCCGGTGCCCGGCGGCACGACGCGGAAGTTGTCGAAGGCGTTCTGGCCCCAGCGCAAAAAGGCGTAGCGTTCGCCATTGCGCTGCATCTCGATGTCGACGTTCTGGGTAAAGGCCTCGGGGGTGGCGTAGCGGTCGACCATCACCGAGTGGTCGATTACCAGGTCGACCGGCGACAGCGGGTTGATCCGCTGCGGGTCGCCACCGGCCTTGGCCATGGCCGCACGCATGGCGGCCAGGTCGACCACGGCGGGCACGCCGGTGAAGTCCTGCATCAGCACCCTGGCCGGTCGGTACTGGATTTCCCGGTCGGAGCGGCGCGCTTCCAGCCATTGGGCGATGGCGCGCAGGTCGTCGCCGGTGACGGTCTTGCCGTCCTCCCAGCGCAGCAGGTTTTCCAGCAACACTTTCAGCGACATGGGCAGGCGTTGCAGGTCGCCCAGCTGGCGGGCGGCCTCGGTAAGGCTGTAATAGTGATACGTAAGGTCATCGACCTTGAGGGTTTTGAGCGTGTTCAGGCTATCGAGCGAGGGCATTGCCAACTCCTTCTGCGCCGGTGCCCGGCAAATCGGGTGTTTGCCGGTGTCACCGCTCTGTTTCGATCCGCACGGTACGGACCTGGCTGAATGGTCAGGTTAGACCGGTTTGGCTTGGCTGACCCTTTTCTGGACCGGCGGGACGTGTCGCAGGTTCCGAACTTCCTTTATTATCGCCGCCCTGCCGGCGCCTGTTGCGCGCCCGCCGTAGTGGAGTGAGAGATGAGTACCCTGTTCATGCATTGCCGGCCCGGTTTCGAGGGTGAGGTCTGCGCCGAAATCAGCGAACACGCTGCCCGCCTGGGGGTTGCCGGCTATGCCAAAGGCAAACCGCAGAGCGCCAGCGCCGAGTTTGTCTGCACCGAGGCCAACGGCGCCGAGCGACTAATGGGGGAACTGCGCTTCGCTGAGCTGATTTTCCCGCGTCAGTGGGCTCGCGGCGGTTATGTCGAGTTGCCAGAGAGCGACCGCATCAGCGTGTTGCTGGAGCACCTGACCGACTTGCCTGTCTTCGGCAGCCTGTGGCTGGAAGTGCTCGACAGCAACGACGGCAAGGAACTGTCGACGTTCTGCCGCAAGTTCGAAGTGCCCCTGCGCAAGGCACTGGAAAAGGCCGGCCGCCTGGTCGATGACGCCAGCCGCCCGCGGCTGTTGCTGAGCTTCATCACCGGCCGGCGTGTATTTGTTGGCCTGGCCGCAGGCAACAACAGCGCCCTCTGGCCGATGGGCATCCCGCGCCTGAAGTTTCCCCGGGAGGCGCCCAGCCGTTCGACCCTCAAGCTGGAAGAGGCCTGGCACCAGTTCATCCCCCGCGAGCAGTGGGAGCAGCGCCTGGGCGACGACATGACCGGTGTCGACCTGGGTGCCTCGCCGGGTGGCTGGACCTACCAGCTGGTGCGCCGCGGCATGCTGGTCACGGCTATCGACAACGGCCCGATGGCCGAAAGCCTGATGGACACTGGGCTGGTCCAGCACCTGATGGCAGATGGGTTTACCTGGCAGCCGAAGCAGCCAGTGGACTGGATGGTTTGCGACATCGTCGAGAAGCCGGCGCGGACCACTTCGCTGATCGAGACCTGGCTGGGGGAAGGCCTGTGCCGCGAGGCGGTGGTCAACCTCAAACTGCCGATGAAGCAGCGTTACGCCGAAGTGCGGCGCCTGCTCGACCGCATGGAAGCCACGTTCAAGGCGCGCAAGATCCGGGTTTCGATCGCCTGCAAGCAGCTGTATCACGACCGTGAGGAAGTGACCTGCCACCTGCGCAGGCTGGACCTGAAGCCGCGTTGAGTGCAGGGGCGGCGCGTGGCCCTTGGTCCGCGCCGCACGATGCGCGACAATGACGATCATTTTTGGAGCCACCCATGACTGACTTCACCCCCGACGCCGTCCTCGATGCCACCGGCCTGAACTGCCCGGAGCCTGTGATGATGCTGCACCAGCACGTCCGGGACCTGGCTGCTGGTGGCCTGCTCAAGGTCATCGCCACCGACCCGTCGACCCGCCGCGATATCCCCAAGTTCTGCAACTTCCTCGGCCACGAGCTGCTGCAGCAGCAAGAGGACGCGGGCACCTTCCTGTACTGGATCCGCAAGAAAGCCGACTGACCCGCTCTGGAACACGCCGCGCGTAGCGCCTACACTGCGTTCCCCTGACAGGAGAGCGCCATGCTGATAGTTGCCGACGAGAACATTCCGCTGCTCGATGCCTTCTTTGAAGGTTTCGGCGAGATCCGCCGCTATCCGGGCAGAAGCCTCGATGCCGCCAGCGTCAAGGACGCCGACGTACTGCTGGTGCGTTCGGTGACCAAGGTCGACCGCCAACTGCTCGAAGGCAGCCGGGTGCGTTTTGTCGGCACTTGCACCATCGGCACCGACCACCTCGACCTGGACTACTTTGCCGAGGCGGGCATCCACTGGAGCAGCGCGCCGGGCTGCAATGCCCGCGGTGTGGTGGACTACGTGCTGGGCAGCCTGCTGACCCTGGCCGAGCTGGACGGTGTGGTGCTGCCCGCGCGCACGTATGGCGTGGTGGGCGCAGGGGAGGTCGGTGGCCGCCTGGTGCGTGTACTGCATGGCCTGGGCTGGAAGGTGCTGGTGTGTGACCCGCTGCGTCAGGCCGCCGAAGGGGGCGATTACGTCAGCCTCGAGACGGTGCTGGAACAGTGCGATGTCATCAGCCTGCACACCCCCTTGCAGCGCGGCGGCGAGCACCCTACCTGGCACCTGCTGGGCCAGGCGCAACTGGCGCAGCTGCGCCCCGGTGCGTGGCTGATCAACGCCAGCCGTGGCCCGGTGGTGGACAACGCGGCCTTGCGTGAGCTGCTGCTGGACCGTGAAGACGTGCACGCCGTGCTCGATGTGTGGGAAGGCGAACCGCAGGTCGACCTGCAACTGGCCGACCTGTGCACGCTGGCGTCGCCGCACATCGCCGGCTACAGCCTTGATGGCCGGCAGCGTGGCACGGCGCAGATCTATCAGGCGCTGTGCCGTTTTCTCGGCCAAGCTGAGCGCGTGAACCTGGCCGACCTGCTGCCCAAGCCGCCGCTGGCGCAGATCGAGCTCGATGCCAGTACCGACCCGGCCTGGGCCTTGGCCACCCTGTGCCGCGCCGTGTACGACCCGCGCCGTGACGACGCGGACTTCCGCCGCAGCTTGAGCGACGACCCAGCCGAGCAGCGCGCGGCCTTCGATCAGTTGCGCAAGCAGTATCCGCCGCGGCGTGAGGTCGAAGGGCTGGCGGTGCGGATTCGTGGCGAGTCGCCGCAACTGGCGCAGTTGGTCAGTGCGTTGGGTGGGGTGTTGGTCTGAGTGACGGGCAATAAAAACCCGGCGCACGCGCCGGGTTGTAATGAATTCGCCGATCAGCCCTTCTGGGCTTTTCCGACCCGGCTTTGTTCCAGCTTCTCGCAGGCTTTCTGGATCATCTGCTCGGTGATCGGAACCTCGCGCCCCTGGGCGTCGATGATCGAACCGCACGCCTGAGGTTGCGGGGTGTTCTGCGGTTTTGCGGTGTCGCTGCCATGCTGCAAGCTCATATCGGTCTCCTCATCAGGTTGAAACTCAGGGTAACCCTGTGCGATGACTGGCCAGTGACAGCCCTTGGGCGTCATGGCAGAAACAGTCCAACAGAAACGGCGCTAAAGCTCCAGAGGCTGTTTAGATCGAAAAGCTATAGCCACCCTCGGTCGCTCCTCGCGTGCCGATGAGTGGTAGTCTGCTGCATCCTCGCCGTTTTGGTTGCCGCCATGCCCGAATCCGTTTCTGCAGGTCAACGTCGCGCTTTGCGCCTGAGTTGGCAGTTCGTTCGCCCGTACCGCCGGCAGATGCTGCTGGCGTTGCTGGCCTTGGTGGTCACCGCTGCTATCACGCTGTCGATGGGGCAGGGCATTCGCCTGCTGGTGGACCAGGGTTTCATGACCCGTTCCGCGCACCAGCTCAACCAGACCATAGGCCTGTTCCTGCTGCTGGTGCTGGCACTGGCGGTAGGGACGTTCAGCCGCTTCTACCTGGTCTCATGGATAGGCGAGCGCTGTGTGGCTGATATTCGCCGCGCGGTGTTCGATCATCTGGTCGGCCTGCACCCAGGCTTTTTCGAGGACAACCGCAGCTCCGAGATCCAGTCGCGGCTGACGGCCGACACCACGCTGTTGCAGTCGGTGATCGGCTCTTCGCTGTCGATGTTCCTGCGTAATGCCTTGATGGTGATCGGGGGCGTGGTGCTGCTGTTTATCACCAACCCCAAGCTGACCAGCATCGTGGTCGTGGCCTTGCCACTGGTGCTAGCACCGATCCTGTTGTTTGGCCGTCGTGTGCGCAGCCTGTCGCGGCAGAGCCAGGATCGCGTGGCAGATGTCGGCAGCTACGTGGCCGAGACCCTTGGGCAGATCAAGACCGTCCAGGCCTACAACCACCAACCGCTCGATCGCGAGCTGTTCGCGGGCACTGTCGAGGCGGCCTTCAACGTGGCCAGGCAGCGTATTGCCCAGCGCGCCTGGCTGATCACCCTGGTCATCGTGCTGGTACTGGGCGCTGTGGGCGTCATGCTCTGGGTGGGCGGCATGGACGTGATCGCCGGGCGTATTTCGGCAGGCGAACTGGCCGCCTTCGTGTTTTATAGCCTGATCGTCGGCAGCGCCTTCGGCACCCTCAGCGAGGTGATTGGCGAGCTGCAGCGTGCCGCAGGTGCGGCCGAGCGCATTGCCGAGCTGTTGGCGGCGCGCAGTGCGATTCTGCCGCCCCACGCAGCGGCCTCGCTGCCGCACGGCCGTGTGACGGGGCATATCGAGTTACAGCAGGTGCACTTTGCCTACCCGTCACGGCCCACAGTGGCTGCCATCGACGGCCTGAGCCTGACAATCGAGCCGGGGCAGACCGTGGCGCTGGTCGGGCCTTCGGGCGCTGGCAAATCCACCTTGTTCGACCTGCTGCTGCGGTTTTACGACCCTCAGCAGGGGCGCATCCTGCTCGACGGGCAGGCAATTACCGAACTCGACCCCGCCGAGCTGCGCCGGCAGTTCGCCTTGGTGGCGCAGAACCCTTCGTTGTTTCGTGGCACGGTAGAGGCCAACATTCGCTATGGCCGGCCAGAAGCAACGCTGGCGGAAGTCGAAGCAGCGGCCCGTGGTGCGCATGCCGACGGGTTTATCCAGCAGTTGCCGCAGGGCTACCAGACGCAACTGGGGGAGGGCGGCATTGGCCTTTCTGGCGGGCAGCGGCAGCGCTTGGCAATTGCCCGTGCGTTGCTGGTAGATGCGCCGATCCTGTTGCTGGACGAGGCCACCAGCGCCCTCGACGCGCAAAGCGAACACCTGATCCAGCAAGCCCTGCCCAGCCTCATGGCCGGTCGCACGACGCTGGTGATCGCCCACCGTCTGGCCACGGTGCAGCACGCTGATCGCATCGCGGTGATCGACAAGGGGCGTGTGGTTGCAGTGGGCACACATCGCCAACTGATCGAAGAAAGCCCGCTGTATGCCCGGCTGGCCTCGCTGCAGTTCACCACAGGCTAGCCTGTCTTGGTTATGTAACATTTCTGTAGGAATTGCCTGACACTATTAGCCTCAACTGTTGCGCAAGTGCTCAAGCTGGCTGCTATCGAACGATGGCAGCCTTTTTTTTGCGCGCCAGCCTACGAGGACATGGAGTGTCTTTCCCAGCGCTGCCGGTGTGCGCTGTTCCTTTCCTACTGGTCTTGAGATCCGCGATGTTGCGTAAATCCCTCAGAGTGCAAATTCTCTCCCTGCTTGGCGGCAGCTTGGCGGCCATGCTGCTGATCGCCCTGGTGTGTTTCCAGTTTTTGTCTTCCAGCGTGCGTGGCTATGCCGAGTTGGTCGATGGCCCGCTGCGCGCTTCGCAATTGATCGATGAAGCCAACCTGCAGTTCAAGGTCCAGGTGCAGGAATGGAAGAACGTGCTGTTGCGCGGTCGCCAGCCCGCCGAGCTGGACAAGTACTGGCAGCAGTTTCAGGCGCGCGAGCAGCAGGTTCAGCAGTTGCTGGGGCAATTGATCGACAGCAGTGACACTAGGCTCAAGGCCCCCTTGCAGCAGCTGCGAGATAGCCATCGGCAGTTGGGCCAGGCTTATGCGCAGGGCCGCAATGCGTTTATCGCTGCAGGGGGCGACCCGGTAGCAGGCGACCTGGCGGTCAAGGGCGTGGACCGTGCCGCCAGCGAACAGATGAGCGAACTGGTCGAACAACTGCGCGGCGATGCCCGTGAACGGGCTGCGGCCATCAATGCCAGCGCTGAGCGCACCGTGTGGCTGGGCCTGCTGGTGATGCTGGCGTCGGCGGTGCTGGTTGGCCTGCTCAGCCTGTGGCTGATCAACCGCAGCCTGATCGAACCGATCCGCCAGTTGATCGACTATGTCGCGCAACTGAGCCAGGGCCGCTTCGGCGCCCGCGTCGACAGCCGCCGCGAGGATGAGCTGGGGCGTTTGGCACGGGCGGCCAATACCCTGCGTGACTTTTTGGCCGAGACCGTCGGCCGGCTGCAGGACAACGCCCAAGAGCTGGAAGGCGCCAGTGGCCAGTTGCGCAGCATCGCCGCCGACATGGCGCGCGGCACGCATGACCAGTTCCAGCGCACCGACCAAGTGGCGACGGCCATGCATGAGATGTCCGCCACTGCCCAGGAAGTGGCCCGCCACGCCGTCGACGCCGCCCGCGCTGCCGATGATGCCGACCACAGTGCACAGGCTGGTGAGCAGGTGATGCAGCAGACCATCGACATCATTGGCGTGGTCAACCGCGAAATCGCCGGCACGGCGGCGGTGATTCGCGACCTGGAACATGACAGTACGCGGATCGGCAAGGTGCTCGAAGTGATCCGTGGTATTGCCGAGCAGACCAACCTGCTGGCGCTCAATGCCGCCATCGAAGCAGCCCGCGCGGGCGAGGCCGGACGAGGCTTTGCGGTGGTGGCGGACGAGGTGCGCAGTTTGGCCCAGCGCACGGCCGCGTCGATTGCCGAGATCAACCAGATCATCGAGGCGGTGCAGTCGGGTGCGGTGGAGGCGGTCAAAGCCATCGAAAGTGGCCAGCAGCGCAGCGAAGAGGGGGCCGAGCAGGTCCAGCAGGCCGGGCAGATGTTGCAGCGCATCACCTTGGCGGTGGAGGCCATCCGCGACATGAACCGGCAGATCGCCACGGCGGCGGAGCAGCAGACCAGTGTGGCCGAGGATATTTCGCGCAACCTGATCGAGATCACCCGCATCGCCACCACCAACCAGGAAGCGGTGCAGCAGACCGAACAGGCTGGGCAGCGTTTGCATGGGTTGTCGGGGCAGTTGGGCGAAGTGACGTCGCGGCTGACGGCCTGACCTGCTGTTCAGGGCCGCTGCGCGCCCCATCGCCGGCAAGCCGGCTCCCACAGGGATGGCGCAAGTCTCAAGCAATCCAGTGCCGGTGTGGGAGCCGGCTTGCCGGCGATGGCGCGCGCAGCGGCCCCGGGGAAATCCGCCATCAACGTAGCGAACCTGGCGTAAGTGTGGCGGATTGTCGCCATGCGACCCGCTGCCTCACCCCTTAGCCATTGGTCTAAGACAGGTTGGCACATTCCCTGCTTAAGCGCGCCCGGGCCACGGCCCGAGGCGATCGTGCCCCGATCCCGCGAAACACCCAGCTAAAACACAACAACATCCGGGCGTGCATGCCGGGGGCAACGACTGCCAATCCTTCACATCAATTGGATTGAGCTAATGAAAAAAATACTGCTGACGCTCCTTTGCCTGAGCGTCATCGGCTGCTCCAAACCCGCGGAGCCGGAAAAGACCGTCGACGTTCTGCTGATTGGCGGCGGCATCATGAGTGCAAGCCTGGGCACTTACCTCACGGAGCTTGAGCCGAACTGGAAGGTCGACGTCTACGAGCGCCTGGACCAGGTCGCCGAAGAAAGCTCCAACGCCTGGAACAACGCCGGCACCGGCCACTCCGCGTTTTGCGAGCTGAACTACACCAGTGTCGGCAAGGATGGCAGCATCGACATCAGCAAGGCCGTGGGGGTCAACGAGCAGTTCGAGGTGTCCAAGCAGTTCTGGGCCTACCAGGTCGAGCAAGGCGTGCTGAGCAACCCGAAGTCGTTCATCAACAACGTGCCGCACATGAGCTTCGTCTGGGGTGACGACAACATTGCCTTCCTCCACAAACGCGTCGATGCCCTGCAGCACAGCTCGCTGTTCCGTGGCATGGAAATCAGCGAGGACCACGAGCAGATCCGCCACTGGGCACCGCTGGTGATGGAAGGCCGCGACCCTGCGCAGAAAGTCGCCGCCACGCGCATGGCGATCGGCACCGACGTGAATTTCGGCGAGATCACCCGTCAACTGTTCGCGTCGATGACCCGCAACCCCAACGTCACCCTGAACCTCAGCCACGAAGTGCGTGACATCGTGCGCAACGACGATGGCACCTGGCGTGTGGTGGTGGCCGACCTGGCCAAGGGCGGTCACGAAGTGGCAGTCAACGCCCGGTTCGTCTTCATCGGTGCCGGGGGTGGCGCGCTCAAGCTGCTGCAAAAATCGGGCATCCCCGAGGCCGAAGGCTATGCCGGCTTCCCAGTGGGCGGCCAATTCCTCATGACGGATAACCCGGACGTGGTTGCACGCCATCAGGCCAAGCTGTATGGCAAAGCCTCGGTCGGCGCACCGCCGATGTCGGTCCCGCACCTGGACACCCGGATGATCGACGGCAAGCAAGTGTTGCTGTTCGGGCCGTTCGCGACCTTCTCCACCAAGTACCTCAAGCAGGGCTCGTTGCTGGACATGTTCGCCTCGCTGAACAGCCACAACGTGCTGCCCATGGTGAACGCCGGCATCGACAACATCGACCTGAGCACCTACCTGATGGGGCAGTTGATGCTCAGCTTCGATGACCGCATGAATGCGTTACGCGAGTACTTCCCCAACGCCAAGAACGCAGACTGGAAGCTGCTGCAGGCCGGTCAACGCGTGCAGGTGATCAAGAAGGACCCCGTGCTCGGTGGCGTGTTGCAGTTCGGTACTGAAGTGGTCGCCGCCCAGGATGGCAGCATTGCTGCACTGCTGGGAGCTTCCCCGGGTGCCTCGACCGCCGCGCCAATCATGCTGACCGTGCTGGAGAAGACCTTCAAGGACCGCCTCAAAACCCCTGAATGGCAGGCCAAGCTGAAGCAGATCGTGCCCAGCTATGGGCAAAAGCTGAACAACGACCTGGCGCTGACCAACCAGACCCGGGCGTGGAGCAGCGAGCGCCTGCAACTGCTGTATGTGCCGGTACAAGCCGAGCAATAAGTAGCGTTGCTTCACTGACTGTAGGAGCAGCCTTGTGCTGCGAAGAGGCCGGTACAGGCACCCACTGATGGGTAGGCCTGCGCCGGCCTCTTCGCAGCACAAGGCTGCTCCTACAGGTCGGCGGTATTTTGCAGGTCAGCGGTATTTCTTACGCACAACTAATGGCAGGCCAAGCTGAAGCAGATAGTGCCCAGCTATGGGCAAAAGCTGAGCCGAGCAATAAGTTGCGTCACTGACTGTAGGAGCAGCCTTGTGCTGCGAAGAGGCCGGTACAGGCACCACTGATGGGTAGGCCTGCGCCGGCCTCTTCGCAGCGCAAGGCTGCTCCTACAGGTCAGGGGGATTTTTTCGCGCACAACAAAAAGCCCGCGCAAGGCGGGCTTTTTGAATAGGATTTGGTCGGAGAGACAGGATTCGAACCTGCGGCCTTCTCGTCCCGAACGAGACGCGCTACCTGGCTGCGCTACACTCCGATGAACGAAATCCTACTGCATCCCTTTTTCGCACGCAAGCCCTTGTTGTTAAAAGGGCGTTTGCCAAAAAGGGCGGCTGAATCACAGCTCTTTGACGGTACGAATCTGGTCTTTGTTCAGGCGCGTACGCTTGCCGTCGAGTTGCTCGAATTCGTAGAAACCAGAGTCCTCGTCAAAGGACGGGGTGTCCACTGCCTGGATCTCGCGGCCATCATTCAGGGTAATGACGGTCGGCGATGCGCAGCCGGCGAGGGCGCCCAGGCCCAAGGCAAGCAGGAAGGCGGGAAGGGTCCGTTGAATCATCGTGTTTCTCCAGTGCGACAGTGCTAGATGACTTTAAGACGCAGGGCGTCCACGCAAGTTCCTTTCCAGTGCAGCATAGCGGTAAAGCCAGGGTATTGACCAAGGGCAAGCCACAGGGGCACGAGGTTGTATCGGGGGGTGCTGTGTTATAAATGCGCCATCCCATCTTCTTGTGACGGACCCCCATGAAAGCCAAGGCAGATACCCCCTTCGTGCCCCTGAACATCGCCGTGTTGACGGTCAGCGACACGCGCACCTTCGACAATGACACCTCCGGTCAGCTGTTCGTCGATCGCCTGACTGCGGCCGGCCACCAGTTGGCATCGCGGGTATTGCTCAAGGACGACCTGTACAAGATCCGCGCCCAGGTCGCGACCTGGATCGCCGATGACGCAGTGCAGGTGGTATTGATCACCGGCGGTACTGGGTTCACCGGCCGCGACAGCACCCCGGAGGCCGTGGCTTGCCTGCTGGACAAACAGGTGGATGGTTTCGGTGAACTGTTCCGGCAGATTTCCGTGGCCGACATCGGCACCTCCACCGTGCAATCGCGGGCCCTCGCTGGCCTGGCCAATGGCACGCTGGTGTGCTGCTTACCGGGCTCGACCAATGCGGTACGCACCGGTTGGGACGGCATCCTGGCCGAGCAGCTCGATGCCCGCCATCGCCCGTGCAATTTCGTGCCCCACCTGAAGCAGGCAGCGGCCTGTGAAAGCCGTGGTTGAGTCTGTCCAAGCCCGGCCCCTGATGCCGGTGGAAGATGCACTGGCGCGGCTGCTGGCCTTGGCAGAAGCCGCACCCATCCAGGAAACCGAAAATGTGTCGCTGGCCGACGCCGAGGGGCGCGTGCTGGCGCGGGACCTGGTGGCCTCGCTCGACCTGCCGCCCTGGCCGAACAGCGCCATGGACGGCTATGCCCTGCGCCTGGCGGATTGGCAGGGTGAGCCCTTGCCGGTCAGCCAGCGCATCTTCGCCGGCCATGCGCCGCAGCCGCTGCAGCCGGGTACCTGTGCCCGCATCTTCACCGGCGCGCCGGTGCCGGCTGGCGCTGACTGCGTCGAAATGCAGGAAAACGCCGAAGTGGCTGACGACGGCCGAGTGCGCTTCCTCGAACCGCTGAAGGTCGACCAGAACATTCGCCCGCAAGGCCAGGAAACACGCCAGGGTGAGCAGGTGATGAGCGCCGGCACACGCTTGGGCCCGATCGAGCTGGGCTTGGCCGCGACCCTTGGCCAGGCCCGTCTGGATGTGGTGCGTAAAGTGCGCGTGGCGGTGCTGTCGACCGGTGACGAGCTGATCGAGCCTGGCCTGCCCCTGGGGCCAGGGCAAATCTACAACAGCAACCGCCGCTTGCTGGTCAGCTGGCTGCAACGCTTGGGTTGTGAGGTGCGGGATGCGGGGATTTTGCCCGATGACCTGGCGCGCACCCGTGAATGCCTGGCGGCATTGGGCGATGTCGACTTGATTTTGTCTACCGGTGGCGTTTCCGTGGGCGAGGCTGATTACCTGGGTGCCGCCCTGCGCGAGGCCGGCGAGTTGGCCTTGTGGAAGCTGGCGATCAAACCGGGCAAGCCGCTGACCTTCGGGCACTTTCGTGGCGTCCCGGTGATTGGTTTGCCGGGCAACCCGGCGTCCACGCTGGTCACGTTCGGGTTGCTGACCCGGCCGTATCTGTTGCGCCGTCAGGGCGTGGCTGATGTCACGCCGCTGCGCTTCGACATGCCAGCGGGCTTCGACTGGCCCAAGCCAGGTACGCGCCGCGAGTACCTGCGCGCACGCATCGAGCAGGGCCAGGTGCGTATCTACAAAAACCAGAGCTCTGGCGTGCTGCGCAGCGCGGCCTGGGCCGAGGGCTTGGTCGAGGTGCGTGAAGGCAGTACGCCGAAGCAGGGCGACAGTGTGCCGTTCATCCCTTTCAGCGAGCTACTTGGTTGAGCGCCCAAGCCAGCCGCCCGCCAGTGGCGTTGCGCTGGCGGGCTGCACCTGGTTGAGGCGCATGTGCACGTTTTCCAATTGCTGGGCGGCGATGCTCCAATCGTGACGCTGGCGGGCGAATTGCCGGCCGGCTTCGCTCAATTGGGCCATGCGCCAAGGCTGGTTGAGCAGTTGGGTGATCAGCAGGGCCAGTTGGTCGCCATCGTCACTGCCCAGGTAGTGTTCGCCGTTGTTCACGGCCAGCCCTGATACCCCCTTGCTGGTGGTGATGACCGGCAGCCCCGCAGCCATCGCTTCGAGCAGCTTCACCTTGGACCCTCCGCCGTACAGCAGCGGGGCGAAGAACAGTGCCGAACGACGTTGCAGCTCGCGCAGGTCGGGGCGGTAGCCGACCCACTCGATGCGTGGGTCGTTCCAATGCAGCTTCCAGCTGGCCGGCAGGGCGTGGCCGGCTATGGCCAGGCGCACGGCCGGGTTACTCATCCACACCTGCGGCATGATCTCTTCCAGCGCCCATTCGATGGCCTCAAGGTTCGAGCCATATTCGAAGTTGCCGACAAACAGCAGGCGCTGGCTGTGCAACGCCGGTTGCACGTGCTGGTAGAAATCGCAGTCCACGCCACTGACCACCACATTTACCGGGCGCCCACTGATCTGGGCGATCAGTTCGGCGTCGTGGCTGCTGACCGCCACCACTTCGCTGGGTTGGCGCAGCACCCGCTGCTCCCAGCGCCGATAGCGCCAGCGGTCGAATGCATTGAGCGGGCGCAGCCACAGCGGCAGGCGGTCATGGCAGGCGCCGCCCATCACCGATTCCAGGGTGTGCTCGCTGAGCATGAAGGGCAGCCCGCGCGCCTGCAGGGCTTTTTCGAACGGCTGGAAACTGTAGCTGTGCTCGATCTGGATGACGTCCCAGGGTTCGTCCAGCAGTTGCTCGAAGCGGTGCCTCAGGCAGGGCGCCAAACCATTGATGATCGCCCGCATGGGATAGTCGATGATCGGTGACGCCAGCAGGTTGAGTGGGCTGTGCAGGGCGCGCCTGGGCAACACGATCAGGCGCTCGACCCAGGGTTCAAGGGCTTCACGGGCCGCATCGTTCAGGGGGATCTTGGACTGCACCAACAGGGTGATCCGGTGCCCACGCTGGGCGAGTTCGCGCAGCAGGTGATATTGCCGAGTCTTGCCGCCGCTGGTGGTCGGCCAGGGTAAGTAGGGCAGTGTCCAGAGAATGCGCATGACCCGGAACCCTCGTAACAGATCGCGGATAAAAAGACGCGCCCGTCGGCAGTCAGCCGATCACTGCTGCCGGGGCGCGTCCATGGCTGTCGGTGGAGCAGACATCAGGTGATAAAAAGTCAATAGTTTGACTCTTTGGTAAATTTATTCACCTGGGTCAAATACTTGTCAAAGGTGGCTTTCCTGAGCATAGCCGTGCATTCGCGGGCGTGTAAAAAATGGGTGAAATCCAGTGTTATTGTGCTGGGCATGCAACGATCGGTGTGTGCCGGTGGTCGAGATCTGGGTTAGCTATTTTTTCATGGAGAAGCGCGATGCAAGGGCGCAAGGCAATGTTGATCCTGCACGGCAAGCAGGCGATGAACGAAGCGCTGCGCAGTGCCGTGCTGGCGATGCGCGAGAGCGGCTGGGTTCTGGATGTGCGGGTCACCTGGGAAGCCGGGGACGCTCAGCGCCTGGTGGGCGAGGCGCTGGCCGCTGGCTACACCCATATTGTCGCGGGCGGCGGTGATGGCACGTTGCGCGATGTCGCTGAAGCCATGGGCTTGGCAGCGTCCCAGGCCAGCCTGGCGCTGTTGCCCTTGGGCACCGCCAATGATTTCGCCAAGGCTGCGGGCGTGCCGCTGGAGCCGGACGCCGCACTGGCACTGCTGAATACTCCGGCGCGGCCTATCGACTTGGGCCAGGTCGGTGATCACCTGTTCCTCAACATGGCCACCGGCGGCTTCGGCAGCCAGGTTACGGCCAACACCTCGGAGGACCTGAAAAAGGTCCTGGGGGCTGCGGCCTACCTGTTCACGGGGCTGTCGCGCTTCAGCGAGTTGCAGGCGGCCTCAGTGGAACTACAGGGCCCCGACTTCCATTGGCAGGGTGATCTGCTGGCGCTGGGCATTGGCAATGGCCGGCAGGCCGGCGGTGGGCAGGCACTGTGCCCGGAGGCGCTGGCAGACGATGGCCTGCTGGATGTCGCCATACTGCCAGCGCCGCAGGAAGTGGTGGGGGCGTTGCGCGACCTGCTGGCCGGGGATGGGTTGTTTGTCCGGGCCAGGCTGCCCTGGGTTGAGATCAAGAGTTCGCAGGGGCTGGACATCAACCTCGACGGTGAGCCGCTGCAGGTCGACAGCCTGCGCTTCGAGGCAAAGCCCGCCGCGTTGCAGGTGCACTTGCCGGTCGACTCGCCGTTGCTCAGTCGTCCAGGCTGATGATTTTTTCGCGCACCGCGTACAGCACCAGGCCCGCCACATCGTGAATCTGCAGGCGTTTCATGATTTGCGAACGGTGGGTTTCCACGGTTTTGATCGAGAGCCCCAAGCCACTGGCGATCTCCCGGGTGGATTTGCCGCGCACGATCAGGCGCAGGATTTCCAGTTGGCGTGCGGTCAGGTTGTGGCGGTCGCGGTTCGGTTGCTTGCGGTGCTGGGTATGCAGCAGCGCCTGGTTGATGACGGTGTGGGCGATCGCCGGGCTGAGGTAGCGCTCGCCGTTGCGCAGGGCACACAGGGCCTGCTCCAGCTCGGTCGCGCTGGTGTCTTTGAGCAGGTAGCCATGGGCGCCGCTTTCCAGGGCCCGCATGATCAGGTCCGGGTCGGTGTGCATCGACAGGATCAGCACCTTGCAGGTGCTGCCGCTGGCGCGCAGTTGCGTCAGGGCATCGAGGCCGCTGGTCGAGCGCATGGAAATGTCCAGCAGGACGATATCGGGTGCCAGGTTGCGCACGTGCTCAAGCAGCAGGTTGCCGTCATCGGCTTCACCGGCCACGCAGTAGCCCGGGATGTCGGAGACCAGTGCGCGGACCCCGGCGCGGATCAGCGAGTGGTCGTCCACCAACAGCAGTCTACAGGTCATGGGCGGTAAAGCTCCTGGCGCGTTCCTGGGTGCGTGGCGGCCACGGGAACAGCGCTTCGATCTGCGTGCCCACGCCAAGCTGGCTGGTGATGTCGAGACGCCCCTGTAAGGCCGTCACCCGTTCCTGCATGCCGGCCAAACCGCGTTGCCCTGCTTCGGCCGGGTGCCTGGCGGGGACAAAGCCGCGGCCATCGTCCTGAATGATCAAGGCAAGCCCTGCGGGGCTGCGTTGCAGGCGGATCGACAGATTGCGCGCCTGGGCATGGCGCAGCATGTTGGTCACGGCTTCCTGGGTGATGCGAAACACCGCCATGGCGACGGCTTCGTCAATGCCGCCCAGGCGTTGATTGCAGACCAGGCTCCAGTGCACATCGGTTTTTTCCAGCGTGCGCAGCAGGTGCGCACGCAGGCTGGCCTCAAGGCCCAGGCTGGCCAGTTGCCGAGGGTTGAGCAGGGCACAGACATCGCGCACGTTGCTCAGCGCGTTGTCGAGCGTGGTGCGCAGGGTGTCGCAGTGGCTGTGCAACTCATCGGGCATACGCCGTTGCAGCCATTGCAACTGAAGCTTGGCTGCGGTGAGCAGTTGCCCGATGTCGTCATGCAGTTCGCGGCCCAGGTGCTGGCGCTCGCTTTCCTGCACCATCAGCATGCGCTTGGCCAGTTCTGCCGGGTGCAGGCGGATCGACCCGGCCCCCAGGCCCACGTGCAGGCCAACGCCAAGCATCGCCGCGACCTGCAGCATCAACAGGCTGGCCGGTATCGCTTGGCCGGCCATGTACAGCAGCAGGTTGGCGACCATGGAGGCCACGCACAGCACGATCGTCATCCAGCGCAGCAGGGCAGTGCGGGAGCAGCAGCGCAGAAGAGTCTTCAAGCGTGGGAGCATAGATAGAAAAGCCACTGAAGTATTGCTGATGGAGGCCTTGCACAAGTCTTAGCAGAGGCTTTGGCGCAGTACTTTATATGTTTTGCGGGGCACGTCCTCAATCAGCCTTGATGCCGGCTGAAGGCGGTCGCTGGCGAGCATGGTAACACTTCACACGGCGTTGGTCGCTGTTGGGCAATGCTTTGAAACCTCATGTTTACGGGCTGTTTCGGCACGTTCGTCCGACTCGAGTCAGTAGCAAAGTGCCAGCCACTATTCGTCTGTCAATCATGCCGAGTGTAACTAGGGCAATAATCACGCGCGCAGTCCTGGCGACAGTTGGCGAAACTTCCAAGTTTGGCCAACAACGCCCTTAGTTGCTCTTTTGTTAGTTATTGTGAAACGCGGGGGTGCGTGCCTTGGGCGGCTGTTGTGGCTGTATGCGGGTGAGTGCAGTGGCTGCCGCGCTCATCGCAGGCGGCACAGGCTTGCGGTAATGGTTGATCGAGCACGCTGGCCAGTTCATTGAGCAATGTGATTTGTTCGCCGGTATCCAGGTTCAGCTGCCCGGTGCGCGGGTCGATCAGCTCGAGTTGCCAGGCCAGCAGGGTCAGGCAAGCGTCGGTTGCGGGCAGGGCTTCACGTTGCAGGCGCTGCTGCTGGCAGGCCGGTGCGAGCAATTGCTGCAGAACGGTGGCGTAGTGGGCAACTTCGAGCAGGTCCAGCCGGGTGGCGCGCCTCGCGAGGGTGTCGAGGGCGGTGTTCAGGCAACCGCAGGCGTCTGCGTCGTTGTCGATCAGTTCCAGGTGCTGCAGGCATTCCTGGGACTGGCTCAGCAAGACTTGCGCATCCAGCAGAAAGTCTTGCAACGCACCTTCAAACGATAAGGCACTGTCCATCAGGACGCTCGGGCGCGTTGGGCGCGGGCAAGGGGCGGGCACGGCGATACGATAGCGAACAAAAGCCTGACTCCATTCATGCAATGAGAATGGCGTCACATTAATGGCTAATGGATATCGCGAACATCAGGTTGCACCCGATTGCATCTAAGGGTTTCCCTGATGGGAGGCCAGGGTGCAACAAGGTGCTAACGGGCACTGGCCTGCCTCGATGTGGCCGCAGTAAAGCATGATGGTAAAGTGATATCAATTACCTTCTCGGCATTTTCCCGCAAGGGTCAAGGTGCGCGTGAACCCGCCGATACAGGGTGGATGAATACACTTTTTCGACTCAAGCCTGGGGGTTTCCAATGGCCGGCATTCTCGACACAGTAGACCAACGCACGCAATTGGTGGGCGAGAACCGCCTGGAAATTCTGATGTTCCGCCTGGCAGGTCGGCAGCTCTTCGCGATCAACGTGTTCAAGGTGCAGGAAGTGCTCCAACTGCCCAAGCTGACCCTGATGCCGCAGCGCCATGCCTTTGTCTGCGGCGTGGTCAACCTGCGTGGGCAGACCCTGCCGGTGATCGACCTGTCCCAGGCGATCGGCATGCGGCCCCTGCAACCCGGGCCGGACAGCACTATCATCGTCACGGAATACAACCGCTCGGTGCAGGCCTTCCTGGTGGGGGGCGTTGACCGCATCGTCAACATGAACTGGGAAGCGATCATGCCGCCGCCGACCAGTGCCGGGCGACAGCACTACCTGACCGCCATCACCAAGGTCGACGAGAAACTGGTCGAAGTGATTGATGTGGAGAAGGTCCTGGCAGAAATCGTCCCGTACAACGCCAAGGTCTCCGGCGAACGGCTTGCCGACCCCGTGCTGGCCCGCGCCAGAGGCCGTGAAGTATTACTGGTGGACGACTCCAGCGTTGCCTTGGCACAGCTGCGTGACACCCTGTCGCAACTGGGCATGAAGCTGCACGTGGCCAGTGATGGCTTGAAGGCGCTGCGCCTGCTCAAAAGCTGGGCTGACGCCGGTGAGAATGTGTGCGAGAAGCTGCTGATGGTGTTCACCGACGCCGAAATGCCGGAGATGGACGGTTACCGGTTGACCACCGAGATCCGCAGCGATGCCCGCTTGCGTCAGCTCTACGTGGTGCTGCACACCTCGTTGTCGGGCAGTTTCAACGAATCCATGGTCAAGAAGGTGGGCTGCGATAACTTCTTGTCCAAGTTCCAGCCGGATCGCCTGGTCGAGGTGGTCAAGCAGCGCCTGCTGCTGGATACGGCTACTGCGTGATCCCTGGCCCTGCCGGGTATAAGCTTGGCGTTTCGAATGACGCGAGGCGGCAGGGATGTTTCTGAGTGAGTTGTATCGATACCCGGTGAAGTCGGGGCAGGCGCAAAGCCTGCAGGCTTCGCCGGTCGGCCAGTTGGGGTTGTTGGGTGACCGTCGCTGGATGGTGGTGGAGGCGGAAAATGGCCGCTTCCTCACCCAGCGTGCCTGGCCACAGCTCGGCCAGCTCAGGGCGAGCGATGACGATGCTGGGCAGTTGCTGCTGGAGGCCCCAGGGCAGGTGCCATTGCGGGTGCCTGTACCGCTTACCGACGATGACTTGCGGGGCGTGACTATCTGGCGCGACACCCTGCGGGTGCCCGATGCTGGCGAGGCGGCGGCGCACTGGCTGTCGGCGTTGCTGGGCAAGGACGTGCGGCTGGTGTATTGCCCGGAGCAACGGGCGCGTTACCTGCCCAATGGTTATGGCTTGAACAGTGACCGTGCGGCGTTTCCGGATGGTTTTCCGCTGCTGTTGATCGGCCAGGGGTCGTTGGACGAGCTCAGTCGGCGCGTTGGCCGGCCCATGGAGATGCTACGGTTCAGGCCCAACCTGGTGGTGCAAGGCGCAGAACCGTTCGCCGAGGACGGCTGGAAGCGGGTTCGTATCGGCACCCTCGAGTTTCGCGTGCTCAAGCCCAGCGTGCGGTGCATTCTCACCACCATCGATCCACGGACCGGCGAACGCAGCCCGGACCGCGAGCCCATGACCACGCTCAAAACGTTCCGCGAGAGAGAAGGGGATGTGTTGTTCGGGCAGAACCTGGCGGCGGATGGCAGTGGCGTGCTGGAAGTGGGGATGAAGGTCGAAGTCCTGTAGGAGCAGCCTTGCGCTGCGAAGAGGCCGGTAACAACACCGAAGATCCAGGGTGTTTTTACCGGCCTCTTCGCAGCGCAAGGCTGCTCCTGCAAGGGGTAGCTTACATATCGTCGAAGTAGCGCTCGTGCCAATCCACCAGCGGCTGCGGCGAGTTGAGCTTCTGCCCGTAGATCACCGAATACGACAGCACGTTCTGGACGTACTGGCGCGTCTCGTCGAACGGGATCGACTCCACCCACACATCGAAGCTCAGGTGTTTAGCGCCCTTGAGCCACTGGCGTACCCGCCCGGGGCCGGCGTTATAGGCCGCCGAAGCGAGTACCCGGTTGCCATTGAATTGGCTGTGCACCTGGCTCAGGTACGCGGCCCCCAGCTGAATGTTCTTGTCAGGGTTGAACACCTGCGCCGGCGAGGCCAGCGGGATGCTGAACTTGCGCGCGGTTTCCTTGGCGGTGGCCGGCATCAGCTGCATCAAGCCGCTGGCACCCACGCTGGAGCGCGCATCTTCCATGAAGGCACTTTCCTGACGGGTAATGGCGAACACCCAGCTTGAATGCAGGCCGCGGACCTTGGCCTCGCGCACCAGGGTGTCGCGGTGGGCCATCGGGAAGCGGATGTCCAGGTCATCCCAGTACTGGGCCTGGCTGATGGTCCGAATGGCCGGGAAGTACCAGCGCAGTTCATAGGCCAGGCGTGCCTGGGCGACCATCTCGTCACGGGTGAAGTGGCGGCTGACGTGGTACCACTCGCGGCGCCCTTCGACGATCTGCCCGCGGGCATGGAATTCCAGTGCGCGCTGAATGCCCGGGGTATTGCGCACCTTAGTGACCAACTGCTGGCTCAGCACCAGGGGCTTGTTGTTCAGCTGGTAGGGGGTTTGTGCACGGTCGGCAGCGAGGAAACCATAGAAGTCACGCTCGCGCGCCACGGTCTTGTACAGCAGTGGAATCTGCGGGTTGTTCGGTTGGGCCAGTTCGAGGCTGCGTGCCTGCCAGTACTTCCAGCGGTTGCTGCTGGCCAGGTCCTGGGGCAGGCGCTTGGTCAGCTCGTAGGCATCTTCCCAGCGGCCCAGACGCAGCAACAGGCGCAGGCGCCATTCGCTGACGGTGTTGTCGCGCAGCTCGGGGTCGTAGCGGGTCATCAGGTCGAGCGCGCGTGGGTCGTAGCGGCGCGCCAGGGTCAGGCCGATCTCGCGGGCGATTGCCACCTTCTCGTCGCGGGAGAAGTGCATGCGCTGGGCATAGTCGTCGAGCAGGGCCATGGCCCGCTCCGGGTCCTGCCGGGCCAGTCGGCGCAAGCCGAGGCTGACCACGTCAGACATGGCCTCGTTGACCGGGGTGAAGCGCGACGGCTGGTTGAGCAGCTCGGGCTTCTGTGCCACATCGATCAGCAGGCGCCCTTGCGGGCCGAGGGTGGTCAGGGTTTTGACCAGGTTGTTGGCCAGGCCGTAGTTGCGCGCCTGGGCCGCCAGCTTGGTGCGGTTCCAGCGCTTGGCCTCGGTCAACTGGCCCTCGGCGGCCCACATGCCGAACAGCGTGTCACAGGCCGCCGGTTGCGACTTGCCGACATTCCACAGTTTATCGGCCGTGGCATAGCCTTCGGCGCGCAGGCCGTGGCTGAGCTGGTACTGGCCGTTGAGGCAGTCCAGTTCGGTGAAATTGAGCTTGGGGTCGTAGTACTTGACGAAGGTGTTCCATTCGCCGCGCTCGGCCAGCCAGCGCAACCAGCGCAGTTTCATCCAGTTGGCCTGGGGCAGGTCGCCGTGTTTGGCCAGGAACCCTTCGATTTCTTCGTTGCTGGCGCTCTTCAGGCGTGCGGTCAGCTCGTCGTAGGTCAGGTAGGGCGTCAGCGGGTAATCACGCAATTGCTGGGCATAGCGCAGGTACGGGCCTTTGTCGCCCTTGGCCAGGGCGCGCTTGGCCTCGTCGTAGTACTGGCGCTGTTGAGTGAGGTCGAGGGCCTGCGCCGCGCTGGCGGTGGCGGCGGTAAGCAGCAAGCAGGATGCAATCTGTAACAGGCGGCTGCGCATGATACGTCCGGGCAGTTGAACCATGGGGAAGTGACGGCGAAGCCAGCACTGTTGGAAGCTATGCCTTAGCTTAGCCGTTTGCCGGCGGCAGATGAAAGCACAGCGCTTGTATCAAGACATTATGTTCGACCAGATGTCGTAAAGCCCTCACCGGGTGGTCAACTTAATGCCGTGGGGGCCCAAGTCAGGTAGAATGCGCGCCCGATTTATGGAGACCAACATGACCCTGCTCAAATTCAGCGATGTGTCCCTCGCATTCGGCGCCATGCCGCTGCTGGACAAAGTGTCCTGGCAGATCGCTCGTGGCGAGCGGGTGTGCATCATCGGCCGCAACGGCACCGGCAAGTCGAGCATGCTGCGCCTGGTCAAAGGCGAGCAGAAGGGCGACGACGGCGAGATCTGGCGCGCTCCGGGCCTGAAGATCGGCGAGCTGCCGCAGGAATTGCCGCTGGCCGACGAGCGCAGCGTGTTCGATGTGGTGGCCGAGGGCCTCGATGGCGTTGGCGCGTTGCTGGCCGAGTTCCATCACCTGAGCCAGAACATCCAGGGCGACGAAGACCTGGAAAAACTCATGCACGTTCAGCACGAGCTCGAAGCCCGTGACGGCTGGCGCCTGCAGCAGGTGGTCGAAAGCACCCTGAGCCGTCTGCAACTGCCTGCCGACAAGACCTTGGCCGAGCTGTCCGGTGGCTGGCGCCGCCGCGTGCTGTTGGCCCAGGCGCTGGTGTCGGAGCCTGACCTGCTGCTGCTCGACGAGCCGACCAACCACCTGGACATCGGTGCGATCGCCTGGCTTGAAGAGGCGCTGCGCGGGTTCAATGGCGCGGTACTGTTCATTACCCACGACCGGTCCTTCCTGCAGAACCTGGCCACTCGCATCCTCGAACTGGACCGCGGCGGGCTGATCGACTGGAACGGTGATTACGCCAGCTTCCTGGTGCACAAAGAAGCGGCGCTGGCCGCCGAGGAAACCGCCAACGCGCTGTTCGACAAGCGCCTGGCCCAGGAAGAAGTGTGGATCCGCCAGGGCATCAAGGCCCGGCGTACCCGTAACGAAGGGCGCGTACGTGCCCTCAAGGCCTTGCGCGTCGAGCGCGGCGAGCGCCGTGAGCGTCAGGGCAAGGCGAACATCCAGATCGAGGCGGCGGACAAGTCCGGCAAGCAGGTCATGGTGCTGGAAAATATCAGCTTCGCCCATGCCGACGGCCCAATGCTGGTCAAGGACTTCTCCATGGTCCTGCAGCGTCAGGACCGTATCGGCCTGCTGGGTGCCAACGGTACCGGCAAGACCACCTTGCTCAAGATGATGCTCGGTGACCTGGAGCCTATCTCGGGCAAGGTCGAGCGTGGCACCAAGCTGGAAGTGGCCTACTTCGACCAGATGCGCCATCAGCTCGATCTGGAAAAGACCGTGATCGACAACCTGGCCGAAGGCCGCGATTTCATCGAGATCGATGGCCAGAACCGCCACGTGCTCAGCTACCTGGGCGACTTCCTGTTCAGCCCCCAGCGTGCCCGTACGCCGGTCAAGGCGCTGTCGGGTGGCGAGCGTGCGCGCCTGCTGTTGGCCAAGCTGTTCAGCAAGCCGGCCAACCTGCTGGTGCTCGACGAACCGACCAACGACCTCGATGTGGAAACCCTCGAGCTGCTCGAAGAGGTGCTGTCCAACTACAAGGGCACCGTGCTGATGGTCAGCCACGACCGGGCCTTCCTCGACAACGTCGTCACCAGCACCCTGGTGTTCGAAGGCGAGGGCAAGGTGCGCGAGTATGTCGGTGGCTATGAGGACTGGATCCGTCAGGGCGGCTCGCCCAAGCTGCTGGGCGTGACCGAAAGCAAGGGCGGCAAGTCCGAGCTCAACAGCGCGGTAGTGGAGAAGCAGGACGTGCAAGCCGCACCGGCGCCAGCGGCAGCCGTGGCCGACGCCTCGAAGAAGAAACTCAGCTACAAACTGCAGCGTGAGCTGGAGATGTTGCCTGGGCAGATCGATGCGATCGAACAGCGCATGGCTGAGGCGCAGGAAGAAGTGAATGCGGCGGGCTTCTATCAGCGGCCAATCGCCGAGACTTCGGCGGTGCTGGCGCAGATCGAGAAGCTGCAAGGCGAGCTGGATGTGCTGGTAGAGCGCTGGGCTGAGCTGGAAGGCTGATCAGCGGTTAACCTGAGCCGGCCCCTTCGCGGGGCAAGCCCGCTCCCACAGGATCGCCACATGTCTCAAGGCTTGTGGCGTACCTGTGGGAGCGGGCTTGCCCCGCGAAGAGGCCGGTACAGGTCAAATCATTCCTTCTTCTGTAGCCGCACCGCCAGCACGTCACATGGCGCGCCATGCAGCACGTCGTTGGCAGTGGAGCCCAGCAGCAAAGCCAGGCCATGTCGGCCATGGCTGCCGACCACGATCAAGTCGCACTTCTGGTCCTTGGCCAGTTGGTGGATTTCCTGGCGTGGCTGGCCGTAGGTCAGGTGGGAATCGCCGCGGTTGATACCCGGGTATTTGTTGTACAAGCGCTCCATGCGCTCCTTGGCCTGGTCGAACTGCTGCTGTTGCAGCTGCGACAGGTCCATGGGCACGTCGCCGCCAAATGCCATGGCCATGGGTTCGACGATGTGTACCAGGGATACCTTGGCGCCTGAGGGTTCCGCGAGCTTCATAGCGCGCTTGATCACCGGGTCGCATTCTTCGGTCAGGTCGACGGCGACCAACAAATGTTCGTATTGCATGAGCGGTACTCCTGACAATCGCGATAGAAGAAGTATGGTCGCTTTCGGGCGGGTCTTCCGTGAAAAATGGCTAACCAGCTCATTTGCAACGCTTTATGGGGTCTACTGATATGACGGTATTGCTGGTGGTGTCAATCCTTGCGCTGATTCTCAGCCCGCTTTCCTGGTTGCGCACGTCGCGTAAGCAGGGCGAGCAGATGAACCTGCGCCTGGAAGCGCGTCGCATGGGCCTGGCCATGCAGCTGGCGCCTCAGCAATGGCCACATTGGCTGGAAAAGGAGCCGCCAAGCCCCTGCCCGCAGTACCACCGTGGGCGGCGCAAGGGGCGCGAGGACAGCTTCTGCTACTGGCAGGTCACGCCAGGCGTGTGGTGGAACCAATGGCGCGAGCCGTGTGAGGATCCGCAGCTTGCCGAGGCCTTTGCGCGCTTGCCGGCCAGTGTCTACAAGGTTGAGGCCGACCCCCGCATGATCGCTTTGTACTGGACCGAGCGGGGCGATAAATCTGTATTGCAGGATATTGCGCACGTCCTCGAAACCCTCGCCTGACCCCTCGCCAATTAAAAAGCGCGTTAAACGACAAAGCGGCGGCTTGGCAGAGCCCCTGAAGGGGTGGGGTGCCAAGTCGCCGCTTTGCGTTCTGCTGCGCAGAAAAGGCCAGGCAGGCCGGGAATGCTTGAAGCCATTGGCAGTGTAGTCGGCTGCCAGCGATCTGCTGAAAAAAATCTTCCCCTGGCAGGCACGGGCCTGTTTTCCCATGGTCAATTGCTGACATGAATGTGCAGCGATCACTGACGTCATGCTTTGTACCCAGACCCTACAAAATGACCGGAAAGTCGCGTTTTCACTCAGTGCGTGAGCATTTGACAACGCTGATCTTTTCGGAGAATGTGTGCACACCCAAATCAAACGGGCGTATGAATTGAGCGTTTGTATGTCACACGGCTCGTTCATAGTCCCGACTAGCGCGCTGACGGGTGTGCCTGGGGCAGGGCGGCATGGCCTGCCTGATGCAGCAGCGACCGGCGTGTACAGTTAGCTTCCATATCGTGGAGATCAGTTGATGATTTACGAAGGTAAAGCCATCACGGTTAAGGCTCTTGAAAGTGGCATCGTCGAACTCAAGTTCGATCTCAAGGGTGAGTCCGTCAACAAATTCAATCGCCTGACCCTGAACGAGCTTCGCGAAGCGGTCGATGCCATCAAGGCCGACGCTTCGGTCAAGGGCGTAATCGTCAGCAGCAGCAAGGACGTGTTCATCGTCGGCGCCGACATCACCGAGTTCGTCGACAACTTCAAGCTGCCCGAGGCCGAGCTGGTAGCTGGCAGCCTGGAAGCCAACCGCATCTTCAATGCCTTCGAAGACCTCGAAGTGCCAACCGTTGCCGCCATCAATGGCATCGCCCTGGGCGGTGGCCTGGAAATGTGCCTGGCGGCCGATTACCGGGTCATGGCCAGCACTGCCAAGATTGGCCTGCCTGAAGTCAAACTGGGCATCTACCCAGGCTTCGGCGGTACCGTGCGCCTGCCGCGACTGATCGGTTCGGACAACGCGGTCGAGTGGATTGCCGCCGGCAAGGAAAACCGTGCCGAAGACGCCCTCAAGGTCGGTGCCGTCGACGCCGTGGTCGCCCCTGAGCTGCTGCAAGCCGGTGCCCTGGACCTGATCAAGCGCGCCATCAGCGGCGAGCTGGACTACAAGGCCAAGCGCCAGCCGAAACTGGAAAAGCTCAAGCTCAATGCCATCGAGCAGATGATGGCGTTCGAGACGGCCAAAGGCTTTGTCGCAGGCCAGGCTGGGCCGAACTACCCAGCGCCGGTCGAAGCCATCAAGACCATTCAGAAGGCCGCCAACTTCGGCCGTGACAAGGCCCTGGAAATCGAAGCCGCAGGCTTTGCCAAGCTGGCCAAGACGTCGGTTGCCCATAGCCTGATCGGCCTGTTCCTGAACGATCAGGAGCTCAAGCGCAAGGCCAAGGCCCATGACGAGATCGCCCGTGACGTGAAGCAGGCTGCCGTGCTCGGCGCTGGCATCATGGGTGGCGGCATCGCCTACCAGTCGGCGGTCAAGGGCACGCCGATCCTGATGAAGGACATCCGCGAAGACGCCATTCAGCTGGGCCTTAATGAAGCCTCCAAGCTGCTGGGCAATCGCGTTGAAAAAGGCCGCCTGACCCCCGCCAAGATGGCTGAAGCGCTCAACGCCATCCGCCCGACCCTGTCCTACGGCGACTTCGCCCACGTCGACATCGTCGTCGAGGCCGTGGTCGAGAACCCGAAGGTCAAGCAAGCCGTGTTGGCAGAAGTCGAAGGCCAGGTGAAAGAGGATGCCATCCTCGCCTCCAACACCTCGACCATCTCCATCAACCTGCTGGCCAAAGCGCTCAAGCGCCCAGAAAACTTCGTCGGCATGCACTTCTTCAACCCGGTGCACATGATGCCGCTGGTCGAAGTCATTCGCGGCGAGAAGTCCAGTGAAGTGGCGGTCGCCACCACCGTGGCGTATGCCAAGAAAATGGGTAAGAACCCAATCGTGGTCAACGACTGCCCGGGCTTCCTGGTCAACCGCGTGCTGTTCCCGTACTTCGGCGGTTTCGCCAAGCTGGTCAGCGCTGGCGTCGACTTCGTGCGCATCGACAAGGTCATGGAGAAGTTCGGCTGGCCCATGGGCCCTGCCTACCTGATGGACGTGGTCGGCATCGACACCGGCCACCATGGCCGCGACGTGATGGCCGAAGGCTTCCCGGACCGCATGAAGGACGAGCGCCGCTCGGCGGTAGATGCCCTGTACGAGGCCAACCGCCTGGGCCAGAAGAACGGCAAGGGCTTCTACGCCTACGAGACCGACAAGCGTGGCAAGCCGAAGAAGGTGTTCGACGCCGCCGTGCTCGACGTGCTCAAGCCGATCGTGTTCGAGCAGCGTGAAGTCACTGACGAAGACATCATCAACTGGATGATGGTCCCGCTGTGCCTGGAGACCGTGCGCTGCCTGGAAGACGGCATCGTCGAAACTGCCGCCGAAGCCGACATGGGCCTGGTCTACGGCATTGGTTTCCCTCCCTTCCGTGGCGGTGCATTGCGCTACATCGACGCGATCGGTGTCGCCGAATTCGTCGCCCTGGCCGATCAGTACGCTGACCTGGGGCCGCTGTACCACCCGACCGCGAAGCTGCGCGAAATGGCCAAAAATGGCCAGCGCTTCTTCAACTGAGCGTAGAGCGAGAGATTTGATATGAGCCTGAATCCAAGAGACGTGGTGATTGTCGACTTCGGTCGCACGCCAATGGGCCGCTCCAAGGGTGGCATGCACCGCAACACCCGCGCCGAAGACATGTCTGCGCACCTGATCACCAAACTGCTGGAACGCAACGGCAAGGTCGACCCCAAAGAAGTCGAGGACGTGATCTGGGGCTGCGTCAACCAGACCCTCGAGCAGGGCTGGAACATTGCCCGCATGGCGTCGCTAATGACGCCGATCCCGCACACCTCGGCGGCGCAGACCGTCAGCCGCCTGTGCGGCTCGTCGATGAGTGCGCTGCACACCGCCGCCCAGGCGATCATGACCGGCAACGGCGATGTATTCGTGGTTGGCGGCGTCGAGCACATGGGCCACGTCAGCATGATGCATGGCGTCGACCCTAACCCGCACCTGTCCTTGCATGCTGCCAAGGCTTCCGGGATGATGGGCCTGACTGCAGAGATGCTCGGCAAAATGCACGGTATCAGCCGTGAACAGCAGGATCTGTTCGGCCTGCGTTCGCACCAGCTCGCACACAAGGCGACGGTCGAAGGCAAGTTCAAGGACGAGATCATCCCGATGCAGGGCTATGACGAGAATGGCTTCCTGAAGGTCTTCGATTTTGACGAGACCATTCGCCCGGAAACCACCCTCGAAGGGCTGGCCTCGCTGAAGCCTGCGTTCAACCCGAAAGGTGGCACCGTCACCGCGGGTACTTCGTCACAGATCACCGACGGTGCTTCGTGCATGATCGTCATGTCTGGCCAGCGCGCCATGGACTTGGGCATCCAGCCATTGGCGGTGATTCGCGCCATGGCCGTGGCCGGTGTCGACCCGGCAATCATGGGCTACGGCCCGGTGCCATCGACCCAGAAAGCCCTCAAGCGTGCCGGCCTGAGCATGGCCGATATCGACTTCATCGAGCTCAACGAAGCCTTCGCCGCACAAGCCTTGCCTGTGTTGAAAGACTTGAAAGTGCTCGACAAGATGGATGAGAAGGTTAACCTGCACGGCGGCGCCATTGCTTTGGGCCACCCGTTCGGTTGCTCGGGTGCACGTATTTCCGGCACCCTGCTCAACGTCATGAAGCAGAATGGCGGTACTCTGGGGGTGGCGACCATGTGCGTCGGCCTCGGCCAGGGCATCACCACTGTCTTCGAACGCGTCTGATCGCGTCGCGGGACAGCAGCCGGGGCCTTGTGCCCCGGTTTTGTTTTTTACAGGTTTTATTAAAAAGGGTGAGCGACATGCAGATACAGCCAGGCGTATACCGGCACTACAAGGGGCCTGAGTACCGTGTCTTCAGTGTTGCGCAGCACTCCGAAACTGAAGAGTGGATGGTCTTCTACCAATGCCTGTATGGTGAATACGGGTTCTGGGTACGGCCTCTTTCGATGTTCCAGGAGTCCGTCGAGGTTGACGGCGAGCAGGTGCCACGCTTTGCTTTGGTCAAGGCCGAAGAAGGGTTGCCTGGGCTGCTGGCCAAGTCGCACGAGTGATCGACCGCGCTTGACCTCACTGTTTTGCCACTATATATAGCGGTGCCGCGTCTGGCACCTGACGCGTTTTTCATCTTCAGATTCAGGAATACTCCGATCCATGGGCAAATCGCTGGTCATTGTGGAATCCCCGGCCAAGGCCAAGACCATCAACAAGTACCTGGGCAACCAGTACGTGGTGAAGTCGAGTATCGGCCATATCCGAGACCTCCCCACCAGCGGTTCGGCCAGCGCTAGCAAAGAGCCGGCCGCCAAGCGTGGTAAGGCTGCGGGTGAGGCGCCGGCCCTTTCGCCGAAAGAAAAGGCACGCCGCCAGCTGGTGGCACGCATGGGTGTCGACCCCGACCACGGCTGGAAGGCCAAGTACGAGATCCTGCCTGGCAAGGAAAAGGTGATCGAAGAGCTGCGCCGCCTGGCCAAGGATGCTGACACCATCTACCTCGCAACCGACTTGGACCGCGAAGGGGAGGCCATTGCATGGCACCTGCGCGAAGCCATCGGTGGTGACGACACCCGCTACAAGCGCGTGGTGTTCAACGAAATTACCAAGAAGGCCATTCAAGAGGCCTTCTCGCAACCGGGCGAGCTGGACATCGACCGCGTCAACGCCCAGCAGGCGCGGCGCTTCCTCGATCGCGTGGTGGGCTACATGGTTTCGCCACTGCTGTGGGCCAAGATCGCCCGTGGCCTGTCTGCAGGCCGTGTACAGTCGGTTGCGGTGAAGCTGGTGGTCGAGCGCGAGCGCGAGATCCGTGCCTTCATCCCCGAAGAGTACTGGGAGATCCACGCCGACCTGGGCACCGCCAAGAACGCCAAGGTGCGTTTCGAAGTGGCGCGCGAGAAAGGCGAGGCCTTCAAGCCACTCAACGAAGCACAGGCCATGGCAGCGCTGGAGAAGCTCAAGGCTTCCAGCTACAGCGTGGTCAAGCGTGAAGACCGCCCGACCAGCAGCAAGCCTTCGGCGCCGTTCATCACGTCCACCTTGCAGCAGGCCGCGAGCAACCGCCTGGGCTTTGGCGTGAAGAAAACCATGATGATGGCCCAGCGTCTGTACGAAGCGGGTTACATCACCTACATGCGTACCGACTCCACCAACCTGTCGGCCGATGCCCTGGACATGGCGCGCAGCTACATCGAGCGCGAGTTCGGCAAGCAGTACCTGCCGGAAAACCCGCTGGTGTATGGCAGCAAGGAAGGCGCCCAGGAGGCGCACGAAGCGATTCGTCCTTCTGACGTCAACACCCATCCGACCAAGCTCAGCGGCATGGAGCGCGACGCAGAGCGCCTGTACGAGCTGATCTGGCGCCAGTTCCTCGCCTGCCAGATGCCGCCGGCGCAGTACCTGTCCACCAGCGTCACGGTGGCGGCTGGCGACTTCGAGCTGCGTGCCAAGGGCCGTATCCTCAAGTTCGACGGTTACACCCGTGTGCTGCCGCAACAGAGCAAGCCTGGCGAAGACGATGTGCTGCCGGAAATGGTCCAAGGTGAAGCGCTCAAGCTGATCCAGATCGACCCGAGCCAGCACTTCACCAAACCGCCAGCGCGCTTCACTGAAGCCAGCCTGGTCAAGGAAATGGAAAAGCGCGGCATTGGTCGCCCGTCGACCTACGCGGCGATTATCTCGACCATCCAGGACCGTGGCTATGTGACGTTGCACAACCGCCGCTTCTATTCCGAGAAGATGGGCGACATCGTCACCGAGCGCCTGTCCGAGAGCTTCTCCAACCTGATGGACTACGGCTTCACCGCCGGCATGGAAGAGAACCTCGACGACGTGGCCCAGGGCGAGCGTGACTGGAAGAACGTGCTCGACGAGTTCTACGGCGACTTCAGCAAAAAGCTGCAGACGGCCGAGTCGGCCGAAAACGGCATGCGTGCCAACCAGCCGACCATGACCAACATTCCGTGCAAGGAATGTGGCCGCCCGATGATGATTCGTACCGCCTCCACCGGCGTGTTCCTCGGTTGCTCGGGCTACAGCCTGCCGCCCAAGGAACGTTGCAAGGCAACCGTCAACCTGGTGCCAGGTGACGAGATTGCCGCGGATGACGAGGGTGAATCGGAATCCCGCGTGCTGTTGGGCAAGCACCGTTGCCCGATCTGCGCCACGGCGATGGACGCCTACCTGCTGGACGAGAAGCACAAGCTGCACATCTGTGGTAACAACCCGGATTGTGCGGGCTACGAGATCGAAGAGGGCAGCTACCGCATCAAGGGCTACGAAGGGCCGAGCCTGGAGTGCGACAAGTGTGGCAGCGAGATGCAACTCAAGACTGGCCGTTTCGGCAAGTTCTTCGGTTGCACCAACCCTGCGTGCAAGAACACCCGCAAGCTGCTCAAAAGCGGTGAGGCGGCGCCACCGAAGATGGACAAGGTGGAAATGCCAGAGCTGAAGTGCGAGAAGGTCGATGACACCTATGTGTTGCGCGACGGTGCTTCGGGGTTGTTCCTGGCGGCCAGCCAGTTCCCGAAAAACCGCGAGACGCGTGCGCCGCTGGTGCTGGAGATCGTCCCGCACAAGCATGAGATCGATCCGAAGTACCACTTCCTCTGCGATGCCCCGCAGAAGGACCCGGAAGGCCGCCCAGCGGTGATTCGCTACAGCCGCAAGACCAAGGAGCAGTACGTGCAGTCCGAGGTCGATGGCAAGCCGACGGGGTGGAAGGCGTTCTACGACGGCAATGCGTGGAAGGTTGAAGACAAGCGCTGATTGGCGTTGAACGGGGGCCGCTTTGCGGCCCATCGCCGGCAAGCCGGCTCCCACAGGTACAGTGCCATTTCAACGGTGGCGCTTTCCCTGTAGGAGCCGGCTTGCCGGCGATGGGGCGCAAAGCGGCCCCAGTTGTTTATGCGACATTCAGCTTGCGGCCGGCCAGGCCATCCCTGAAACTGATCCTAATCGCTTACCAGCCTTTAGGGAGGTCACTCGAGATGGCCCAGGAACTCTACACCCGCACCAACCAGAAACTGTTCTTCGCCGGCCTCGCGCTCGAGTCCATGGCCAAAGCCGAACAGGGCCAAGCCATGAACGCTCAGGGCCTGGTCCAGGCCGAACGCGAATCGGCGCTGTTCCACTTGTACGGCGCGCTTCTGGGCCTGTGCCATGAAATTGGTGGCTACTACCGCCTGCCAACGGCGTCGAGTGTCGAGCAACTGCTTGAAGGCGATGCGCTAAATGGCATCGCTATCCCCGAGGTGGCCGAGCTGCTGGAATTGGCCCGTCAGCGCGAAACCTGGCTGGCGCAAATGCTGAGTGCTTATGCCGATTTGTTCCGACCACCGGTCGCGAAAAAAACGCCTAAAACCGATGTCACCCAGCCGCTGATTCAGGCCGTCAATCTCGATGAGCCCGAGCAGCCTGCGCTGTCGCGTGAAGAGCTGGAAAGCTGGCGCAGCAATCTTAAAAGCTTGGTGAGACGTTTCCGTGACGCGTTGAGTGAGTGCTGATAGCCGCTGCGGCTGATACAATGTTGGCCTTTCGTGGAGAACAGCCTTTTATGTCTACGTCTTTTCTGGAAATTGTCGAGTTGCCTGATGGCCGGATCGAACTGCGTCGTGCGGAGGATGAGGGCTCTCTGGTAACCCTGGATTTCTCGGAAGACGCCAAGGCGTTCCTGCAGGGTCAGCATGTAGAAGTGGCCAAGGCCATGCTCAGTGTTGGCGTGCAGATGGCCGGTCGCCTGATGGATGGCGAGCTCGAACGCGACGAAGGTCCTCGCGTTCTGCATTGATCGCGTTGCTTGGTATCAGTGCTTTTGAAGTAACAGGCAAAGCCTGAACATCAGCCGAGGCGGATGTTCAGGCTTTGTGCGTTACCGGTGCTGGCTGAGCGCAGCAGCAGTTGACGTGCACTGGCATTGACGCTGCCAAGCCAGCTGACCACGGTGTGGCTGCGGCCAAGGCGCAACGCTTCGCAGGTCAGTTGCAGCGGGCTCTGATTGCCACGAGGGTGCAGCAGCAGGATGCGTTCGCGGTTGAGGCCAGCATCGCGCAACCAGGCCTGGGTCAGGCTCGAGGGTGGGGCGATCAGGGTCAGCCAGCGGGCGTCTTCCTCTTCGCTCAGTTCGCGCAGGACCGGGGCCAACAGGCTCTGGCAATGCTCGGCAGCGCCGCGCAGTGACAGCTCGCTGAACAGCTCGGGGTGGCTGCTCTTGCGCGTCTGCTCGCTGGCCTTCAGGCCCGGCAGAATGGGCTGGGCAAGGAATGCTTCGAACAATGGCAACTGGGCTTGCTCGGGTGCGTGAATGAACTGCTGCATGGCGCCTCCTGGATCAGCGGCGTATGACGCCGACGCTCAAGCCCTCGATCACCAGCTCCTGTTCTTTCAGGTCGACTTCGATGGGGGCGAATTCGGGGTTTTCGGCAACCAGCCAGACCTTGGTGCCTTCGCGCTTGAAGCGCTTGACGGTCACTTCGTCACCGATGCGGGCGACGACGATCTGGCCATTGCGGGCCTCGCGGCAGGTGTGCACTGCCAGCAGGTCACCGTCGAAGATGCCGACATCCTTCATGCTCATGCCGTGCACGCGGAGCAGATAGTCGGCGCGAGGGTGGAAGAAGGCAGGGTTGATGTTGCAGGATTGCTCGATGTGCTGCTCAGCGAGGATCGGTGCGCCCGCTGCTACCCGGCCGATGATCGGCAGGCCGCTTTCGTCGGCCTTGGCCTCGAACCCGGGGATACGGATGCCGCGGGATGCGCCGGGGGTCATCTCGATTGCGCCTTTGCGAGCAAGGGCCTTCAGGTGCTCTTCGGCGGCGTTGGGCGATTTGAAGCCCAGCTCCTGAGCGATTTCAGCGCGTGTCGGTGGAAAGCCGTTGTCTTCAAGGCAACGTTTGATGAACGCGAGAATTTCAGCTTGGCGTGGCGTCAGTTTCAACATGGTGAGCGCTCTGTCTTTTTATACAGTGACTGGGATTATATACAGTACTGGATGAGCTGCAAGCACCCTGTACGAAGAAACAGCGAGAATGGCGCTTGCAGCGCGGTCATTGGCGTTTTTAAATGGCGACCGCCCAGTCACCGAGCCTTGACAGACGAAGGCCTGAAACGTATGTTTCAAACACCTGTTTGTCTGGCGGAATAATCATGGCCCAATCGGAAACCGTTGAACGCATTCTCGATGCTGCCGAGCAGCTGTTCGCGGAAAGAGGCTTCGCTGAAACCTCGTTGCGGTTGATCACCAGCAAGGCCGGGGTGAACCTGGCGGCGGTCAACTACCACTTCGGTTCCAAAAAGGCCCTTATCCAGGCGGTCTTCTCGCGTTTCCTCGGCCCTTTCTGTGCCAGCCTCGAACGTGAACTCGAGCGTCGCCAGGCGCGCCCGGAGCAAAAGCCCAGCCTCGAAGAGCTGCTCGAAATGCTCGTCGAGCAGGCCCTGGCCGTGCAGCCGCGCAGCAACAATGACCTGTCTATCTTCATGCGCCTGCTGGGGCTGGCTTTCAGCCAGAGCCAGGGGCACCTGCGGCGTTACCTGGAAGACATGTACGGCAAGGTGTTCCGCCGCTACATGCTGCTGGTCAACGAAGCCGCGCCACGGGTTCCGCCGCTGGAGCTGTTCTGGCGCGTGCACTTCATGCTCGGCGCTGCAGCGTTCAGCATGTCCGGCATCAAGGCGTTGCGCGCCATCGCCGAAACCGATTTTGGCATCAATACCTCAATTGAGCAGGTCATGCGCCTGATGGTGCCGTTCCTGGCAGCAGGGATGCGCGCTGATAGCGGGGTCACCGACGAAGCCATGGCAGCCGCGCAACTGCGCCCGCGCAGCAAGACCAGCAGCACAGCCACCGCCAAGGCCTGAAGGCTGGGCGGGGCAGGGCGCTTCGGCTAAGCTAGCGCCCATGCCCGATCTCGATCTATTGCACATCTCCCTTGCCGACCAATGCCTCTATGGGTTCGCCCAGGGCCGCTTGTGCCTGCGCCTGGCGGTGTCCACGGCGCGTAACGGCGCCGGCGAGCGCAATGGATCGGGCTGCACGCCGCGTGGCCTGCATCAGGTACGGGCGAAAATTGGCGCGGGCCTGCCGCTGAACGCGGTGTTGCGTAGCCGGCGCTGGACCGGTGAGGTCTGGTCGCCTGAGCTGCAGGCGCGGTTTCCCGGGCGGGACTGGGTCCTCACCCGTATCCTCTGGCTCAGCGGCTGCGAGCCGGGCGTCAACCGCCTCGGCGCCGTCGACACGTTCCGCCGCTATATCTACTTGCATGGCACACCTGAGACCGAACCTTTGGGCGTGCCGCTGTCCCATGGCTGCATACGCCTGCACAACACCGATTTGCTTGGCCTGTTCGACCGCGTGCCGGCCCATTGCCGGGTGCGCATCGAAGAGGCGGCTTGCCCCCAGTGGGCTTCTTTAAGTCTTCAATGAAGGATTTCCCATGACCGTCAGCCTGCAAGGCTCCTTGATGGTGGACATCGCCGGTAAATGGCTGACCGCCGAAGACCGTCACCTGCTGCGCCAACCTGAAGTGGCCGGCCTGATCATCTTTGCCCGCAATATCGACAGCCCGCGCCAGGTGCGCGAACTGTGCGCGTCCATTCGCGCGATTCGCCCGGACTTGATCCTGGCCGTCGACCAAGAGGGCGGGCGTGTGCAGCGGCTGCGCCAAGGCTTCGTGCGCCTGCCGGCCATGCGTGCATTGGCCGACAACGACAACGCCGATTACCTGGCGGAGCAGTGCGGATGGTTGATGGCCACCGAGGTGCTGGCGGTAGGCCTGGACCTGAGCTTCGCCCCGGTGCTCGACCTGGACCACCAGCGCAGTGCGGTGGTCGGCAGCCGCGCCTTCGAGGGTGACCCACAGCGCGCCACGCAGCTGGCGGCGGCTTTCATTCGTGGCATGAACGCTGCGGGCATGGCGGCCTGCGGCAAGCACTTCCCGGGGCACGGCTGGGCCGAGGCCGACTCGCACGTGGCCATCCCCACGGACGAGCGCAGCCTTGAACAGTTGCGCCAGGCGGACCTGGTGCCGTTCACCCGGCTCAGCGGCCAGCTGGCAGCGGTGATGCCGGCCCACGTGATCTACCCGCAGGTCGATAACCAGCCGGCCGGCTTCTCGCGGCGTTGGCTGCAAGACATCCTGCGCGGTGAGCTGGGCTTTGACGGGGTGATTTTCAGTGACGACCTGTCCATGGCCGGTGCGCACGTGGTCGGGGATGCGGCCAACCGCATCGAAGCAGCGTTGAGTGCTGGCTGCGACATGGGCCTGGTGTGCAACGACCGGGCGGCGGCAGAGCTGGCATTGAGTGCGGCGCAGCGGCTGAAGGTCAAGCCTTCGCCGCGCATTGCACGGATGCAGGGGCAGGGCTTTGCGCGCACCGATTATCGCCAGCAGCCGCGTTGGCTGGAGGCGTTGGGGGCGTTGAAAGAGGCGCAGCTGGTCGATTGACTGATCCGGCTGTATTCGACGGTAGGCCGGATTTACCCACTTCCCGGTAGGAGCAGCCTTGTGCTGCGAAGGCGGCGGTGACAACAGCGAAGATCAAGGGTGTTGTCACTGGCCTCTTCGCAGCGCAAGGCTGCTCCTACAGAGATTGCTCACAAGCGCTTAACGGCCGCGCTTCCCGGGCAAGGGGGCAAACAGCGCCTCGATCTCATCATCCCCCAGCCGCCACTGCCCGACCTGCCCGCCATCGAGCAGGCTTGCCGCCAGGGCCGCCTTCTCTTGCTGCAACAGCTGAATCTTCTCTTCCACCGTGCCGCGGGTAATCAGCTTGAACACGAACACCGGTTTGTCCTGGCCGATGCGGTAGGCGCGGTCGGTGGCCTGGTTTTCGCTGGCCGGGTTCCACCAGGGGTCAAAGTGGATCACCGTGTCCGCAGCCGTCAGGTTCAACCCGGTGCCACCCGCCTTGAGGCTGATCAGGAACACCTCGCTGTCACCCTGCTGGAATGCTTGCACCGGCGTGCGGCGGTCGCGGGTGTCGCCGGTCAGCAGGCTGTAACGCACCTTGCGCTTTTGCAGTTCTTGCTCGATCAATGCCAGCATCGAGGTGAACTGGGAGAACAGCAGTACCCGCCGGCCTTCACTGAGCAGCTCTTCGAGCATCTCCAGCAGGGCGCCGAGCTTGCCTTTATCGGCCTGGTTGCCCTTGGTCTCGACGCCCTTCACCAGGCGCAGGTCGCAGCACACCTGGCGTAACTTGAGCAGGGCATCAAGGATGACAATCTGGCTGCGCGAGGCGCCGTTGCGGGCGATTTCGTCGCGGACTTTCTTGTCCATCGCCACCCGCACGGCCTCGTAGGTATCACGCTGGGCATCGCTGAGCTCGACCCAGTGCACCATCTCGGTCTTGGCGGGCAGTTCGGTGGCCACCTGTTCCTTGGTGCGGCGCAGCAGGAACGGGCGGATGCGGCTGACCAGGTGGGCCATGCGTTCGGCGTCGCCGCGGCGTTCGATCGGGGTGCGGTAATCCTGGTTGAAGCGCTTGAGGTCGCCCAGCCAGCCCGGCATCAGGAAGTGGAAGATCGACCACAGCTCGCCGAGGTTGTTTTCCATCGGCGTACCGGTCAGGCACAGGCGCTGCTCGGCCTGCAACTCGCAGACGGCGAGGGCGGCTTTGCTGGTGCTGCTTTTGATGTTCTGCGCCTCGTCTAGCACCAGCACGTGCCAGTGCTGCGTACGCAAGTGTTCGAGGTCGCGGGGCACGAGGGCATAGGTGGTGAGCACCAGGTCGTAGTCGTGCAGCGTGGCGAAATGCTTGCTGCGCCCTGGGCCCTGCAGTGCCACCACGCGCAGGTCGGGGGCAAAGCGTTTGGCCTCGTCGAGCCAGTTGGGTATCAGGCTGGTCGGCATCACCGCCAGGGCGGGAGTGGTCAGGCGGCCGGACTGTTTCTCCAGCAACAGGTGAGCCAGGGTTTGCAGGGTCTTGCCCAGGCCCATGTCGTCGCCGAGGATCCCGCCCGTGCCCATTTCGCGCAGGGCTTGTAACCAGTTCAGGCCTTGTTGCTGATAAGGGCGCAGGGCCGCGTTCAGTTGTGCGGGCGGTTCGACCTGCAGGTCGCGTGCGTCACGCAGGCGCTTGCCCAGGTCGCGCACGTGCGCGCCGCCTTCCCAGTGCAGCGGCAGGTGATCGAGCTCGTTCAAGCGCGCGGCATCGGCCCGGTCCAGGCGCAGTGAAGGGCCGGCGGCGTCTTCATGCAGGTAGAGCTCGCCAAGGGTGCCCATCACCGCCTTGATCCGGCCGTAGGGCAGGGCGACGCGCAGCGCGGGGCTGTCGAGGCGGCCGCGGTTAAGGTCGATCAGCAAGTGTTCGTCGTCACTGCGCCGGGCCAGTTCGCTGGCGCGCAGCAGTTCCGGGTTGCTGCGCAGCAACTGCAGCACGATCGGCAGCAGGCTGTGGCGCTGGCCATCGACCACGATGCCCAGTTCCAGGTCGAACCATTCATGCCCGGGGGCCTCGTCGATGCTGGCGTACCAGTCGTCCACCTCGTGCAGGTTGAAGGAAAAGTCGCGGTGGATGTCGATCACCCAGCCGGCTTCACGCAGTTGTGCCAAGCCGTTGCGGGCGAAGTGCAGCCAGGCCTCGTCATCAGGCAGTTGGTGCATCTCGCCCGCACTGTCGGGCAGGGCCTTGCTCTGCCGGGTGGCGGCCTTGAAGCCGAGGTCGCGTAGCGTCTTGCGCAGCGCCTGTTCGGCCTTGGGCTGGCGGCGAATGCGCTGGCTGGTGGCATCTACCAGGCGGGTCAACGGCTTGTCGTCGTTGCCGCTGGCGCGCAGGCCGTCGTAGTCGAACGACAGCGCGGCGCGGTGCTGCATCTGGCGCTGCATGCGGCCGGTCTTGGGCATGTAGGCGCTGTACTCGAGGCTGCCCAGGGTCAGGTGAGGGCGAGGCTCGATCGTGTCGATCTGCTCGCTGCGGACCTTGGTGGGGGTCGGAACCTGGCGGTTCAATGCGTTCAAGCGATGGCTCAGGGGGATGATCAGGTGCTCGGGAACCGTCGGGGCGCTGGCCAGTTGGCTGGCAATGAACGGGTCAAGGTCATGCAGCAGCTTGCCGGTCTGTCCGCCTTGTGGGTCGACGTAATACAGTGGGTCGACCGGCAGTGCCAGCATGTGGGTATTTTCAGCATGGTGCCAGGCGCCGCGGTAGCTGCCGTTGTCCAGCCGAACCCAACGAAATTCGGCGTGCAGGTCGGGGCCTTGGGCCAGGGGTTTCTGCTGTTGGCCATACAGTAAGCGGCCGGTGGCGAGGGCATACTCGTAGAGTTCGGCGCCCTTTTTGCCTTCCAGGCGTGCGACGGGCAGGCTGTAATCCTTGCTGAGGGCATCGATCAGCCGCAGCGCACGCAAGTCTTCATCGGTCACGTACTTGGGTGTGTAGTAGATGAGCTCGGGCATCGAACTGGGCCGGCCCAGCTTCAAGCTGTCATCGGGCTGCCGGGTACCTTTGAACACGCTGAGCATGCACTGGCCATGGTTGTTGCTCACCACATAGTAGAGTGCAGGGCCTTTGCGCTTGGCGGGTTCTGTGGCAAGGGCTGCCGGTACTTCCAGGGCCTCGACCCAATGTGCGAGTTCGGGGGGCAATTCAAGGGACTGCTGCGCTGCGGGCGTAACGGCAAGGGGTTCGTCAGGTGTGCCTTCGACCCAGTCCGGGCCACGTTCAAGCAGATAGAGCGCCGCTGCGCAGTGTTTGCAATTGTCACCGACCGGGCACGAGCAAGTGCCCTCGCATTCAAGGCCGTCCTCGGTCATGTCCAGCGTGATGCGCTGGTAGTAGGCGCGGCCGCCAGAGCCTGCGCACTGCGCGCGGATGGTCAGGTCCAGGATGGATACGATTTCGCTCCTGCCTTCCTCTGCATAGTCGAAGCCGCGTTGCAGCGTAGTGCGGTCAAACGCGAACCTCCAGGTGTCAAGCCCCCGGATAAAGAACTGCGCATCGGTCTCGCTCACATCACTGCTCCATCAACTCCGGGTCCATCACCGGCATCTTCGGTGTACCCGGTGGCGTGATCTTCAGCAGCACCGCGAGATGCCCGCCATCAAGGAAGGTCAATTGGCCACCCTTGACGTTGCTGTTGCTTTGCTTGAATTGCTCGCTGCGCAGCACGCTGCCGTTGCCGTCGAGCTGGTTGACCCAGAAGTTGGCCTCCACCGCGATGAAGCGGCCTTCGGCGATGCTCAGGTTGCCTTCGATGGGGAAGTGGCCGAACTGCTCTTCGCCTTCACCCAGGGCGATGCGGCTGGGTTCGCTGCCGACCTGCTGCTGCCAGGCCTTGTGCATCAGCACGGTGTAGTCGGCGGTGGCTTGCAGGCGGGTGGTTTCATCGTCCAGCCCCAGTGGGCGTTCGGCGGCCTTGTCCAGGCGCGGCGCACCGGCGCTCCAGTCTTCGGGGGCGAACGGGCTGGTGAAGGCGGGGACGCTGTTTTGCCGCACCAGGATCATTTCTACCTGATACAGGCCTTCGGCGAAGGCGGCTGGCGCGAACAGCGCCAGCAGCAGGGTCAGGCAACGGATGGCACGCATGGATCTTCCTTAGGCAGACTGTGGGGTCAGGCGCTCGAACAGCGCCTCAAGGGTGTTGAAACGTTCGTCGGGGCGTTCCATCGGTACCAGGAAGCGGAAATGGGTGGCGCCTTCGAACTTGTAGCGTTTGGGCTGGCCCTGGATCAGCTTGATCAGGGTCAGCGGGTCGACCGGTGTCTCGGCCTCGAACTCAAGCTTGCCGCCGTTGGGGCCAGCATCGACTTTCTTGATGCCGAGCTTTTCCGCCTGCAGCTTGAGCGAGGTCAGGCGCATCAAGTTTTTGGTTGGCTCCGGCAGCAGGCCGAAGCGGTCGATCATCTCGACTTGCAAGTCCTTGAGGCCTTCTTCGTCGGCGGCCGAGGCGATGCGCTTGTAGAGGATCAGGCGTGCATGCACATCGGGCAGGTAGCCCTCGGGGATCAGGGCCGGCAGGCGCAGGTTGATCTCCGGGCCGCCACCCAGTGGCTGTTCGAGGTTTGGCTGGGCACCCTTGCGGATGGCCTTGACCGCCCGTTCGAGCATTTCCATGTAGAGGGTGAAACCGACCGCCTGGATCTGCCCGCTTTGGCCTTCACCCAGCAGTTCGCCAGCGCCGCGGATTTCCAGGTCGTTGGTGGCCAGTACAAAGCCTGCCCCCAAGTCCTGGGTGTTGGCGATGGCTTCCAGGCGCTTCTCGGCGTCGCTGCTGACCTTTTGACGCGCTGGCGTCAGCAGGTAGGCGTAGGCCTGGTGGTGGCTGCGGCCGACCCGGCCACGCAACTGGTGCAACTGGGCCAGGCCGAACTTGTCGGCGCGCTCGATGACAATGGTGTTGGCGCTTGGCACGTCGATGCCGGTCTCGATGATGGTCGAGGCGATCAGCACATTGAAGCGCTTGTGGTAGAAGTCGCTCATCACCTGTTCCAGCTCGCGCTCGCGCATCTGGCCGTGGCCGATGCCGATACGCGCTTCCGGGACCAGTTCGGCAAGGTCTGCAGCGCACTTCTCGATGGTTTTCACGTCGTTGTGCAGGTAGTACACCTGGCCGCCGCGCAGCAGTTCACGCAGCAGGGCTTCTTTGACCGTGCTGTTGTTGTGTTCCATGACGAACGTGCGCACCGACAGGCGTCGGGCGGGCGGTGTGGCGATGATCGACAGGTCGCGCATGCCGGCCACGGCCATGTTCAGGGTGCGCGGAATCGGCGTGGCGGTCAGGGTGAGAATGTCCACCTCGCTGCGCAGGGCTTTGAGCTGTTCCTTCTGGCGTACGCCAAAGCGGTGCTCTTCGTCGATCACTACCAGGCCCAGGTCCTTGAAGCGCACATCGTCCTGCAGCAGCTTGTGGGTGCCGATGAGGATGTCGATCTTGCCCTCGGCCAGGTCCGCCGCCGCGCTGGCGACTTCCTTGGCCGATTTGAAACGGCTCATCACTTCGACGGTTACCGGCCAGTCGGCGAAGCGGTCGCGGAAGCTGTTGTAGTGCTGTTGGGCCAGCAGGGTAGTGGGCACCAGCACCGCCACCTGGCGGCCGCTGTGCACGGCGATGAAGGCCGCGCGCATGGCCACTTCGGTCTTGCCGAAGCCCACGTCGCCGCACACCAGGCGGTCCATCGGCTTGGCCGCGAGCATGTCGGCGCGTACGGCTTCGATGGCGTTCTGCTGGTCGGGGGTTTCTTCGAAGGGGAACCCGGCACTGAAGGTGGCGTAGTCGGCAGCGGGGTCGGCAAAGGCGTAGCCCTTGCGCGCGGCGCGGCGGGCATAGATGTCGAGCAGCTCAGCGGCGACATCACGCACCTGCTCGGCGGCCTTGCGCTTGGCCTTCTGCCAGGCCTCGGAGCCGAGCCGGTGCAGCGGCGCCAGGGCGTCATCGCTGCCGGTGTAGCGGGCGATCAGGTGCAGGTTGGCCACCGGCACGTACAGCTTGGCGCCCTCGGCGTATTCCAGGGTGAGGAACTCGGCGGCCTGACCGTCGATTTCCAGGGTAGCCAGGCCCAGGTAGCGGCCCACGCCATGGTCGATGTGCACCACCGGTGCGCCTTCGCGCAGTTCGGTGAGGTTCTTGATCACCGCATCGTTGGCGGTCTCGCCGCGCTTGTCGCGCCGTCGGCGCTGCATCACGCGCTGGCCGAACAGCGGGCTCTCGGCGATCAGGGCCAGGGCCGGGTCGTCCAGCACCAGGCCTTCGTCAAGCGGGGCAATGGTGATCGCCAGCCGCTCGGAGCCGGTGATGAAGTCGGCCCAGCCTTCGACGGTGTGCGGGCGCAGTTTCAGGCGTTCGAGCAGTTCCAGCAGCACTTCGCGACGGCCCGCAGACTCGGCGGTAAACAGTACGCGGCCAGGGAACTGGTCAAGGAAGCTGGACAGCGCCGCCAGTGGCTGGTTGGCCTTGGCCTCAATGGCAAGTTCGGGCAGGGGGCGTGCTGGGAAGCGTTCACGGCCGGCGCCAGCCTCGACGTCTTCGGCGCTGACGACCACCCGCGGCCATTGCTTGAGCCGGGCGAAACAGTCTTCCACCGGCAGGAACAACTCGGCAGGCGGCAGCAGCGGGCGGCTCAGGTCGCCACGGCGGTCTTCGTAGCGCCCGCGTACGTCGTTCCAGAAGTGCTCGGCGGCCTGCTCGACGCCCGGCAGGGAAAACACCTGGGTGTCGCTGGGCAGGTAGTCGAACAGCGTCGAGGTGTCTTCGAAGAACAGCGGCAGGTAGTACTCGATGCCGGCGGGAATGATGCCGCTGGCCAGGTCCTGGAAGATCGCGCTGCGGCGGAAGTCGACGTCAAAGCGTTCGCGGAAGCGCGCCTTGAAGCGGGTCACTTCCTCTTTTTGCATCGGAAATTCGCGCGCCGGCAGCAGGCGCACCGAGTCGACCTTGTCGATCGAGCGCTGGGTCTCGGGGTCGAAGGTGCGCAGCGTCTCGATTTCGTCATCGAACAGGTCGATGCGGTAGGGCAGCTTGCTGCCCATGGGGTACAGGTCGATCAGCGCGCCGCGCACGGCGAATTCGCCATGTTCATAAACGGTGTCGACGCAGCGGTAGCCGCTGGCTTCAAGGCGCGTGCGCATTTGCTCGACGTCGATGGTCTGGCCGATGTCCAGCACCAGGCTGCTGCCCAGCAGGAAGCGGGTCGGCGCCAGGCGGTGCAGGGCGGTGGTGATCGGCACGACGAGTATGCCGTGGCTCAGCTCCGGCAGCCGGTACAGGCTGGCAATGCGCTGGGAGATGATGTCCTGGTGCGGCGAGAACAGGTCGTAGGGCAGGGTTTCCCAGTCGGGGAAGGGCAGCACCGGCAGGTCTGGGGCAAAGAAGCGCAGCTCCTGTTCCAGACGGTCGGCGGCCTGGCTGTCGGCGGTCAGCAGCAGGGTAAAGCGGCCAGCGCTGCTGGCGGCTTCGGCAATGGCAAGACTGAGGGCGGCACCGGGCAGGTTGCCCCAGGTTTGTTTGCCGGCCGTGGCCGACAGTTGCGGTAGGCGCAGAACTGACACGGGAGATTGCACTCCAAGCGTTGCGGCAAAGACACCGATTGTACCGGTGCTGGTGCCTGCTGTCAGGCTCCAAAGGCCATGAACACTGGCTCTGGCTGCCGCGACAGGCGCTCATTGCCCGTTCCGCGTTGGGGCGTCATAATGTAGCCCCTTTTTTCTGTCCCTACATGTGGAAGGTTCCCGTGACTCAGAAGCCCGACCAGTGTCTTGGTGAGTGGATTGATCGTGAAGCATTGGCTGAAGCGATGATCCCGCTTATCGGTCAGCTCTACCGCAACAACAACGTGGTGAGCTCGATTTATGGCCGCAGCCTGATCAACCGTTCGGTTATCTCGATCCTCAAAGCCCACCGCTTTGCGCGTCATCGTCAGACCGACGAGACCGAACTGTCTGTCCACGAGACGTTCCCTCTGCTCAAGGCCATGAGCGAGCTGAAACTGGGCGCCGCTTCGGTTGACCTGGGCAAGCTGGCCAACAAGTTCAAGCAGGAAGGCAACGGCCGCAGCGCCGAGCAGTTCGTGCGTGAAGAGCTGGCTGACGTAGTTGGCCAACAGAACGCTTCGGCCCGTAAAGGCACCGACGTCGTCCTGTACGGTTTCGGCCGCATCGGCCGCCTGCTGGCGCGCATCCTGATTGAGAAGACCGGTGGTGGCGACGGCCTGCGCCTGCGTGCCATCGTCGTGCGCAAAGGCGCCGAGAACGACCTGGTCAAGCGTGCCAGCCTGCTGCGCCGTGACTCGGTGCACGGCCCGTTCGATGGCACCATCACCATCGACGAAGCCAACAACACCATCACCGCCAACGGCAACCTGATCCAGGTTATCTACGCCAAGAACCCGAGCGAAGTCGACTACACCCAGTACGGCATCGACAACGCGCTGATCGTCGACAACACCGGTGTATGGCGTGATGCCGACGGCCTGGGTCAGCACCTGGCCTGCCCGGGCGCTGCCCGCGTGATCCTCACCGCACCTGGCAAGGGCGCGCTGAAGAACATCGTGCACGGCATCAACCACGGTGACATCACCGCCGATGACAAGATCATCTCGGCCGCTTCCTGCACCACCAACGCCATCGTGCCGGTGCTGAAGGCTGTCAACGACAAGTACGGCATCGTCAACGGCCACGTCGAAACCGTTCACTCGTTCACCAACGACCAGAACCTGATCGACAACTTCCACAAGGGCAGCCGCCGTGGCCGTGCCGCGCCGCTGAACATGGTTATCACCGAGACCGGTGCCGCCACTGCAGCCGCCAAGGCACTGCCCGTGCTGAAGGGCAAGCTGACCGGCAACGCGATTCGCGTACCGACGCCGAACGTCTCGATGGCTATCCTGAACCTGAACCTGGAAAAGCCCACCACCCGCGAAGAGATCAACGAGTACCTGCGCCAGACGGCCATGCACTCGGAGCTGCACAAGCAGATCGACTTCGTCAGCTCGCAGGAAGTGGTTTCGACCGACTTCGTCGGCTCGCGCCACGCCGGTGTGGTTGACGCAGAGGCGACCATCGCCAACGACAACCGCGTTGTGCTGTACGTTTGGTACGACAACGAATTCGGTTACAGCTGCCAGGTAGTTCGTGTGATGGAAGACATGGCCGGTGTGAACCCGCCAGCGTTTCCACGCTGATTCGCTTGTAAGGCAATGAAAAAACGGGAACCTTCGGGTTCCCGTTTTTTTTGCCTAGCATTTATGTTGTCTCTACTGGCCTCTTCGCGGGTAAACCCGCTCCCACAGGTTCGTCCGCGTTCTTGAGGGCGGTGCAATACCTTGTGGGGGCGGGTTTACCCGCGAAGAGGCCAGTGTCGGCGACCGAGAGTCCGAATTTGCGCGCAGCCCTCCTGTTCATCCTGATGCTCCTCACCGCCTGCAACCAGGGCCCGACCCTTGAGCGCCTGGGCGGCCCGACCATGGGCAGCAGCTACAGCATCCAGTACGTCCGCGCCCCCGGTGGCCCGGCCCCAGCCCAGGTGCAGGCTGAAGTCGAAGCCATCCTCCAGGGCATCGACCAGCACTATTCCACCTACCGTAGCGATTCCACTGTCAGCCAGTTCAACCAGCTGCCGGCCAATCAATGCCTTGCTTTGCCATCAGACATGCTCGACCTGGTCCGCTTCGGCCAGCAGTTGGCGGCGCAAAGTGCCGGCGCCTTCGACCTCACTGTCGAGCCGCTGCTCGACCTCTGGGGCTTCGGCCCCCAGGCCCGTCACGAGCAGGTGCCCGACCCGCGAGCCCTGGCCCAGGCCCGCCTGCGCGTGGGCTACCAGCACCTGCGCATCGAAGGCCAGGCATTGTGCAAGGATGCCCCGGTGGAACTGGATTTCAACAGCATCGCCGCCGGCCACGCCGTCGACCTGATCGCCCAGCGCCTGCAGGCCATGGGCATCAGCAGTTTCATCGCCGAAGCCACCGGCGAGCTCAAGGCGGTTGGCCGCAAACCCGACGGCAGCCCGTGGCGCATCGCCCTCGAGCTGCCCCGTGAAGACCGCCAGATCGCCCGCCAAGTCATCCCGGTGGATGGCCTTTCGGTATCGACCTCGGGTGACTATCGCCACTATTTCGAGCAGAATGGCCGGCGCTATTCGCACACCTTCGATGCCCGTCTCGGGCGCCCGGTCGCGCACGACCTGGCTGCGGCCACTGTGCTCGACGCCTCGGCGCTGAAGGCTGACGGGTTCTCGACCCTGCTGCTGATTCTCGGCCCCGAGCGCGGCTGGGATTTCGCCGTCAGCCATAACCTTGCCGCCGTACTGGTGACTCGGGCCGAGGGTGGCTTCGTCTCCCGAGCGACCCCAGCGTTTTCGCGGGCAATGAAAGGCGAGTGAAAGCGCAAGGATGGATGATCGCCAGGGAATCGGTGAACCACATGTAGTGCAGGCAAAATTGGCCTACGACGCGACCAAGGGTTAATGTGCGCGGCGTTCACGCTTGATTAGACTGCAACCGAATTTTCTCATGGCGCCCCGGCGACATGATCGCGCCCCGCGAGCCACCGTGACTCGCGGGCCAGTTCTGAAGGAGTACGCATGGCTGTCTACAACTACGACGTAGTGGTGCTGGGTTCCGGCCCGGCCGGAGAAGGCGCGGCAATGAACGCCGCCAAAGCAGGGCGCAAGGTGGCGATGGTCGACAGCCGTCGCCAGGTCGGCGGCAACTGCACCCACTTGGGCACCATCCCGTCCAAGGCACTGCGTCACTCGGTGCGGCAGATCATGCAGTTCAACACCAACCCGATGTTCCGCGCCATCGGCGAGCCGCGCTGGTTCTCCTTCCCGGACGTGCTCAAGAGCGCCGAAAAGGTCATTGCCAAGCAGGTCGCTTCGCGCACCGGCTACTACGCTCGCAACCGTGTCGACCTGTTCTTCGGCACCGGCAGCTTCGCCGACGAGCAGACCATCGAAGTGGTCTGCCCCAACGGTGTGGTCGAAAAGCTCAACGCCAAGCAGATCATCATCGCCACCGGCTCGCGCCCGTATCGCCCGGCCGACATCGACTTCCACCACCCGCGCGTCTATGACAGCGACACCATCCTCAGCCTCAGCCACACTCCGCGCAAGCTGATCGTTTACGGCGCCGGCGTGATCGGTTGCGAATACGCCTCGATCTTCAGCGGCCTGGGTGTGCTGGTCGAGCTGGTCGATAACCGTGGCCAGTTGCTGAGCTTCCTGGATTCGGAAATTTCCCAGGCGCTGAGCTACCACTTCAGCAACAACAACATCACCGTGCGCCACAACGAGGAGTACGACCGGGTCGAAGGCTTGGACAACGGTGTGATTTTGCACCTGAAGTCGGGCAAGAAGATCAAGGCCGACGCCTTGCTGTGGTGTAACGGCCGTACCGGCAACACCGACAAACTGGGCCTGGAAAACATCGGCATCAAGGTCAACAGCCGCGGCCAGATCGAGGTCGACGAGGCCTACCGCACCACCGTGTCGAACATCTACGGTGCCGGTGATGTGATCGGTTGGCCGAGCCTGGCCAGTGCCGCCCATGACCAGGGCCGTTCGGCAGCGGGCAGCATCGTCGACAATGGCAGCTGGCGCTTCGTCAATGACGTGCCGACCGGTATCTACACCATTCCGGAGATCAGCTCGATCGGCAAGAACGAGCAGGAACTGACCCAGGCCAAAGTGCCGTACGAAGTGGGCAAGGCCTTCTTCAAGGGCATGGCCCGCGCGCAGATCGCCGGCGAGCCACAGGGCATGCTGAAAATCCTGTTCCACCGCGAAACCCTGGAAATCCTCGGCGTGCATTGCTTCGGCTACCAGGCTTCGGAAATCGTCCACATCGGCCAGGCGATCATGAACCAGCCGGGCGAGCTGAATAACCTGAAGTACTTCGTCAACACCACGTTCAACTACCCGACCATGGCCGAAGCCTATCGGGTAGCTGCCTACGACGGCCTGAACCGGCTTTTTTAAGCGGCTCCGACCGGTGGCCTGAGCCGGTCGGGGATACCGATTTCAGCCCTACCCGAGGGTGGTCTTGGCCAAACCGGGAAAGTCTGTAATCAGGCTGTCCACGCCAAAATCAGCGAGCCGGCGCATCAGTGCCGGTTCGTTGACTGTCCACACCGACACATGCAACCCCTGGCCCTGGGCTTTGAGCAGGCGCTCTGGGGTGCACAGTGTCCAGTTCAAAGCCAGCAACTCGCAGCCGTAGTTTTGCGCGACCTTCAGTGGGTCGAGCCAGGCGTATTCGGCCACCAACCCGCGAGACACGTCGGGTACCAGCTCTTGTGCGGCGCCCAGCACGTCGCGTGAGCTCGAGGTGATGGTGACCTTGTCCAGCAGGCCGTACTGCTGGGCCAGTTCACGAATGGCCAGCACCGTGGTGGCGGCGCGGGTGCGCGAGGCACTCTTGACCTCCAGTTGCCAATGCTCGAAGGCGCATTTTTCGAAGAGTTCTTCCAGTTTCGGGATAGGGCAGGGCTGCACATGGCCCGGGCCGCCTTTGCGTGCGTCGTAGGTGACCAGGTCGGCTGCCGGGTGCTCGACCACCTTGCCGCGTCGGCCGGTGGTGCGCTTGAGCGTCGAGTCGTGGATCACCATCAGTTCGTTGTCGGCCGACAGGTGCAGGTCCAGTTCACAGCGATTGACGCCGTGGGACAGGCACTGGCGGAAGCTGTTCAGGGTATTCTCGGGCGCTTCGCCCTTGGCGCCGCGATGGCCGTAGATCAGGGTCACGTTCGTTCCTTCAATTCAAGGGGAAGAGGCTCAGGAGGCAGGGTCATTCTGCTCCAACTGCTGGCGCCGTTGTTGTTGCTGGCGCTGCAGGATGTATCGGGCCAGCAGTTGGCGCTGGGCGTCGGTCATGTCGATGAATTCGGTGCCGACCTCAAAGCCGCCGCCTGGGCGTGGGTCGCAGTGGGTAACCTTGCCGCGCAGCAGCAGGCCGTGGGCGCGGGGCATCAGCACCATCTTCACCTTCACGCGGGTGTCGGGGGCGATGGCCTGGGCCTGGGTGAACTCGATGCCGCCTTCGGAGATGACCACTGCCTGCGGCTGGCCGACCTCACCGATGAGGGTTTGCGCGACCACGGCGCTGAGCAGGTCGAGGCGTTTGCTTTGCGCGCGCAAAAACGCCGCCAGGGTGCGGTCCTTGTCACTCAGCTGGCGCAGCAGGTGCTGGGCTTCGAAGTCGGACAGGTGCAGCTCGCTGAGCAGGTTGAACAGCGGCGAATCATCCTGCAACACTTCTGGGTCAAGGGCTTCAGCCGCGCTCAAGGGGTTGATTTGAAGTGCGATCCGATCTGCGATGCGGTAGTATTCGCGGCGATCTTCTTCGTCTAATGTCGTCATGGCGAACCCATGGTAGCGGCGGTGGTCCGAGTGTAAAGCCGCCGTAAGCGCCCCGCCACAAGGACGTTCCCTTTCATCCGAACAAGCCCCGACATGTTCAGACCTCTTTTCGCATTCATCGGCACGCGTTATACCCGTGCCAAACGTCGCAATCACTTCGTCTCGTTCATTTCCCTGACCTCGATGATCGGCCTCGCCCTGGGCGTGGTGGTCATGATCGTGGTGCTCTCGGTCATGAACGGTTTCGACCACGAGATGCGTACCCGCGTGCTCGGCATGATTCCCCATGCCACGCTCGAGAGCGGCCAGCCGCTTGACGACTGGCCTGCGCTTGCCCAACAAGTAAAGCAGAATCCGCAGGTGGTGGCGGTAGCGCCCTTCACCCAGATGCAGGGCCTGCTGACCCATGAAGGCAAGGTGCAGAAGGTGCTGCTCAATGGCATCGACCCGGCCCGCGAGCGCGAGGTGTCGATCATCGACAACTTCGTCCAGCAAGGCCGTCTCGACCAGTTGGCACCGGGCGAGTGGGGCATCATGATCGGCGACAAGGCCGCCGCCAAGCTGGGTGTGGCCATCGGCGACAAGCTGACCTTCGTCGCCCCCGAGGTCAGCGTGACCCCGGCCGGCATGTTCCCGCGCATGAAGCGCTTTACCGTGGTCGGTACCTTCCACGTGGGCGCCGGCGAAATCGACGGTTACCTGGGCCTGACCAACATCAGCGACCTGTCCCGCCTGCACCGCTGGAAACCGAACCAGGTGCAAGGCCTGCGGCTGAAGTTCGACGACCTGTTCCAGGCGCCGCGCGTGGCCTGGTCTATCGCCCAACAGCTGGGCGAGCAGGAGTTCTACAGCCGTGACTGGACCCGCACCCATGGCAACCTTTACCAGGCGATCCGCATGGAAAAGGCCATGATCGGCCTGCTGTTGCTGCTGATCGTGGCGGTGGCGGCGTTCAACATCATTTCCACCCTGGTGATGGTGGTCAATGACAAGCGCGGCGACATCGCGATCCTGCGCACCCTCGGCGCCACGCCTGGGCAGATCATGGCCATCTTCATGGTGCAGGGTACGGTGATCGGGGTGATCGGTACCTTGATCGGCGCCGGGGTCGGCATTCTTGCCGCGCTCAACGTGAGTGCGGCGATTGCCGGCATTGAGAAGCTGATCGGGCACAAGTTCCTCAACGCCGACGTGTATTTCATTGATTACCTGCCGTCGCAGATCATGGCCAATGACGTGTACATGGTCTGTGCCGCGGCACTGGTCCTGAGTTTCTTCGCCACCCTGTACCCGGCCTGGCGTGCGGCCCGCACCCAGCCTGCAGAGGCGCTACGTTATGAGTGAGTCGCGCATGAGTGATAAAGCCGTTCTGAGTTGCCGCAACCTGGGCAAGTCCTACGACGAGGGCCCGGAGTCGGTGCAGGTGCTGTCTGGCTTGCAGCTGGAGCTGCACCCGGGTGAACGCGTGGCCATCGTCGGCAGCTCGGGCTCTGGCAAGAGCACCTTGCTCAACTTGCTTGGTGGCCTCGACACGCCTACCCAGGGCAGTGTCTGGCTGGCGGGCGAGGAGCTGTCGGCCCTGGGTGAGCGCGCGCGTGGCCTGTTGCGCAACCGGGCACTGGGCTTCGTTTACCAGTTTCACCACCTGCTGCCCGAGTTCACCGCCATGGAGAACGTGTGCATGCCGCTGTTGATCGGCCGCACCGCCATCCCCGAGGCGCGTGAGCGCGCCGAGGCCCTGCTCAAGCGCGTCGGCCTTGGCCACCGCCTGCACCACAAGCCTGCTGAGTTGTCCGGCGGTGAGCGCCAGCGTGTGGCGATCGCCCGCGCCCTGGTCAACCGCCCGGGCCTGGTGATGCTCGACGAGCCGACCGGCAACCTCGACCACCATACCGCCCAGGGTATTCAGGAACTGATGCAGGAGCTGTCTAGCGCTTCGCGTACCGCGTTCCTGGTGGTGACCCACGACCTCAACCTGGCGCGCCAGATGGACCGTGTGTTGAAACTCGACGACGGTCACCTGGTGGCGATCTGAGCCGCTTGCACGGGGTGGCCTGAGCCGCCCCGCAACTCTTTCATTGGGTGTTTTACATGTTCAGACCCTTGCCCTTGTTCATTGGTGCTCGCTACACCCGTGCCAAGCGCCGCAACCATTTCATCTCGTTCATCTCGATGACCTCGATGATCGGCCTGTCGCTGGGCGTGCTGGCGATGATCGTGGTGCTGTCGGTAATGAACGGCTTCCAGCGCGAGATGAGCTCGCGCATCCTCGGCCTGGTGCCCCATGCCAGCATCCTTGGTGTGCAGCCGCTGGATGACTGGCGCACCGTCGCCGATGCCGCGCTGAAGGACCCGGCGGTGATGGCCGCGGCGCCAATCACCGAAATGGAAGGCATGCTCTCTTACAAGGGCGCGATGCAGCCGATCCAGGTCAGCGGCATCGACCCGGCAGAGGAAGGCAAGGTTTCCATTGTCGGCCAGCATATTGTCCAGGGCCGCCTGCAGGACCTTAAGCCAGGTGAGTTTGGCGTGGTGCTCGGTGAACTGAGCGCGCGGCGTTTTCGTTTGAACACGGGCGACAAGCTGACCCTGATCGTGCCGGAAATCAGCAAGGCGCCGGGTGGCATCACCCCGCGCATGCAGCGCCTGACCGTGGTCGGTATCTTCAAAGTCGGTGCAGAGCTGGATGGCTCCCAGGCGTACATTCACGTCGCCGATGCGGGCGAAATGCAGCGTTGGGCGCCGGGCCAGGTACAAGGCGTGCGGCTCAAGCTGCATGACCTGTATGCGGCGCCGCAGGTGTCCAAGGCCATCGCGGCCGGCCTGGGCGATGCCTACCGTGCCGATGACTGGTCGCACACCCAGGGCAGCCTGTTCAGCGCCATGAAGATGGAAAAGACCATGATCGGCCTGCTGCTGATGATGATCATCGCAGTGGCGGCGTTCAACATCATTGCCACGCTGGTGATGGTGGTGAACGACAAAGGGCCGGATATCGCCATCCTGCGCACCCTGGGTGCCACGCCTGCGCAGATCATGGGTACGTTCATGGTCCAGGGCAGCTTGATCGGTATTGTCGGGACCTTGATCGGCGGTGTGCTGGGGGTGATTGCCGCGTTCAATGTCAGCCAGATCGTTGGCTGGCTGGAGCGGGTCAGCGGCCAGCATATCTTCACCTCGGACGTGTACTTCATCAGCAGCCTGCCGTCGGAACTGCAGTGGGGCGATGTGGTGATCATCTGTGCGGCGGGGTTGGTGATGAGCTTCTTGGCGACCATTTACCCGGCGTATCGGGCATCGCAGGTGCAGCCGGCGATTGGCCTGGCGGTTTGAAGCGCTGATCCGCGTTCAGTGTAGGAGCAGCCTTGTGCTGCGAAGAGGCCGGTGCAGGCTGCAGCAATCTGCTTTGCCTGCACCGGCCTCTTCGCAGCACAAGGCTGCTCCTACACGCCGATGCAGGAGCTGCGGTTCTATTGATTGCCAGGTAACTCGATCACAAACCGCGTCCAGCCACCCTCGCACTCTGCCCGAATACGCCCACCATGTGCCTGCACGATCGACCGGGTGATCGCCAGCCCTAACCCGGCGTGCTCCGTGCTGCCTTCGCGCCGCGCCGGGTCCACCCGGTAGAACCGGTCAAACAAGCGGGGCAATGCAGCCGGTGCGATTGCCGCCCCGGTATTGGCCACGCAAACCCGTAACCCAGGCTCCAGCGTCACGCGTACCTGCCCACCGGGTGGGGTGAAGCGCAAGGCATTGTCGAGCAGGTTCGACAATGCGCGGCGCAGCATGGGGCGGTCGCCCTGCAACAGCAGCTGGCCTTCGCGCAGCAGCGTCACGTCGCGGTCCTCGGCCAGCGGCGCGTAGTATTCCAGCAATGCATCGACATCTTCATGCAGTGCCAGCGTGGCTTGGCCAGGCACCAGCAGGCCATGGTCGGCCTTGGCCAGGTACAGCATGTCGTTGATCATCTGCGCCATCCACTGCAGCTCCTCCAGGTTGCCATGCAAGGCCTCGCGGTATTCCTCAAGGCTGCGCGGGCGGGTGAGGGTGACCTGGGTGTGGGTCAGCAGGTTGGACAGTGGTGTGCGCAGTTCGTGGGCGATGTCGGCCGAGAATGCCGACAGGCGCTGGAAGGCATCGTCCAGGCGCTGCAGCATGGCGTTCACGGTGGTGGCCAGTTCGGCCAGCTCTTCCGGCATCTGCGCCACTGGCAGCCGGGTGGTCAGCGAGCGGGCCGACACGCTGGCCGCAACCTGGCCCATCTGTCGCAGCGGCCTCAGCCCCCGGCGTACGGCCCAGGCACCGAGCAGGGCGGTGGCCAGGGCCGAGAGGCCGACCGTTAGCCAGATCAGGCGCTGCATGCCCTGCAGGAAGTGCTGATGGTGGGTGATGTCGAGGTACAGGGTCAGCTGCGCAGACTGCGGGTCGGCCGGGTTCAGGGGCATGGCCAGGCTGCGGTAGTCGGCGCCGTCGGTGTGCAGAGTGGCAAGCCCAGAGGGCGGCGTGGTGTCGGGCAATTGCGTGCGGCTGTCGAACCACGGCGTACCGTCATGGCCGCTGATGCGCAGGGCCAAGTCGGCCTGGTGGCTGAGCTCATCGCGCAGGGCGGGGAGGCGGGCGCCCAGTTCGGCGGGCCCGACGACGCCGGCCAGCTGCGTGCGAAACAGCGACAGGCGAGATTCCAGCAACTGTTGGTCGAGTTCGATGAAGTGCTGCTCGCTGGCACGGCTGAACAGCACGCCAGCCCCCAGCGAAACGGCAGCGGTGCAGGCCGCGAACAGCAGCGCCAGGCGGCTGCCGAGGGAAAGTCGGCGCATCAATCCTGACGCTCCTCCAGCACATAGCCCATGCCCCGCACGGTGTGGATCAGCTTGCTGGCGTGTGGGTCGTCGATTTTCAGGCGCAGGCGGCGGATGGCCACTTCGATGACGTTGGTGTCACTGTCGAAATTCATGTCCCAGACCTGCGAGGCAATCAGCGATTTGGGCAGTACCTCGCCCTGGCGCCGCAGCAGTAATTCGAGCAGGGCGAACTCTTTGGCGGTCAGGTCGATGCGCTGGCCGGCGCGCTCGGCGCGGCGGCGGATCAGGTCCAGGCGCAGGTCGGCCAGGCTCAAGGTGGTGTCCTGGCTCGGGCTGGCGCCACGGCGCAGCAGGCTGCGTACACGGGCCAGCAGTTCGGAAAAGGCAAACGGCTTGACCAGGTAATCGTCGGCGCCCAGCTCCAGGCCGTGCACACGGTCTTCTACCGCATCGCGGGCGGTCAGGAACAGCACGGGGGTGTCCAGGCCGGCCTGGCGCACTGCGTGCAAAATCTGCCAGCCGTTGCGGCCTGGCAGCATCACGTCGAGGATCAGCAAGTCATGGTCGCCGGTCAGTGCCAGGTGTTGGCCTGTTTCGCCATCGGCTGCCAGTTCGGTGGCGAAGCCCGCCTCGCTCAGGCCCTGGCTCAGGTACTGGCCGGTGCGGGCCTGGTCTTCAACGATCAACAGTTTCATGCAGTGTCCACAGTTCTGGAGGGGGCGCGGCGGTTACCGGAAATGATACGTGACGATGTCGGCGCTCGCCCAAACTGACAAAGTTGTAATCTTCCCGTCAGGTAGCCGCCAGCCCCGCCTGATTAAGGTGCTCTCATCACGTTGTGTATTTTGGAGTCATCATGAAACGCCTGTTCATCGCCGCCGCCCTTGCCATGGCAAGCCTGCCCACGTTTGCGGGCAGTGCCGACAGTTTCGCCTTTGGCGAGCCTGCCCCGGCTGGCAAGGCCACCCGTACGGTCGAGGTGGTGCTCAAGGACATTGCCTTCGAACCGAAAAGCCTGGAGGTCAAGGCGGGCGAGACAGTGCGCTTCGTGCTGATCAATGAGGGCAAGCTGCCCCACGAATTCAACCTGGGCGACAAGGCCATGCATGCCGAGCACCAGAAAGAAATGATTGCGATGCAAGGCAAGCTGTTCACCGCAGGCATGAACCATGAAGGCATGGACCACGGCCAGATGAACCACGGCGAAGGCCACGGCCACGGCGGGGGCAACACCGTGCTGGTACCGCCTGGCCAGCGTGCCGAACTGACTTGGACGTTCCGCAAGTCGGCACCCATCGAGTTTGCCTGCAACGTACCTGGGCATTACCAGGCGGGGATGGTCGGGCCATTGACCATCGAGTGACATCAGGCCCAAGGCGGGGCGCAAAAACGGTAGACTAGGGGCATTTCGAACCTTCAGGTCAGTTTCCATGCATCCCGCCGCCGAACACTCCCCGCTGGGCAAGTCCAGCGAATACATCGCTACCTACTCCCCTGAGCTGCTGTTCCCGATCCCGCGTACCGCCAAGTGGGCCGAGTTGGGCGTTACTGCCCAGACCCTGCCGTGGCGGGGCGTGGATTATTGGAACTGCTTCGAGCTGTCGTGGCTGCTGCCGTCGGGCAAGCCGGTGGTGGCGATCGGCGAATTCGCCATTCCTGCAGACTCGCCGAATATCATCGAGTCCAAGTCGTTCAAGTTGTACCTGAACTCGCTGAACCAAACGGTTTTTGCCTCGATTGGCGAGCTGCAGGCCTGCCTGGAGAAGGACTTGTCTGCGGCGGCTGGCAAGCCGGTCGGCGTCAAGGTTCGCACGTTGGCCGAGGTGGAGGCTCAGGGCGTTGTGGCATTGCCGGGGCAGTGCATCGACGCGTTGGATGTGGCCATCAGCAACTATGAGCAGCCGCAGCCGGAGTTGCTGCGTTGCGATGCGCAGCGTGTGGTTGAAGAGACCCTGCACAGCCATTTGCTCAAGTCCAACTGCCCCGTCACCGGCCAGCCGGATTGGGGCAGCGTGGTGGTCGAGTACAAGGGCAGGGCGCTGGACCCTGCCAGCCTGCTGACTTACCTGATCAGCTTCCGGCAGCATGCCGACTTCCATGAGCAGTGCGTGGAGCGGATTTACCTGGACTTGAAGAACCTGCTGCAACCGGAGCATTTGACGGTGTATGCACGGTATGTGCGCCGGGGTGGGCTGGATATCAACCCGTACCGCAGCATGGGGGCGATCAGTCCGGTGAATGGGCGGTTGGTTCGGCAGTAGCATCACCGCCGTTGGGGGCGCTTCGCACCCCTTTCGCGACACAAGGCCGCTCCTACAGGGATAGCGCGATCCTGTAGGAGCGGCCTTGTGTCGCGAAAGGGGTGCGAAGCGCCCCCAGCTATTCAGATACCCATGCTGTGCAATGAGTTGAAAATATTGCGCAGGGTAGCGGCTAAATCTGGGTGGTCGAGCTCAAAACGATCGATCGCCAGATGGACCCCGTCCACCAGGTTGTTGTCAGGCGTGGCTTCCTCAAGCTTCAGTTGCGCTTCGATCTGGCGCGCTTCTTCGTGCATTTCAGCCAGCTCCTCTTCCGAAAGCGGCACGTTACGGTCCAGTTGCTCGCGCAAGCTGTTCAGTCGCTCTTGCAATTCGCGGGCAGGCATTGGCTTTTCTCCATCAATGGCTTGGCAAGCCATGGACCTCAGCGAAGCGGCAAAGGTTCTGGCCTGCTTTCAATGTAATCCACTCGCAGCCGCTTTGCATGATCCGCGTCAAAGGTGCTGTATCAGGGTTTTTCGCCTTTGCGCCGACGCTGGGCGATGTCCTGCAGGCAGGTGTCCAGGGCCTCGAGGTGATCGATCACCGAGTGCACGCCAAGGCTGAACAGCGCGAGGGTGGCCTTGCCACGGGCCAGGTCTTGTTCCTGTTGGCTCATGGCTTGCCAATGCCGGGAGCTGAGGTCGCAGTGCGGGCTGCAGGCCGCCAGGCCCACGGTCCACAAGCCGGCGTTCAGGCCCGATTGCAGCAGCGCAGGGTCACCGCTGACCAGTACGCAGCCATCCAGGCGCGCGCTGTCCAGGGCCATCAGCGCCTGCCAACAGGCGTTTGGCGCGGGCCAGCGCACGCCATTGACCGCGTGCCCCGGCAGCCAGTCGGGCAGCACGTTGGCCAGGCGTTTGCCTTGTGTGGCAGTCAGGTCGTCCAGCCAGATGCAGGGCACCTGGCGCTGGCGCAGGCTGGTGAGCGTTGCCAGGGCGCCGGGCGCGGGCAGGGGGTTGCCGTTCGCACCCTGGACCAGGCAGCCACGCAGGCCAAACAGCACAGCAGTGAAGGTGGACGCATCGTGCATGGCAACTTCCCTGAAATAGTCCGCAGGCTAGGCCGCTATTGTTACCAGCCGATGACGAGGCAACATACGTTCACAAAATCTTGAGCAAAAATGTGTAATGCTGGTGATCAGCCCGCAAGCCCTTATACTTGCGCCTTATCAGCAGCACGCCCGGTGCGGCTGCGGCCAAGAAATTCGATGGAGAGACATCTATGCGTAGGATCGGTGCCGGTGTGATCGAACGAGTCACCCAGGCCTGTGTCTGCGCCAGCTTGTTGCTGGCGCCCGTGGCGGCCACCCAAGCGGCCACCGAGGAAGACCCTTGGGAGGCGGTCAACCGCCCGATCTTCAGGTTCAACGATACGGTCGACACCTATGCCCTCAAGCCATTGGCCAAGGGCTACCAGGCAGTGACGCCGCAGTTCCTCGAAGATGGCATCCATAACATCTTCCGCAACCTGGGCGATGTCACCAACCTGGCCAACAATATTCTGCAGCTCAAGCCGCATGCGGCGGGCGTGGACACGGCGCGGCTGATCGTCAACACCACCTTCGGGCTTGGTGGCTTCTTCGACGTCGGCACCAAGATGGGCCTGCAGCGCAACGACGAAGATTTCGGCCAGACCTTGGGTTACTGGGGCGTGGGCAGCGGCCCTTACGTGGTTATCCCGTTGCTGGGCCCAAGCACCGTGCGTGACGGCCTGGCCAAGTACCCGGATAGCTACACCGAGCCCTACCGCTACATCAACCACGTACCGACGCGTAACACGAGCCTCGCGGTTGACGTCGTCGATACCCGTGCCAGCTTGTTGTCGGCTGAGAAGCTGATGCAGGGTGACAAGTACATCTTCATTCGCAACGCCTACCTGCAGAACCGCGAGTTCAAGGTAAAGGACGGCGAAGTCGAAGATGATTTCTGATTGTTTCTGATTTAAGCCACGGGGCTGCCAAGCAGCCCCAGCGTCAGTGCATCGCCAGGATGCGCAGGCCGATTTTCTGCTGCCCGTCGGGCTGGTCGGCGATCCACACCACCTCGGTGCTGGCATGCAGGCCTTTCAGCGCCTTGTGATCGGAATCGATCCTCACCTCAAGCGTATCCCCTACCTGAAAACGCTGCGGCGCCTGCACTTGCATGCCCCCGCTGGACAGGTCCAGGCACACCGCTGCAATCACCTGGCCTTGGTGCAACAGGCTGATGTCGGTGTCGATGCGCATGCGGATGAAATCGCGTTTTTCGCTGTGGTTAGAGGGTGTCTGGGGCATGCTGCATCCTTCCCTTTAGGTTGCGCGGGTCGGCTTTCTTATAACTCTCGGTGATTTGCCCTGTAAAGAGCAGCGAGGTCGACCCTTGCACGCTTGAAACGCCTGGCGGATGGGAGTACCGTCTGCGCCTTACAGGGTACCTCTGACAGTTGCCGGGCGGGTCTTCTTGTCCTACAACTCAAGTAGAGTGTTACCACAGAGTATTCCCGTAGCTGGCCGTCAGCCTTGCCGACACCGCTGCACCAACCTAAATCGGCGCCGTTCGCCCACATGCAGAAAACCAGTGCAACGCTGCTGATCATCGATGACGACGACGTGGTCCGTGCGAGCCTCGCCGCCTATCTTGAAGACAGTGGTTTCAGCGTCCTCCAGGCCGGTAATGGCCAGCAGGGGCTTCAGGTCTTCGAAGAACACCAGCCCGACCTTGTGATCTGCGATCTGCGCATGCCGCAGATGGGCGGGCTCGAACTGATCCGCCAGATCAGCGAGCGCGCGCCGCAGCTGCCGGTGATCGTGGTGTCGGGTGCCGGCGTGATGAGCGATGCGGTCGAGGCCTTGCGCCTGGGCGCCGCCGACTACCTGATCAAGCCGCTGGAAGACCTTGCCGTGCTCGAGCACTCGGTGCGCCGAGCCCTTGACCGTTCGCGACTGGTGCTGGAAAACCAGCGCTACCGCGACAAGCTCGAAGCCGCCAACCGCGAGCTGGAGGCCAGCCTGCACCTGTTGCAGGAAGACCAGACCGCCGGCCGGCAGGTGCAGATGAACATGCTCCCGGAAAGCCCCTGGGTGGCCGGCGAGTTTGCCTTCGAGCACCAGATCATCCCGTCGCTGTACCTGTCGGGTGATTTTGCCGACTACTTCCGCGTGGATGATCGGCGCATTGCCTTCTACCTCGCCGATGTCTCCGGGCACGGCGCCTCGTCGGCGTTCGTCACGGTGTTGCTGAAGTTCATGACCACGCGCCTGTTGTTCGAATTCAAGCGCGGGAGCAAGATGCGTGAGTTCAAGCCCTCGCAAGTGCTCAGCCACATCAACCGCGGGCTGATCAACTGCAAGTTGGGCAAGCATGTGACCATGGTGGGCGGCGTGATCGATGAAGACACCGGGCTGTTGACCTATGCCGTGGGCGGCCACCTGCCGCTGCCGGTGCTGTACACCCCGGGCAATACCCGCTACCTGGAAGGCCGCGGCCTGCCGGTGGGGTTGTTCGACGAGGCCAGTTACCAGGACCTGGTGGTGGAGCTGCCGCCAGTGTTCAGCCTCAGCTTGATGTCCGATGGCATTCTGGACCTTTTGCCAGGTGACACGCTCAAAGATAAAGAAGCCGCCTTGCCAGAAATCGTCAAGGCAGCGGGTGGCAGCCTGGATGGGCTGCGGCAACGATTTGGATTGGCTACGCTTGGGGAGATGCCGGATGATATCGCCCTATTGGTGTTGAGCAGGAACCTTCAATGAGTACCGGTAGAATTCAGTTCGCCGAGCAAAGCGGTACCTTTGTACTGAAGTTCGTCGGTGAAGTGCGCCTGACCCTGTGTTCGGCGCTGGATGCGACGATCGAGAAGATTTTCACCGCGCTGAACTTCTCGGCCATCGTCATCGATTTGACTGAAACCGAGAGCATCGACAGCACCACCTTGGGCCTGCTGGCCAAGTTGTCGATCCTGTCGCGCCAGAAAGTGGGGCTGCTGCCGACGGTGGTCACCACCAACCCGGACATTTCCCGGTTGTTGCAGTCCATGGGCTTCGATCAGGTGTTCAACATCGTCGATCGCCCAATACCGTGCCCAGAGTGCCTGACCGACTTGCCGTCGCAGGACCAGAACGAAGAAGTGGTGCGCTCCAAGGTGCTGGAGGCCCACAAGATCCTCATGGGGCTCAATGACTCCAACCGCGAAGCGTTTCATGACCTGGTGAATGCGCTGGAGCGGTCTTGAGTACGCTTTAAACCTGTACCGGCCTCTTCGCGGGTAAACCCGCTCCCACAGGGTTAGCGTTGCATCAGGAACTTCGGTAACCCTGTGGGAGCGGGTTTACCCGCGAAGAGGCCGGCACAGGCAACCTTCATTCATTCCGGCCCAACAAACTCCGTCACATCCCGCCCACCGGCATCCAACTGAAACACCCGTGCCGGCCGCCCCTGCTCATCAAAAAACACCTGCCCCAACCCCGCACCATTCCACAACCGCTCACCCGCCTTGCTACCGCTGGGCGTACGCGGCACCACTTCCATCTCCCGCCGCTTGGTAAACCAGTTCAGCGGCGAGCGCGGTGAATACAGCCAGCGGTTAAGCCGGTCGAGCACATCCAGCAAACGCCTGGGGAATTCGTTCTTGATCCCGCTGCTGGTGATCTGCCACAAGTGCGGGCTGCGTTGGCGGTGTCGAATCAGCACTTCATAGACGAACGAATAGTGCACATCCCCTGAGAGCACCACGTAATGCCCGGGCGTGCGCGAGTGGCGGAAGATATTCAGAATCACCTGTGCCGCGCCCCGGTGGGCCATCCAGTTCTCGGCATCCACCAGCAACGGGTAGCCCATCCAGCTGAATACCTTTTGCACGGTTTCTATCAGCTTTACCCCGAAGATCGGTGCCGGCGACACGATAATCGCTGAAGGATGATCGAGCAGCGCCTGCTGCAGCTCGCTCAGCGCCTCCCAGTCGAGCAGGCCCGAAGGCTTGGCCAGGCTGGTTTCGCTGCGCCAACGCCGGGTGCGGGTGTCGAGTACCAGCAAGGGTGGGTTGCTGGGCAGGCTGAACTGCCAGCCTTGGAAGCGCAACAGCTCGCCGATCAGTTCATCCTGTGCCTGGCTGGCCAGTGGCGCACCGGTCAGCGCCTGGCAGCGTTCGACCAGCGGCCCGCAGCCATCCGGGTCGTTGCCCCAGGCCTGGCACAGCAGGTAGCCCAGCAGCGCATTGCCGATGATCCGCCGCGAGAACGGGTGGCCATAGGCGGTTTCTTCCCACTGCGCCGAGAGGTTCCAGTCGTCGGTGATGTCGTGGTCGTCGAAGATCATCAGGCACGGCAGGTGTGCCATCACCCGCGCCACCTGGCCGAGGTTGTCGGCGAAGGCCTCGATCAGTGGCACCTCCTGCCGATAACGCGCCTGGCGTTCATCGGTGAGCCCTGCGGGCATGTCCAGGTTGACCAGCCGCCAGGGTTCGGGTGACCACACCAGCAGGTACATGGCCATGACCTCGGCGAAGGTTACCAAGTGGTTGTCGGCGTTGCTGGACGAGAAGATCGGCTTGCGTTTACCCCCGAAAAAGCGCTCGCGCAGGCTGTCGTTACGTTCCTGCGCGGGCAGCAGGTCGGCGCGGTGATAGTAACTGGCCGGGTGGCGATAGAGCGCCGCGCTGTCGGCGACGACTGCACCGTCCAGCTGTTCGTCGAACAGCCCCAGGCGTTCGATCAGCACGTGGATCGCGCGCAGCATGGGCCCGGCGACATCATCGGCATACACCTGGTCGCCGGTCATCAGCAGCACCGCGGGGCGTTGTTCGGGGTGTTGGCACTGTTGCAGCAAACGGTCGGCGCAGAGCAGGCCGTCGGCGGCGGGGTGGTGCGGCTTGCGGCAAGAACCGTGCAGCAAATGGTCCAGGCGATCACGCAACACGAAGTGTGGGCGCGTTTCGCCGGGGTAGAGCATGTGGGGTGCCCAGTCTGCGATGCCCTGGCCATTGATGCGCAGGTCGTAGCCCAGCGTCTGGTTGCAGGGGAGCGGCTGGGCAACGTGGATATCCAGCAAATGAATGAACGCGTGCTGGCCTATCGGGATCACCTGGCAAGTGACCTTGGCCGAGTGCTCTACGCCATCAAGGGCAAATTCAGGTTGCAAGGGTTGCGTTGCGACCAGCCAAATGGCCAGGCGCTGTGGCTCCAGGCGGCGCAGTACCGGGCCGGCGAGAACAAGGGGTAGGGAAGAGGTCATCAACAGCTCTGGTGGCTAGACAGCCCATTCACGCAGCACGGTACCGGTGGGAGCGGGCTTGCCCGCGAATAGGCCATCGAATTCAAAATACCTCGGAAGCCTGGCGCAGCTTAGCGCCAAACCAAAAACGGGCGGAAAATGCTGAACATTTCCCGCCCGTCAGGCAAACCCAAAATGTATCAGGCCTTTTCAGCCATCAACTTCTCCAGCTTCTCCTGATCCCGCGCGAACTGGCGAATACCCTCGGCCAGCTTCTCGGTGCCCATGGCATCTTCGTTCATCGCCCAGCGGAACTGGCTCTCGCTCAATACCTGCTTGGCCTCGCCCGTGTTGCCCGGCTTGAGCACGCGCGGCAGGTCGCCCTGGTCATCGCTCAACTGCTGCAGCAGTTCGGGGCTGATGGTCAGGCGGTCGCAGCCCGCCAGTTGCTCGATTTGGCCGATGTTGCGGAAGCTGGCACCCATGACCACGGTGTCGTAGCCATTGGTCTTGTAGTAGTCGTAGATGCGCGTGACCGACTGCACACCCGGGTCCTCGGCGCCGACGTATTCCTTGCCGGTGCTCTTCTTGTACCAGTCGTAGATACGGCCCACGAACGGCGAGATCAGAAACACCCCGGCATCGGCGCAGGCTTGGGCCTGGGCGAAGGAGAACAGCAGGGTCAGGTTGGTCTGGATGCCTTCCTTCTCCAGCTTCTCGGCGGCGCGGATGCCTTCCCAGGTCGAGGCCAGCTTGATCAGCACGCGGTCTTTACTGACCCCGGCGGCGTCGTACAGCGCGATCAACTGGCGGGCCTTGGCCAGCAGGGCCGGCTCATCGAACGACAAGCGCGCATCCACTTCGGTGGAGATACGGCCAGGGATGACTTTGAGGATCCCAGAACCGACCGCGACCGCGAACTTGTCGCAGGCCAGGTCCACATCGCCCTTGGCATCACCTTTTACCTGCTTGAGCAGGTCGGCATAGCCGGGGATGGCGGCGGCTTTGAGCAGCAGCGACGGGTTGGTGGTGGCATCGACCGGTTTCAGGCGGGTGATGGCGTCCAGGTCCCCGGTGTCGGCGACCACGGTGGTGAACTGCTTGAGTTGTTCCAGCTTGGAGGTCATGGGCGTGCTCTGTCCTGTGCAATGACTCGACATTACCCGAGCCCCGGCGGCCGCTCAAGGCCCGTCGAAGCCGCTCGGGCAAACCGCGTGTGGGCGCGGCGTTGCGTCGCGAATGGGGTTGCGCAACAGCCCCAAGGTCTCAGCCCAAAACGGCAGGCAAGCCCCTGAAGTTCTACGCAAGGTGATGATTCGATTCACCCACAGCCCCGAGGTTCCCAAGGGTGCCGACTACCTGCTTTTCAGGGCTTCGCCCAACGTGCCCGATTGCCCTTCCTGGAGCCGTTTGCCGTCGGGCATGATGATTTCCAGCGTGGTCCCCGCAGGGCGAGGCGCCGGCTGTGCCGCACGCGCCTGCGCCTTTCTCGCCTCAACCCTGCGCTCGATCATCGTCGGGTATTGCGAGGCGACCGCCAGAATGATGCCCACCGGGGCAAAGATCGCCACTGCCACGCCCAAGCTGCCCTGCGAACGCGTGCGCCTTTTCTTCATTGCCAATCCATCCCTGGTTCATTCATCAATGACCCTGCATCAACTCCGCTGCCTGATCAAACACCACCAACGGCTCTGGCGCCTTGTGAATATCCGCCGACAACAGCTGCCGGTATCGCCGCGCCCCCTTGAAGCCCTGGGCCAGCCCCAGAATATGCCGGGTGACGTGATGCATGGCCCCACCGCTTTCGATGTGCGCCACGATATAAGGCCGCAACAACGCCAGCGCCTCACTGCGGCTGACCACCGGCGCCTCGCTGCCAAACAACTGCTGGTCCACCTCGGCCAGCAGGTAAGGGTTGTGATACGCCTCACGCCCGAGCATCACCCCATCGAACGTTTCAAGGTGCGCCTGGCATTCCGCCAGCGTCTTGATCCCGCCGTTAAGCACGATCTCAAGGTCCGGGAAGTCCGCTTTCAGCTGCGCCGCCACGTCGTAGCGCAAAGGTGGCACCTCACGGTTCTCCTTGGGCGACAGCCCTTCAAGAATCGCAATCCGCGCATGCACGGTAAAACTCCGGCACCCAGCCTCACGCACCTGGCCGACGAAATCGCACAGCTCGGCATAGCTGTCACGGCCATTGATGCCGATACGGTGCTTCACCGTCACCGGCGTCGACACCGCATCGCGCATTGCCTTGACGCAATCAGCCACCAACGCCGGGTGGGCCATCAGGCACGCACCGATCATGTTGTTCTGCACCCGGTCGCTCGGGCAGCCGACGTTAAGGTTCACCTCGTCGTAGCCCGCCTCCTCGGCCAGGCGCGCGCAGGCCGCCAGGTCGGCCGGCACGCTGCCGCCCAGTTGCAGGGCCAGCGGATGCTCGGACACGTCGTGGCGCAGGAAACGGTGGGCGTCGTTGTGGAGTAGGGCGCCGGTGGTGACCATTTCGGTGTAGAGCAGGGTGTGCGTGGAGAGCAGGCGCAGGAAGAAGCGGCAGTGGCGGTCTGTCCAGTCCATCATGGGTGCAACGCTGAAGCGGCGTGACGGCTCAGGGCGCGTATTTTCTGGGTTGTAGCCTGATTTTGCGGTCATTTCGTTCAACGTGTTTTGTACCAATTTTCGGGGTTTTGGGGCGTTTTTACCAAGCGCTTGGTACAATGTACCAATCGACAGACGACGTGTACCAATCTCAGATGGCAACGATCAGAACGCGTAAAAAGGCCGATGGCAGCACTAGCTACCTCGTCCAGATCCGCATTAATCGCGACAAGGTGACAGTCTACCAAGAGAGCCAAACGTTCGCCCGCAAACAGGCTGCAGTGGCCTGGGCGAAGCGACGGGAAACTGAGTTGTCTGAGCCTGGTGCTATCGAACGCGCCAACCGGGTAGGGCACACGGTCAAACAGATGATCGACCGTTACCTTGTAGAGGCAGAGAAAGCTCGGCCTCTGGGCGAGACCAAGCGACGCACTTTAAACGCCATCAAGAACAGCTACCTGGGTGAGATGGTCGACTCCGACATCAGCCAGCAGGTGCTGGTGGACTATGCCCTATGGCGTATGAGCCCCGCAGGCGGTGGCATCAAACCGCAGACAGCCGGCAATGATCTGGCTCACCTGGGTTCAGTGTTGTCGCTTGCCAGAGCGGCGTGGGAGTACGAGATCAACCCCCAAGCTATGCCCGACGCACGCCTTGTCCTGAAACGCCTCGGCTACAACATGAAGAGCCGGGAGCGGGATCGCCGGCCAACGCTTGAAGAACTCGACAAGGTGCTTGAGCATTTCTTCGAGATGCTTGCACGGCGTCCGACAGTCATTCACATGCCGAAGGTGGTTGCGTTTGCCATCTTTTCCACGCGCCGTATGGACGAGATCGCTCGCATCATGTGGGAGGATCTGGATGAGCACCGCCAGGCGGTGAAAGTGCGGGACATGAAGAACCCCGGACAGAAGATCGGTAACGATGTGTGGTGCCATCTGCCGGATGAGGCGTGGGCGATTGTGCAAAGCATGCCGCGTCAGTGCGCTGAGATCTTCCCTTACAACACCGACTCAATCGGCACGGCCTGGTCCAGAGCGTGCAAGATGGTTGGCGTGGAGGACCTGCATTTTCACGATCTGCGCCATGAAGGTGTGAGCCGGTTGTTCGAAATGGATTGGGATATCCCGAGGGTGTCGAGTGTTTCCGGTCATCGTGACTGGAACTCGCTGCGGCGTTACACCCATCTGAGGGGGCGTGGTGATCGATATATGGAGTGGAGTTGGTTAGAGCGGATTATCCAGGCCCCAGTCGCCCTAGGCGCCCGGGTTGAGTAGTTTGTTGGGGTACACGGAACGGCGGTGATTAGCCCTGCGCGTAGCAGCGCTTTGAGTCGATCCGGCTGGCAGGAGTGGCCGCTTTCGACCCATGGCTGCCGTTGGACTCACCAACATTTATTGTGGGAGCGGGTTTACCCGCGAAGCAGGCAACGCGGAGGATGGCACGGGCTTCGCCCGTGTTCGCGGGTAAACCCGCTTGTATGGTTAGACTTGAAGGGGTGGTGGGACTAAATGCCCGATTCTGACTGTTCGCAGCAGTACAGACCGTGGGAGACATCGCCCCACCCCTTCCACCAAAGCGCCGATAAAGAATGCATCGTTTGCAAGCGACGATAGAAGCAAGCCAGCGCCTCTTGGTGAAACCCCTTCAAGCCTAAAAACCTTAACGTGGAGTACGGCCCATGGCAATGCAGGCAGGTAGATTGATCGTGGGTGCGGACGTTGCAAAAGCTGAGCT
>NZ_FXWU01000014.1:64701-113923 GCF_900184205.1 Pseudomonas sp. LAIL14HWK12:I10 | reverse complement strand
AGCAATCTCAAATGACTATGTGATTTCTCGCATGGTCACTTGTGATGCTGATAATCTTTGTGACTATCAGTCCATACTCACAAGCACCCACACGAATTGCTTGATTCAATTTGTTAAAGAGCGTTTGGTTAAGAGCTTTTCGTCTCAACCGAGGCGCGCATTCTACGCTTTCCTCAGAGCCTGTCAAGCGTTTATTTTGAAGTTTTTCGCGAGAAACTCGTTTAGCTTCAAACACTTGGCTCGCTGCGATCTCTCGTAGCGGGAGGCGAATCATACAGCGTTTAGAAGCGCTGTCAACCACCTTTTCAACCGCTGACGATCTTTCGATCGAAGCCCTTTCAACACTACCTGAATCGATTAACTCGTTGATACTCAAGGAGTTTCTCGTTCCAATCACGCTGGAAGTGGGGCGCATTATAAGGGGATTCGAAACCCCGTCAACCTTTAATTTCAAAAGCGTGACATCTTGCCCTCTGCCCACGTAAGTGCGCACTATAGTGCACACCCCTACCCGCCCAAGGATCGCCGCGCAGAGATGAACACCCAACCCCGCAGCCTGGCCGCCACCCTCTTCCCTATCGGCCTGCTGCTGATCGCCATGGCATCCATACAGTCCGGTGCGTCACTGGCCAAAAGCATGTTCCCCATCATCGGCGCCCAAGGCACCACAGCCCTGCGCCTGATCTTCGCCAGTATCATCATGCTGCTCATACTGCGCCCATGGCGCGTCCGCATGACCGCCACCACTCTGCGCAATGTCATCATCTATGGCATGGCACTTGGGGGCATGAACTTCCTCTTCTATATGGCACTACAAACAGTACCTATCGGTATCGCCGTGGCACTGGAGTTCACGGGGCCACTGGCGGTGGCGATCTTCTCCTCGCGCCGCCCTATCGACTTTCTCTGGATCGCGATGGCGATCGCCGGGCTTCTACTGTTGCTGCCAGCGGGCGATGGCGGCCAGGCTCTGGACCCGGTAGGCGCGGCGTATGCCTTGGGTGCGGGGGTGTGCTGGGCGCTGTATATCCTGTTCGGGCAACGCGCCGGCGCCGAGCACGGCATCCAGAGCGCCGCCCTCGGCGTCGTGGTCGCCGCGCTGTTCGTTGCCCCGATCGGGGTGATTCATGCCGGCAGCGCACTGCTCACCCCAGCGGTCATTCCGATGGCACTGGGTGTCGCGATACTGTCCACCGCCCTGCCCTATAGCCTGGAAATGGTTGCCCTGACCCGCATGCCTGCACGCACCTTCGGCACCCTGATGAGCATCGAGCCGGCGTTTGGCGCACTTTCAGGCCTTCTGTTCCTCGGCGAGGTATTGAGCACCACCCAATGGCTCGCGATTCTCGCCATCATCGTCGCGTCGGTAGGCACCACGCTGTCGATGCGCCAGACGCCAACCCCACCCGTCGCCGCAGACTGATATGAGAACTATTTTCATTTGAGACGGGATTAGTGATTGTAGCGGCCCGTCTCGCTGATTAAGCTGTCACACAGAATCAATAACTTTACGCGATCTGGTGGACCGAAGACGGACGCTGGGGATTTTCAGGAAGACAGCAGTGACAACGACAGGGCCCGACAAATGATCCGCCCTGCATTTAAGGAAGGGAATGAAACGTATTTTGCTCATTCTGGCCATTTTGGCTATTGCTGGATGTGCCGCCACGGCCAAGACTGAGGTCAAAAAGGGGAAGAAAGGCCTGCATATCAATTGCTCCGGCCTCTCCTCATCGTGGGATAACTGCTACAGCAAGGCCGCCACCTCCTGTAGCACCCGCGGTTACAAAGTCATTGCTCGCTCCGGCGATACCGACGAAGAGCAAGGCGATTACCTGTTCGGTATCAATCCAGCTGGCTATACCAGCCGCAGCATGATCGTCATCTGCAAGTGATGACTACCAGGCATTGAGTTCAAAGGGGCAGCGCGAGCGCTGCCCTTTTTATTCGTCATCGCAGCGGCGCGGTACGCGCCTGCAGCCATGCCAGCGCCTCGCCCTTCAACAGCGGCGCAAGACGCTCATGCACACTCGCGTGGTAACCGTTCAGCCACGCCAACTCTTCCTTGGCAAGCAACTCGGGCAACAGGCAGCGTGTGTCGATCGGGCAAAGCGTCAAGGTCTCGAAGTTCAGGAAATCGCCGAACACACTCTTGCCCGCTTCCCGGCTAACCACCAGGTTCTCAATGCGCACGCCCCACTCACGCGGCCGGTAAGTACCCGGCTCGATCGAACTGATCATGCCCGCCTGCATGGCCGTTTGGGGCGCGGGCGCCGCCTGATAGGCAATCACCTGCGGCCCTTCGTGTACGTTCATGAAGTAACCCACGCCATGGCCGGTGCCGTGGCCATAGTCCACCTGATCGGCCCAGATCGGTGCCCGGGCAATGGCATCGAGCAGCGGCGAGAGGATCCCGCGGGGGAAGGTGGCGCGCGATAGCGCAATCATGCCCTTGAGCACACGCGTGCAATCCTGCTTCTGCTCAAGCGTAGGGTTACCCACCGGCACCATCCGAGTAATGTCGGTAGTCCCCCCCAGGTACTGCCCCCCGGAATCGATCAGCAGTAAACCGTCACCTTCGATGATGGCATGCGACTGCTCGGTGGCGCGGTAATGAGGCATCGCGCCATTGCCATTAAAGGCGGCAATGGTCGAGAAACTCAAGGACACGAAGTCTGGACGGCGGGCACGGGCGGCGCTCAATCGCTCATCGACCGTCAGCTCGGTAATGACCTCATGGCCCAGAGACGCCTCGAACCAGGCGAAAAATTCGCACAAGGCGGCGCCATCCTGCTCCATGGCCCGGCGAATATGCACAAGATCATCCTCACCCTTGCACGACTTGCTCAGCGTGGTGGGGTTAACCCCCTCGACCAGCTCAACGCCTGAGGGCAGGTTTTCCAGCAGACCGCAGGTGACACGCGCCGGGTCGACCATCAGGCGACTGCCTGAAGGCACGGCGCCCAGGGCCTGACCGATTTCGGCATAGTCACGTACCTCAATGCCATCAACCGCCAACACTTGGCGCAGATGCTCATCGACCTTGTCCTGGCCCACGAACACCGTCGTCTGCTGCTGACTGATCAGGGCAAAGGAAACAAACACCGGGTTGTAGGACACATCACTGCCACGCAGATTGAAGAGCCAGGCGATGTCATCCAGGGTGGCTATGAAATGCCAGTCAGCGCCTTTGGCCTTCAAAGCCTCACGCAACTGGGCGAGTTTGTCTGCCCGGTTCTGCGTGGCATGCGGCGGCAAGTGTTGGTAGACCGGGTTGCTCGGCAGCGACGGGCGCCCCTCCCAAACCTTGCCAAGCACGTCCTTGTCCGTCACCAGCCGCACATCCCGGGCCTTCAGACGCTCACCCAGCAAACGCGCCGACGCCAAGGCCATGACAGCACCGTCCACTGCCACGACACCCTGTGGCTCGACATGCTCACCCAGCCATTCCAGCGCGCCCGGTTTGCCTGGCAGCAGCTTCATCAGCTCGATGCCACTGCCTGCCAGCTCATGCTCGGCCTGCTCCCAATAGCGGCTGTCAACCCAGAGCCCGGCAAACCCCGCCGTGACCACCAGCGTGCCGACCGACCCCTGAAAACCGGACAACCATTGGCGCCCCTGCCAGAAACCAGGCAGATACTCGGAAAGATGAGGGTCGGCCGAGGGCACCAGCAGCGCATCGACCCCCTCTGCGGCCATGGCCTGACGCACCCGCGCCAGGCGCTCCGGCACAGCTTGCTCTATCGTGGTCTGAACGTTCATGCGCACTCCTGCGAAAACATCTCTACTGATTTCAGACTATCGATAATGGTACAGCCACCCCTGCCCTGCAATCACGGCGACCGGCCTGCGGCATGCATTGCCCATCACGCCCTCTGCAATCAGGACATTTCCTACAGCAGAACCAGGACCACCGATCACATCCTGCTGAACTTCCCAAAAACCCCGGCTTCACACCAAGTACATTCATTGCAGACAGGCCACCCCCTATGCCCGCTGCCGGTGACGCGAAAACCGCCGTTGTGCTGCTCGACACCCGCCAGCACACGCCTGACCATGAACATGCTGTACACCTCAAGCTTGCCGATGGCCTGGCGCAATTGCTGGGTTGCGCACACGTGCATCTCGACCCGCCCTCCACGCCCAGCGACCGCTACTACTACCTGCCGACCGAAACGCTGATCGACCCGCAGCGCCATGCAGCCTTGGGCATCCGCACCGAACAGGACCTGTTCGGCGGGCTGGTCGCTTTTCCTTATATGGCGACCAAGGCGATTTCCCACCCGCTGCCGGCCGCCGCCAGCTTTCCCCCAGGCTGGACCGACGCCTTCGCCCTCCAGGCCAGCGATGCCCTGCTGCGGGGCTACACCGTATTCAGCAAGGCCGACGCCCGCAATGCCGCACGCTTGCTCCTGCTCGATGGCCCTCTACGGATCAAGCCGGTGCTGGCCTGTGCCGGGCGGGGGCAGCAGGTCATCGACACACTGGATGCGCTGGAGCCGTTGCTGGCCGACATGGACGACCAAGACCTGGCCGTCTGGGGGTTGGTGCTCGAAGAAGACCTGAGCGAGGTGCAGACCTTCAGTGTTGGCCAAGTGCGTGTCGCCGGCCTGACCTGTAGCTACCACGGCACTCAGCAACTGACGCACGACCACCAGGGCACAGAGGTCTATGGCGGCTCCGATCTGGTCGTAGTGCGCGGTGATTACCAGGCGTTGCTGCAACTGCCGTTGGAAGACCACCTGCGCCTGGCGATCAACCAGGCCATGGTCTACGAACGTGCCGCGGAGCAGCACTTCCCAGGCTTCGTGGCGTCAAGACGTAACTACGACATTGCCCGCGGCACCAACGCCCAAGGCCATGTACGCAGCGGCGTGCTTGAACAATCCTGGCGTCTGGGCGGTGCCAGCAGTGCAGAACTGCTGGCCCTGCAGGCCTTCGCTGCTGAGCCGACACTGCAGCGGGTGCGTGCTTCCACCCATGAAGTGTTCGGCACGCCCGACCTGCCCACTGACGCCACTCTCTTCTACCAAGGAATCGACAGTGAACTCGGACAACTCAGCAAATTTGCGCGGATTCGCGAACATGAGCATTCAGAGTGAGACCATTGAGCTGCACGTCGAGAATGACAGCATCGTCGGCACCCTGGTCAGCCCTGGCAGCAAGATGCCCGGCATACTCTTCGTCCACGGCTGGGGCGGTAGCCAGCAACGCGACCTGGCCCGCGCCCGACACATTACCGGGCTGGGGTGCGTGTGCATGACCTTCGACTTGCGCGGGCACGAAAAGACCGAAAGCCAACGCCTGACCGTCAGCCGCGAACAGAACCTCAACGACCTGCTGGCAGCCTACGACCGCCTGGTCAGTCACCCCAGCGTGGACAGCAATTCCATCGCCATCATTGGCAGCAGCTATGGCGGTTACCTGGCCACCTTGTTGACGCGGTTGCGGGCAGTAAGGTGGCTGGCAATGCGGGTGCCTGCCCTGTACTGGGACGATGAGTGGGAAACCCCCAAGCAAACCCTTGATCGGCAGCGGCTGAACGCCTACCGCCAGCGCCAGCTTGGCCCGGCGGATAACCGCGCACTGGCCGCGTGCGCCGAATTCGGCGGCGATGTGTTACTGGTGGAGTCCGAACATGATGACTATGTACCCCACAGCACACTGATGAGCTACCGCTCGGCATTCATCAGCGCCCATTCGCTGACCCACCGCATTGTCGACGGTGCCGACCACGCCTTGTCCAGCGAAGAAAGCCAGAAAGCCTACAGCTCGATTCTCGCGTCATGGATCAGCGAGATGGTCATTGGCGCACGCCTGGACCGCTACCCACACTACGCGCCCTGGTATGCCTAAGGCTCACCGACCTGGCAGTGCAGGCCACCGTCGGCATTGCGGACCAGGCTACGCAATGTCTGGTAGGCCGCGAAGTTGACGCCCCGCGCCTGGTGCTGGCACAGCAGGTCGAGAAAGGGTTCTTCAACGAAACAGTCTGCGGCCGCCGCCCAGGCCTGGCGCGATTGCCATTGCAGGTACTGGAGGACCCGGCTGCCATCGTCACTGGCCTGGATGCTCACGCCCTGCAAGCCCTCACAACCTGCGGCCAATGCTTCGCTGCGTACCACCAGGGCCTGGGCCAGCGCCACTTGCTGCAGCGCAGGCACTTCGTATTCGATCATCTGGGTAAACCACAGAGAATGAGGCGTAGCCGTCATGAAAAGTCTCCTTGCTCCGGACGCCAATGGCGTGATGCTGAGCAGGGTAAAACCTCAAGTTAAGTCAAGGTCAAGTGTTTTTTGCTGCCGCACGAGCGGCCGCTGGTTCAACCTGAAACCGCAAAGCGTCGTCGATATTCACTGGGCGTCAAACCGGTGATGCGCTGAAACACTTTGCGAAAAGCGCCCGGGTCCTGATAACCCACACCCCAGGCAATTTGTTCGACATTGCGCCGGGTAAATTCCAGCAACCGACAGGCGCGCCCTACCCGTACTTGTTGGCAATACTCGGTCGGGCGTAAACCGGTGGCAGCTCGAAAGCGCCGTAGAAAGGTCCGCTCCTCAAGGCCTGCACAAGCGGCCATGGCGGCCAGGTCGGCATCCTGCCCACCATTGCCCTGTAACCAGTGCTGCACTTTGAGCACTGCCTCATCGCCATGGTCCAGGCGGGGGTTGAACAATGCCCCCGGCAACGGCGCCGCCACGGGTTCGACAGCCAGGTAGCGAGCTGTCTCGCGCGCCACCGTCGCCCCCATAAACCGCTCCAGCAGGCGCAAGCCCAGCTCGGTCCAGGCCATCAGCCCGGCCGACGTCATGATGTCACCGTCGTCCAGCAGCGGCTGGTTCGCCTCCACCCGCACCAATGGAAAACGCTGTGCAAGCGCTTGCACGTAGTTCCAATGGGTACAGGCCGGGCGCCCGTCGAGCAGCCCACTGGCCGCGATGAAAAACACGCCGATGCACACCGACGCCAGCACCGTGCCGCGCCCATGGAGCTGATTCAAGGGCAGGCGATGGCGCGCAAGCAGCTCAGCGTGTGGCGCCGAGTCCAGGCTTGGCGGAATGATCATCACCCTCAGCGCCGTGGCCGCCTCAGAGCCGCTATCCTCAACCCACTGCAACAACCCCGCTTCATCGACCTGCCAGTGGCTGACGCGGATCTGCGGCAGCTCGACAGCGCCCAACTCGGCGGCAACCCGGTTGGCCACCGTGAACAGGTCGGTCAGGCCATGCACGGCCGCACGCTGCGCCCCTGGGTAAAGCAGCAGGCCGATATCCAGGCGCGCAGGGTTGTCAGTTTTTGCCCTCATTGTGTCGGTCGTGCCAATCCTCAGGTCGAAGCGCACAGCCTATAACTATCGTCATCCAACGACCACTGCCGCAGGAGGCAACATGAGCAAGCAAGCGCTGATCATCATCGACATCCAGAACGACTATTTCCCCGGTGGCAAATGGACCCTCGACGGCGCAGTCAAGGCAGCCGACAACGCCGCCCGGCTATTGGCGGCCGCGCGTGAGCGGGGCGACCTGGTGGTGCATGTGCGGCATGAGTTCGAAAGTGCCGATGCGCCGTTCTTCGCACCGAACTCCCCCGGCGCGGCCATCCACGCCAAGGTGCAACCCAAGGCGGGCGAGCCGGTGGTGCTCAAGCACAAGGTCAATGCGTTTCTCGGTACCGACCTCAAGCACACGCTGGACCAGCAAGGGATCGAGGCACTGACCATCGTCGGCAGCATGAGCCACATGTGCATCGATGCAGCGACCCGCGCCGCCGCCGATTATGGCTACGACGTGACTGTGGCTCACGACGCCTGCGCGACCTTGCCGCTGGCGTTCGATGGCAAACAGGTGCCGGCGGCCCATGTACACGACTCGGCAATGGCGGCCCTGGCGTTTGCCTACGCCAAGGTGGTGAAGACCGATGAGCTGCTCGGCAAATGATCGCGCCCCGCCTTTAAGGCGAGTGTCAGATCACTACATTGCGCACAAAGCGCACCGCCACGACGCCATCGTTGCGGTAGGCGTAGCGGCAGTTACTGGGGAAGACATGAAACTGGCCAACCTGCAGGCAATACTCGGCCTGTTCGATGACTAATGTGAGCTGCCCTTCGGCCACATAGATCTGCTCGCTCCAACCATCGGCATCGGCCTCGCTGACATAGCACTCGCCCGGTGCCAGGGTCCACTCCCAGAGTTCGACCTCACGCCGGGCGGTGCTGCTACCCAGCAGCACTGCCTTGCTTTGCGGATGCTCACCGGCCCAGGCCAGTTCGTCGATGCGGCTGGGGTCGCGCCGCTCGGGCGCCTGGATCAACGTACTGAACGCCACCCCCAAGGCTTCGGCGATCAAATCGAGCGTGGTAAGGCTGACATTCTTCTCACCCGCCTCGATCGCCACCAACATGCGTCGGCTGACGCCAGAACGCTCGGCCAAGGCAGACTGGCTCATACCCGCTGCGTGACGCAGGCTGCGTACGTTGAGGCTAACATGCTGTAACACCGATGCCCGGTGCGTGGAGTTTTTGTGCACTGTATTGCTCGCTGATCGTGACTGCGCAGTATACTGCCCACTTTGCGCAGATTGTGCGCCGCCCCCTCCGAGTGCGCAAGACCATGAGCCAACCCACCTGCAAGCCCAATACACGCGTTTCTTTGCGCCTGAGCAAAGCCGAACTGATGCTGGTGTTCATCACCATGCTGTGGGGTGGCACCTTCTTGCTGGTGCATAACGTGATGACGGTCAGCGGCCCGATGTTCTTCGTCGGCCTGCGCTTTGCTGCGGCGGCGTTGTTCGTTGGCGCGATCTCGGCACGCGCGCTGTCGGGGCTGACCTTTACCGAACTCAAGGCGGGCGTACTGATCGGCGTCTCGATCATGCTTGGCTACGGCTTGCAGACCATGGGCCTGCAAACCATCAGCAGCAGCCAGTCCGCGTTCATCACCGCGCTGTATGTACCCTTCGTGCCGTTGTTGCAATGGCTGGTGCTTGGCCGTCGCCCCGGCCTGATGCCGAGCGTCGGCATCTGCCTGGCATTCCTTGGCCTGATGTTGCTGGCAGGGCCGGAAGGCGGCAGCTTGCACTTCAGCGAAGGCGAGATGGTGACCCTGGTCAGCGCCATCGCCATCGCCGGCGAGATCATCCTGATCAGCCGCTATGCCGGCCAGGTCGATGTGCGCCGCGTGACCGTGGTGCAGCTGGCCACCGCGTCGTTGCTGTCATTCCTGATGATCGTGCCGACCCAGGAGCGCCTCCCCGACTTCTCCTGGCTGTTGGTGATGAGTGCGGTGGGGCTCGGCGCCATGAGCGCAGTGATCCAGCTGGCCATGAACTGGGCACAAAAGTCCGTTTCACCCACCCGCGCCACGCTGATCTATGCGGGCGAGCCTGTGTGGGCCGGGATCGTTGGGCGCATCGCCGGCGAGCGTCTGCCCGGTGTGGCGTTGATTGGCGGGCTGCTGATCGTGATCGCCGTGGTGGTCAGCGAATTGAAGGTGCGCCGCCCCCGCGAAAGCGCCACAACGCGCGAAGCGCAGGATGAAGCCGAGCACCAAACAGGCCTGTAAACCGGCCAACTCCAGCTATGCTTTGTAAAAAACTGTTATAAAAAAATACCTTGTAACACCGTATTTGTACGATTCTGCGACAGCTTGCGTGTTGGTGATCAACTGCTCGGCACGTATGATCCTTGGCAAACCTCTCCAGAATAGAACGCTATGTCCTTGATAGTGCTATTGCTTCTGCCGTTCGTGGGCAGTTGCCTGGCAGCCGTGCTGCCGCACAACGCACGAAACGCCGAGTCCATACTCGCCGGGCTTGTCGCCTTGGTCGGTACGGTCCAGGTAGCACTGCTGTACCCCCAAGTTGCCCATGGTGGCGTGATTCGCGAGGAATTCCTCTGGCTGCCCAGCCTGGGGTTGAACCTTGTATTGCGCATGGACGGCTTCGCCTGGCTGTTCTCGCTGCTGGTACTGGGCATCGGCACACTGGTGTCGCTGTACGCCCGCTACTACATGTCGCCGCAGGATCCGGTACCGCGCTTCTTCGCCTTCTTCCTCGCGTTCATGGGCGCCATGCTGGGCCTGGTGATCTCCGGTAACCTGATCCAGCTGGTGTTCTTCTGGGAGCTGACCAGCCTGTTCTCGTTCCTGCTGATCGGCTATTGGCACCACCGCGCCGACGCCCGCCGCGGCGCCTACATGGCGCTGATGGTCACCGGTGCCGGCGGCCTGTGCTTGCTGGTCGGGGCGCTACTACTGGGCCATGTGGTCGGCAGCTACGACCTGGACAAGGTCCTGGCTGCCGGCGACCTCATCCGCCAGCACGCACTGTACCCAGTGCTGCTGCCTTTGATCCTGATTGGCGCCTTGAGCAAGAGTGCGCAGTTCCCCTTCCAGTTCTGGCTGCCCCACGCGATGGCAGCACCTACGCCGGTCTCCGCCTATCTGCATTCGGCAACCATGGTCAAGGCCGGGGTGTTCCTGCTGGCGCGGCTTTGGCCTGTGCTGTCAGGCAGCGAGGAGTGGTTCTGGATCGTCGGCGGCGCCGGCGCCATCACGTTGCTGCTCGGCGCCTTCGCCGCGATGTTCCAGAACGACCTCAAGGGCCTGCTGGCCTACTCCACCATCAGCCACCTGGGCCTGATCACCCTGTTGCTAGGCCTCAATAGCCCACTGGCAGCGGTCGCCGCGGTGTTCCATATTCTCAACCATGCCACCTTCAAGGCCTCGCTGTTCATGGCCGCCGGCATCATCGACCACGAGAGCGGCACACGCGATATCCGACGGCTTAGCGGCCTGATCCGCCTGGTGCCCTACACCGCGACCCTGGCCATGGTAGCCAGCGCTTCGATGGCCGGCGTGCCGCTGATGAACGGCTTCCTGTCCAAAGAGATGTTCTTCGCCGAAACGGTATTCATCAGCTCCACCGCCTGGGTCGAAACCGCCCTACCGGTAATCGCCACCCTGGCCGGTACATTCAGCGTGGCCTACGCCCTGCGCTTCACGGTCGATGTGTTCTTCGGGCCACCCGCCCAGGACCTGCCCCATACCCCCCACGAACCGCCGCGCTGGATGCGTGCGCCGGTCGAGTTGCTGGTGCTCACCTGCCTGGTGGTCGGTATTTTCCCCGCGCAGTCGGTAGGCCCGCTGCTGGCGGCGGCAGCCCTGCCGGTGGTGGGCGGTACGTTACCGGAATACAGCCTGGCCATCTGGCACGGCTGGAATGCACCCTTGATCATGAGCCTGATCGCCATGAGCGGCGGGATCGTGCTGTACCTGCTGCTGCGCAAGCAGTTGCGCCTGGGGCGCTTCCCTTATCCGCCGCTGATCGAGCGCTTCAATGGCAAGCGCCTGTTCGAGCATGGCCAGGTCCACCTGATGCTGTTGGCCCGGCGAATCGAAAACCTGCTGACCACGCGCCGCCTGCAATCGCAGTTGTTCATGCTGGTGCTGGCGGCGTTTCTGGCCGGCCTCACGCCCATGCTCTACAGCGGCCTGACCTGGGGCGAGCGCCCGAAAATCCCGGGCTCCGGTGTATTCGTCGCACTCTGGCTGATCGCCATCGCCTGCGCCATCGGCGCCGCCTACCAAGCCAAGTATCACCGCCTGGCCGCCTTGATCATGGTCAGTGTCTGCGGCCTGATGACCTGCATCACCTTCGTCTGGTTCTCGGCGCCCGACCTGGCCCTGACTCAACTGGTTGTGGAAGTGGTCACCACCGTGCTGATCCTGCTCGGCCTGCGCTGGCTGCCGCGCCGTATCGAGGGCGTTTCGCCGCTGCCCGGCAGCCTGGAGCGCGCCCGCATGCGTCGCCTGCGCGACCTGTTGCTGGCAGTGCTGGTGGGCGGCGGCATGGCGGTTCTGTCCTATGCCATGCTGACCCGGCCGACCCCCAACGACATTTCTTCGTTCTACCTGAGCCGCGCCCTGCCCCAGGGCGGCGGCACCAATGTGGTCAATGTGATGCTGGTCGATTTCCGTGGCTTCGACACCCTCGGTGAAATCACCGTGCTGGTCGCCGTGGCCCTGACCGTATTCGCCCTGCTGCGACGCTTCCGCCCACCCAAAGAGAGCATGCAGCTACCCGCCCAGCAACGCCAGCTGGCGCCCGACTTGGTCACCGACCTGATCAACCCGCGCCACGCTACGGACACCGCGCTAGGCTTCATGATGGTGCCTGCGGTGCTGGTGCGGCTGTTGCTGCCGATCGCCCTGCTGGTATCGATGTACCTGTTCATGCGCGGCCACAACCAGCCGGGCGGCGGCTTTGTCGCAGGCCTGGTGATGTCGGTGGCGTTCATCCTGCAGTACATGGTCGCCGGTACCCAGTGGGTCGAAGCGCAGATGAGCCTACGCCCACTGCGCTGGATGGGCACTGGCCTGCTCTGCGCGACCCTGACCGGGGTAGGCGCCATGCTGCTCGGCTACCCCTTCCTGACCACGCACACCGCCCACTTGCACCTGCCCGTGCTGGGTGATGTGCATGTGGCCAGCGCGCTGTTCTTCGACGTCGGCGTGTACACCGTGGTGGTCGGCTCGACCCTGCTGATCCTCACTGCCTTGGCGCACCAATCGGTGCGTGCCTACCGCCCGGGCAACCCGTCGAAATCCAGCCAAGCAGGAGCCGCCTGATGGAAGAAGTCATTGCAGTCGCCATCGGTGTACTGGCCGCCTCTGGGGTGTGGTTGATCCTGCGCCCACGGACCTACCAGGTGATCATGGGCCTGTGCCTGTTGTCGTACGGGGTCAACCTGTTCATCTTCAGCATGGGCAGCCTGTTCATCGGCAAGGAACCGATCATCAAGGACGGCGTCACCCAAGACTTGCTGCACTACACCGACCCGCTCCCGCAAGCCTTGGTGCTCACCGCCATCGTCATCAGCTTCGCCATGACCGCGCTGTTTCTGGTCGTGCTGCTGGCCTCGCGCGGCTTGACCGGTACCGACCACGTCGATGGCCGGGAGCGTGACGAATGAGTGGTATGAGTCAACTGATCGTCGCGCCCATCCTGCTGCCCCTCATCACGGCGGCAATCATGCTGTTGCTGGGCGAGAAACACCGGCGGATCAAGGCGCGGCTTAACCTGCTGTCCACCTTCGCCGGCCTGGCCATCGCGGTCAGCCTGCTGCTGTGGGTCCGTACCCAGGGCCAAGCCGAATCGATCGGTGTCTACCTGCCGGGCAACTGGCCTGCACCGTTTGGCATCGTGCTGGTGGTGGACCACCTGTCTGCCTTGCTGCTGACCCTGACCGGCATCATCGGCTTCAGCGCTCTGCTGTTTGCCCGGGCCCGGTGGGACAGTGCCGGCGCCAGCTTCCACGCGCTGTTTCAAATCCAGCTGATGGGGCTGTACGGTGCCTTCCTGACCGCCGACCTGTTCAACCTGTTCGTGTTCTTCGAGGTGCTGCTGGCCGCATCCTACGGTTTGCTGCTGCATGGCTCGGGGCGTGCCAGGGTCAAGGCGGGCCTGCACTATATCGCCATCAACCTGTTCGCTTCGTCGTTGTTCCTGGTGGGCGCGGCGATGCTCTATGGCGTGACAGGCACCCTGAACATGGCCGACCTTGCGCTGAAGATCCCGCTGGTGCCAGAGGCCGACCGAGGCCTGCTGCATGCGGGCGCCGCAATCCTCGCCATGGCGTTTCTGGCCAAGGCCGGTATCTGGCCGCTGAATTTCTGGCTGGTGCCGGCCTACGCTTCGGCCAGCGCACCGGTTGCCGCGCTGTTCGCGATCATGACCAAGGTCGGCCTGTATGCCGTGCTGCGCCTGTGGACGCTGCTCTTCTCCGGGCAGGCCGGCGCCTCCGCGCAGTTTGGCGGCGAGTGGCTGGTGTACGGGGGGCTGGTCACACTGGCTGTGGCCGCGGTCTCGATACTGGCCGCACAGCGCCTGGAACGCATGGCTGCCCTGAGCATCCTGGTGTCCGCCGGCACCCTGCTCGCGGCCGTTGGCTTTGCTCAGCCGGCGTTAACGGGTGCGGCCTTGTTCTACCTGGTCAACTCGACCCTGGCGTTGTGCGCGTTGTTCCTGCTCGCCGAACTGGTCGAGCGCTCGCGCTCAGCCAATGAAGCGCCGCTGGATGACGAAGAAGATGCCATGCCTTCGCCCCTGGAATCGCTGCACCCACCCAAGGGCATCAACCTCGATGACGAACAAAAGGTGGTGATCGGCCAGATCATCCCCTGGACCATGGCCTTCCTCGGCCTAAGCTTCATCGCCTGCGCGCTGCTGATCATCGGCATGCCACCACTGTCGGGCTTCGTCGGCAAACTCAACCTGATCAACGCGCTGTTCAACCCGTTGGGGCTGGGTATAGCGCCGGAGCAACCGCTGACAGCGGCAGGTTGGGGCCTGGTGGCACTGCTGGTGCTGTCCGGCATGGCGTCGTTGATCGCCTTCGGCCGCGTGGGCATCCAGCGTTTCTGGAAGCCCGAAGAGCGCCCCTCGCCGCTGCTGCGTCGTTATGAATGCCTGCCAATCGTCATCCTGCTGGGCCTGTGCATCATCCTCAGCCTCAAGGCCGAGCCGCTGCTGCGCTACACCCAGGACACGGCGGCCAGCCTGCAGGCACCCGATACCTACATCAAAGCGGTGATGGCCGCTCGGCCCATTCCCGGCCCCACCTCCCTCGACGTGGAGGTGCTGCCATGAAGCGCCTGTTTCCCGCCCCACTGCTGTCGGTCTCGCTGTTCGGCCTGTGGTTGCTGCTGAACCTGTCGGTCAGCGCCGGCAACCTGCTGCTGGGTGCCATCCTCGGCATTTTTGCGCCTCTGTTGATGGCCCCCCTACGCCCTCAGCACGCCCATGTGCAGCGGCCTTGGGTAATTGCCAAGTTGATTGGCCGGGTCGGCCTGGATGTGATCGTGTCCAACCTGCTGGTGGCCCGTGGCGTTCTGCGGGCGGGCAAGCAGCCGCCGCGCTCGGCATTCGTGCACATTCCGCTGGCCTTGCGCGATGCCCATGGCTTGGCTGCCCTGTCGATGATCACCACGGTGGTACCTGGCACGGTCTGGTCCGAACTGGCGCTGGACCGCAGTGTGCTGTTGCTGCATGTGTTCGACCTTGAGGATGAAGCCGCCTTCATCGAGCATTTCAAGCACACCTACGAACGCCCGCTGATGGAGATTTTCCAATGACAGGCCTGCTCGCCAACGCTGTACTCGCCAGCCTGTTCATCTTCGCCCTGGCCATGGCCTTGGCACTGATCCGGTTGTTCCGCGGCCCGTCCGCCCAGGACCGGGTGCTGGCACTGGACTACCTGTACATCCTGGCCATGCTGACGATGCTGGTGCTGGGGATCCGTTATGCCAGCGACACCTACTTCGAAGGTGCCCTGCTGATTGCACTGTTCGGCTTTGTCGGCTCGTTCGCCCTGGCCAAGTTCCTGCTACGTGGTGAGGTGATCGAATGACCGAAGCGCTACAACTGCCCTTCTGGCTTGAACTGGTCACCGCTGCGCTGCTGCTGATCGGCAGCCTGTTCGCCCTGATCGGTGCCGTGGGCCTGGTGCGCCTGAAGGATTACTTTCAGCGCATGCACCCACCCGCACTGGCCTCCACCATTGGCGCATGGTGTGTTGCCCTGGCCTCGATCATCTACTTTTCGTGGCTTAAAGAAGGGCCCGTTCTGCACGCCTGGCTGATCCCGATCCTGTTGTCGATCACGGTGCCGGTCACCACACTCTTGCTGGCCAGGGCTGCGCTGTTTCGCAAGCGGATGTCCAAAGAGGCGGTACCTGAAGAAGTCAGTAGCGGCAGCGACCGCGGCCATTGACCGGTTGCAGCCTCACCCCTGGCTGAGGCGCTGCAGCTCACGCCGCACCATGGCGGCATACGGTGGCGGGCTGAGTCGATAGAGCTCGCCTGCCACCCAGTTCAGCCAAGCGCCTTGCAGCGCTTCACGTTGGGCCAACAGCCGTTCGGCTTGCGCCAGCGCATCCGCCTGGTGCTGGTGATGAAACTCGGCACGCGACACAGGCGCGTTGTCGCGCTCGGTCATTCACTGGCCTTGAATGTGGTCAGCTCACCCTTGCGCCACTTCGCGACTTTGCCAGTCACTGCCTTGAGCAGCTTACCCAGCCCTTCCTGCACTTGCTGTTGCGCGGCAAAGACCAGCATCACGCCATTGCCTTCGCGCAACACGACGCCCTCGCCTTCAGGCACGGAAACAAAGGCGTAGTCGCCAACACCGTAGACATTGAACTTGATGTCTCGAAAGCGCATTTCCAGCTTGCCACCCTCGCGGCTGGGCAATACCGCAGCGCGGAAGTGATCGCCAACCTTCAGTTCCAGACGCTGTTTGTCATCGACCACCAATGCGCTTTCGGTGTCGATTTCGGCCATGTACAGGCCTTCAGGACTTTGTTCGGTGACATAAACAAAGCGGCCCTGGAACAGCTGGGCCAATTTACCGCGCAAATCGCCCAAGGCGAACAAGGCGTGGGTATCAAGTGTGCTGACTGCCAATGAAGTGATCCTCAATCGGTTACATCCCGCCCCCACACACGCTCGGTGAGGCACGGCCATTACATATCGATAGGCGAAAAGAGTAATAAAGCGATGCGCTGATGTCTGTATCCGCTGGCACTGCAGCCTGCAGGAATCTTTACTCTGGCTTGCCAGATATGGCCTAAGTGCAGGTTTTCGGCAAATTCCCAACGTGGGAAGCGTAATGCCTGACAACAAACCCGCCAGAAAAGATGCGATAGGTAGTTGCAGAGCGCTCGACAGAACGGGCTCTGAAATCCATCAGCGCATTACTGGGGAAGGAATATGCACGAAAACACCGAAATCCGTCGAGAGGCAAAGAACATTTCTTACATCGCCAGCACTCATGCAACGCCACGTTACGTTGTCATACCCGCAGGTGTCCGCTTCTTTCATGTCACCGAAAGCGCCACCGGCCGGGTCAAAGGGTTTCGCTGCCGGCATCAGGACGCGTGTGAACTGGCCCGCCATCTGGAGCAATGACGGCCGTCAGGCGGCCAGGCCTTTTCTGAGTTGCTGCATCCAGGCCGCCTGGCACTCCAAGGCCTCGTCACGGGTGGCGAACGCCGTGCCACGGCGCTCGCCATTGACCAGCACCACCCAACAAATACGCTTACCCAACGCCTGCAGAGTGGCAGGTACCCCCGAGCCAATCATCACGGCAACATCGACACGGCTATTCATCATCCCCTCCGGAATTTAATTAGCACCCTAACGATAAAGCCATGATACGCCTGCCTGCACGTCGGAAACAGCGCATCTCGGTACAGCAGTGTTACGCCACAGGCAACAAATCTGGGCCTATCACGCACAAACGCAAAAAGCCCCAGGGATTGCTCCGTGGGGCTTCACGCACTGCGCGCGATCAGACCTGGCGCTGGTGGCGGTCGAGCTGCTCGTGGCGTTCCTGAGCTTCGATGCAGTACTTGGTGGTCGGGCTGATCAGCAAACGCTTCAGGCCAATCGGCTCACCACTGTCATCGCACCAGCCGAAGCTCTCGTCAGCGATACGGTCCAACGCCATTTCAAGCTGTGGCAGCAAACGCTGGTCGCGGTCGATGGCATTGACCAACCAGCTACGCTCTTCTTCTACCGAAGCCACGTCAGCAGGGTCCGACGGAGTGTCCAGGCCCTCGATGGTGGCACGGCTCAACTCGATGCGCTCATGGGTTTCGACTTTCATCGACTGCAGCAGGCCAGTGAAGAAGGCGAGCTGATCAGCGTTCATGTAGTCATCGGCCGACATGGCCAGCAACTGTTCCTTGGTCATCGATTTCTCTATGAAAAATGTGCATTTGGGCGATTCGGGTGCCGCCGACGCCAGTGCATCGGCAGCGGAATTCTTCAAGCGCCAACCGGCACTCTTTTACAGGGGGCGGCAGTCTAAGGCGCCACGTCGCGTGGAGCAACTGCAATCGGAGGCGAATTTGATTCGATTGAGCAGAATCCGCTGGTCGGTGCTCGGGTGGCAGGGGGTACAGGCGCGTCTGGGCTGACAGGTGGCTGCCTTGGGTTATGCAGCGGCCATGAGATAGAGCGCCGCTCGCGCGGCGCTTCGCAGCACAAGGCTGCTCCTACATCTATTTCGGGCCAGTCACGCCTGTGAAGGCGGGATCAACGATCCTTGAACTGTGCCTCGCGCTTGGCGATAAAAGCGCTCATGCCTTCCTTCTGGTCTTCAGTGGCAAAGGCCGCATGGAACACCCGACGCTCGAAACGCACCCCCTCACTCAGGGTCACTTCAAAGGCCCGGTTGACACTTTCCTTGACCATCATGCTCACCGGGATCGACTTGCTGGCGATGGTCGCCGCCACCTTCAGGGCTTCTTCGACCAGCTCAGCCTGCGGTACCACACGCGCCACCAGCCCGGCACGTTCGGCCTCCTCGGCGCCCATCAAGCGCCCCGTCAGGCACAGTTCCATGGCCTTGGCCTTGCCCACCGCGCGGGTCAGCCGCTGGGTGCCGCCCATGCCCGGCAACACCCCAAGGTTGATCTCAGGCTGGCCGAACCGGGCATTGTCCGCTGCCAGAATGAAGTCGCACATCATCGCCAGCTCACACCCACCGCCCAGGGCAAAGCCCGATACCGCCGCAATGATCGGTTTGCGCCGATTGGCAATCCGGTCTGCGTCACTGAACAGGTCGTCGACGTAGATCTGAGGGTACTGGAGGTCGGCCATTTCCTTGATATCGGCACCTGCGGCAAAGGCCTTGGCCGAGCCGGTCAGCACCACGCAGCCGATGCTCGGGTCACGCTCGAGCTGGTCCAGGGCCTGGTTGATCTCGCCGACGATCTGAGCATTGAGCGCATTGAGCGCCTGCGGCCGGTTGAGGGTGATCAGGCCGACCTTGCCGTGGATGTCCAACAGGATGGTTTCGAATGCCATGCAGACTGCTCCTTCAAAGATTGCGCGCAATGACCATGCGCTGAATGTCGCTGGTGCCTTCGTAAATCTGGCAGACCCGAACGTCGCGGTAGATCCGCTCCAGCGGGAAGTCACTCAGATAGCCATAACCGCCCAGGGTCTGCAAGGCGTCCGAACAGACCTTTTCGGCCATTTCCGAGGCAAACAGCTTGGCCATCGACGCCTCCGTCAAGGCCGGCCGCCCGGCATCACGCAAGGCCGCGGCGTGCAGCACCATCTGCCGGGCCACGGCAATGCGCGTGGCCATGTCGGCCAGGCGGAAGGCCACGGCCTGGTGCTCGATCAGCGGCTTGCCGAAGCTCTGCCGCTCCTTGGCATAGTCGCGGGCCACCTCGAAGGCCGCCCGGGCCATGCCGACCGACTGCGACGCAATGCCAATACGGCCCCCTTCAAGGTTGGCCAGGGCAATCTTGTAACCCTGCCCCTCTTCGCCCAGGCGATTGGCGACCGGCACCCGCACATTGTCGAAGACGATCTGGCAGGTGTCCGAGGCATGCTGGCCGAGTTTGTCCTCGACCCTGGCAACCTGGTAGCCCGGCGAATCGGTCGGCACGATGAACGCCGTGATGCCACGCTTGCCCGCCTCCGGGTCAGTGACAGCGAAGACGATGACCACGCCAGCATTCTGGCCGGAGGTGATGAACTGCTTGCTGCCGTTGAGCACGTAGTGGTCGCCGTCCAGGCGTGCGCGGGTCTTCAGGCTGCTGGCATCGGAGCCGGCTTGAGGCTCGGTGAGGGCGAAGGCGCCGATCATCGCGCCGCTGGCCAGCGGTGCCAGAAACTGCTGCTTCTGCTGCTCGGTACCGAATTTCAGGATGGGCACGCAGCCCACCGAGTTGTGCACGCTCATGATGGTCGAACAGGCACCATCGCCTGCGGCAATTTCTTCCAGGGCCATGGCGTACGCCACATAGCCCGTGTCACTGCCGCCGTACTGCTCCGGCACCAGCATGCCGAACAGGCCCAGGGCAGCCATCTCGTCGATGGCTTCCCGCGGGAAGCGGTGGGCCTTGTCCCACTGTTCGGCGAACGGGCGCAGGCGCTCCTGGGCAAAGTCACGCACGGCGTCGGCGATCTGTTGTTGCTCGTCAGTTACCAACATGGTTCACCTCAATACAGGCATTCGACGGCCATGGCCGTGGCCTCGCCACCGCCGATGCAGATGGCCGCCACGCCGCGGCGCAGGTTGTTCTGGCGCAGGGCCGACAGCAAGGTCACCAGAATGCGCGCGCCCGAGGCGCCGATCGGGTGGCCCAAGGCGCAGGCACCGCCATGGATATTGACCTTGTCGTGTGGCAGGTCGAGGTGTTTCATGGCCGCCAGGGTCACCACGGCAAACGCTTCGTTGATCTCGAACAGGTCCACCTCGGCCACGTTCCAGCGGGTGCGTTTCATCAGTTTGTCGATGGCCCCGATCGGCGCGGTGGGGAACAGCGCGGGCGCATCGGCAAAGGCCGCATGGCCATGGATCACGGCCAAAGGTTTCAAGCCGCGCTTTTCGGCTTCGCTGCGGCGCATCAGCACCAGTGCAGCAGCGCCGTCGGAAATCGAGCTGGCGTTGGCGGCCGTCACCGTACCGCCTTCACGGAAGGCCGGTTTAAGCTGCGGGATCTTGTCCAGGCGCGCCTTGGGCGGTTGCTCGTCATCCTTGATGACGCGTTTTTCCTTGCCCTCGGTGACTTCCACCGGAACGATCTCGGCGCTGAAACGGCCCTGCTTGATGGCGTCCTGGGCGCGGGTCAACGAGCTGATGGCAAAGGCATCCTGGGCTTCGCGGCTGAAAGCGCCAGCCTGGGCGCAATCCTCGGCGAAGGTGCCCATCAAACGGCCCTTGTCGTAGGCGTCTTCGAGGCCATCCATGAACATATGGTCGATGATCTTGCCATGGCCCATGCGGTAGCCACCCCGGGCCTTGTCCAGCAGGTAGGGCGCGTTGGTCATGCTCTCCATGCCACCCGCCACCACCACATCGGCGCTGCCGGCCAGCAGCAGGTCATGGGCCATGATCGCGGCCTGCATGCCCGAACCACACATCTTGTTCAAGGTGGTGCAGGTGGTGTGTTTGTCCAAGCCGGCGCCCAACGCTGCCTGGCGCGCGGGGGCCTGGCCCAGGCCTGCCGGCAGCACGCAACCGAACAGTACCTGTTCGACGCTGGTGGCTTCGATGCCGGCGCGCTCGACCGCAGCGCGAATCGCTGCGGCCCCCAGCTGCGGTGCGGTGAGGCTCTTGAGGTCGCCCTGCAGGCCGCCCATGGGCGTGCGCACGGCGCTGACGATGACAATTGGGTCGTTGGCGAGGGTCATGTTCATTACTCCTTACTTGGCAGCCATGCGCAGCGCGCCGTCGAGGCGGATCACCTCGCCGTTGAGCATGCTGTTCTCGATGATGTGGCGGGCCAGTGCAGCGTATTCCTGAGGGCGGCCCAGACGCGGCGGGAACGGCACCCCGGCGGCCAGCGAGTCACGCACTTCCTGGGTCATGCCGGCCATCATCGGGGTTTCGAAAATGCCCGGGGCGATGGTCATCACGCGGATGCCGAAACGCGCCAGCTCACGGGCCGTTGGCAGGGTGAGGCTGGCGATGGCACCCTTGGATGCCGCGTACGCAGCTTGGCCGATCTGCCCGTCATAAGCAGCGATAGAGGCGGTATTGATGATCACCCCGCGCTCGCCACTCTCATCCGCCGGCCCCTCGGCCATCGCTGCTGCAGTCAAGCGCAGCAGGTTGAAGCTGCCGATCAGGTTGACGTTGATGACCTTGGCGAAACTGGCCAGGCCATGCGGGCCTTGTTTGCCCAGGACTTTCTCGGCGCCGACGATACCGGCGCAGTTGACCAGCCCATGCAGGCTGCCAAACGCGCTGACGGCGGCGTCGACGGCAGCCTTGGCGGCCTGCTCGTCGCTGATGTCGGCGACCGAGAAGCGGGCGTTGTCGCCCAGCTCACGCGCCTTGGCTTCGACCGCCTGGGCATTGAGGTCGACCAGCACGACCTTGGCACCGGCCTCGATCAGCATCTGTGCGGTGGCGGCACCCAGCCCGGATGCGGCGCCACTGACGATAAAGTGTTTGTTGGCTATTTGCATGGTGTCGTTCCTTTAGGCACTGGCGTGAGCGGCCAGTTGGGCCTGTTGTTTGGCGATTTCCTGGTTGCGCAAGATGAAGCGTTGCAGCTTGCCGCTCGGGGTCTTGGGCAGCTCGCTGACGAATTCGATTTCGCGGGGGTAGGCGTGGGCGTACAGCCGCTTGCGCACGTGCTGGCGCAGGGTTTCTTCCAGCTCGGGGGTGCCCTCCACGCCTTTGGCCAGGACGACGAACGCTTTGATCAGCTCGGTGCGTTCAGGGTCGGGCTTGCCGACCACGGCCGCCTCGACCACCGCCGGGTGCTCGATCAGCGCGCTCTCCACGTCGAACGGGCCAACCCGGTAGCCGGAGGTGGTGATCACGTCGTCGCTGCGGCCCACGAAGCTGATGCTGCCATCGGCATTGAGTTCGACCGTGTCGCCGCTGAGGTAATACTTGCCGACGAAGGCTTTGGTCGGCACGCCGTGGTAGCCACCAAACCAGCACAACGGCGACTGCTCGCGGTCCACGGCGAGGATGCCGGGCTGGCCAGGCGGCAGCTCCGCGCCCTGCTCGTCCAGCACCACGATGCGGTGCCCAGGGATGGCAAAGCCGGCAGACCCCAGGTGCACCGGGTGCTCCAGGCCATGGTGGTTGCACAACACCATGCCCAGTTCGGTCTGCCCGTAATGGTCGTGGATGGTTGCCCCTAGCTCGTCGGCGAACCAGCGGATCACCTCTGGGTTGAGCGGCTCGCCGGCGCTGCTGACCACCCGCAGGCGGCCTTTGATCGGTGCGGAAAATTCGCTGCCTGCCGCGATCAACAGGCGGTACGCGGTTGGCGAACCGGCCAGGTTGGTGATGCCAAACTGGTCGATGATCCGCGCGCAGCTTTCAACGCTGAACGGGCCATCGTAGAAGGTGGTGGCATGGCCCAGCGCCAGCGGGCCGGTGACCGCGTAGTAAAGCCCATAGGCCCAACCCGGGTCGGCCAGGTTCCAGAAGTTGTCTTCAGGCCGCAGGTCGATGGCGTCGCGCATGTAACCCTGGAAGGCAACGATCGCGCGCAGCGGCACTTCGAGGGGTTTGGCCGGGCCTGTAGTGCCGGAAGTGAACATCAACAGGAAAGGGTCGTCGCCCGTCCGCATGACCGGCGGGCAGTGCTCGGCGGCGCTGTCCAGGCTCTGCTGGAAGTCCAGCTCGCCGACGCGAGCCAGCACGCTGATGATTGTTGGGCAACCGTGCACCTCATCCAGCTTGGCGCGGTTCTGGCTGTCGGTGACCACCACCTTGGCCCCGGACTGTTCCAGGCGATGCTCGATGGCCTTGGGCCCGAACGCAGTAAACAGCGGCTGATACACAGCACCCAGGCGCCACGTGGCCAGGATGGTCACCAGCAACTGCGGGGTACGGGGCATCAGGCCGGCAACGCGGTCTCCCGCTTTTACACCCTGGGACTTGAGCACGTTGGCAAAACGCGCGGCCTGCTCGCACAGCGTATCGAATGTGAACGGCTGGCTTTCGCCGTCGCGGTTCACCCACAGCAGGGCGAGCTTGTCGCTGCCCACATGGCGGTCGCAGCATTCGACGCAGGCGTTGAGCGCAGACAGATCGCCCTGCAGGGCATCAGCGGCGGCCTGTGCATGGTCGAAGGCACGAGCGGCCTCGGCGTAGTTACGCATCATCAGACTCCTGGCTTTTTATTGTTGGAGTGCACCCGTTATCTGACGATGGTGTCGCTACACCTGCCGCTCGGCAATGGCCTAATTGCTCAATCGTGATGAGCGGTTTGGCCTGAGGCCTGTTCGCTCAGGGCCTTGCGCGTCAGGCGCAGGATCAACCGCCGTTCAGCCTCATCGTATGCAAGCTGGATCTGCCTCCCACGCGCTGCATCCAGCGGGCTTTCTGCCTCCATTTGCTCATCGAACGGTTGCCTGATCTGGACGAATTCATCGTCATGGCGTGCCCGCAGGTACCTGACCCAGAAATCCCGATCACTGATGTAATTCACCAGTGCATCGGTACTTTCTGCCCAGCGCACTGAAGCCGCGGCATTGTCGAGCTGCTGCTGGTTGACGCCACCCAGTGCCTCGAACTGCATGGTTTTTGGCTGACCCGGCAGGCTCAACACACGTGCCAGGCCAATTCGGTAAGCCAAGCTGACCTCAATCTCATCCACGCTGTCACGGGCCCGCTGTGCCGCATCAGCCTCGGCCAACCCGGCGCCGCGCAACCTGTCCTCCTCCAGCACCACGCGTCGCTCGATATCCAAACGCGCCTGGGCCTCGACTTGCTCCAGCCGGAACAGGCCTGAAGCCAGTTCAAGCAAGGCGCCTTGCTGCGCCGGAGCCCCTTCGGCGCGCATCGCCTGCGCCACCATGACGCCCACCTCCTGCGCACTGAAACACGAGATCACGCTGTCCACACAGCCACGTGAAGAGGCCGTTTCAAACAGCTCATCACGCAAGGCAGCATCCTCGCTGGCCGCCGCGATCACCGTCCATACCCGGCGCGCCAGGTCCTGTGGTTCGCGCCGGAAGTCGCTGGTCAGGGTCAACGCCCTCAGCAAACTGAAAAACTCAGAACTTTCATCAAGGGCCTGCAATGCATTCCACTGCAGCTCGCGGCCAGCCCTGGCGGGCTCATCCAATTGCTCCAGCCATTGCGCCCGGGCTTGCGCAAAGTTCTCGGCAGGCTCTGGCGGTAGGGCCGGCAGTGGGTTGACGGCATGAAAACGTTCACGCTCGGCCAGTGCCAGCGGGTTGTTCTCCAGCAGTACCGCGCGACGACGCTGCAAGGGCATGGCGAACAGGCTTTGCCGCACGTGGGCGATGCGGTTGTCACGCAGGTTGGCCGACTCCAGCTGTACACAACGCTCAAGCCCGACGGGTACGGTCTGCAGGTTGGTCCGCCGCACGTTCAGCACCCTGAGGTGTGCCAACTCACCCAATTGCAGGCTGACGCCGCCCAAGCGGTTGAAGCTCAGGTCCAGCGTGTCCAACTGCGACAACCCACTCAGGCTGGTCGCTAACGCCTCGGTCATGCGGATGCGGTTGTGTGACACACGCAGGCTGCTCAGCAGATTCAGCTCGGCGATCTCCGCTGGCAGCGTCGTCAGGGCATTATTGCTGAGATTGAGTAATCGCAGCCCCGTGAAGCAGCGCAGAAAACCTTGTGGCAACGTCTGCAGGCGCAGGCCGATCAAGCCCAGGTCGGTGACATGACCGAACTGTGTGCCGACAGGCAATGTGGGCAAGCTCCCGACCTCAATCCCGACTAGGCTCAAGCGCCGATACTCCCGACTCGCGCCTTGGGCATCGATGCGCAGCCCTTCCAGGCGCCAACTGCGGCGCAACATGCTGGCCACATGATGACGCGCGCCACGCAAGTTGCCGGGAGGCACGTCCAACATCCAGGCATGCAGAGCCCGGTCCATTCCCATATATTCCCTGTACAGCCGGATCATCGCGGCATACGCGGTCTCCGGCGATTCGAGCAATACCGACACGTAGCGGTCCACTTCCAGTGCGCGGAAAGAGGGGAACAAATCCCCCACCGCTCCGACTAGGTCTTGCCGGATCGAATCAGGCAGTTCATCACGCCCGTTGAGCAGGTAACCGACTCGCCCATCGGCAAGCCTTCGCAAAGGGCTGCGCGTAGGCTTGATCTCGCGCAACCCGATGAGGTCGGCTTGCGCCTGACGCTCGCGAGGTAGCCAGCTGCGCAGCGCATTGCGGATTTGCTCGGGGGCCTGGCTGCCATCCCAGGTCAGGCGAGCACGATCACCAGGGGCCAGGTGCCTGGCCAACACGTCGGCGATATCGACGGGGTCGCGCAGGTCGATATCCACTTCACGCCCCTGCGCGTCATAGCACTTGAACCCGCCAGGGCACTTCACCAACACCGTGGTGACATATTCCGAGCCCTTGTCTGGCTGCAACTGCGCCAATAACCGGCCGACATCTGAGCCTTCGCGCAATTGCAAGTCGACCGCCCCGGTCAGGTTGGCCTGCTGGCGCAACAGCGCAAACACCAGTTTGACCGTATCGGGGTGATAGCTGCCCTTGAGGTACAGGCCTTCACGCATGCGCGTCAGCCGCGACAGTTGCAAATGCTCACGGGCCTTTTCGGCAACCGGTAAGGGGATGCGGTCTTCCCTCAGCATCCACTGGCGCTCGGTGTCGGTTGCCGACTTGAGCACATCGAGCGCGTAGGCGTCAGGCAGGCCGTTGAAGTCTCGCCGGATCAACGGTAACAAAGGGTCTGCTGCCAGGTATTGGCGCGAAAAATGTTCCAGCAGTTGCTCCCTCAAATCTGCCACGTCATCCAGCAGTTCTAGGCGTTGCTCCTCCAAAGACAACGCTTCGATGCGCAAGCTGTCCATACACCACTGCCACAGTGGGGCATCTGCGGGTTGGCCATCGGCCAATTGCGTGAAGAACGCCTCGATGCGCGCCTCAACGGCAAACCGTTCGACCGTGTCACGCAACGCCACCGGTAACGGCCGCGCCTCCACCAACAGCCCGCGCAGGTGTTCCTGGTCGACATCGGCCACCTTGAGGATCTGCCCGATACGTTGATCGCTCAGCGCTGCCGCCGGCGGCCAAAGGCGCCCCAACAGCAGCCCCTCCCCTTGCCATGCCAAGGGTCGCTCGGTCGGCAAGCGCCAGCTGCGCTCGCCGTTGAATTCCAGTAGTGGGCCGAAGCTTGCCTCACGTTGCGGGTGGCGCAGCTGCCAGGCACTGCGCCCAGGCACCGGCCTGACCTGGTAGTAGGTATCGCCGTTGCGCCACCAGCGCCCCTCCCCCTTGGCGAGCAAGCCGTTGTCCAGGGCCAGCAGGTCGGTGGGCGGCGCCTTGTCCTCGAAATGGCTGATATCCCCGTTCCACAGCCGCGGCGCTCCACCATCGTTGAGGACCGGCAACAATTGATCGACCTGCGCGCTGCGGGTGAAGCCTCGGGCGACCACGGCTGTACCGCCAGCCAAGGCAGCGCCGACCGCCAGCGTTTCGGCGACGCCCAGCAGGTGCTCGATGGCTTCATGGCGATGCCCCTGATGCCAGTCCTCGACCCCCTCGCACACCTCCTTCAGCGTCTGGCCGATCATGTCGGCCGCCAGCACCTCACCGATCACAGGCACGAACAGGCCGGCCAGGTTGAGCAGGCCCATCCCTATCGCTTCCAGCGTTTTCAGGCGCTGGGCGCTGACCCGGGCATCGACCTGCGCGGTGGGCACCGCGATAAACCCCGCGTTGTCGCGAATCCGCTGCAACTGCTGGGCTGCCAATGTCGCGAACAACGCCTCATGGATCGCTTCGCAATCGCACTGGGCATCGGTCTTTTTATCGGCCAGGCGTTTGCTCAAGGTGGTGAGGTACTCAGGCCGGTCGGCTAACGCGATGCGCTGGCTAAATGCCCGCTGATAGCCGGGCTCGCGCAAACGCCTGCCAAGGTCCAAGCTGGCCTCGCGCCAAGTGCCATAGGCACGTAGCGACTGTTCAGGGTCGTCTGGCAGATACACGATGACACCGGTCACGACGGAAGACCCAGAGCCGACCAAGGGGGCGACATCCCTGCACTCGAATGCCATAGCGCCCTCCACCCGACAGCCAAGCACGGTCAAAGCCCCGACATAGGCGCGGTTGCTGCGCGCGTGCGTCGGTGGCTTGCCTTGCAAGATCCGCCGCAGCATCGCCAGGTCATCGTCCGGTAGCTGCTCTTTCAACGCCGCGATTTCAATCGCCAAGGCCAGTTGCAAGCGCTTGTCTTCGGCAATCAGGGCCGTACAGTCGGCATTGAGCAGCGTGTCTAGGTGCTGCTGGTACTGTTTGCCAATATCCAGCACCCGGCAGGTCTCGACCAGTGTGTCAGCCGAGGTGGTCAACACCTCCTCCGCATCGCCCGTTACTGGATCGTGCGGGTACACCAGGCCAGTATCTGGATAAAACGACTCACCAGCCTTGAAATTCTGCATAAGTCTCTGCAAGGCCGGCTGGCGCAGGAAGTAGGGTTCGAACTGCTTGGCTGGCGCATCATCGACTTTCTTGAAACGCTGCTCTCGCCATTGCGCTTTGGCTAACGTGATGTTCAGTTCCATGGCGACGCGCAACCGCTCTTGTAGCAACGCTGTGGCGAACGTGTCGATCGACTGCAGCCGGGCAAACGTCTGCTGAATCTTCTGTTGGCTCTGAATGTGCGCGTCGAAGCGGCTGCGCAGGGCCAGCAACTGTTCGTGATCGGCGTTTTTCAGCCAATCAGGCAGCGTTTGCGCGATGAACGCATCGGTTGCCTGTTGGCGCGGGAGGTCTGGGGTCGGGTCGGTCATGGTGGTGATCACAGTGGAGGATGAGCCGCTAACTCTGCGGCTCACCACCCTCTGCCTGAATCCGGAAAACCGCCCCTGCAGGCACGTTCAAGGGCTGATGGCGCAGCTAATGTCAGCCCTGGCGGGCCAGGTTGGTCCTCAGCTCGAAGCGCGTCAGTGCCACGCTGTGACGGTGCAGGGCTGACTCGTGCTCAATTTCCAGGTTCTCCAAGGCCTGCGCACGCACTGGCGCAGGTGCGTCTGCCTGCTCGGCGTGCAACCTGCGGACACGCTCACTATGAGCACGCTCCAAGGCGAGAAAATCTTCTGCGTGCTGGCTACGTAAGTAGCGCTGCCAGAAGCCACGCTGGCTCAAGTCTTCGGCGAACGTCTCGATATCGCCCACCCGCTCGATACGTTGCCTGGCATCCTCTATCGATGCCTCACTGACACCCAGCGCCTCGGCGTTACGCAGGGTTTGGGGTTGGCCAGGCAGGTTCAGGGCCTCCCTCAGCCTGACGCGATAGAGCATGTCGATGTCCCGGACATCGACATCCGCCAAGCCCATCAACGCGGGGTCATCCAGCCGGGCGATTTCCCGCTGCTCATTCACCTGTGCGGCCGTCTCCCGTGCAATCACTGCCAGGAAGTCCAACCGGAACAGGCTGAGCCCCAAGCCGATATGCTCGTTGATGCGCTCGAGCCGATGGGCATTAGCCGCAGCACGTGCCTGCAAGCTATGCAGTTGCATCCGGCTGAACACATCCACTGCGCGCCTTTCGCCCGAGGGTGTGTCGGCAGCCTGCTCGAACACGGCATCGCGCAGCGTGTCATCGCGTTGCATCTGCTCCAGCAGTGACCAAACCTGCCCGGCGATGTGCGGGCGTGCCTGCTCGTAATCCGAGGCATGCTCCAATTGCCCCAACACTTGAACGAAAGCGTCGCTGTTGCGATGCGTGGCCATTGCTGCCCATGCCAAGCCTCGCTCGATTTGCTGTGACTCAGGCGAGTCCTGAAGCCACAGGTCGCGCACGTAGGCGGGGTCCATCGCGGCGTCCGCGACTTCGGGTATCGTCTCTGGCGCGTAAAGGGCCATGACTTGGCGGTTGCTCAAGCGGTTGCGGTCCACCAGAAACACCTGCCGAAAGGCTTGCGGCATCTGCAGTGTTTCATCAGCCACCGCGCTGAGCTGGTTGTCACGGAGGTCGACCACCTGCAGGTTCTGGCACAACTCGATGTACTGCGGCCAGATACCGAGCCGGCAATGTCGCAGGTTCAAGTGCATCAGCTGCTGCAGCCGATTGAAGCGCAAGTGCAGCGCCCCCAGCGGGTTGTAGCTCAGGTCCAGCCGTGACAGTTCGGACAGCCCGGCAAGTGTCTCGACAGCCGACGCACTCAGGCGGATCAAGTTACGCGACAGCCGTAGTGTCCGTAATTGGGGCAGGTAGCTGAGTCCGGGCGGAACACTCAACAACCGGTTACCACTGAGGTTCAGGTAGTTCACGTGGGTGAAGCTGTGCAGAAAGTCACTCGGCACACTACTGATGGCGGTGTCGTTAATGACCAGCGACGTGACGAAGCGAAATTGCACATGCCCCGGCAGTGCCGGCAGGCTGGCCAGTTCGCCGAAGCCCAGTGACAAGCGCTCCCCTTGTCCACGCCAGGCACGGAGCACCCGATCGGCGATCAACTGCCGACTGGCCCGCCTGCTGTTGCTGAACTCTGCGGATACCCAACGGTTGACCGCCCGATTCAATTGCTCATGGTCATCCTGCAAACCTGCCAGCCGTGCAAACGGCATCTCCTCGCCCTGCAGCAGGTGCTCCAGTTCCTGGCTCAGCTGGTTGTCGTCCAAGCCCGGGAAAAGCCGGCGCAAGCCGGTGAGCAAGGTTTGCCGCGGTGTCTGTACCACCGCACCACGGCCGCTGAGCAGATAGCCCACGCGACCATCGGCCAGGCGCTGGCCCGGGTTGAACCAGCGCTGTTGCGGCGTCCACCCAAGCAGTGCCACACAATCCTGGTGTGAGGCTGGCAACTGTGCTCGCAGCTTTTCTCGCAAGGCCAGGGCGGGGTCACTCCCTTCAAGGCCGAGTGCTTGTAACTGGGCTGGCGACAACGCCGCGACCAAGGCTTCGAAAACCGTGGCAGGTACCGGGTGGGTCTGTGCCAGGGCTTGCCCTTGCGCATCGTACAGGTGGAAATACCGATCAATGCGAACCAACTTAATACGCGCCGTTTCCTGGCCCTCTGGAACAAAGCTGGCCACCAGCCGGCCCTGCGGGGTCGCCTCGCGCACCTCCAGCGCAAGCCCGGCGGGCCACGCTGGCAGTTTGCGCATCAAGGCGACGGCAAGCTCATCGGTTTCGCTGCAACTGGCACTGGCCAGGTAGAAACCTTCAATGGCACGGGTCAGGCGTGCGGCGCGCAGCAGCGCTCGCGCTTTGCTGGCCAGTGGCAGTGGTAAGCGCTGCTCGCGACGGGCAATGGCATACTCGACTGCACTGCAGTCTTTCAATACCTCAGGAATGTAACCCTTCGGCAAACCTGGGAACTCGCGCAACACCAGGCCGGCCACCGATGCGGCAGAGCGCGGGGCATAGGCCAAATGTTCGAACGCACGCCAACGCATGGCCGGCAGCTGTTGCAGCAACCTGTCGCGTAGGCCGGCTTGGGGGCCTGCCACTTCGCGCTGCGCGCTTAGCCAGGTCAGCAGCTCTTCATCACGGGGCAGGCGCGTTTCGTTGCTTAAATGGCGAGCGAAGGCCTCGATACGTGCGTCTGCAGCAAAACGGCGCAGCGTGTCGGCGAGGGTGATGGGGGCCGGACGGTTCTCCACCAGCACACCGCGCAACTCATCCTGGTCAATACCGGCCACCTTCAGGATCTGCTCAGCCGTCTGCCTGTCGACGGGCGGGTCCTGTGGCCACAGGCAATCGAGCATGCGGGCGCTGTCGTCACACGCCAGTGGCTGGTCGAGCTGCAAGCGCCAGCCGCGCTCGCCGTTGTGCACCAGCGCCGGCCCATAGGCACTGTCGTCCAGCGGATGGCGCAAGCACCAAGAACCGTTGGCCACAGGGCGATGCACTTCGTAATAGCGGGCCTGCAAACGCAGCCAGCGGCGCTTGCCCGCGCCATACAAACCGTCGGGTTGCAGGCTTCGGTCTTCAGGCGTTGTTTCGTAAGGCGCCAAGTCGTTGTTCCAGAGCCGCACCTGCTGCGTGCCCAGCGCGACGGGTTCGAGCTTGTCGACGAACACACTGCGCACCACCGCCACCCCGGCGACCGTGGCGCCGGCGAGCGCCACCACCTCGGCGACGCTCAGAAAATGCTGCAGCGCCTCATGCTGATGGCCCCGCGACCAATCCCTGACGCCCTCGAACACCTCGGACAAGGTCTGTACCACCAGTTGCCCCAACAGCAACGCGCCCACTGCTGGCACGAACAGCCCGGCTAGGTTGACCACGCCGATGCCCAGCGCCTTCCACATCTGCAGGCTGTGCTCGTCTGCAGCGTTGTCGACGTCGGCGGTGGGCACCAGCAGCAACCGGGCGTCGTCTTTTGCCTGCAGCACTTGCAGCCTGGCCAGCGTAAGAAAGGCGTCCTCGACCATTTCACCCCGCGTCAGCGACAGGTCCGGCTGGGTGTCCTGCAAGCGCAAGCCGAGTGTCCGCACAAACCCAGGACGCTGCTTCAGGCTCACTTGTTGCGCCAACGCCTGGCGAAAGCCCGCTTGCTGCAATTCGACGGCAAGCGTCTGCTGCATCTCGGTGATCGAGCCATAGCGGCGCAAGGCATTATGCGAATCGCCTGGCAGGTAGAGCAGCACACCCTGGCTGACATTGGTGGGGGTATGCAGCTCAATCAGCAAGGTATTGGAAAGCGTTTGCTCGAGCATATCGAGCGTGCTGACACTGTGCGGTTTGGGCTGCCCATAGGTATTCGGGGCAAACGCCGCAACATCGCGCAGGGCTGCATGCTCCCACGCGGTAAGGTGCCCTTTGAGCGCAGCAAGCTCGACGGCCAGGCTGAAGCCGTTGCGTTTGTCCGCGGCAAGCAGGTTCAGGTTCTGCGGGTTGTAGACCTGGTCAAGTTCATCCTGGTAGCGCCTGCCCACATCCAGTTGCCGGCAGCGTTCGATAAACGCCTCATCGGCTTCCACCAACAGGGTGGTGCTACCTTCAAAGCCCAGGCCCTTGCTCAACACAAAATCAGCACCGGCTTGCAAGCCCTGCATCAGGCGGGCCAGCGCGGGTTCGTAGGTGTACTTGCGGGGGTAGGTAAACCTGTTCAGATCCGGCTGGGCTGCGTTGGCCACTTTGATCCAGGACAAATCAGCCAAACGCACGCCTTGCGGCAAGGTGTCTGGCAGCAGCGTTTGAAAATGCGCCTCGGCAAATTCACGCAGCGCAGGCAAGCCACCGATTGCGTCGTGCAGTAACTCCTGGCTTTTCTTGTGCTCACTGAAACGGCTGCGCAGCGTATTGATCTGTGCGGGTGTGGCGCGCTTCAGCCAGTCGGGTAACTGGCCCTTGATGAAGTCATCCGTTGCAGTCGACAGCTTCGCTTGCACAGCAGGCGATTGCTGAGTGGCAGTTGGCGTGGGCATGGCGGTTCCAGTGGTAGGCGATGGGCCGTACATGCTTGTGCCTGTATGCCCTACCCATAAGCTGGAAACGCTTCAATCGCCTCGCGCTTCGCCCTGGCCTTCTGCCTGGATCAACGCCCGGTAGTGCCCCGGGTTACAACCAAACCACTTGCGAAAAGCCTTGTAGAACGAACTGCTGTCGGCAAACCCCAGCCGCTCAGCGATTTCGCCCAGAGCCGGCTCCGTTTGCGCCAGCCAGGCAATGGCCAGCTCACGGCGGGCGCTGTCCTTGAGCCGCTGATAAGTCTGGCCCTCGTCGGCCAAGCGCCGCCGCAGGGTCGCGCCAGACAGGCACAAGCCGTGCGCAAGGCTTTCGGCATCCGGCCACTGCGCTGGGTCAAGGGCCAGCAGTTGGCCACGGATGCGCCGGGCGAGGCTGGCCGGGTCGCGGTACTTGACCAGGATGTTGCCCGGCGCCTCGGCCAGAAACCGCTGCAATTCCTGCGGTGTGCGCTTGAGCGGCAGGTCCAGGCAGTCGGCCGCAATGATGATGCGCGAGCGCGGGCGTTCGAACTGCAGGTTTTCCGAGAACATCACCCGGTAATCGTCACAGAACGGCGGCTCGGCGCAGCGCAGGTCGATGGCCAGGATCGGAATGCGCCGCCCCGCCAGCCAACACGCGACGCCGTGCACGATCATCCAGAAGGTGAAATAGGTAAAGGCCCGGCGCGGTTGCTCACGCGGCTCGTTGATGACGATTTCGGCCAGGCTTTGCTGGCGCACCAGGCTTGGCTGCAGGTCTTCGAGCATCAGCGACAGAAAGCCCATGGCGATTTCAAGGCCAGCCCCAAGGGTGGGTTGTGCCATGGCCGCACGCGTCAGAAAGGCCAGGCTGCCCACCGGCAGCCCGCGCGGGTCCATGGCGAAAAACTCGTCGTTGCAGCGACGCGCCAGCAACCGCCACAGCCGCGCATAGGCATCGGCAGAGACACGTGCCTGGGGCAACTCGAGCTGCGCCGGGTCGATGCCGGCACGCTGCAACACGCCGACATCGGGCTGCCCGGCCGGGCAGGTCTGCAACAGGGCTTCACGCACCAGTTGCATGGAGATGGTGTCTTTATCGCTCATCGGCCATCCAGGTGGGTCTATGCCGGCCATCTTAGGCCGGGGCAGGAAAAACGCCAGCGTTGCCTCACAGGGTGGCCGCCAAACCCAGAAACGCCTGGATCAACCGCAGTTCGCGGCGCCGCTCCAGGCAGCCGATCATGTGCTGGTTGACCAGGCCGTCACCCGCCAGCGGCCGCGCCACCACGCGCGGGTCATGGGCCACCTCGGTCGACGACACCACGCCAACCCCAAGTTCCGACGCCACCGCCTCGGTCACCGCTTCACGGCTGTCGAGCTCCAGCAGCACACGGGGCTGCACCCCGGCAGCGGCACAGGCTTTGTCGAACGTACGGCGGGTGGTCGAACTGGGCTCGCGCAGCACCATGATCTGCTGATTCAGCGCGGTCAACGGCAAGTCGCCTTCACCGTCCGCCCACGCATGCCCCGCTGGCAGCAACGCGCACAGCCGAGACTCGCACAGGCTTTGCAGGTACAGGCCCTTGCGCGGTTCGATTTCGGTCAGCACCGCGACATCGGCGTGCTCGGACAACAGCGCGGCCAAGGTTTCCTGGGCATTGCCCAAGCGCAGGTTGACGGTGATGCCCGGGTAGCGCTCGCGCAATTGGGCGAGCATCGGCATCACGCGGTGCGGGCCGTCCGCCGCCACCTCCAGGCGCCCCGTCAGCAACTGTCGGTTGGCTTCGAGCATCGCCTGGGCTTCTTCGGCCAGGCCGAACATGGCCCGGGTGATGGCCGCCAGCCGCGTGCCCTCCTCGGTCAGCTCCACCCGCCGCGCCGTGCGCCTGAGCAGGGTGATCTGGTAGTGCTCCTCCAGCGCCTTGACGTGCCCAGTCACGGCCGGCTGGCTGATGAACAGCCGCGCGGCGGCACGGGTGAAGCTGCCCTCACGGGCGACGGCATCGAAAGCGCGGAGCTGGAACAGGTTCATGTTTATCGGCCTGACTTATGGCTGGCATAACAACAAACAATTTGATTGATAGCTTAGCCAATTGCAACCTAGTCCCCGTAGTTTCAGCGCCAGATTTTTCGGCTGACCACCCGCCGCTTGTGAGGAACCACGGAATGAGCAACGCACCCATCCTGCTGACCCCCGGCCCCCTGACCACGTCGCTGCGCACCCGCCAAGCCATGCTGGTGGACTGGGGCTCCTGGGACAACGCCTTCAACCAACTCACCGCCAGCGTCTGCGAGCAACTGCTGGCGATCATCGACGGCAGCGTCAGCCACCACTGCGTGCCCCTGCAAGGCAGCGGCACCTTCGCCGTGGAAGCCGCCATCGGCACCCTGGTACCCCGCAATGGCAAGGTGCTGGTGCTGATCAACGGCGCCTACGGCCAACGCCTGGCGAAAATCTGCAAGGTGCTGGGCCGCACCTACAGCACCTTCGAAACCGCCGAAGACCAACCGACCACCGCCGCCGATGTCGACCGCCTGCTGGCCGCCGACCCAGCCATCACCCACGTGGCGTTGATCCACTGCGAAACCAGCACCGGTATCCTCAACCCGCTGGCCGAGATCGCCCAGGTGATCAAACGCCACGGCAAGCGCCTGATCATCGACGCCATGAGCTCGTTCGGCGCGCTGCCGATCGATGCCCGCGAGGTCCCCTTCGACGCACTGATCGCCGCCTCGGGCAAGTGCCTGGAAGGCGTGCCGGGCATGGGCTTCGTCTTCGCCGAAAAAACCGCCCTGGCCGCTGCCGAAGGCAACGCCCACTCGCTGGCCATGGACCTGCATGACCAGCACGCCTACATGGCCAAGACCGGCCAATGGCGCTTCACCCCGCCCACCCACGTGGTCGCGGCGCTGCATGAAGCGCTGCAGCAGTACAACGAAGAAGGTGGCCTGCCTGCGCGCCACCAGCGCTACGCCGACAACTGCAAAACCCTGCTCGACGGCATGGCCGCCCTCGGCCTGCGCAGCTTCCTGCCGGCCGAGATCCAGGCGCCGATCATCGTCACCTTCCATGCCCCAAACGATACCCGCTACCAGTTCAAAGACTTCTACGAGCGGGTCAAGGCCAAGGGCTTCATCCTCTACCCCGGCAAGCTGACCCAGGTCGAGACCTTCCGCGTCGGCTGCATCGGCGTGGTCGGGCCGGAGGGCATGCAGGCTGCGGTCAACGCCGTGGCCGAGGTGCTGCGGGAAATGGAAGTGCTGGACATCTGACCCTTTGCCCACCCCAATTCAGGAAATAGCGCACATGAACTACAGCAACCCTACCCAGCTGCAAGCCGCCATCCTCGACTGGGCCGGCACCGTGGTCGACTTCGGCTCGTTCGCCCCCACCCAGATCTTCGTCGAAGCCTTCGCAGAGTTCGACGTACAGGTGTCCATCGAAGAAGCCCGAGGCCCGATGGGCATGGGCAAGTGGGACCACATCCGCACCCTGTGCAACGTGCCGGAAATCGCCGAACGCTACCGCAAGGTGTTCGGCCGCACGCCCACCGACGATGACGTCACGGCCATCTACAACCGCTTCATGCCGCTGCAGATCGAGAAGATCGCCGTGCACTCGGCGCTTATCCCGGGCGCCCTGGACACCCTCACCGGCCTGCGCCAGGACGGCCTGAAGATTGGCTCGTGTTCGGGCTACCCGAAGGTGGTGATGGACAAGGTGGTGGAGCTGGCCGCCCAAAACGGCTATGTCGCCGACCATGTGGTGGCCACCGACGAAACCCCGAACGGCCGCCCCTGGCCGGCCCAGGCCCTGGCCAACGTGATTGCCCTGGGCATCGATGACGTGGCCGCCTGCGTGAAGGTCGATGACACCGTACCGGGCATCCTCGAAGGCCGCCGTGCAGGCATGTGGACGGTGGCACTGGTGTGCTCCGGCAACGCCCTGGGGCTGACCTGGGAAGGCTACCGGGCATTGAGTGCCGAGAAACTGGAGCGCGAGCGCACGCGCATTCACGCGCTGTTCGCCAGCTCCCGCCCGCACTACCTGATCGACACCATCAATGAGCTGCCCGAAGTGATTGCCGACATCAACCGGCGTCTGGCCAAGGGCGAGATGCCGCAGGCATCCTGACCCGACCCAAACGGGGCTGCCTTGCAGCCCATCGCCGGCAAGCCGGCTCCCACAAAAAATGCGCAGTGTTCAAGGCCAGCGCTATCCCTGTGGGGGGCTTGCCGGCGATGGGAGCGGCGTCCATTAAATTTGAAATATTGGGCCTCAATTCAGCCTGCACCAACAGCCCACTGTCACTAGCCTGATGAGCAAACCATCAGGAGTAGGCAACATGGACAGTCCTCGCTCTAACCAATTGAGACTCGGTCGGTTTTCAGAGCCCAACCGGTTATACCTATTAACCAGCACAACGCTACACAGAGCCCCGCTTCTGAATGAGCTTCAGTCTGCCCGCTTGCTGGTCGCTCAGTTGCGCCAGGCGCAGGACGAAGGCGCAGCTCAATCTCTGGCATGGGTGGTGATGCCTGACCATTTTCATTGGCTGGTTGAGCTGGGGCCGGTGAGCCTGAAAACCCTGATGCGCCGGGTGAAGTCTCGTAGCACGCTGGCGATCAACAGACTGCAAGGGCGCAGTGGGCGGCTCTGGCAGAAAGGCTTTCATGATCGAGCCTTGCGAAGGGAGGAGAATGTGCAGGCAGTGGCACGTTACATCGTCTTGAACCCTAAGCGGGCGGGTTTGGTAGAGCGAATTGGGGATTACTCACACTGGGATGCGATCTGGCTGTAACAGGCCTCATCGCCGGCAAGCCGGCTCCCACAGGATCTGTGCAGACGCCAAGGTTAGCGCCGCACCTGTGGGAGCCGGCTTGCCGGCGATGGGCTGCAAAGCAGCCCTACTGCGGCAACTGCACCTGCGGCTTGGTGGCGACAAAAATGGCCCAGCTCGACACGAACAACGCGGCGATCAAGGGCCCGATCACAAACCCATTGAGCCCGAACACCGCCAACCCACCCAAGGTGGACACCAGAATCAGGTAATCCGGCATGCGCGTGTCCTTGCCCACCAGAATCGGGCGCAGCACGTTGTCCACCAGGCCGATCACCAGCACCCCGAACGCCGTGAGGATCACCCCCGGCAGAATCGCCCCGCTCAACAGGAAATACGCCGCCACCGGCGCCCACACGATCCCCGCCCCCACCGCTGGCAGCAGCGACAGAAACGCCATCATCACCGCCCACACCAACGCACTGGGGATATCCAGCACCCAGAATATGAAGCCGCCAAGCGCGCCCTGGGTAATGGCAACCAACACGTTGCCCTTGACCGTTGCCCGCACCACACGGTTGAACTTCAGCTGCAAGCGGCGCTTCTGGTGTTCGGGCAGCGGCACCGCAAGGCGCACGCGACGCGCGACCTCGGCCCCTTCACGCAGGAAAAAGAACAGCAGGTAGACCATGATGCCGAAGCTCACCAGAAACTCGAATGTGCCCTGCCCAAAGCTGTAGGCCTGGCTGGCCAACGCCTGGCTGCCTTGGGTGGCCCACTTGGTGATCTTCTCGCGCAGCCCTTCCAGGTTGCCGATGCCCAAGCTGTCCAGGCCGTGCTGCACGAACCCCGGCAGCATGTTCATGCCATGCTCGACGTAGCCGGCAATGTCCAATTGCCCGCTCTCGATGCGCTGGTACAACGTCGCCCCCTCCTGCACCAACAAGGCACTGGTGATGATCACAGGCAATACAGCCACCACCAGGCAAATCAACAGCGTCGTGGCGGCGGCAAGGTTGCGCCGCCTGCCAAACCGTATCAGCAGGCTGCGCTGCAGCGGCGCGAACAGGATGCCGAGAATCACCGCCCAGAAGATCGCCCCGTAGTAAGGTAGCAAGATCCACACGAAGGCGATGGTCACCAGTGCCAGTAGCACGGCCAAGGCTCTGTTCTGCAAAGCGGTTTCGTTCATGAAGGATCCTCAAGTGTCCTGAACGTTAGTGCGCGGCGTAGGGGTAAAAGTGCCGTCGCGCCGTTGATTCAGGTCAATGCCGGCAAAACCGCCAAGCCATAGCATTCAGGCCTTTTGCCCCGGTGCGCACATGACCCTTCCCGCCAAGCCCGAACTGCTGGCCCCCGCTGGCACCCTCAAGACAATGCGCTACGCCTTCGCCTACGGCGCCGACGCCGTCTATGCCGGCCAGCCGCGTTACAGCCTGCGGGTGCGCAACAATGAATTCGATCACGCCAACCTAGCGCTGGGCATCCAGGAGGCTCATGCCCTGGGCAAGCGCTTCTACGTGGTGATCAACATCGCCCCGCATAATGCGAAGCTGAAAACCTTCCTCAAGGACCTCGCACCGGTGATTGCGATGGCGCCGGATGCGCTGATCATGTCCGACCCCGGCCTGATCATGCTGGTGCGCCAGCACTACCCGCAGATGCCGGTGCATTTGTCGGTGCAGGCCAACACCGTCAACTGGGCCAGCGTGCAGTTCTGGCAGCAGTTGGGGCTGAGCCGGGTGATCCTGTCGCGGGAGCTGTCGCTCGAAGAAATCGAAGACATCCGCCACCACGTGCCGGACATGGAACTGGAAGTGTTCGTCCACGGTGCCCTGTGCATGGCTTACTCCGGCCGCTGCCTGCTGTCGGGCTACCTCAACAAGCGCGACGCCAACCAAGGCACCTGCACCAATGCTTGCCGCTGGAAATACGACGCTACGCCGGCCAGCGAGGATGCCACCGGCGACATCGTGCGCGAAGTGCAACCGACCCTGGGCCTCGGTGCCCCTACCGATCAGGTCTTCCTGCTGCAGGAAAGCAACCGCCCGGACGAAGCGATGCCGGCGTTCGAGGACGAACACGGCACCTACATTATGAACGCCAAGGACCTGCGCGCCATCCAGCACGTCGAACGCCTGGCCAGCATGGGCGTGCACTCGCTGAAAATCGAAGGCCGCACCAAGTCGCACTTCTACTGCGCCCGCGCGGTGCAGTCCTACCGCCAGGCCATCGACGACGCCGTGGCAGGCCGACCTTTCGACCGCGCCCTGATGGGCAACCTCGAATCCCTGGCGCAGCGCGGCTACACCGAAGGCTTCCTGCGCCGGCATGTGCACGATGAGTACCAGAACTACCAGCGTGGCAACTCGGTGTCTGACCGCCAGCAGTTCGTCGGCGAACTGACCGGCGCGCGTGTGGACGGCCTGGCTGAGATCAAGGTCAAGAACCGCTTCGCCGTGGGCGACCACCTGGAGCTGATGACCCCGCGCGGCAACTACCATTTCGACCTGCACCGCCTGTGCGACCGCCAGCAGCAGGCCATCGAGGTAGCGCCGGGTGACGGCCATGTGGTGTACCTGCCGATTCCGGAGCAGGTCCCGCTGGCGTACGGCCTGCTGATGCGTGACCTGCGCCACGACGAGGCCGCCGCCTGACAACGCTGTAATGCGCAGCTCAGCTGGCTGACAGCCAGCAACGGCCAACATCAAGGCTCTCTCGCATGAGGCCACGCCATGTTGCGCAACCCCTCCCGCCGTACCTTCGTCAAAGGCCTGGGCGCCGCCACTACGCTGGCGGGCCTGGGGCTTTGGCGGCCACTGGCCCAGGCCGCCGACGGCCGCGACCTGGCCGGCCAGCACTTCGAGCTGTCGGTCGGCCAGACCGCAGTCAACATCACCGGCCGCCCGCGCACCGCCCTGACCGTCAACGACAGCCTACCCGGCCCGCTGCTGCGCTGGCGCGAAGGTGACACCGTCAGCCTGCGCGTGCGTAACCGCCTCGCCCAAAGCACCTCGATCCATTGGCATGGCATCCTCCTGCCGGCCAACATGGACGGTGTGCCAGGCCTGAGCTTTGCCGGTATCGAGCCCGGCGGCGACTACTTTTACCAGTTCACCCTGCGCCAAAGCGGCACCTACTGGTACCACAGCCATTCCGGGCTGCAGGAGCAGGCCGGGGTGTATGGGGCGATCGTGATCGAACCCCGCGAACCCGAGGCGCATCAGTACCAGCGTGACCATGTGCTGCTGTTCAGCGACTGGTCGGACCAGCCCCCTGAACAGCTGTTGGCGACCCTGAAAAAACAGTCCGACGCCTTCAACTACCACAAACGTACGCTCGGCGATTTCATCGATGACGTGGCCGACCATGGCTGGAGCACCACTGTCGCCGAGCGCATGAGCTGGGCCCGCATGCGCATGAGCCCCACGGACCTGGCCGATGTCAGCGCAGCCACCTACACCTACTTGCTCAATGGCCAACCACCGGATGGCAACTTCACCTGCCTGTTCCAGCCGGGCGAAACCGTGCGCCTGCGGCTGATCAACGCCTCGGCCATGACCTATTTCGACTTCCGCATCCCCGGCCTGACACTGACCGTGATCGCCGCCGACGGCCTGCCGGTGACACCCGTGAGCGTGGACGAACTGCGCATCGCCGTGGCCGAAACCTACGACGTGCTGGTGACCGTCGGCGACCTGCCCGCGTACACGCTGTATGCCCAGAGCATGGACCGCAGTGGCTACGCGCGCGGCACCCTGGCCCGCACCAACGGCCTGCAGGCGCCCGTGCCGCAACCCGACCCGCGCCCCATACTGAGCATGGCCGACATGGGCCACGGCGCCATGGCAGGCATGGACCACAGCAACATGGCCGGCATGGACCATTCCAGCATGGCCGCCCTGCAGCAACACCCACCCAGCGAGACCGGCAACCCACTGGTAGACATGCAGACCATGGCCCCACGGCCCAACCTCGCCGACCCAGGCATCGGCCTGCGCGGCAACGGCAGGCGCGTGCTGACCTACGCCGACCTGCGCAGCCCTTACCCCGACCCGGATGGCCGCGAACCCTCACGCGACATCGAGCTGCACCTGACCGGCCACATGGAGCGCTTTGCCTGGTCGTTCGACGGGGTCAAGTTCAGCGATGCCGCACCGTTACGCCTGGCCTATGGCGAGCGGGTGCGCATCACCTTGGTCAACGACACCATGATGACCCACCCCATCCACCTGCATGGCATGTGGAGCGACCTGGAAGACGAACAGGGGCGCTTTATGGTGCGCAAGCACACCGTCGACATCCCGCCTGGCAGCCGTCGCAGCTACCGAGTCACTGCCGACGCCCTGGGCCGCTGGGCCTACCACTGCCATTTGCTCTACCACATGGAGACCGGCATGTTCCGCGAGGTACGCGTCGATGAATGAGCTCAATAACCGTCGCATCGTCACCGGTGTGGCCCTGGTGGCGCTGCTCGCCAGTGAACGCGCCATGGCCGCCGGCCTGCAGCACATGGGCCACGGCGCCATGCCCATGGATCATAGCCAGATGTACCACGCAACGCCGCCTGCGCAACCACCGCGTACGCCGCTGCCGGTGATCAGTGACGCCGACCGTCGCGCGGCTTTCCCGCCGCTGCCAGGGCACCAGGTGCATGACCGGGCGCTGAACGGGGCGGTGATCGTCGACCAGCTTGAATACCAGCACTTCGACAGCAGCGGCGCGTTGAACTGGAACGCCAGCGCCTGGGTCGGCGGCGACATCGACCGCCTGTGGCTGCGCAGCGAGGGCGAACGCGAGCAGGGCAAGACCCACAAGGCCGAACTGCAGGCGCTCTGGGGCCACGCCATCAGCCCTTGGTGGGAACTGGTCGGCGGCCTGCGCCAAGACTTCAAGCCCGCCAGCGGGCAGGCCTGGGGAGCCTTCGGTATCCAGGGCACGCCGCTGTATGGCGTTGAGCTGGAGGCCACTGCCTACGTCGGCGAGCGGCAACAGACCGCGCTGCGCCTGGAAGCCGCTTACGCTATGCTGCTGACCAACCGCTGGGTACTCGAACCCACCCTGGAAGCCAACGTTTTTGGCCGCGACGATGCGCGCCGCGAGCAAGGCACGGGGCTGGCCGACAGCGAAATCGGCCTGCGCCTGCGCTATGAAATCAGCCGTGGTTTCGCGCCGTACGTCGGGGTCAGTTTCAATCGCTTGCACGGCAACCGCGCCGACCAGGCCCGCGAAGACGGCGAGGACACCGGCCAGACCCGCCTGGTGGCCGGTATCCGCCTGCGTTTCTAAAGGAGTGTTTCACCATGCTGCACAAACACCTGCTGACCCTCGGGCTGCTGGCTATCACTGGCCTGGCCCAGGCCGCCGAGGCCATCGATGTCTACCGCGACCCCAACTGCGGCTGCTGCAAGGCCTGGATCAGCCACCTGCGCGACAACGGCTTCACCGTCAACGACCACGTCGAACCGAACATGAGCGCAGTCAAGCAACGCCTGGGCGTGGCACCGCGCCTGGCGTCGTGCCATACCGGGGTGATCGACGGCAAGTTCGTCGAAGGCCATGTGCCGGCCGAACAGGTCCGCCTGCTGGCCAAACGCAACGACCTCAAGGGCCTGGCCGTCCCCGGCATGCCCATGGGCTCGCCGGGGATGGAAATGGGTGACCACAAAGACGCCTACCAGGTCATCGGTGTGACCCAGGATGGCCAGGACACCGTGGTCGCCAACTACTGATGCTCAGCGAGTGGGCGCTGTTCCTCAGCGCCTTCGGCGCCGCCACCCTGCTGCCGCTGCAATCGGAGGCCGTGCTGGTTGGTTTGCTGCTGCGCCAGCCCGAAGCTTGGCCGACCTTGTTGCTGGTGGCCACCTTGGGCAATGTACTCGGTTCGGTGGTCAACTGGGTATTGGGCCGGGCCATCGAGCACCTGCGTGACAAGCGCTGGTTCCCGTTCAGCGCCCGCCAGCTCGAACGCGCGCAACACCGCTACCAGCGCTGGGGGCAGTGGTCGCTGCTGCTCAGCTGGATGCCAGTGATCGGCGACCCGCTGACCCTGATCGCGGGGATCATGCGTGAGCCCTTCTGGCGCTTTATGCTGCTGGTGACCCTGGCCAAGGCCGGCCGTTACGCCGTGGTGGCGATGATCACCCTGGGCTGGTTTCACGCCTGGTAACACCTTTGCCGCTTCAGGCGGTCAACTGGCTGTTACAGTCGCTTATTCCTACATGGCCCTACACGGAGTGCCCCCATGCTGCGCGCAACCGCCCTGGCCCTTGCCTGCCTTGTCGGCGGCCCGGCCCTTGCTGCCGAGTCGCCCACCTACGGCAAACAACTCGAAGGGTTCAGCTACCCTCACCCGCTCAAGCATTTCGACTTCAGCTCCCAGGGCCAAGCCCTGCAGATGGGCTACATGGACGTACCCGCCCAAGGCCAGGCCAATGGCCACAGCGTGGTGCTGATGCATGGCAAGAACTTCTGCGCCGCTACCTGGGAAACCACCATCAATGCACTGAGCAAAGCCGGCTACCGGGTCATCGCCCCCGACCAGGTCGGCTTCTGCACCTCAAGCAAACCTGCGTATTACCAGTACAGCTTCCAGCAATTGGCGGACAACACCCACGCCTTGCTCGACCAGCTGGGCGTCAAGCAGGCCATTGTGCTTGGCCACTCCACCGGCGGCATGCTCGCGACCCGCTATGCGCTGATGTACCCGCAGCAAGTCGAACGCCTGGCGATGGTCAACCCGATTGGCCTGGAAGACTGGAAGGCCCTGGGCGTCCCCTACCGTACGGTGGACCAGTGGTATGCACGGGAGCTCAAGCTCGATGCCGCCGGGGTGCGTGAGTATGAGCGCAAGACCTATTACGCCGGGCGCTGGAAGCCGGAGTATGAGCGCTGGGTACAGATGCTGGTGGGCCTCAACCAAGGGCCGGGGCATGAAGCAGTGGCGTGGAACTCGGCGTTGATCTACGACATGATTTTCACCCAGCCGGTGTACCACGAGTTCAAGGACCTGAAGATGCCGACCCTGTTGCTGATCGGTGACCAGGACACCACGGCCATCGGCAGCGACATCGCGCCGCCAGAGGTCAAGGCACGCTTGGGCAAATACCAGGTGCTGGGACCACAGGTGGCCAAGCTGATCCCCCAGGGTGAACTGGTGACGTTCGAGGGTATGGGTCACGCGCCGCAGATCGAAGAGCCGATGCGGTTCAACCGGACGCTGATCGAGTGGTTGGGGCGCTGAGTGGGCTAGCCCCCAACCTACTGAGTGGGCGAAACTGCCTTGGGCAAAATCTAAACTTATGCGCTCCCACAGGGGCTTAGCCGAAGCGTTGCAATTGCATCTCGCGTAAGCGGCTCAAGGTGCGTTGATACGGGAACGCCAAGTACCCTTGGGTATAAAGCGCGTCAAGCGGCACCTGCGCCTCCAGGTACAACGCCACTCGGCGGTCGTAGCATTCGTCGACCAGGGCAATGAACCGGCGCACCGCATCGTCCTTGGGCGACAGCGCCGGCAGCTCCCGGTCCCCTGCCGCGACCCGCGCCGCACCATCCTCGGTACCGCGCGCAATCCGCCCGGCCCGTTGCTCGCCACCTAACGCTGGCACGCCTTCCAGCAGAATTGACGGGTAACGGTCGCACAGGGCCATGAACTCCATCGCCGCCAAGGGCTGCTCGCAGAGGTCGGTGAAGCGGCACCAGATGGCCTGCTCGCTGCGCCGGATGACGTTTATCTGCCTTGAGCCAATGGCCAGCGGCTGCTCGCTGCCGGGGTCAGCCGGGCTGAGTTGGTGGAACACTTCACCCAGCACGCCGCGCTCGCCGGCCTCAGTGACCCAGTAACGTTGCCGCACAGCGCCCGGATGCAGGCGATGGTCCTGCTCGCCGGCCACCGACAACACCCGCATGTGCCGTTCAATGGCGGCAATCGCGGGCAGGAAGCGGTCACGGTTGAAGCCATCGCGGTAGAGTTGGTCGGGCGGTTGGTTGGAGGTGGCAACAATCACCACGCCTTGGTCGAACAACACCTGGAACAGGCGGCCGAGGATAATCGCGTCACCGATGTCATTGACGAACAACTCGTCGAAGCACAGTACGCGAATCTCCCGGGCCAGTTCACGGGCCAGGGCCAGCAGCGGGTCGGCGGTGCCGTTGAGCTGGAACAACCGCTGGTGCACCCAGGCCATGAAATGGTGAAAGTGCTGGCGCCGGCTGGGGTGTTGCAGGCAACGGTGAAACTGGTCCATCAGCCAGGTCTTGCCCCGGCCGACAGGGCCCCAGAGGTAGACACCCTGGGTCAGGCGGCCCTGTTCGATCGCCTCGAAACAGGCCTGCAACGCATCGACTGCGTGGGCCTGGGCGGGGTCATGGACATAGCCGTGGTCGGTCAGGGCTTGTTGGTAGAGGGTCTGCGGTTGGGCGGTCATGCCGCATTATCGGTACTGGCCCCATCCTCAGCAAGCCAGCCCCGCTCCTGTGTAGGAGCAGCCTTGTGCTGCGAAGAGGCCAGTGCAGGCCACAACTATCTAAAGTGTCACCACCGGCCTCTTCGCAGCGCAAGGCTGCTCCTACACGAACCGTGCATGGCAGAAGCTAGCGCTTCAGCCCTCGCCCAACCCCACTTTCAACAGCGCCCCGTCCTTGTCATCGGTCAACACGTACAGATACCCATCCGGGCCTACCCGCACATCACGGATACGCGCCTTGAGGTCCCCCAGCAAACGCTCTTCGTGCACCACCTTGTCGCCCTCGAGCTGCAGACGGATCAATTGCTGAGTAGCCAGCGCCCCAATGAACAGGTTGTGGTCCCAGGCTTTGAACGTCGGGCTGTCGTAGAACGCCATACCGCTGATGCCAGGGGACTTTTCCCAGACATGGTGCGGGTCGACCATGCCATCGACGTGCTTGCCCTTGGCCTCCGGGATCGGCAGCAGCGAGTAATTGATGCCGTGAGTGGCAACCGGCCAGCCGTAGTTCTTGCCGGGCTGGGGAATGTTGATTTCGTCGCCGCCCCGCGGGCCGTGTTCGTGAGTCCAGAGCTTGCCAGTCCAAGGGTTGAGTGCTGCGCCCTGCTGATTGCGATGGCCGAACGACCAGATCTCGGAGCGCACGTTGTCTTTGCCGACGAAGGGGTTGTCTTTGGGCACTTCGCCGTCAGGCAAGATCCGCACGACCTTGCCTTGCAGCTTGTCGAGGTCTTGGGCAGTCGGCCGTTGGTTGTTCTCGCCCAGGGCAATGAACAGGTAACCGTCTCGGTCGAACACCAGCCGCGAACCGAAATGGTTGCCTACCGAGAGCTTGGGCTGCTGGCGGAAGATCACGGTGAAGTTTTCTAGCCGTGCGCGGTCTTCGGACAACTGACCGCGGCCGACCGCCGTCCCTGCCTTGCCATCATTGCCCGCTTCGGCATAGGACAGGTAAACGGTGCGGTCCTTGCCGAACTCCGGCGACAACACCACGTCCAGCAACCCGCCCTGCCCTTCGGCCCAGACCTGAGGCACGCCACTGATGGGCGGGCCGACCTTACCTTCTGCGTTGACTACCCGCAGGTTGCCGGGGCGCTCGGTCACCAGCATGTCCTTGCCGCCGGGCAAGAAAGCCAATGCCCAAGGGTTGCGCAGGCCATCGGCGACGGTGCTGACGGTCAATGGCCCTTCTTCGCTGGGGAACTGCTGCTCGGAAGCCGCGTGCGCCAACAGGGGCAGCAGCGCGGCAGCGGTCAAGGTGGTCAGCCAGGTAGCTCGGGTCATGCAGAATTCCTTTCGACGGGGCTTACGGCGCGCGTGGGTTATCGCGCGGCGGCCGGGTGGGTTCCAGATTGGGCGCTTGCTGTTGGCGGCGCAGGTTGTCGCCGTTGCCAATGCCGCGGTTGTCCAGCGAGGGCGTGCGCTGGTAGGGGTCGGTGGACGGGCCACGCACGGGCGGTGTGGCCGGCATGCTGCCCTGGCGGCTATTGGGGTTGGCGCGCTGGATCGGGCTGTTGTAGGGGTTGTTGTTGCTGGCCGCGAGTTGCAAGGGCGCAACCGGCGCTGCGCGCGCGGGCAGGCACAACGCCAGGCCGATGGCCAGGATTGGCAGTGCTAGGTTCATGCTTCACCTCCTGTACGAAATGCCGCGCCTTGTGCGTTGGATAGCCTAAGGCGCGAGGGGTTCGCGGCAAAAGTGTGAAAGCGGCTGGAGATAATTCCTTATGTTTCAGTATGGACCCCAAGGGGCTGCAGCGCAGCCCCGCCGGGCTCATTGGCCGCTGCGGAAGGCCATCCACAGGCGGTTACGCTGGCGCAAGTCGGACAGCGCCATGCTGCGGTCGGCGTACAACCGTTGACGCACCTGGGCTGGCGGGTAGATGTCCGGGTCGTTGCGCACGGCAGCGTCGACCAAGGGGGTGGCCGCTTGGTTGGCATTGGCGAAGAACAGCGTGTTGGTCAGCGCGGCGACCGAGTCCGGCTTGAGCATGAAGGCGATGAACGCGCGGGCTGCCTCGGGGTGTGGCGCGTCCTTGGGGATGACCAGGTTGTCCTGCCAGACCAAGGTGCCTTCCTGGGGGATGCGGTAGATCAGCTCGAACGGTTTGCCAGCACGGCGTGCCTGGTCGGCGGCCATCGCCGCATCACCGTTGTAGGTGAGCGCCAGGCACACGCTGCCATTGGCCAGGTCGCTGATCTGCCGGCCGTTGGCAACATAGCGCACAGAGGGCTGCAGCTGGTTCAGCAGTGCCTGCGCGGCGTCCAAGTCGGCCTTGTTCTGGCTGTAAGGGTCCTTGCCCAGGTAGTTCAAGGTCAGGCCGATCACTTCCTGCGGCGAGTCGGGCATGGCGATGCCGCAATCCTTCAGGCGGCTGGCGTACTCCGGTTTGAACAACAGGTCGAGGCTGTCCAGCGGCACATCGCCCAGGCGCTGGCGCACGGCCTCGACATTCACCCCCAGGCCCAGCGTGCCCCAGGTGTAAGGCACCGCGTAGCGGTTGCCGGGGTCGGCCTCGGCCAGTTTGGCCAGCAAGTCCTTGTCGAGGTTGGCATAGCCGGGCATGGCCTGGGCATCGAGCGGCTGCAGGGCCTTGGCCTTGAGCGCCCGGGCCAGCACGGTGGATGACGGCACCACCACGTCATAGCCGCTGCCACCGGTCAGCAGCTTGGTCTCCAGCACCTCGGTGGTGTCAAAGGTGTCGTAGCGTACCTTGTAGCCCGTTTCGCGCTCGAAGCGCTGGAGGGTTTGCGGGGCGACATAGTCGGCCCAGCTGTAGAGGTTGACGACCTTCTCCTGGGCTTGCAGCGGCAGGGCCAGGCACAGGGACAGCAGGCACAGCGATCGACGCATGACGGACACCTCGGCAAAGGGAGCTGTCCGTCACTGTAGTCCACACCACTCGCGACCTGCACGATTCGGGTAGGAGCAGCCTTGCGCTGCGAAGAGGCCAGTGACAACAGCATAGATTTTCGCTGTTTGCACCGGCCTCTTCGCAGCGCAAGGCTGCTCCTACCTGAAACCCGCCATAGCTGTCAGTAAGCCATGCTCCAGGTCAGGGTGTAGGTGCGCCCACGGCCCTGGTAGTCATACAGG
>NZ_FXWU01000014.1:0-64601 GCF_900184205.1 Pseudomonas sp. LAIL14HWK12:I10 | reverse complement strand
CTGCTCCTACCTGAATCCCCACCTAGCTGTCAGTAAGCCATGCTCCAGGTCAGGGTGTAGGTGCGCCCACGGCCCTGGTAGTCATACAGGTACGCCGGGCCGTAGGTCGGTGCGTAGAACAACGTCGCCCGCTGCCCCCAGACCGTGCTGTACTGTTTGTCCAGCAAGTTCTGAATGCCTGCGCTGAAGGTGCCGAAGCCGGTTTCCTGGCTGCCCAGCAGGTCGAAGGTGGTGTAACCGTCGATCTCGTGGTCGGCATCGTCCTTGAGGGTGAACGCATGGTTGGCCTGCAGGCGGGCACTGCGGCCATCGCCCTTCCAGCCAACAAACGCCGTGGACTTGGACAGGGACGCATAACGGGCATCGCGTTTCATCCAGCCACCGTCGACGTCTTCTTCCTCGGAGCGGGTCAGGTGCAGCGTACCCCCGGCTTCCCAACCGCTCTGGAAGTGGCGGGTCAACGCACCTTCGAAACCAAAGTCACGGCTCTTCTGCTCTTCGACGTTGATGGTCAGCGTCTGCGAATCGACATTGATGATCTTGTCCGACCAGATGTAGTACAGCGCCGCCTGAGCGTCCCAATCCACGTCGGCATAGCGCCAGCCCAGCTCGACCTGGCGGCTCTTGATGCCGGCCAGCGGGTTGTCGGCGACGCTCAAGCCCGGCTTGCCGTAATACTTGGCCGGGTCCGGCAGGTCGAAACCTTCACCGTAGTTGGTCCACACCTGATGGCCATTCTTGAAGTCGTAGATGGCGCCGACGTTGTACAGGTTGACTTGGTAATCGTTGCTGCCGCCGGGTACGCCTTTGAATTCACTGACATCCACGTCCATCTGCTGGCGCCGGGCGCCGCCGGACAAGGTCAGGTTGTCGGTGGCATGCCAATCGAGCTGGGCGTACACCGACACACCGTCGACCCGGTAGCTGGGGTAACGCGCGGCCTTGCTGGCCTTTTCCATGTCCAGGCCACCGCTTTCGGATGAGGTCAGGGCGTCGAAGGTGGTCTGCTCGGCGTTGAAGCGCTCGCGGTCCAGGTCGACGCCGTAGGTCAGCTTGAGCGTGTCCCACTGCTTGGCGAACAGGCCTTTGAGGCTGGTGACCTCAAAGTTCTGTTGTGATGCGGCGAAGTACACCCCGCGCGAACCGGTGGGTGTGGCGCGGTTGTAGTACGGGAACGGGTAGAAGTTGTCGTCTTCCTTGCGGTACGAGGCCTGCAGGTAGAAGTCTTGGCCCAGCACATCGCTGTGATGGTAGTTGGCGTTGAGCAACAGGCGCCGGGTACGTGGCTCCAGGTCAGAGGAATAGCCACTGCGCAGCTCGGCGTCTTCCAGGTCCGAAGGGGCGTTGTAGTTGAGGTTGGGGAAGTAGATGCCGGTGCTGCCGTGGTTGCCCGAGTCGTAGTACTGGGCCAGCAAGTCCAGGCTCTGCTCATCGGTCAGCTTCAGCCCCAGGGTGCCGAGCAGGTCAAGGGTGCGGTTGTATTGCAGGTCGGTCTGGGTATTGTCGATGAAGATCTGATCGCCAGCGCCGTCATAGAAGGCTTCGTTCTGTTCGCCGGAAATACCAAGGCGGGCACTGACCCGCTCGTTGCCGCCGCTGATCGACTGGGCGATGCGGGTGGCCAGGTCATCACTGTTGTTGAAGCCGCTGCTGGCACCCAGCTGGGTCTCGAAGCGGGCCGGGCCGGGCTCGCCCTTCTTGGTCACAATGTTGATGATGCCGCCGGTGGCGCCGCCGCCGTAAAGGGCGCTGGCCCCCGACAGCACTTCGACACGCTCGACGTTGAACGGCGAGATGCTGTCGAACTGGCGCGACAGGCCGCGCGAGCTGTTCTGGCTGACCCCGTCGATCATCACCAGCACATTGCGCCCGCGCATGTTCTGGCCATAGTTGGTGCGCCCTTCTGGCGCCAGGTCCAGGCCAGGCACCAGCTTGCCGATGGCTTCCTTGAGGCTCACCCCGCTGTCGATCTGCTCACGCAGTTGCTGCTGGTCGACCACCCAAACGGTGCCAGGGATTTCGCTGATCGCCGTGCTGGTGCGCGAGGCCACACTGACCTCGATGGGCTTGAGGTTGACGGCCTGCGGCGTGGCGTCCGCCTTGCGCAGGGTAACCGTGCGGGCATCACTGAACTGCCAGCTCATGCCACTGCCCGCCAGCAACTGCTGCAGTGCCTGCTCGATGCTGTAGCTGCCCTGCAACGCCGGGCTGTTCAGGCCCGCGACATCGTGGGTGGTGTACAGCAGGTGCAACCCGGCCTGGTCGGCGAAGGCCGTCAGTGCCTGGTCCAGCGCCTGGGCAGGCAGGTCCAGCTGCACTTGGCGGGCTGCCACCGGGGCCTGTTGCGCACCACTTGAGGCCATCGCCTGCAAGGGGCCAGCCAGCATGGCCAAGGCAGTGCAAGACAACAAGGCGTGATGAAGGGGACCGCTGCGGCGGTGCGAAGGCTTGAGCGTAAGGGCCACGAATGAGCTTCCAGGCAAGTCGTAAATGAGAATGGGTTGCTGATCAGTCCCACTACGACGATCTGGCCTGGCTGAACTTGCAGCGGCAGATGAAAAATATTTAGATTATTTTTTACCGGCTCAGTGCACCACGGCCAACCACGGCAAGTAGGTGACCTGCAGGCCATAACGTTGCTCAAGGGTGCGCAGCAGCGCCTGGGGTTCATCGAGGTCGAATACACCGCTGACTTCCAGGGCCGCCAACTTCGTGTCAGACAGCAGAATGCGCCCCTGTTGGTAGCGCTCGAGCTCCGCCAGCACCTGCCCCAGCGGCTTGCCGTTGAAGATCAGCTTGCCGCGCTGCCAAGCGGTCTGTGCACTGGCGTCAGGCGACACCGGTACGCTGCGCTCACCCACCGTGGCTTCGCCCTGGGCCAGTACCACGCGGCCATCGCGGCGCACGCTGAACGTCGCGCCCGTGCCGCGCACCGCCTCGCCTGCACTATCGACCACAAAGGGCCGTGGGTCACTGGCCGTCTCGAACAAGGCTTCGCCAGCATTGAGCACCACGCGGCGCTCGCGGTCGGTGAACGCGACGGTCAACGCACTGCCACTGTTCAGCAGTACCCGCGAGCCATCGGCCAGGGTCACCGCCTGCCGTTGCCCGAGGCCTGTGTGGTAGTCCGCCAGCCAGATAGGCGCCTGCTGCCAGCCGTTATAACCCGCGACCAACAGCGCCAGCGATGCTGCCAGGCCTGCGGCCCAGTGCCGTTTGCGTCGGGCAGGCGGTGGCGCGACAACCTGAGCGGTTGGGGTGTGGCCGATGTCCAGCCACAGTGCCTCTGCCTCGCGCGCGGCCTCGGCATGCGCCGGGCTCAGTGCGCACCAGCGCTGGTAGCGCGCGTGGTCCGCCGCACTGGCGTTGCCCGAATGCAACAACACCTGCCAATCGAGGGCATCGTCAGAGAGGTCGCTGAGCGGTTGGGCGGCTGGCATGGCGTAAGGCTCAGTCATGGTTGTGTTTGAGCCAGTCACGGCAATGGCGCAGCGCCTGGCCGATGTATTTTGCCACCATGCTCTCGGAAACGCCCAACCGTTGTGCGATCTGCGCCTGGGTCAGGCCTTCGACGCGGTTGAGCAACAGGGCCTGGCGGGCATTGCTGGACAGTTGCAACAGCGCCTCATCGAGTATCTGCAAGCGCTCGCGGGCGAGCAGCGTGGCCTCGGGCGCAGGCGCCGGGCAGGCCACTTCACCGGTACCCTCGGCGTCCTCGTGGCGGGCGGCGATACGCTGTTCACGGCGCAAGGCATCGATCGCCAGGTTGCCCGCCACCCGGAAAATGAAGCTGCGTGCATGCAGCACCGGCACGGCCTGCTCGTCGATCTTCACCAGCTTCAGGTACGTCTCCTGCGCGACGTCGGCAGCACGCTGCCGGTCGCTCATGCGCCGAGTCAGGAACAGCAAGAGGTCGTCGTAGTGCTCCTGGAAACTCGCCAGCAGACCAGACACGGGAGACGTCAGCATGGGGTAGGAGAAAGGCCAGTAAGAGGAATTGTCGGGCGTTAATGAGAAACAGTATCTTTCATTAGACGCGCTACTTTCAACGTCAACGCGCATTTGCCACACTGGCGGTTGAATTCTTCAGGCAAGGTTGCAACCCATGACTGCCCGATTGCACCGCTGGTTGCTGATACTGCTGATGGCTTACGGCCTCAGTGCCTGCGCCTTGTTCCAGGCGCGTGACCCACTGAATATCAACGTGATTGGCATCGAGCCACTGCCTGGGCAGGAGCTGGAACTGCGCATGGCGGTGAAAATACGTGTGCAAAACCCCAACGAAACCGCGATCGATTACAACGGAATCGCGCTCGACCTGCAGGTGAACGGCCAGCCGCTGGCCGCCGGTGTCAGCGACCAGCAGGGCCACATAGGCCGTTTCGACGAGGCGGTAATCGTGGTGCCGGTGAGCGTGACCGCGTTCTCCTTCCTGCGCCAGGCCTATGGCCTGGGCCAGCGGAGTTCGCTGCAAGGGCTACCCTATGTATTGCGCGGCAAATTGGCCGGTGGGCTGCTGGGCACCGTGCGCTTCACCGATGAGGGCACGCTGGACCTGCCCAAGGCAGCCGGCACCTACTGGTAGACCACTCAGCGATTGCTGTTGGCGGCGGCCATCATCTTGTTGACTTCGCTGCGCACCATGCTGGCGTATTCAGGCGGCGACATGGCCTCCAGTTCAGCCCGCACCCATTCCGCCCATTTACCCTTGCGCCGAGGCTTTTCGGAGATAAGCCGGGCGGCTTCGCCCTTGGCCTTGCCCAGGTTGCTCTGCCACAGTTCGAACAACCGCGCCTTCTCTGCCTCGATCTGCGCCCGTTCCTCGAAGCTCTTGTTGGCCAGATTGAAACTCATGAAGGTACCTGCCTGCTGAAAATGGCCGCTATCTTACACCGTAGCGACGCGTCATCGGAAAGCCGGCGCAACTTTCCCGACGCACCGGCATCCATTGTTCACCCCCCCATTGACGAGGATGAGTTCATGGCCCGAAAAAACGCCGTACAAGCCGCCAGCGATCAGATCAAGGATCAGGTCTTCAGCGAACTGCAGTCACTGATCGAAGAATCCGAAAAGCTGCTCAACGACAGCGCTGCCCTGGTTGGCGAGGAGGCCGAAACCCTGCGCGCGCAAGTCAGCCTCAAACTGCGCCAGGCTCGCCAGGCCGCGAGTAACGTCCGTGACAAGGCTCAACCGGTGGTGGATGCCACCCAGGACTACATCGGCGGCCACCCTTGGCAGACCGTCGCGGTGTCCGCAGGCTTCGGCCTGGTGGTCGGCCTGTTGCTGGGTCGCCGCTACTAAGCCCATTTAATGAACGCAGTGCCGCCTGAACGTTTTCAGGCGGCCTGCGCCATTGGAATGCCGCTATGAAAGCGCAGTTCCTGGTCGGGTGACTGGATCAGCTCGGCTTCTGCCTCACGTACCAGCTCAACCCTGCGGGCGATGTCCGCTTCTTCGCCATACTGATGGGCCAGCTTCAGGTAGCCCTGGTAATGGCGCGCTTCACTCTTCAGCAGGCCGTGGTAGAACGTGCCCAGCTCTTCATCCAGGTGCGGCACCAGCGCGGCAAAGCGCTCGCAACTGCGTGCTTCGATAAAGGCCCCCACCACCAAGGTATCGACCAGCTTGACCGGCTCGTGGGCACGTACCAAGCGGCGCAAGCCGGAGGCATAACGCCCGGCCGACACTGGCCGCAAGGGCACGCCCCGGCGCTTCATCAGGCGCAGCACCTGCTCGTGGTGCACCAGCTCTTCACGGGCCAGGCGCGACATCATGTTGATCAGGTCCAGGTGCGTGTTGTACTTAGCGATCAGGCTCAGGGCAGTGCTGGCGGCCTTGAACTCGCAGTTCTTGTGGTCGATCAGCAGGGTTTCCTGGTCGGCAAGCGCCGCTTCGATCCAGGCATCTGGGGTCGGGCAGCCAAGAAAGGCGTCGATTTCGGGGATCAAGGACATAAGCGTGCAACCAGACAGAACAGGCAGGGCCGGCGATTATACCGGCGGCAACCGGCAGCGCCAGTGACTATGCTTGATGTACATCAAGCGGCGACGGGTGAGACGCCGACTATAGTCAGGCACTGGTCGCCATCTTTGAACGGAGCTCACGCCCATGCAAGCCGTCCGCAGCATCCTCGTCGTCCTCGACCCCGCGCATGCCCACAGCCGGGCCTTGACCCGTGCCAAGCTGATCGCAGGCGTGACCGGCGCGCGCCTGCACCTGTTGATGTGCGACAAAAAGCAGGATCACAGTGCGTTGCTCAGCCTGCTGAGCAGCCAGTTGCACGATGACGGATACGACAACGTCACCCATGAGGCAGCCTGGCGTGACAACCTGCACGACACCATCATCTATGTGCAGCAAGCCGAGGGCTGCGAGTTGGTTATCAAGGAGCATCGGCCGGACAACCCGCTGAAAAAGGCACTGCTGACCCCCAGCGACTGGAAGCTGCTGCGCCTGTGCCCCAGCGCGGTGCTGATGGTGAAAAGCGAACGACCATGGGCCGGCGGGGTGATTCTGGCGGCGGTGGATGTCGGCAACCAGGATGAGGACCACCGCCTGTTGCACGCGAGCATCATCGACCATGGCTATGCGATTGCCGGCCTGGCCAAAGGCGATTTGCACGTCATCAGCGCACACCCCTCCCCCATGCTGTCCGCCTCGGACCCCACCTACCAGCTCAGCGAGACCATCGCCGAACGCTACCGGGAAGCCTGCCGCGCGTTTCAAGCCGAGTTCGACATCAGCGATGACCGCCTGCATGTCGCCGAAGGCCCAGCGGATGTGCTGATTCCCTACACCGAGAAAAAATACGATGCCGTGGTGACGGTGATCGGCACGGTGGCCCGCACGGGTATTTCCGGGGCATTGATCGGGAATACCTCCGAGGTGGTGCTCGATTCGCTCGAAGGGGATGTGCTGGTGCTCAAGAGCGAAGAAGCGATTGCCCACCTGACAGAGCTGGCCCGCGGTTGAAGCAAGCGTGGCCCTTGTAGGAGCAGCCTTGTGCTGCGAAGAGGCCGGTGAAAGCAGCATAGATTCACTGAGCTGGCACCGGCCTCTTCGCAGCACAAGGCTGCTCCTACAAATACAAAGGGCGGCGCGTTTACACCAGCGCCTCGCGCACTTTCGGGTCCAACCCCTCCCCCGCATTGGCCTCGCTCCACGCCAGCAACTGCCGGCGCATCGCCGGCGTCCAGAAGCTCTGGATGTGCTGCCTTACCCCTTGCACCGCCAGCTGCCGGTTCGGTTCGCTGTCAAAATAATGGGCAATCTGGTTGGCCATCTTGACCAGGTTGTCACTGCTCATCGGCGCACCTCGGCTTTCTCTTGCTGCTCGGCAGTACGGCGCTCTTTGAGCAGGCGGCGCTGTTCGTCGCTGAAGTCCTGGTAACGCTTCTGCCATTCAGACGGGTGGAACACTTTCACCACCTCCACCGCCGTGACTTTGTATTCAGGGCAGTTGGTGGCCCAGTCGGAGTTGTCGGTGGTAATCACGTTGGCCCCCGACTCAGGGAAGTGGAACGTGGTGTACACCACCCCCGGCGCCACACGCGCACTGACCTTGGCGCGCAGCACCGTCTGCCCAGCGCGGCTGCCGATACCGACCCAATCGCCATCGCGGATGCCACGACTTTCGGCGTCGGTGGGGTGCAGCTCAAGGCGGTCGGCGTCATGCCAGGCGACGTTGCCAGTGCGGCGGGTCTGGGCGCCGACGTTGTACTGGCTGAGGATACGCCCGGTGGTCAGCAACAATGGGTAGCGGCTGTTGACCTTCTCGTCGGTCGGCACGTAGCCGGTGAGCATGAAGCGCCCTTTGCCCCGCACGAACTGGTCGATATGCATGGTCGGCGTGCCATCGGGCGCGGCATCGTTGCACGGCCACTGCAGGCTGCCATGGCGGTCGAGCTCGGCGTAGCTGACGCGGTGGAAGGTCGGTGTCAGGCGCGCGATCTCGTCCATGATCTCGGCCGGGTGGCGGTACTGCATCGGGTAGCCCAAGGCGTTGGCCAGGGCCACGGTCGCTTCCCAGTCAGCTTTGCCGGCCAGGGGTTCCATGACCTTGCGCACCCGCGAGATACGGCGTTCGGCGTTGGTAAAGGTGCCGTCCTTTTCAAGGAACGAACTGCCCGGCAGGAACACGTGGGCGAACTTGGCCGTCTCGTTGAGGAAGATGTCCTGCACCACCACGCATTCCATGGCCAGCAAGGCGGCCGTGACGTGCTGGGTGTTGGGGTCGCTCTGGGCGATGTCCTCACCCTGGCAGTACAGCGCCTTGAAGCTGCCATCCAGGGCCGCCTCGAACATGTTGGGGATGCGCAGGCCTGGGTCTGGCTGCAACGTTACCCCCCAGGCCTGCTCAAACTCGGCACGCACACCTTCGTTGGAAATATGCCGGTAGCCAGGCAGTTCATGCGGGAACGAGCCCATATCGCACGAGCCCTGCACGTTGTTCTGCCCGCGGAGCGGGTTCACCCCTACCCCTTCGCGGCCGATGTTGCCAGTGGCCATGGCCAGGTTGGCAATGCCCATCACGGCGGTGCTGCCCTGGCTGTGCTCGGTGACCCCCAGGCCGTAGTAGATGGCCGCGTTGCCACCGGTGGCGTACAGCCGCGCGGCGGCGCGGATCTGCTCGGCAGGCACGCCACAGACCGGGCCGAGTACTTCTGGCGCGTTCTCTGGCAGGCGGACGAAGTCGCGCCAGCGGGCGAAGTCCTCGGTCTCGCAGCGGGCGTCGATAAAGCGCTGGGCCAGCAAGCCTTCGTTGACGATCACATGGGCCAGGGCGTTGAGCATGGCCACGTTGGTACCCGGGCGCAGTTGCAGGTGCAGCTCGGCGCGGGCGTGGGGCGAGTCGACCAGGTCGATACGCCGTGGGTCGATGACGATCAGCCGCGCGCCCTGGCGCAGGCGGCGTTTGAGCTGCGAGCCGAACACCGGGTGGGCATCGGTGGGGTTGGCGCCGATCACCAGCACCACGTCGGCCTGCATCACCGAATCGAAGCTCTGCGTGCCCGCCGATTCACCGAGGGTCTGCTTGAGGCCATAGCCCGTGGGCGAATGGCACACCCGCGCGCAGGTGTCGACGTTGTTGTTGCCAAACGCCGTGCGCACCAACTTCTGTACCAGGTAGGCTTCTTCGTTGGTGCAGCGGCTGGAGGTGATGCCGCCGATGGAATCACGCCCGTACTTGAGCTGGATCCGGCGGAACTCGCTGGCGGCGTAGGTTACCGCTTCGTCCCAGCTGACTTCTTGCCACGGGTCTTCGAGGCGCTTACGAATCATTGGCGTGGTGATGCGGTCCGGGTGGGTGGCATACCCCCAGGCGAAGCGGCCTTTGACGCAAGCGTGGCCATGGTTGGCGCCGCCGTTTTTGTCCGGGACCATGCGCACCAGCTGGTCGCCCTTCATCTCGGCACGGAACGAACAACCGACACCGCAATAGGCGCAGGTGGTAATCACCGCACGCTCAGGCTGGCCGAGCTGCACCAGGCTTTTTTCGGTCAGGGTCGCGGTCGGGCAGGCCTGTACGCAGGCGCCGCACGACACGCACTCCGAGGCCAGGAAGTTGTCCCCGCCAGCGGCTGCCACCCGCGAGTCGAAGCCGCGGCCAGTGATGGTCAGGGCGAAGGTGCCCTGGATGTCTTCGCAGGCGCGCACGCAGCGGCTGCAGACGATGCACTTGCTCGGCTCATAGTCGAAATACGGGTTGGAAACGTCCTTTTTCTCGGCCAGGTGATTGGCGCCGTCATAGCCGTAGCGGACCTCGCGCAGGCCGACCTGGCCGGCAACGGTCTGCAGTTCGCAGTTGCCGTTGGCCGAGCAGGTCAGGCAGTCGAGCGGGTGATCGGAGATGTACAGCTCCATCACATTGCGCCGCAACCCCGCCAGGCGCGGGGTTTCGGTGCGCACCACCATGCCTTCGCTGACCGGGGTGGTGCACGATGCTGGGTAACCGCGCATGCCTTCGATTTCCACCATGCACATGCGGCACGAGCCGAACGCCTCGAGGCTGTCGGTGGCGCACAGTTTGGGGATGCTGGTGCCAAGCATGGCAGCGGCGCGCATGACCGAAGTCCCGGCAGGCACGCTGATGGCACGGCCATCGATATTCAGGCTGACCTGCACCTGGCTGTCGCGTGCCGGGGTGCCAAGGTCGGTCTCGGGGTCGAAGAAATTGATCACTGCGCGGCCTCCGTGTGGGTCAGCCCGAAATCGGCGGGGAAGTACTTGAGCGCGCTGGCCACCGGGTAAGCGGTCATCCCGCCCATGGCGCACAGCGAGCCGTACTGCATCGTGTCGCACAGGTCGCGCAGCAGCAGGGCCTGGTCGTGGCGTTCGGTGAAATCGGTGGTGGCGATCAGCCGGTCCACCACTTCCATGCCACGGGTCGAGCCGATGCGGCACGGGGTGCACTTGCCGCACGATTCCTCTGCGCAGAACTGCAGGGCGAAGCGGGCCATGCTGGCCATGTTCAGGGTGTCGTCCGCCACCACCACACCGCCGTGGCCGAGCATCGCGCCCATGGCAGCGAAGGCCTCATAGTCCAGCGGCGTGTCGAAGTGGCTGGGCGGCACCCAGGCCCCGAGCGGGCCGCCGACCTGTGCGGCCTTCAATGGCCGGCCGCTGGCGGTACCGCCCCCGTAGCCTTCCACCAGTTCGCGCAGGGTCAGGCCAAACGCGCGCTCCACCAGGCCACCGTGGCGGATGTTGCCCGCCAGCTGGAACGGCATGGTGCCCAACGAACGGCCCATGCCGAAATCGCGGTAAAACGCCGCGCCCTTGGCCAAAATGATTGGCACAGACGCCAGGGTAAGCACGTTGTGCACCAGCGTCGGCAAGCCGAACAGGCCCTGCAGGGCCGGCAGGGGCGGCTTGGCCCGGACGATCCCGCGTTTGCCTTCGAGCGATTCCAGCAACGCGGTTTCTTCGCCGCAGATATAAGCGCCAGCACCGACCCGGACTTCCAGGTCGAAGGCCTGGCCGCTGCCGGCCACGTCATCGCCCAGGTAACCGGCGTCGCGGGCTATGGCAAAGGCCTGGTCGAGCACGCGAATGGCGTCCGGGTATTCCGAGCGCACGTAGATGTAGCCTTTGTCGGCACCCACGGCGAGGCCAGCGATGATCATGCCTTCGATCAGCAGGAACGGGTCGCCTTCCATCAGCATGCGGTCGGCGAAGGTACCGGAGTCGCCTTCGTCGGCGTTGCAAACCACATACTTTTGCCCAGCCCCGGCATCACGCACGGTGCGCCACTTGATACCCGCCGGGAAGGCGGCGCCACCCCGGCCACGCAGGCCAGAATCAAGTACGGCAGCGACCACCTCGGCACCGTCCAAGGCCACGGCGCGCTCCAGCCCGGCAAAACCGCCATGGGCGCGGTAGTCGTCCAGCGACAGCGGCCGGGTCACGCCGGCACGGGCGAACAGCAGGCGTTGCTGGGATTTCAGATAAGCGATGTCTTCAACCAGCCCCAAGGCCAGGCCATGGGCCTGGGGCTGGCCGGCCAAGGCATCGAGTAGCGCCGGCACATCGTCCGCAGTCACCGGGCCGAAACCCTGGCGCCCTTGGGCGCTGTCGCATTCGACCAGCGGCTCCAGCCAATACAGCCCACGCGAACTGGTGCGCTGGATATCGACCGCCAACTGCCGGCGCTCGGCCTCGCGTTGCAGGGCCTCGGCAACCTGGTCGGCACCCACGGCACGGGCCACCGAATCGCAGGGGATGTACACCTTCAGCATGTTTCGCCCTCCAGGCAACCGTTCACCAGGGCACGCAGGCGCTCAGGCGTGAGCCGCGCGTGCAGTTGGCCGTCCAGTTCCAGCGCGGGCGAGCAGGCGCAGGCGCCCAGGCAATACACCGGGCGCAGGCTGATAGCGCCGTCGGCGCTGGTGCCATGGTCGTCCAGTGCCAGTTGGTCGCGCAGTTGCGCGGCCAGGGCCTCGGCGCCACGGCTCTGGCACGACTCGGCCCGGCACAGGCGCAGGGTATGGCGTGCCGGCGCGGTGGTGCGAAAATCGTGGTAGAAGCTGATCACCCCGCGCACTTCGGCCAGGCTGAGGTTCAGGGCATGGGCAATTTCAGGGACGGCCGCATCCGGCACGAAGCCGATGTCTTGCTGAATGGCGTGAAGGATCGGCAACAGGGCGCCGGGTGTGTCCTTTTCACGGGCCAGGATGCTGTGGATCAAAGGCAGGTGGAGCAGTTCATCAGGCATACAGCGGACCTCGGCATCACGGACCCTGCCTGTGTTGTTGTAGGGGCAGGTGTCCGGCGTGTTCTGCTGCGGCGTGCCGGCCACGTCACGGTTGCGGGGTGTCGGCAGCCTCCTTGCCCACGGCCGTGCGTCTGCGCGCACTGGTCCAGGAGCATCCTGCAAGCATGGCACTTGTGGCGCCGGAGGGTTGCATGCGAACGACCAGGCGCATCCTGAAACCGACGTGAGGTTCAGGCTGTTTCGGTTGCCCCGCTTTGCAGTCCGTCAGCCCAGCACCACATGCGGCACAAACCGCGAACTGTCTTTGGTAATCAGCGAATCATCCTCACGAATCCCCATCCCTGCCGCCTTGTCGCCGACCACCCACGAACCGATCAGCGTGTAGCTGTCGCCAAACCTGGGCAGCGGCGCAAACCCTTGCAGGATGTACGGTGCGTCGTCATAAGGGCCGTCCTCGAATACCCGCTGCCCCGCGCCGGTGCGGATATCGACATTGGCCCCTTCCCGCGAGAAATACGGCTTGCGCACCCACCCTCTAGGCACTGGCCGCGAAGGGTTGTCATCGACGAAGGCTGGCAACAGATTGGGGTGCCCTGGGTACCACTCCCACAGCAACGGCAAGATGCCCTTGTTGGAGATCAGCGCCTTCCAGGGCGGCTCGACGAACTGCGTGTCGCACCCCGGGATAGCCCTGCCGAAGTCTTCGTGGAAGATATGCTCCCAGGCATGCAGCTTGAACAGCCGCGGGAGCGGCCGCCCCTCCAGGTCGACGAAACGCCCCTCGCCATTCAGGCCGATGTCCTCCAGGTCGATGTGCCGGGTATGAATACCTGCGTGAACGGCCATCTTGCGCAGAAAATCCGTGGTGCCACGGTCTTCCACCGAGCCGGAGATGGTCGAGAAGTAGAACGTGCCCTGCCCCGGCTGCGCGGCAAACGCCTGCACCAGGTCTTCGGCCAGGGTATTGAACTGGCTGGCCTGCGCGGGCAGAACGCCTCGCTGGATCTGTTCTTCCAGCCAGATCAGCTGAAACGCCGCGGCTTCGTACAACGAAGTCGGCGTGTCGTAGTTGGCCTCGATCAGTTTCGCCGGGCCATGGCCGTCATAGCTGAAATCGAAACGCCCATAGAGGTGCGGCTCCCGCGCCAGCCACGATTGCCGCACCAGGTCGAAGAATGCCGGTGGAATCGCCAGGCGTGCCATCAGCGCCTCGCTGTCGACGATGCGCCCGACAGCCTCCAGGCACATCGCGTGCAGCGCCTCGGTCGGAGCCTGCAGGTCCCGCTCGACCTGGGCCTGGCTGAACTGGTAGTAACCCCGTTCATCCCAGTAACGCTCGCCGTCGAGGGTGTGGAAGGCAAAGCCTTCTTGCTGGGCTGTCTTGCGCCAGCCTGGGCGCTCTGCGAGTTCGACCTTGCGCATGCTCACCCCCCGAAGAAGCTACCGGACTTGCCGCCCCAGCCGCTTCGAGCCGTCGCCTGGCTGCCAAACCCACCCCGCGAGATGGATGCAGACACCGCCGAGCGCGACGCGCTGCGGCCTGAGGCGCCATAGCTACCGCCGCCGCCGGAGCCACCGCCGCTGCTGCTCTGCTCGTCTTTGTTGCTGCGCTGAATGCCCCCGGCCGTACCGTAGCGCTGCCCAAGCAGGCCATTGCGCTGCCCGGCACCCTCACGATACGCATACAGCGGCTGCGCGCGGTAACGGCGGTCGGCGCTGCTGGTCATCTGCCCCAGTAGCATGCCAGCCACTACGGCGGTAGCGACATGGCCATAACCGCCGCCCTGGGCGTGCGCCGCATCGACCTGGGCCTGGGTCACCTCGCCGGTGGTCTCCAACGCGAACCCACTCATGCGCGGCATGTACCGGCCACCGACGCTGATCTGGCAGCCATCAGGGGAAAATTCTGCTTCGCAGGCGGGCTTGGACACATAGGTCGGCGTGGTGCGCCGGTACTCGGCCAGCGCCTGTTTGTAGGCATCGTTGCAGGCCTTCTCCGGCACCTTGTCGCTGACACAGGCTTCGACACTGTCGTAGTTCACCTGCTGGCTGACGGTGTAGATCTCCTCTTGCGGGCTGCACGCGGTCAGGGCCAAGGGCAGCGAGCTGGCCAGCACCAGCTTGACGGAGCTGCGTCTCATTGGGGGTTTCATGGGAGCTCCTTGGGCGTCAGGCCGACGGGGTCATGCAGGCCGAATTGAGGAAGCCGACGCTGATCGCCACGCTGGCAGCGTAGATGGCCGCGGCCAGCTCACCGGCGGCGATACGCCTGGACAGGTCGCGCAGCACCAGGCTGGTAATGCCAAAGGCAATCAATTGAACCACAGCGGCGATCACGACCCAGGCCACGAAGTCCAGGATGCCAACGCTGTAGGCAATGATATTGCTGGCCGGCAGCGAGAAGCCGATCAGCGAGCCGCCCAAGGCAATGGCCGCGGCCGGGTTGTTCTCACGAATGAGCGCGAACTCGCGGTGCGGGGTAAGGCGGGTGTAGATGAACTGGAACAGCCAGAACAGCAACAGTGCCACGCTGATATAGAGGATGAAGCCGGTCACTGCAGAGGCATTGAGCGACAGGCGTAGCGCGTCGAGCATGGTGAGTCCTTGTCAGGTTACGTGAAAGTCCGTGGGGAACAGGGTGATGCCGAGCGAGGTGGTGAGGGTGGCCTTGCCCGCCTCGTCTTCCTCCGCCGACAACAGCAGAAATTCGCGGCGCTCAGGCAGGCCGGTGTCGCGGGCGTAGAGCATTGAGAGGTGCTGGATGCCATAACGGGCGTCGGGGCTGACCACCCGCTCATACAACGGCACCAACCTGGCCTGGCCCGGCTCACGGCCCCACTGGCGGGAATACAGACAGCCGTCGTGTTCGTAGATCGGCAGGCCGACCTTGGACTGGCTACCGACAAGGCGCTGAAGGTGCGCCTCATCGCGGAGGGCTACGGCGCTGTGATAACCGAACAGCACGCTATCGCCCACCTTGTCGCCGTTCATCAGCACTTGCAGCCAGTAGTCTTCGTTGTCCAGGTAATACCGCAGCAGGTGCACCGAATCGCCGAGGTCGACCTCGCCGGTGGCCCAGACCGTTTCCGGGCCGGGAACCTGCAACGCTGAATAACCCTCGAGCAGGGGCTTGAGTGATGCGTCGGGTATGAACCGGCGGCCGTTGAGCAGGCCGAAGGGCGGGTTGGTACTGGGCGAAAGCGGCATCGAACCTTTCCTGAAGCGGGGCAATCCTTGCGAGGGGCGATACCTTAACGGGTTTGGCCGATTGAGCCAATCCAAGCACTGTTTGCATTGATGTCAGGCGCGGCCCTTGTAGGGCCGTGCCTGGCAGGCCTCACGCCACCGCTTTTTCCACCCGGAGCCCGGCCTCCAGCTCGCGCACCAGCGGCAACACATGCTCACCGAAGTACGCCACCTCCTCCTGGAAATGCAGGAACCCTGAAAGGATCAAATCCACCCCCACCGCCTTCAGCGCAACAATGCGCTCGGCAATCTGCAGCGGTGTGCCGATCAGGTTGGTCTTGAACCCATCGTTGTACTGCACCAGGTCCTCGAAGCTGGACGTGGCCCAGTTGCCCTCGCCTTCCGGGCTGGCCGCCCCGGCGTTCTTGACCTCATGCCCGAACGCCTTCACCGCCTCAGGGTTGGCCTTGTCGATGATCTCCTGCAACACCGCCCGCGCCTCTTCCTCGGTGTCGCGGGCAATGATGAAGGCATTCACCCCCACCTTGATCGCATGGCCGTTGGCGGCTGCCTTGGCACGCAGATCGTCGACCTGGGCCTTGATCCCCTCCACGGTATTGCCATTGGTGAAGTACCAGTCCGACACCCGCGCCGCCATGTCCCGCGCTGCTCGCGAGCTGCCACCCTGGAAGATTTCCGGGTGCGGCTGCTGCAGGGGTTTGGGCTTGAGGGTGTAGTCCCGGAAGCGATAGAAATCGCCGTTGAAGGTGAAATTGTCTTGGGTCCAGATGCCCTTCAGCGCACGGATGAACTCCTCTGAACGGCGGTAGCGCTCGTCATGGTCCAGCCACGGTTCACCGATGGCGTGGAACTCGCCCTTGAACCAGCCCGACACCAGGTTGATGGCGATCCGGCCCTGGGTGAACTGGTCGATGGTTGCCAGTTGCTTGGCCGCCAGCGCCGGGTTCCATGGGCCTGGAAGGATAGCCGCGATGACCTTGAGCTTCTCGGTGGCGGCCAGCAGCGCATGGCTGATGGTGACCGACTCGTGCTGGTTGTCAGCGCCGTAACCGGCAGTGAAACGGATTTGCGACAGGGCGTAGTCAAAGCCCGCCTTTTCGGCGATCTGCGCCAGTTTACGGTTGTAGTCGATGTCCCAGCTGGTGCGTTGCTCGATGGTGCTCACCACCAGGCCACCGCTGACGTTGGGGACCCAGTAGGCGAACTTGATTGGGGCTTGGCTCATGGGGAGGCTCCTTGGCTGTCCTCGAAGGGTTGAATGAGACAACGCAGCAACCGTGCCAAACAAAAAATAGCGTTGAGCCTCAATGGGATAGCCAACAGCGCAGACCGGGCGCGGTGCCCTCTGCGCAGCAGATTGTCGAAACACTGTTGCGGGGGCAACACGGCTAGCAGCGACTGGGAGGGTTCTTGCCGCTATCACCTTCGGCAAAGATCTTCATTGTTTACATCCTCACTGTTGAGCGCTGACGCATCAGCGATGCTTGCGCATGCCCATGTGCGCATCGTCCATCAACGCCTTGGCCATTTCGCAAAGAAAGTGCGAGGCCCACACCAACACAGGTTCGTCGTCCATCACGCCGATGAACGAGGCTCGTCTTGAGCAGTCCATCAGCACCGACGCCTGCTCGATGGCATGGTCGCAGCAGTTGCCGGGTTCTACGCGAAACAGGCGCTTGCCCTGTATCACGCCGTCCAGGCACGACGCGGAGCCTATGGTCAAACCCAGCGTGCCGGTGCGTTCTGGTAATACCTTGTCCATTGCATATCCCCCTGCGCTGTCGCGCCGAAAACAAAGTTCGCAAGCGCGTCGACGCCCCCTGTAGGAGCGGGCTTGCCCGCGAAGGGCTGCAAAGCAGCCCCGGCATCGGTGAATGTCAATGCAGCGTCTGCATGTGCGGCCTGGCCGTGAGTTGCACCTGCGCAACCGCCGATTCCAGCAATGTGCGCACCGCTTCCATTTCGTGCATGACGGCCAGGGTCATGATGGAGGCAGGCGACTTGGGAAGCGTGGAGACGGCGTGGTGGGCGACGGCCAAGGCGCAGAGTACGTACTCCGAGGCCTGGATCAGGGTGTCTTCGAGGTGATGAGGTGTATCGGGGGAGCACGGTGGGTCGGGGACGATCTTGAGCATGGCGAGTCTCTCTAGTTGCACTATTCAGATCGCCACCTGCTCACTTGCAGATGATTGGGTGGCGGCTACATACAGGCCTGCAAGGCCGGGGGCAACTAGAGAGAATGCCCGGCTGGTCCGAGGACCACCCGTACGTAGCCACCATAAAGCGCAGCCGGATGCAGAGCATCTGTGGCTGATGGTGGACTCTTCCTAGTTGACCCTACAGGCTTGCAGACCTGGTCGTTGATTTCTCACCGACGCGGCCAGACTAGAAGGCTCTCCCCCTCACTTCAATGACGCAATGGCCTGCAAAGAGTTATTCAGAAACGCCCTACAAAGAAGAGCCAAAATCTGATCATTTCCGGTAGCTCTGTATCAATTTCGTGCCGCATTTTCCCGCTTGCTCTAAACATATGGAAATCCGTATATTCGATTATCCATATGTAAAGAGCACCTCCATGATCACCCCACCCGAGGTCTTCAAGAACCTGGCCGACGAGACCCGCGCTCGCGCCACCCTGCTCATCGCCAGCCTGGGCGAGCTCTGCGTTTGCGAGCTGATGTGCGCCCTCGACGACAGCCAGCCGAAAATCAGCCGCCATCTCGCCCAACTGCGAAGCAGCGGCCTGCTGCTGGATCGCCGCCAAGGCCAATGGGTGTATTACCGCCTCAACCCGAACCTGCCCACGTGGGTGCACGACATGCTGCAGGTGACGTTGCAGGCCAATGCCACCTGGCTGCAGGCGAACACAGCCCGCCTGCAGCACATGGCCGACCGCCCCGTCCGCGCAGCCGCCTGCTGCTGAAGCCGCCACCCCGCGAGAGAGCCTTCCAATGCAAGTCCTGTTCATGTGCACCGCCAACAGCTGCCGCAGCATCCTCAGCGAAGCGCTGTTCAATCACCTGGCACCGCCAGGCTTCGCAGCCGTCAGTGCCGGCAGTTTTCCCAAAGGCCAGGTGCTGCCGCGCAGCCTCACCACCCTGCAGCAGGCCGGCATTTCCACAGAAGGCCTGCGCAGCAAAGGTAACGATGCCTTCGCCGCCAACCCGCCGGACATCGTCATCACCGTCTGCGACAAAGCTGCCGGTGAACCCTGCCCCGTGTACTTCGGCCCGGCCCTAAAAGCCCACTGGGGCCTGGAAGACCCTTCCGAGGTCGAGGGTGACGAGGCTGCGATTGACGCCGCGTTCAACGCCACGCTGGCCATCATCGAGCGACGCTGCAACGCCCTCTTCGCCCTCCCCTTCAATACCCTCGGCCACGACGAGCTCCAGCGCGAGCTGGACCGCATCGGCACGCTTTAAGGAGGCCCCATGTCCGAGCAACTGCCCAACCTCGACCTGTCCCTGTTCGACGCAGCCCCAGCCGCGCCCCGTGCCAGCGAGCACAAACCGCGCATCCTGCTGTTGTACGGGTCGACCCGCGAACGCTCCTTCAGCCGCTTGCTGACCGAAGAGGCCGCCCGCCTTCTGCAGCATTTCGGTGCCGAGACGCGCATCTTCGATCCCTCCGGCCTGCCGTTGCCTGATGACGTGCCGGTAGAGCACCCCAAAGTGCAAGAACTGCGTGATTTGGTGCTGTGGTCCGAAGGCCAGGTCTGGTGCTCGCCCGAACGCCACGGCGCCCTGTCGGCCGTGTTCAAGGCGCAGATCGACTGGGTCCCCCTGGCCCTCGGCGCCGTACGCCCCACCCAAGGCAAGACCCTGGCCGTAATGCAAGTGTGCGGGGGTTCGCAGTCGTTCAACGTGGTTAACCAACTGCGCGTACTGGGCCGCTGGATGCGCATGTTCACCATCCCCAACCAGTCCTCGGTGCCCAAGGCGTACCTGGAATTCGACGATGCCGGCCGCATGAAGCCATCGCCCTACTACGACCGGGTGGTCGACGTGATGGAAGAGCTGGTGAAGTTCACCCTGTTGCTGCGCGACCGCACCGAGTTTTTGGTGGACCGCTATTCCGAGCGCAAAGAAAGCGCCGAGCAGCTTACGGCGCGGGTTAACCAGCGCTCGATCTGAGTGATTACCGGGGACGGCGCGGCTTTGAAGCCGTCCCCGGCCCTTGACGCAACCTGCGGGTATCAGTACGTTTTCAGCCCCTTCCTTTTCGGCCCCCTCTGCAGTGCACCGCCCAGGCGTTAGTTCGCGAAGCGGGCATTCAAGATGCCGACACTTATACGGTCGCCCGATGGCGTGCCGCTACTCCGTTATCAAGTGAACAAGGTTGATTACATGATCATTCGTCAGGCCAACGCCGCAGACCATCCACTGCTGCTCGACATCTGGCTGCGCGCCGTTCGCGCCACTCACCATTTTTTGCAGGCATCCGACATAGACGCGCTGCTGCCGCAGTTGCGCGATGTTTACCTTCCCGCTGTCGAGTTGTGGGTCGCGGTCGATGCTGAAGATTGCCCGTTAGGCTTCATGGGGCTGAATCAGGAGCATGTGGAAATGCTCTTCATCGACCCCGACCTGCGTGGGCGTGGGATTGGGCGTGCGCTGCTGGATTACGCACGCGGTTCGCGGCACACGCTGAGTGTGGATGTGAACGAGCAGAACCCTGAGGCTGTGGGGTTTTATCTGCATTATGGGTTTGTGCAGACGGGGCGCTCTGAGGTGGATGGTGAGGGGCGGCCGTTTCCGTTGTTGCATATGAGTTTGCCGAGTTAAACGGTCGAGCTTGATGGGCAGTTGGGCTCGCGGAGCTAAGGCATCCGCCCCATGCCGTTTACTGGGCATCCCTAGCGCTCCAAACGTATGATAGCCGTACTCCTTGACAGGCCTTCACTGTATGGCTAGGCCTTTATGAGTAGGGCTATCATGCGTACTGCACAACATGACGGCCAGCCGAATCTACCTACTGACAAACACTTGAATTACCCTGCTGCAAATGTACATAGGCAACACCTATGAGAAACAGCATCATGCCTACAACCACTGAGACTTTATACGTTGCAAAACTGCAAAACCTGATCGTAAAACAACCAAGTCTGCAAAAGAACTCATTCGCAAGACACCAACCATTTCCGACCTTGATATGATCTCTTTCATTCTCGCCTCCACGTTCGCAAAAGTTGAAGTGAAGATGAATACTTACGATTGATCTTTCCGAGACAGCCTTTGCGAGGGTTCACGCGCTGAGCGAGGAAAGCGAAGCATCTCCTACGACCCATGAAATCTAGACAAACTATTCAGAAGTAGAAATGACAATCCAAAACTCATCTACGCGCGAATGAACCTGAATGAAGCTTTGGAGGAGGTAAAGCTACATGCCACGGGCATTTTCGACGATACTGAAAATCTGGCTGCATTCATGACCATAGACTTTGCATCACTGAACAATGCGTGCCTGCAGTACTTATCGAAGAAGAACCAGCCCCCACATCTTGCGGGTGCCCAGGTGATCATGACCGCGGTGGGTGAGGCAAATCCAGGGACAGGGTTGGGCACTGACATTATGCTCTAATTGTTTGAAAAGGCTGTGACTGTGCCCGCATACACTCGGGTTAACCACGCTTGATGATGCGGGTGCAGATGGTTGCAAATCGATGTATATTTAGTTCATGGGCGTGATTGCTGCAAGTTTCAGTGACTGCTAACCCCGATTGAACGAAATTAGGCTAAGCTGAGCGATCTCCCAAAGGCTGGTAGCTGGTTGCTCAAACCCTACATAGTCGAACACAGCAACCCGCCAGAGCAGGTCCTTAAAAATGGTTAATTCGGTACAACTCGAGCTCATAGACGCGATAAATACTGCACGATCACCAATTGGAGCATTCATGCTTGGAATAGCAGGATATGCAGACCCTAACTCTCAACTAGCCAAACGAGCACACAACATAGTCATCCCTACTAAAGCCAGCCCATCACTACACACTGACAGCATCGGAAGAATCAATAGCCCCCTGGCTTATCATCTACCGCTAAAACCATCTATGGAGCACATAAAGAAAAACCCTAACAAAAATATTGAATTCTTGACCCTACCTATTAAGGCTGCAATCCTTCATGTAGGTGACGCCTTTTCTCGCTTTGGATATTTAAATAAAGCGCCTGAGCTTGAGTTCCTTAGGCACATTAGGAACGCCATCGCCCACGGGAACCGCTTCAATATAAAAACAGAACTAAAAAAAGCAGCTCAGTTCGACTCATATACGATTACTAAGTCCCTGAACGGCACAAAACTTTTGGCCGACGGAACTGAAGATGGTTTTTTGTACGCAGGGGATGCGTTAGCGCTCTTTGACTATCTGGAAGCTCGCCTTTCGGAAAATTACTATTTACTTCCAGACTAAAAACCGGAAATGAAATCAAGTAGATATGGTGTATTGGGGGCTCTACAGCCCATCGCAGGCATCAGCTACTAAGGGTCAGCGCAGGCCTTGAGATTTAAGTAGATCATCTGTTTGAGCAGATCCGAGGCATTACGTGAGGAGCCGTCAGATAACCGAAGCTTGCTGCATGGCTCGCGGCTGTCACATGACGTGATTTGAATGAGCGCTTATCGCTATATTCGACCAACGCCATCAGATCTATCAGAGCAAGATTGCTGCGATATGCGCGCCCAGGGTTGAGAGGAGTGTTGCCTGTATTGGGGCTGCTTCACAGCCCGTCGCAGGCAAGCCAGCTCCTACAGGTGCGGCGTAGGCTTTGAGATTTACGTTGCCGACGCTGGTGCTGGGTGCCAGCGATGGTCCTTAACGTCGAGAGGAATAGGGGCTTCGATGGCCGAACCTGGCTGGGAGGTAGCGCGATATCGAGTATCGCTATGATGCAGTGTGATCACGTCGGGCCAGTCTCGGTGAGGCGGTCTAAATGAGTGCCCATGGCTCACAGAGGTTGAGGTATGGAGGCCTCATGTCGCGCCAATAGCATCCGAAGAACCTGTTTCCGGACGAACCGCGATTTCTCTTGGTAAACTAGCTACCTTCCCTCCTCAAGCGAACATGGCCTGTGTAACAGGCTTAACAATCCGCCAGTGTGTGCACTGCTCGTTGCCACGGGAATTTGCTACACGTCGCCGCCCGGTTGCTAAATCGCAGCCACCGCTTGCTGAAATCGCCCTGAAAACCCCGAATCCGGTACGAAACACGTTGAACGAAATGACTGCAAAATCAGGCACTAACCCAGTTGCGACAAGGCCTGAGCCGTCGCGCCGGTTCTCCGTTGCACCGATGATGGATTGGGCATACTTTTTCTAGGACCCTTTATTTACGCAGGCCTTAGCGCTACAAAAGTTGTCCCGTACCAATTTTGTACCAACCACTCCTCAACAGCGCTAAGAGAAGCCCAGCTCGCGGCTGGGCTTCTAAAGGTCAGGCTAAAAAGCTTTAATGCTCATTGTCACATTCCCGCGAGAAAGCGTCTGAATAGCTCTCCGTACTGGGCGGTAGGAATTTCTGCAAGTTTATTTCCGTGACGAATATAAAACTGCCCACCGTAATTGGATGGCTCGTTTTGAGCGCAAGCCTCAAACACGAAGATAGTCTTATCATAATAGCGTACTGACTTTATATTCCGAGCCACGTAGTCCCGCAGTGGCTCAGACAATGCAGAATGCTTAATCTTTGTGGTCAACTCCATGAACAACTCATCCAGAGTTTTCCCCAAGGCTGCAGCCTCATGCTCCACCCCCGTAATGAAGAAGCGATCAAACGGCGTTGGCTTCACACCATATAAAGCATTGACTCGCTGGGCATCTGCGTCGGTATCTGCCACTCCAACTAATACATAGCCGTGAACGCCCTTCCGCAGGTTAGATATACCAACAAGCGTTTTCAAGATTTTCTCAAAACTATCTTCATCGAACGTGTGTTTACCATCCAAACGCAAAAAACCCTGTTTGAAGTCATAGCACGCTTGCTCAGTGTATGACTGTGTCAGAATATTCTCCATCTGGGTGATCCATCGGACTTTCCCAGGATCATATCCTTGAGACGGACCAAATGCAGCACCATAAATACCTGCGACCGCATTGACAGAATTCAAGCGATCCTCGGCTCCCCATCGCCCGCCTTCGGGGACATTGATCTGTTTACCACTACCCTCCATCAATTTAATAAGTTGATCTTGATCTACCACCTCTTGCCCTTGGACTACAATCAATTTATGCAATGCGAGGAACACCACTTGAAAGTAACGCGGAGCGCGGGGTGGCTGCGCTCCGAAAAGCAACTGCCCAAGCGATTTCCCGCTCCTACCCAGAGTAAGCTTCAGCTGATCTAGTACGCGCTGAAAGTCAAGAGTAACTATTTCTATGGTGTTTTTCTGTACTGCAAGCTCTACTTGGTCATAGCGTGCTTGGGAGTTCTCACCCTCACTGTATCCAAAGAAATCATCTAAAACTTCGCTCCGAGATGGTGGCTTAACGTCCAACAGCATGAAGGCTAATACATCGGCCACAATCTCTTCATCACGGGATTCACGAACCTGCTCTTTTGTCAGCACTCCTTGTTTGATCCAGAACATCTCATCGACATCGATGCCGTAATCCAACTCCTTATTCGTAATCGAGATTTTTTTCATCTCATTAAGAGGAAGCTCATCGGACGAAGAAACGTCTCCACGGACCTTGGACGCGACATAGCGGACAGCTTGCGCAAAGTGCCCTGTACTACCAGCGATTCGCAACTCTTGACGGGACAGTTTCCGACCGCCGGAATTAATTCGACGGAAAACCTCGTCGACCTCGCCATCACCCGAAAACTCATAAATTGAAAGGGGAATGGTATAGGAAGCAATAGCAACACAAGCATCGCGCGGCAGAACAGGTTCCCGCTGCCCTACGGTGCCCGCATCCAGCAACGCCTTCGTCTCTGCCATGGTATTTAAATCGAAATACATACCATCAACTGAATACTCATTTTCGATATAACCGAAAATTGCATTGAGTCGTTGCATCCCATCGATAATTTCAAATTGGCCGAAACCCGAAGCACCTTGACGCTCGGCTAGGAGGACGATAGGGACAGGATAGCCTGAGCGTAGCGAGTCAATAAAACGACGCTTTTCTTCGAGCGTCCAAACCAGCTTACGCTGGTACCGACGGTTGACCATGTACTGGCGGGCCTGATAATTACCAAACACCCTCTCCACAGACTCACCTTTCACCGTGAGATCCTGCCTCTTTGACTCGTCCACTCGGCCTCTCCTAGGCTTGTTCGTCATACCTCCAGTCTAAGGGTTGCCTCGTCACCCGACCATACCCGACCTATTTGAAACTTGAAATCTACCGATGCACACCCCGATTGTGCTGCAGTAGGAACAGGAAAAGGCGCCCAAGCCCCACAGTATGAGGGCTTGGGCGCCTTTTTTCGTCTTGGCATACACAAGCGCATTGGCATAGATTGGCATTGAATGGCGCACAGTTTGCCCCATTTTTGCCCCAAGGATAGACCCGAGTTCGCCCACGGAGGCCGAGCCGCGCCGAGCACTGATCCTGGCTAAACAAGGGATAGGGATTTGAACCCGCCCGATGGTCTCAATAGGCCTCCGGAGACCAGCATAAATGGCTATTCTGACTTTAGCGGATGGCCTGCATAGGCCTAACACGCCCTAGGATTTGCCCTAAAGTTGCCCTAAAAATTCTCGTACCTGGAGCATGCACATGGATGACCAAGCCTCGACCACAGCTGACACCCTTGAGCTGTTGCATCTGAACCAGGTCGCCATCAGAGCAGCTCTGGAGGAGCTTTCGCTATGGGTGAGCCATCGCGGCTCAGTCCACATACATGAAAACGTCATGGCCGTGTTAGCGACCCTCGATACCCATGCCGACGCAATTTTATCTGGGGTAGAACGCCTGCGGGCATGAGCGATCCCAGAGGCAGTGGCGGCCTTAACACATGAGCTCACGTTACGGGATCTTTTACGGTCAGCGACCAAGCGTTATCAAGTCTATTCTCAGATCTATCCAACTAGATCCATCATCCGAAATCTAATCAAAAGTCAGCGATAGGTTAGTAATCAATGCCAGCCCTCTGGAGCACAAAGAGCAAAAACTTTAAGCCCGAAATAATCATCGAGCAGATACTAAAATCAGCCACACTCACTAAAGATGGGCGCGCTAGTTACGGCGCCGAATATTTTGAGTATAAATCCGCACTCAAAAGCATGCTCGAATTTTCAAGATGTGAATCCCTATCACCCGATACGCTAGACTCACTTATTGACTCCGCACTTGACACATATACGAAAGAGGCATTGACCACCAAACAAAAAAACAAAGAAAAGCTATTGAAATTCTTAAACTCAAATATAGTAAGCCACTTCAAAAAGCCCACCAAAAATTTTCACATAGCGACATCCATTTCAATATCGGGCCACCCTCCTATCAAGAGAATTAAAATCCACGACGCGGAAATAAGCTTCTATCCCTCAGGGCTACCAAAAAAATACAGCACACGACAGCAGCTTGATGAAACTTGGACTAAACCACACTCCCATACACCAGAGAATTTCTCGGGCGTAATCATCAGCTTAGAGGCACGATCACTTGCGGATGCATTTTATTCTTCAATGGAACACCTAGACTTCCTAAGAGGCGTTCTGTCCTTCTACGCCAATCCAGGGATGAGCTTTTCGTTGTGGGGACGGCGGAAAGGAGCAATCAACAAAATACGACTTGGAGGCATGCATACAGGTCATAATACTGATGGATCGTTAGCATCCGAGGATTATTGGTATGAACATACTGAAATCTCTGAGAAAACCTTTGTCTTCAAACAGGATAACTTGAAAAAAACAGCCGCCGCAATTCGAAAAATCTTACGCCGGATAGATTCCATCACGGGCGGAGAGAGAATACGAGATGGTATAATCCGTTACACCAGAGCGCTCGACGAAGCTGATAGCGACTATTCGATAATTAAACTCTGGGGCGCATTGGAGTCCACTGTTAACGAGAGCGACAACAGCGACATCATCATACGTCGCTGCTCATACCTATACAAAGATCATGAGCTTATCAGGCAAATACTGGAGATCTCTAAAGTCTACAGAAACCGTAACGTTCATGCTGGCATCAGCTCAGCTGCTGCAGATCAAATCGCTTACCAAATACATCGAATATTCCGAGCGCTCATCTTTTTCTATGTTGGCAATAAAGATTTTAGGAGCCTTAAAGAAGCCAACACATTCCTAGACTCACCCATTCTTGATGGAGATATAAACAGAAAGATCTATTTGTTAAAAAAAGCTGTTCGCTTTAGAAATGGGGACTAATTCTGGAGTGGCGTTGCTGTGCCTACTCACCCTTCACCTCTCCGTAGCTGACGACCACATCGGCCGAGCCACGGTAGAGTAGGACGGTACTTATATCGTCAACTCCCGGACGAAGGATAACAGTGCATCGGTCTCAGCCTCGCTCAGTTCGTTACGCTGCAGGGCGGCGAAGATATGACCATGAACCAGACCGAGGTCATATGAGAGCTCGCCGGCCGGGCTTCGGGCCACGCTGGCCAGCAGCCCGACCAGGCTGTAACGCGGACCATCGGCCAGCCGCTCAAGCGCTGGCAGCAGCGCGGTGGGCAGAGTCGCCAGATCGGCACGGTAGTTGGCTTCAACGCGGGCGCGTAGGTCATGGTCAGTGTGATCCGTCATCTCTGAAAAGCTCCTTAACTACGGAATGTTGGGGAACGTCGAAATCACTTTAGACATTCTCGGTCCCCATTTCTGCGGTTTTCAGCGATACAAGCACAAGAAAGACCTCTGGTCCTTGAGGGAATGAGGCCTTTACTGAAGGTAAGTCACCTTGTGGGCAGTCGCCACCTTCGCATGTTGGTGCCTGACAGCAAGAGGCAACCTTGCTTTCATCACCAAGCAAATTGGCCATAAAGATTTCACCATGCTGGTGGAAGTTTATGCAAAATGGATGGATGGTGAGTCGATCAAAGAACTGGAAAGAATATGGAGCGGAATCAGAATGAGGGGATTGGAGGGATAGAAAAGAAACCCCCGCCGGCGAACCGGCGGGTTGGGCTGCTACCGCAAGGACAGCATCAGGGTGAGCGGCGAGAGCTCAGGACAGCGTACGAAACCTGCCTTCTTCTCATAGAAGTTTGCAAGTGACTCATTCAACGGGTGGACCAAAAGAGCTGCAGTCCCGACCTCTTCAGCAGACACGAGCACACGACGGATGGCATCTTGGAGAAGGCCTTCGGCGAATCCGAACCCCTGGGCAGTCATTGTGACCCCCATACGACCAAGAATGGTCGCTGGATGAACGTCTGGCGTGTTGCGTTGAAGCTTCTTAGGCATCACGAAGTCACGTGCGATCGAACCGCTGGACAGCGTGTAGAACCCAGCGACCTGGTTCGTACCTTTGAAACATACAACATAGACCACCGCTTGCTTGTTTTTCTGCCCTTTCCTTGCGTACTTGTGGAGGTACTCGTTGATCGAGGTTTCCCCACAGTCGAAATTACTGAAATCGTGAAACGTGTTCAGTTTTTCGGGCTTGCTCAGCTCCAGGGGGCGGGCTTGGACATCAATTTCTGTAGACACTTATTATCCCTCAATGGATTATCTTCAAGTGCCTTCTCAAAGCGGTCAAATGCTTCTTCACTCAGGAGAAATAACTGACGATCCATGATCACCTCTTCAGCCCGCTTACAGGCAGCATCCAGGATGAAGCTAGTTCTGTCGGTCCCAAGCAGTTCCACTGCCGCATCGATCAGGCTTCGTTTTTTTGTGTCGACCCGCATGTTGATTGGAACGGGCCTATCTCGCTCTATGATTTGAGCTGACATCATTAGTACCTCTAAAAGATTTGAGTAATTTTGCTCCTCACCCCCTTATGGTCCGATGTCACGTGACATTCTTCGAACACGATGGAAATTCAACTTCTTGGCGATTGCGGACATTAACGACTCCTCAAGTAGTTCCGATCCCCAGACATTGGGGGCCGGTTTGACGCGGTTACCTAGCGATTCCTCTAGGTGATGTGGAAATCCCTTCCACGCCACCAATATACCACTCTGTGTAGCAATCGTCTACACCGTGTATGAGTTTGACTTACAAAAACACCACTCTTCCTCGCTGCTCACGACGATGGACTGCACTTGGCCGGCCAGCACCTTCGGGTAGCACCAGGGAGGCCCGGGTGACGCCCGGCGCCAGGAAAGCAACGCCGTGCCAAACTGGCGGCCGACCAGCATCGATACCGGAGCGCCGGCACTCGGCCGGCTCACCACCACATCGACGCCCTGGCACTCGGCGCTGCAGCCGAGTCAGGCCGCCGCGTCGTAGATCAGGGTCAGGTCTGCTCGGCCCCGGTAGGACATTGGGCCAGCTGTCATTTTTGGTCGCCCATTTCGGCTTTTTTGGGTGACGCGGGCAAAAAAAGGCCCCCGTACCGTTCGGTATGAGGGCCTCTATTGAACGGAAAATCCGTTATGGACATTGCCCGGGCAGCGCCACTCTCTTCAGCGGCGCGGGGTGGACAGGCCCAAAGGGCCCCGTTCCTTGATCGCTTTCGCCGCACCTTGCACCGCCTCGGTGTTCAGCGGCTGGGATTCTTCAGACCTGCCCAATACATAGGCCACATAAGCCTTACCGCTGGCGTTTTCATTAGGCACGACAGCCAACAACTTCCAGCCCTCGGCCAGCTTTTCATTGGCCTGGGTCGCTCCAGCCACTTGCACCACTTCTACCGCGTCACTCAGTTGCATTGGTCTTGCTCCTTGCATGGGTGGATGATGGCCCAGTGCAATCACTTCCTGAGATGAGTCGAGTCGCCCTCGATGAGAGCGTGAATCGGCTAAGGACTGAACTGTTCATCTAGAACAAACCGCCAAGCGAGGAAGGCTGCCAGTTCATGATCACCAACTCGCCGGTCACCTCAGCTTTACCCTGACGCTGGTTGGTGTTGCTGTAGCGAATGTCCAGGTACTCGAAATGGAATCCGTCGAAGGCGCGTCGGATGTCCGGGTGGTCGTTGATGCTGACCATTACCTTGCTCTTGCAGCGGCGCATGAAGTCCGCCATGCGTTCGTACTCGTGGAAAGGGAAATCCACGCCGTAGCCAGCGGTCTGCCAGTAGGGCGGATCCATGTAGAGAAACGTGTGCGCTCGATCGTAACGTTCGGCGCAAGCGAGCCAGGATAAGTTCTCGACGTAGGTGCCGGCGAGGCGCTGCCAGGCAGCGGACAGGTTCTCTTCGATCCTCAGTAGGTTGATGGCCGGCCCAGTGGTAGCGGTACCGAACGTCTGCCCGGTGACTTTGCCGCCGAAAGCGTGCTGCTGCAGATAGAAGAACCGGGCAGCGCGCTGGATGTCAGTCAAGGTTTCCGGGCGCGTCATCTTCTGCCACTCGAAGATCTGGCGGGAGCTGAGCGCCCATTTGAACTGGCGCACGAATTCCTCCAAGTGGTTCTGCACAACGCGGTAGAGGGTGACCAGGTCACCGTTGAGATCGTTCAGCACCTCCACTGGAGCGGGCTGGGGACGCATGAAGAACAAGGCGGCACCGCCGGCGAAGACTTCAACGTAGCACTCATGAGGGGGAAAGAGGGGGATCAAGCGGTCGGCCAGGCGGCGTTTGCCACCCATCCAGGGGATAATTGGAGAGGTCATAGGTATGCAAGTCTTTACTGTATGGATAAACAGGTGTTAGGCTCGCCGCGCTTTGTGCACAAGGCAGAGGCTACGGCTGGACTTGCAGGAAGGGTCTGCGGGTTCGGCGGGCCGGGCTAGATGTTGACGCATCTACCCGGCTCGCCTCTTTTCATTTGGTCACTTCACGGACGTAGGCCTGGCAGGCCTGCAGTGCGATCAGTCCTCGATCACCGGTGTCAGTGATGCCGATAATTCGTTGAGCATGCGCTGGGTCAAGTCGGGCGCGTAAGGCGCCATGAACCACGCCTCCGGTGCCGGCGGCTTCTCGCATCCCACTGTCACCACCCGGGGTGGCAAAGGCTCCGGCGTCGACAAGGACTGACAGCCGCAAGTCAGCAGTAGCCAGCCTGTCACGCAGGCGATCTTGAGTCTGTTGTGCATCGCTCATTTCCTTCCAATGTGTTTTCCCCTGCTCCTGCAGGCGATCTTCCAGGGCTTGTCGCTGACTTTTCTGCTCCGCCAGCTGCTGGAGGGCCGTAGCTGCAGCCTCCTCACGTTCTCGACCGTGAGCCCGATCACTGTCCGCCAGTTGCTGGACATAACCTGACGCCTGTTCAGCCAGCTGCTTTCCGTACTCGCTGGCCTGCCACACCCAGGCCCCTCGCCCGCCGACATAGAGCCCGACCGCAACAGCCAGAAGCGCGATACGCCAATTCATAGGCATTACTGCAGCACCTCAAGCGCACGCTTGTAGAGTGCCTGGCGATCCTTCAACCCATTCAGGCCGCCATTGATACGCCGAGTGATCAGCTCGAACACCGAGTCATCGGCCTGCAGCACCTTGTCAGCCAGGGTGTTAAGCCCCGCTCGCTGCCAGTACCAGCCGGCCGACAGTGAGGCGTAGACGGGCTGCTCGAGCAGGTCGGGGGTATTGAGCAAGCGGCTGTCACCGAACAGCGCTTCGCTGCAGGCCTCGTAGTTGTCGCGGCCGGTGATCTGGATAAGTCCACGGCCACGGTACCTCTGGCCATCGCCATCAGCCGCCGGGGTGTTGCCGAGGCGCTCCGCCAACCGTCCGGTGTCGTACTTGGCGAGGTAGGCATCGTTACCGAGCTCTCGCACATACAGCAGTTGGCCCGACTCATGGCCGACTTGCGCAAGGAACGCAGCCATACGCCGAGCGGTGATGATCGAGTACTTGCCCATTGTTGCGTTGAGGCCGGAAACAAAAACGCCGGCTTTTCGGCCGGCGTTGGGGAGGATCTGTTGCAACTGATGTACAGCGATAGCCATTTAAGTCTCCAGTGATGGTCTGTTTGTCTGTGCGGTTAAAGCTGCACGACTTCGAGCGGTGTTGAGGTTTTCTTGTTCTTACCAGCAGCCTTGGCCTTGCCTTTCTTACCGCCATTGCATTCAAAGGTGGTCGACCACCCCGCCTGGGTGAATACCTGCTCCACGGAATCCACCAGATACTCGCCGTCAAAGCCGTCTTTGAAGTCCAGGGCGTTGATCTGGCGCTCTGCGAATAGGTCGACACGGCCCGGCATTTCCAATCGCACCCCAGCGGTCGAGCGGTTGAACGCCGCCAGGCGCGCCTTGGCGGCTTGCTCAGCAGCGTTCTTATTCGGGTGTATATGCCGGTCGGTATGCACAGGCGGCAGGCCGTCCGGGGCGTCGTCGTTTTTCAGTTCGATAACGTCGAGGGTGCCGGTCTTGGCGTTATGGTGGGTGGTCTTGACGCTCTTATGGGTCGAACGGTCCCCGAGGCGGAATGAGTAGCGGCCAACGTCCGAGCGCCGAATGGTGACCGCCGGCAGCGTTTTGCCACTGGCCGTGACGCCAGCCTGCCGCTTGAGGACTATCAGCTTGCCGCTGGCCACCTTGGCGGTACAGTCATACAGGCGGGCAATGCGGGTAATAAAGTTGTAGTCAGACTCCCCGAGCTGGTCCGCCCGGTCCACGACGGTCTGCACATCACAGGCCGGTATCCAGCCATTACGACGGGCCACCGTGGCGACAATCTCGGCCAACGTCTTGCCCTCGAAACTGCCGTTACGGGTGGTCTTGCCACTGCCGCGCATGTCGCTGGCCTTGCCTCGGATGACCAGCGTATCCGGCGGCCCGGTTAGCTCAACCTCATCGACCGTATAGCTGTTGATGCGGGTCAGTTGCGTGCCGTCATAGCCTAAAAAAACCTCGATCTTGGCACCGCGCGACGGCAGCGAAACGGCCTGGTCGCGGTCGTCAATACGCAGTTCGAACTCGTCCGACTCCATGCCGGGCTTGTCGAGCGTGCGCAGCATCAGCAGGCGGTCATTTATCAGGCGCGTGATATCGGTACCGTCAGCGACGATACGAAATTGCGGTTTCATGGAAAGCTCCGGTAAGGCGGGGTACTAGTCCCACAGCTGGACGGTCAGCTGGTCGGTTCTAGCCAGTTCGGGAAGGGTAATCAGCACCCCGGAACGGTAGGGCTGCGGCTCGACGGCAAGGCCCGGATTGGCACCCAGCACCGCCTCCACCGTGCCGCTCAGGTGCCCGTAATAGTGGAAACAGATTGCGTCGAGCACATCGCCGTCAGACGTTCGACAGATCATCGCCATAGCGCGTGAACTCCAAGGTGAATGCTTGCTTGCGCGGAATTCCGCCCTGCAGCAGCGTGGGTTGTTCTTCCTCGATATCAGTCAGGCACCAATTGCCCAGCACCTGGCCGTAGCCAGTGGTCAGCCCCAGCGGCTGCAGCTGGCCGCCGATGCTGCGCAAGGTGTCGAGCTGGCCGAGGCCACCCCGGAACGAGGGGAAAATTGCGCCCTTGAGCGTCAGGCGCTCATCGCCAATGCCCACCGCTTGCTGCGCAGAGCGCCGGGTAAGGCGCTCCTGAGCCGCCCAGCGAAACGAGGTCTTGCGCCGTAGTTCGTCAAAGGCCGCCGTGTCCAGGTTGAAATAGAACGGCTCCGCCTTGACGCTCTGAGGCTGCAGAATCAGCAGATGAGGGAACGCCTTGATGGCCTCTTTGGGCGGGTCTTCCTTGGGGCGGATCGAGGCGCTGGAGAACATTTCCGACAGCGAGAAATTGGACACCATGCCGCTGATACCGCCGGCCTGGTTGTACTTATCCGCAATGTTAGAAATGGCCTTCTTTGCCCGGTCTGCTTGCTCGCCAAACTCGGCCACCCGCTCCTGCACTTGCGTGACCGCGTTGCTGGCCTGGTTGTAGACGGCCAGCACCTTGCCGACCTTGGCCTGGGCTTGGGCGATACCGCCCATGACCCGGTTCAGCTTGCCTCCGATCAGCTCCCCCACCACCGGCAGGGTTTCCAGCTCGGAAACAGCCCCTTTCATTTGCGTAACGGCCCCATTCATAGGGCCCAGCATGCCGTCCACCGTGCGGCGGCCAGCCTCTCCTGCAGCGGCAAGCGACTTTAGGCTGCCCTGCAGCTTCTCCATGTACGCCATTGGTTATCCTCCCTACAGGTGCGGCGCGTCGTACAGCTGACGCGCGTTAATGTCGCGGGTAGCGTCCTGCATCATCTGCATGAAATAGGGGCGCAACTCGTTGGCGAGTTTCTGCCGGTCCGCTACGTCCCCCTGGACCGTGACCGGTATGCTCAGGTCAAAGCGCTGGTCCAGCTTGAGTGATGCCTGCTCAGCCTTGGCCGGCGCCGGCTTATCCGCTGCACGCTGGTAGTCGCCCAGCATCTTCCCCGCCTGAGCCAAACCAGGCCCCACCGTGCCGGCCGGCTGCAGGTTGCCCAGCAAGGCCGCAGGGTCGCCGGCCGGCGGGCGCATGAGCGGTGCACCAGGGAAACGCACCTTGCCAGCAGTCAGCGCCGGCACCAGAAACGGGTCCTTGGAATCAGGGTCCTTGGGATCGTAGGAAACCGCCGGCTCGGCAGGCGCCGGCACCACCCGCAACGGCTCAGGCTCGTTACGCGTAACGACCGGCTCGGCCGGCGGCCGCGTGAGCGGTGCACCAGGGAAACGCACCTTGCCAGCAGTCAGCGCCGGCACCAGGAACGGGTCCTTGGAATCAGGGTCCTTGGGATCGTAGGAAACCGCCGGCTCGGCAGGCGCCGGCACCACCCGCAGCGACTCAGGGCCGTTACGCGTAACAGGCGACTCAGAGGGCGCAGCCTTCGCCGCCCCGGCTTCGCTACCTTCTGCAGGCGCCCCCTGTTCCGCCGGCGCAGCCGCTGGATCAGGCTGCGCCTTGCTGGCAAAAAGGCTGCCGACTTTGGCGCCCAGCGCGTCCCCGCCAAGGCTCCCAAGGATGCCGCCTACCAGACCACCAATAGCCGTGCCGACCACCGGAATGATCGAGCCCAAGGCCGCGCCCGTGGCTGCGCCGGCAATGCCTCCGGCCAAACCGCCCACCGCACTGCCGACACCCTCGGCTTTTTGCTCGGGTGGCTGGTCGCTGGCCACAGCGCTGCCAATCTGCAGTGCGGCCACCGCAGCGCCCAGCACCGGCACCCCCTTACCAAAGCTGGCCAAGCGTCCGGCACGCCCCAGCAGACCGCCGACACGGCCCAACCGGCTACGCCGAGGGTTGCGCCGTGCGGTGTCCCCAGCCCCGCCGCCTACCGAACTGCCGCCGCCATCGCCAGCCCCGGCCTGGGGGTTGGTGACAAATACGCGTTGCACTCCAGCAGCGCCTGCAGCGCCCTTGGCGACGTTGTACAGGCCTCTGGCAACCCGGATGGCCGCCACCGCTTTGGTGATGGCAAAGCCCCCCGCTGCCAGCGCTGTAGCCCCAAGGGCCAAGGACGGCACCTTTTCGGCAATCCAGCCAATGCCGGTGGCCGTCGCCCGCAATACGTCGGCGGCACCGTCCGTCAACGGCCGCAGGCCGTCACCAATGGCGCGGAACGCGTCGTCAATCTCGTTGGCGGTTTCTTTCCACTTCTGCGAGGACGTTTCGCGGCGCTCTGCCAGGTTCTGGTCGAGGATGCCCGCCGCGTCTGCAGACTGGGTTTTCAGTTCCTCGTACAGCGCTTTGTTTTGCATGTAGGCCATGAGCGCAGATTTGACCTGCATATCCGCGAACAAGTCGCCGGTACGCATGGCCTCCTCCAGCGCCTGCATCATGCGCTTGGCTTTTTCGGGGTCCGTCTCCTGGTTGATCTTGGCCGCCGCCTCAGCCATGGCAGCGGCCTTTTTCGGGTCGGTCTTCTGGATGTATTTTTGGGCCAGTGCAAAGCTGGCCTCCAGCGTCGACATGCCGCTCTGCAGGCCGGAATTGAGCGATTTCTGATAGTCAATGCCGGCGTCCTTGTACGCCTTGACCGTCTCACCCGAGCCGATCTTTTCCATCCAGTTCTTGAGGTTGTTGGCCGCCTCATCGGCGCTGCCGGCAGATTTGATCTGCACCTGCAGGATCGAACCCAGCTGGGTGACGGCATCCATGCCGTAAATGCCCTGCTTCGCCATGCCGGCCAGCAGCTCAGGGAACCACTTGGCCATGTCGCTGGCCTCGAAGCTACCAGCCTGGCCTTGGTAGGCGATGGCCTCCAGCGCGCGCTGCATCACCACGGGGTCGGTGATCTTGGCGTTTTGCCCCAGGGCGTTGATCATTCGCGCGGTGTCGGTACCGTCCGCGCCCTGACCCACCACAAACTTGGCGGCCACGCTGGAATAACGCGCCGCCTCCTGCAGGTCCATACCGGCCCCCACCAGGTTGTTAAGAACATCGGCCACCTCGTTGCGCGCCAGGCCGGTGTCTTTGGCCGTGGTGATGATGCCCCGGTTTAGCTCGACTTCCTCGGCCTTGTTGGCCACACCCGCCTTGATGGCGATATCCCGCACGATGGCCTGATAGTCGGCACTGATCTTGGTGGGTACCGCCAAGGCCGCGGTGCCGACCGTGGCCTGCACGGCAGTGGATCGCAGGCCGGCTTTGCCCGCCTCGATCTGCTGCAAACCCTTGGCCTGCCGGGCAGCGGCTTGCGCAGTGCGACCCAGCGTGCGGTAGTGGTCCTCCAGGCGACCGACCTCGACACCTTGTTTTCGCAGGGCAGCAACGTTGCGGTCGAGCTGGTTTCGTAGGCCGCGCGCACTGGCCTCTCCCGCCTCGCTGGCTTTCTTCCACTCATCGCGCAGGCGCATGGTTTCGCCAATGACGCCCTGCAGCACCTTGGCCTCTTCGCCGCGCTTCTTGAGTTTGCCTATGCGGCCCTCAACGTCTTTGAATGCGGCGCCGACCGTTGCGCTGACCACCCCGCCGATCACAAGGCCAATGGAAAACTTGTTGTTGGCCATGGTTTCTCACTCCCACGCAGGCACAGCCCGGCGGCTCAATCAGAGAGCCACCAGACCATGCGAGCGAATGGCATTTGCTCCAGCTCGCCGGGCGAGAACCCCAGTTCTCGCGCCAGGCGCTTGGCAAGCGACTTTTGGAATCCGGGGGTGTTAAACCCCGTCTTGGTGGACCAGGCGAAAGTAGGCCGCGCGCACCCGGTTGTAATCGCGGATGGTCAACGAATGCAGCTCGGCCGGCGTGGTTTCGGTCAGGCGCTGGAACAGCAGCGTTTCCAGCTTGCTGTTGTCGTCGCCCGCTTCGGCTTCCACCTCCCGGCTCAGGCGGATCGAAGGCGATTGCAGGGTCAGGCGGTCGACCTTCACGCCGTCGCGCTCGATAGGCTCCACCAGGTGCACCACCGCATGCTCCAGGGTCAACTTGAGCCAGGCCGGATTCTCGCCGCTGTCATCGCCCAGCAGCTCCTTGTAGGCCCGCTGCAGGCGGCGGTAGTCGCGCACCTGCAGGGCCGTCAGCTGATCCTCGGTCAGCTCGCAAAGCGACCCCAGCATGAGCAATTCGCGCTGCTCGTCGTTGTCCCCGGCCTGGTGCGCCACCATGACGTCTTCGCGCATGGTCGGACAGCGCATGGTCAGCGCCTTGCGCACCTCGCCGTAAACGTCCAGGGGCACGCTCAGGGACACCACGGCGCGACCGCCCTCGATGTTGAGCCAGGTAGGGGTAGTGTTGGTAATGGACATGCTCAGGCTCCTTAAATGGCGAGGTCAGCACGAACGCTGGCCAGTTGGTCGACACCGTCGATAACACGGACGCAGTTCACCGGGTCGATTTCGTAGATGACGCGGCCGGCGACTTCCAGCTTGTAGTAGCTCACCGCGATGCTGTGCTTCATTTCGGCCTTCTCGCCAACCTTCCAGTCCCCCGGATCGACTTCCTTGAGCGCACCGCGCAAGGTGGCGACCACCGCCTTGGTGGCCCCTCCACGCCCTTTGAAACTGCCCCGGAACACGCAGTTGAAGCCGGACAGGTCAAAGTCACCGAAATACTTGAGGGTTTCCCGGCGCATGCCGTTGGAGGTAAAGCTGGCCTCCATCTTCTCCAGGCCCATATCCATCTCAATCGGCGCGTCCATTCCGCCGGCGCGATATTCGTCGGTCTTCAGCGTGAGCTTGGGCAGGGTCAGCGACGGCACATCGCCCTGCAGGCTGACGCCCCCCACCGAGGCATTCATGTTGAACAATACTTCTGGAATAACAGCCATTGCGCGCGCTCCTTAGGCTACGTCGAGAACTTGAGTCAGGTATTCGTCGGTCACCTCGATTTCAAAAATCGGGTTCTCAGCAGGCGGCACATCGGTGAAGCGGATCACCCAAATGATTTTGCCTTGGGCCAGCTGGCTGGCCGTGTTGCGCTCGGTGTCGGCGTAAACCTCGAAGTCGATCACCGCCCCGGCGGCCTTGAGGTCGCGCATGAAGGCCTGCACCGTCTCGGTCACATCCTTGACATAGCTTTTGGTAATGCCGAGGTCGACGGCCCATTTCATGCCGGCCCGCACGGCCGCCATCACCATGTCGACGGTGCGCACCCGCGTGACGAATGCCCACTTGCTATCGGTCGACAGCGTGCGGTTACCCCACAGGCGATAGCCGCCGTCGCGAATGATGGTGGTGACATTGGCGTTGTTGAGCAGGTTGGCCCGGCAAGTCGGATCGTTGTCCAGGTACTCGACGGCCCGCACGGTGCCGGTAACGTTCTTGATTTCCTTGTTGGACGGCGAAGCCCAGAAACCGATATTGGCGTCGGTCTGCGCGAACAGGCCGGCCGCCACTGGCGAGGCCGCCAGGTCTTCGTCGGCGTTACTGGTAACGCTCCACTTTTTAACGCCGGGGTCGACCATGTACAGCCGCTTGCTGCCAAACCCGGTGGCATAGGCAATAGCCGCCTCGTCAGTGGTACCCGGCCCGTCGATCAGGCCCAGGGCCTCCAGCTTGTCCGCCAGGGTGTCCATGGCGGTGGCCACCGCCTTGGTGGCCGAGTGCTTGGGTGCCAGCAGCAGCCGTGGGTGCTGGTTGAACAGGCTTTTGGCATCGAGCAAGGCCTGCAGGCCGCTGCGCTTGCCATCGGCCGCCACACCGCCAATCACGGCACTGGTGATGCTGGCCGGCGTGCCGGCGGACGTAACACCCACCGCGATGATCACGGCCTTGGCCTGGTCGAGGATCTGCAGGCAGGCTTTGGTCAGCGGCGAGGCGGCACCAAACGCCGCCACGGCCTCGCGGTCGCTGACGATCTGCACCGGCGTGTTGGGCTCAGCCAGCCCCACCCCAGGGGTGTAAACGTCGACGATGCCAATCACCGACGACGAGGGCACGCTGATAGTGCGCGCCCCGGAAGTGACCAGCGAAGTGGTCACGCCATGGAAAAAGTTAGCCATAAATGCTCCCCATAGAAACGAAAAAACCGCCAAAGGGCGGTCGTGTTGAACAGCTTGAAATGTGATGAGCGTTAGCCCGCTCGGAAGCCGATGGCGAACCAGTACAGCGCGAAGTCCTGTACCGAATTCGCCCACTCGCCAATCATGATGTTGAAGCTTTGCCCCGTGGTTTTACCCTCCATGATCGCCGGGGTCAGCGTGGCCGCCGGCACCCCCGGGTTGCTCTTGTGATAAATCACCGGAATGACAATGAACGGCGCCGCCGAGAACCCACCAGAGTGGAATCCCACCTGGTACTCGGTGAACTGGTTGGGCAAGTCACCCACGTTCAAGCGCCCCCACTGGGCCATAAAGCCGTTGTCGGTGTCCCAGTAGAAACCGTTCTGCGCCCCTGAGAACTGCGAGCGAACGGCCGCGTTCAGCGCGTTACGCGCACCGTCAGGCGTGTTGCCCCCGGTACCGCCTCGGTGGACAGGCAGAATGCCGCTAACCAGTTTGCTAACGTCCATACCCGCCAGGGTCAGGGCAATCGACAGATTCTGCGAGCCGTCAAATACACCCTGCCCGGTCACATCGCCGGTGAAGCCTACCGCGCGCGCCGTCTGCAGCTTGGTCGCGCTGCCGGCGTTGCCCGTGGTCGGCCGGCTCAGCGTGCCGGTGGTGATCTTGGCGGCGTCCAGGCTGGGGATATCGGCAGCCGTCAGCGCCGCACCCTCCAGCACCAGGCCCTTGGCGCTGACCCGCACCTTGGGATAGGTACCAGCCCGCACCCCCGTGCTCTCCAGACTGAGGGCAATCGCCACATCCTGAGCGCCATCGAACTGGCCCTGACCGCCCACATCACCCGTGAAGGTGAACACACGCGCCGCCTGCAGCTTGGTCGCGCTGCCGGCGTTGCCCGTAGTCGGCCGGCTCAGCGTGCCGGTGGTGATCTTGGCGGCGTCCAGGCTGGGGATATCGGCAGCCGTCAGCGCCGCCCCCTCCAGCACCAGGCCCTTGGCACTGACTCGCACCTTGGAATAGGCACCGGCCAGCACCCCCGAGTTGGCCAGGGTGACATTGATCGCCGCGTCACCGGCGCCGTTGAACTTGGCCGAGCCGGTGGCATCGCCCTTGAGCGAAATGGTGCGCTCGGTGGCCAGTGCGCGGGCCGTGGCGGCCTCGCCCTGGCTGATGGCTTCCTGCACCACCGCCAGGGTGGCGGTCACCGTGTTGGGGTCCTGCAAAATCTGCACATTGGCGGTGCTGCTGACCTGAATCAGCAGGCGGATCACCTGGGTGCGCCCGCTGCCCTGCTCCTGCAGCGGCTTGTAGGTCGCGGGGTAGCTGGCCACCGCGACCAGCACGCCGGTGTCGTCGTACAGGCCGACCTCACGCACCCACCAGCCGCCAACCTCCGGCAGCAGGATGCCCTCGGCCACAATCACCGGCTTGCCGCTCTCCACCGAAAGGCGGTTGAGGTTGACCCGGAAAACCTCGTGAATCAGCTTCTTCTGCAGCTTGGAGGGCAGCGGCGTACTGCCGTTGCCATCCCCTACCGCCATGCGGTTGATCTTGAGGGTGGTCTTGGTGGCGATGGCTTTCGCCAGCGCAGCCGCGCCCGCGTCAGTCAGCATGGCGACGTAAATCGCGTCTGTATCTGCCATTGGTTCGCTCTTGAAGTAAGGGGCCTGCCCTCGCGGCAGGCCGTGAAGCGCTAAGCGGGCACAGGCCCGCCGTAGATGTTGGCCCCGACGCCCAAGGTCCGGTACTGGATGTACAGGCCCAGCCCGCGCAGGATTTCCCCGGCCCAAAAGCCAAAGAACATGCCGTTATCGGTCCCCAGGCGCGGGTCGGGGGTCCAGCTGCCATTCATGGCATGACCAGGAATGGGCGTTACCGTGTAGTACGCCTGCAGCTCGTCCATGCACGCCTCGATCAGCACATCAAGGTCGGCCACCTGACTGCCGGCCATCGCCGCCAGGCAAGCACCGGCCAGCCACAGCCCAGTCATGTGCCCGGTGAAGTCATCCTCCACCGGCTTGGGCACGCTGTTGGTCGGGAAGTCGGTCGGTAAGATGCCCTTGGAGTCCTTGACGAACTTCACCAGCCAGCGCAGCCAGTTCTCGGCGTAGGCGACCAGCTTAGGGGGCACGGGCTTGCCCCGGTGCACAAGCTCGTACCAGGCCCTGCAGGCGCCCATCATCGCCCTGGGCTGGTAACCGGCCCAGGCATTGCCATCACCCCAGTGGTATTGGGTCCAAGTGTCGGCCGGGCCATAGCGGTAGTTATCCCATCGGTTCCAGATGTACGCCGCTGCACCAGGTCCAAGGACGCCGAATTTCTGCTGGTACCACTGCTGCGAGTCGTACAGGAAATCAATCATGTTCCCCAGCTCGACACTGTACGTCTCCGGGTCCAGGCAAAAGATCAGCGGGTACTGATAGCCGGGATAGGGCATGCCGTGCCAGGCGCCGATTTGCTCGGTGCCGTCCGAGTAAATATTAGAAAACGGAATCACCCCAGGGCTGTAGGCCAACGAGTCGTTGCGATAGCCAACCACTGTGCAATCGCCCACCAGGCCGCGAAACGCCTGCTGACCGTTGAGGGTCAGCCGGTACAGCATCGTGTAGCCGTCGACCCCGTCGTACAGGTCGGGCAGCTCGTTGATGCAGTAATACTCAAACGTCAGGTTCGTGTCGGCATCGTTGTCCAGCAGAATGTCCATTTCCGCCAGCTCGCCGTAGTTCGGTGCTGACGGGTTCGGCCGGCCGGCCGCGTTGGGCTGATAGCCTGACAACGTGCCGTCCTGGGGGCGGATCTGCACAGTGGAAAACGCGCCGTCGGTGGCCGGCAGCATCCACCACCACCGCCAGCCGTCCTTATCCTGAATACGGACGTTGAAATTGCCGTCCGCCCGGTAAGTAATGCTTTTGAGCGGCGCCTTTTTAGTCGGCTGCAGGTAGTTGCCGATCACATACCACCCGCCATTGCCGCCACCTGGGAAGAACGAGCGCACCACGTTGCCCGCCCGGCCGGGAAAGATCACCGGCACATGACGCTCTTGCGACGTAATGTCGGCCGAATGCACCACCGCGCGCAGGTCCGCCATGATGTATTCGGACCCATCATCCTTGGCCACCCGGTAGAACTGCGACAGCGGGATATCGTGCTGCAGTACCTGCCAGCTGGAGGTCGATTCCGGCAGCATGTAGCAGTAACGGGTGCCGGTATTTTCGACTTTCTCCGGGGCAATCGTGACCTCGACCTTGGCAGTCAGCGCGCCGTTAGCCCGGTCGACCCCACCGAAGCTGGTCCGCACCTTGGAATCCTTGCCGACGCGGAACCATACCGATTGTTGCTCGATGGACACCTGGGCGCCTACATCGGTCTGCAGCGTGATGTAGCCCTGCGAGTCGCGGCCGTACTCCCGCTTTGCCTCGCTGGGGTAGGCGAACTCGTAAGAAATGCCGTCTGTAAACGGCGTGGCGGCCACTGTGCTTTGCCGGAAAAACCGGTCCGTCGAGTCGATCAGGGTGTATTCATGCGCCGTATACAGGCAGGCATCCATGGCTTTCTGAAAGCGTTCCTCGCCGGTAATACGCCACAGCAGATAACAGGCGTCCATGTACCACAGCTCGCCGTCTGCAGCGTTGCCCATCTGGTTGACCCCGCCCAGCAGCGGCACATGCAACGGGCGGTTGTGTTGCACCGCGTTGCGCGGGATCAGGTAGCCGCCATGCTCGACCGGTTGCCGGGTGGCGTAGTTGAACAGGTGGGTACCGTTTAGGCTGGTGTCCTTGAGTTGCACCCGGCCGATATCGGCGCCGGTATGCCCTTCTGATAGCACCTTGCCGTCGACGGTGATTTTCTGGCCGGTGTGGGCAATGATCCAATCCACCTCATACACCGTGCCGTCCTTGTCCCAGTCGGTCGAGCCGTCTTCGCGAAGCGCTCGCACGCCGGCATTGATCGCCCCCCAGGCCAACGCACCGTCAAAGGCAAACGTCGCCTTGTCCAGGTACTCGCCCCAGTGCGGCGCACCATGCGGAATCGACAGGGCGCCATTGGTGAAGGCGAACGGCACGCCCTTAAAGCCGCTGTGCGTCGGCTCGACCGGGTCCACCGGCCAGTTGGCCAGCACCGGCTCCTTTGAATTGATGATCCAGTTACAGATACGCCGCTGCGGCGTGTCAGGGATCGGCTGGCCGGCATAGAAATACTTCTCGTAGGCCTCCCAGTGCCATATGGCGGCCTCCAGATAGCGCGGGTCCTGGGTGGCCAGGTAGGCATGGGCATAGCCCAGCACATGCAGCGCCTGGCCCTCGGTAGTGCCGTCGCCGTTCGGCTGGTACTCCATCTGCGAATGGGCGATGAAATGCCGGTTGTTCGCCAGCACGCCCTGATTGTTCTGCACATAGTGCTGCACCGTCGCGTCGACGGTGTCGCCGGTGTTGTTGCGCAGAAAGCGGTGATGGCCCTCGATCAGGCTGACGGCATTGGCCAGCGCCGTGCGCTGGCTGACCGGGCGCCGGCTGTTGAGCGGATTAAGAAACATTGAGCCACCCCCCGTCATAGAACCCGGACCAGCGCACCCCGTCCCACAGGAACGTCAACAGGTCGGCCGAGCCCTTTTCGAACGACAGCACCGGCGGGCGGTTGGCCGGCCAGCGGACGTTGTTCGGGAACGTCACCCGGTTGGCTCCGGTACCCTGCTGCAGGCGCACCGAGAACGACCAGGTATAGCCCGGCGGCACTGCCGAGTTGGTGAAGGTCAGCGCGCACTGCGGCTTGTCTAGCGTCACATCGAAAAAGGACACCCCGGCGGTATACGCCACATCCAGCGCCAAGGCGCTACCAGCGGCGGCAATGGCCTTGCGGCGCGGCAGTAGCAGCCCGCCGGTCAGGTCGGTGATCATCTTGGCCAGCGCCAAGTAGGTCGGAGACGGCCCCGAAGCCGTCTCAACCGTGGCGTCAGCCGCGCCATGCACAATGTCATGGGCCGTCTGTGCGGCGGCTTCCATCAAGGCGATGGCGGCCGCCTGGCGGTCGGATAGTTCGCTCATGGCTTTTCCAGTAATTCAGGCATTCGGTGGTTGGCGAAGTAATGCAGGTCATTGGCCAGCATCATCAGCTCCAGGTCAGCAAAGGCCTCAGCCTGCAGGTCGGCCGATAGAATCTCGGTTTCGTCACCCGAGGACACGGCCGCGCCAACGTAGAACTGGCCGTTGGGGCTGTAGGTGATGCTTAAACCGACCAGGTGCCGGCTAACCGGCTTGGTCGACAGAATCATGCGCTCCAGCTCTGCAATCCCACGGTCACTGAGGCCGGTATTCAGTAGCGCCAGGCTCAAGCTGAAAGTGCCGGGCGGCCCCATGGGGGTTAGATCAAACCACTCGACAATGTCGATAATGTCGGCAAACGGCGAAATGACCTGGCGCAGCGAGGCGATGGTGCCTTTGCGCTGGTGGACTTCGAACGAGTCGCGCACTGTCTTGCGTTTGATTTCCTCGGACCATGCCGGGTCCCAGCGGTCCACGCTGCGCTCAATCGCCAGCCACGGCAGCATCTCGGCCGGGCAGGTTTCTGGCCGCTTCATCGAACGCAGCACGTTGGCCAGGTCGGCCGGCTCCAGCCCCACCTGCGCCAGGGCATCCTCCAGCGCGGTGCGGTTGATCGGCAGCAGGCTGGTGTCACTCATCGGTACCACCCATCACGACGCTGGAGCCGATGCAGTTGGATGCCTGGTGGTCCTCGATCACATAATCTGCAGCGGGCTTGACCAGCTCCACCCGCTGCACCCGCGACACATGCAGCGCGGCATGGATGGCCGAACGGCGAATGTCCCGGCCCAGCCGACGCTGCGCATTGATATAGGTGTCCAAGGAGGTCTTGGCCTGCGCCAAGGCCAGCTCGTTTTCGGCGCCAGGGAACATGTACAGCACCGCCTCAATCTCGTAGTTGACCAGCTCGGCAGACTTCACCAGCACCCGGTCGCCTACTGGCCGGATATTCTCAGGGGTCAGCGCCTTGGCTACCTTGTCGAGCAAGTCCTGGGTGGCCACCCCGCCATTGACCCGGTTAAGGACACTGACCAGCACGGTGGCCGGCGACGGGCTGCTGGCTTTAACGTCAGCCACCCGCCCATCAGCAGACCGTGCATGGAACTCATACGCGCCGGCCGGCCCAGCCACCGCCATGCCCTCGAAAGCCAGCAATGTGCGCTCGGCCAGCGATTCGTCGCTTTCCAGCTGCTCAGTCACCGGCGGGACTGCGCTCAGGTCCTCCGCGACGATCACCAGGCGCTTAACGTTGTAATTGGCGGCCAGCTGGTCGAGGTCAGCGCCCTGGGCAAAGGCAATGAATTGCGACTTGGCCGCGTCGTTGATACGGGCACGGGTCATCACCTTTTCATAAGCGGCGCGCTCCAGCAGCTTGACCACCGGATCAGATAGCAACGTGGCGTTCCAGTTGTTGCCCATCAGCCCGCGAAAGCCCGTCAGCCCTTCCTGATAGGACGTCTCAAAGTCCAGTTCCTCGATCACCGTAGGCGCCGGCAGGCTGGCCAGGTCGATGGTACTCATATGCTTACCTCAAGGTTCACGCCGTCCTCGGAATAGGTGCCGGTAATGCGAAAGCCGATCTTGCCGCCCACCACAGAAACCACCTGCACGCTCTGCAGGACCAGGCGCGGCTCCCAGCGCTGCAGTGCCCGCGCGGCCTCAGCCTGCACGGCGCTTTTCCAGCCCGCGTTAACCGGCTGATCGACAAACCGGCGCAGCTTGGCGCCGTACTCCGGCCGCATCAGCCGAGACCCCACCGGCGTGGTCAGAATGTCCACGATGGACTGCCGCAAGTGCTCGACCCCGGACAGCACGGCGCCGGTGTGGCGGTCCATTCCGATCATCGGGAGTTACTCCTGCACGCGCTGGAAATCCGGGTGCTCATCGAAGGTGGCCAGCGCCTCGTCGTCCGAGGCCGGCACTCGCACCTCGAAATTGACTACATCGAACTGGGTGCCGCTGGGGGTGAAAATGGAGCGAGAGCGGAACGCCACGTCTCGGTACAACACTCGTTGGGGGTCGACGGCCACAGGGGCCTCCGGAGAGGTCGAAGCCGCTTTTGGGGTCGCCATGGGTTCCTCCAGGCATGAAAAAGTCCGCGCGCAGCGGGCTGGTGGTTATCAGGGCTGCGGCGCATGAGCGCCCGCCCGCTATGAATCAGTGCTTGTGGTTGGCGGTGTTGCCGGCCGTGTCGATGATTCGGGCGTCACCGTAGATATCACCTGTTACGCGTAACGCGCCCTGAATCAACATCGGCCCAATGAAACGCAGCATGGGCGCCATCGCTTCAATGGCCGATTCCGTTACGGTAACGACCGAGCCGCCCACTTTGATATCTACCTGGCCGGCTGGCAGCTCGATGCTGTAGCGCTTGGCTTGCCAGTCATAGGTAAGCGAACCGCCGTCCTCGAACAGCCAGCGCTGGACATGGTCGCGGTCATCCGGCGCCGGCGCAGGCCCGCTGTATAGCCCAGGCAGGAATGTGCCCTGGCTTACATCGCCGCTGGTACTGATCAACACCCCCTGCTCATGCATGCCAGGGGCAAGCCAGTGCCGCGCACCAGGGGCGGCCCCCAAGCTATGCCAGCGCACCCAGGCGCTGGTCCATTCGCCGTCCGAAACCCGGCACACCGGCGGATCGGCGGCGAGGTCAAGCGCGACGACCCTGCATTTGCGAATCATGCCGGCGATCATTCGGTCATGCTCAGCCAGCGGGTAGCTCATCCGTAATCCTCCCAATCTCGACATAACCTTGGGAAAGCGGTCCCACATCTGCAATAGTGCCGGCAGCGGCCGGGCCGAGCTCAGTGGGCCACGGCCACTCCTCTTCCCCGAGATAGATGACCTGAGTCCACTCGACGACCCAGACCGCGAAGGTATCCAGCTCGGGGCGGCTCCAGTCACGCTCTGCACGCACAAAGTCAGCAAAGCCGATAGGGAGCCCCCACGATTGCCCACGAAGTAGAACCGCAAGCTGCGCGGCAACGAAGGCAGCAACGTGGAGGCAGTTTTTCTCCTCTACCGGAACAATTGCACGGGCCTCAAAACGCGCCTCCACGGCGGTCTCGCCAGTCCCCGGATCCATATCCACATGGTCGAATCCGGCTAGTTCGAGTACAACGGCTGGAGGTGGAACTACCTCAATCCCGTCAGGCATGGTACCGACGTAGGCCAGCCCTGGAATGGCGTCTTTGATATGTTGCTCGATAGCGGCATATAACTGCTCAAGAGGTATTGGATCATCATCCATTGCCTAATCTCCGTAGATACTTCAACAGCTCGAAGTTCAACTCCTGCTCCATCACCACAAGCAACCGCTGATGCGCCTTGCTCGTCCATGACTCGAAATGCGGCCTCACCTCTTCCAGCGAAATCTTCGCCTTAGCCAATGGAAATCGGCTGCTGTTCTCACCGACCCACCCTGAACTCCCACCGCCTCTAGCAGAGACTTCACTGGTGGGATAATCATCAGCGTTGAAGTGCTTACTGGCAGTACGGATCCAGATATCCGGCTTACTGCCATACACAGTCCGGAAAAAAGCCCCCTGATACGAACGTCCGGCTACGGACACACCTGAGCGAGATTGTCGAGGGCGGCCTGCTCGACTGGCTTCAATGGGATTCAAACCGAACCAGAGTTTGCCTTGGCCATTGCTGGCCACTGGGTAAGCTCTCAAGCGCTGACGGACCGCCGTAACCGCGATTCGCTCTTGTTGGCTCACCGATCTGGCAATGTGCGTGCGCAACCAGCGGATGGTTTTATTGATTGCCCGTCGTTCAGCCGCCTTGATGGCTTTCGGCATCAAGGCTGCGAACTTAGCGAAGTTTGAAGACTGCTGTGCGTTCGCCTGCAGCGTAATGAGACCCGAACTAGACGACTGTTTCTGGTAACTGCCTACACTCATGCCGTTTTCCTCAGCACCAGGGTTACAAGCCCGTCGCCACCAGGCTCAATTCGGGCGATGGTGAAATTCCCACCACCGTCCTCGGGCGGCAGATCGATCATCACGCTCTGCCGCGTATCGACCCCCGCGGTGTCACCAACGCGGATGACCAGGTGCGGCTCACGCAGGCCGGTATTAATCTGGCCAAGCTTGGGCTGCAGCCACGGTGCCGAGAACATCCCGAGAACCTCGCGACCGTCGATATGCGCAAGATCGCCGAGGACATCGAATACCACCCCGTCCAGATCATCGACCAGGTCGCGGAAGGCCATGATCAAGCGGTCAGGCGGATGACTGCACGGGGACGCGTGCAGATGTGCAACGGGTTGGACTGAGCTTCACCCGCAACACCCTTACCGAAGGGCATCTCCTCCAGCTTGCTGTAATATGGCAGGCCTTCGGTGTTGACGGTTTCCATGTAGTCTGCCGGCGCATAGACCGACAGGAACAGTTCAGAAACCCCCTCTGGCACCAAGCGCGCTTCATCGTCAGGAACGAATGGAACACCCGCTACCTTGCCCCGGTAACGCTCCCAGCTGATACCACCGAACTCGAACGTTTCACGCCCGTCGCCACGAAGCGCTGCGGCCTGCTGGCTACCCTTGTAGGTATCAACAACCGATGAGTGGGCAATGAGTTTCTTCCAGAAGGTCTTGCCGCAGAAAGCGCGGGCGCCGGTGGTCGTCACGTTGCCGAGAGCATCTTCTTGCATGTCCAGGGCGTCCACGCACTGCACCTGAATGTTGGCGTTCGGGTCATTCAGCCCCATCGACTGCTTCTGCTGCGACACCCCGAAAGCCTTGTATATGTCCAGCAGCACTGAGGAGCCGTCTGCGTCGAGCACCTTGCCGTTGATGGCCCCCATCCGATGAAACTCGTGAGTGGCATCCAGTTGGCGTTTCGCCCTGGCCAGACGCTTGTTGACCACATCCTGTACGGCCTGCAGCTCCGTCAGCGTGCCGAACGCGCGAATACCCTGGATCTCGTCCGCCTTGATCGCAAAGCGCTGAGGCAGGTGAACGGTATTGAACGGGATCAGCGTGCGCTTGCTACCACCCACCACCAGGCCAGACGTGCCGCGCTCCCCCGCCGGCACCAGAGCGAGCGTGTCACCGTCTTTCTCGATCTGTACGGTAAGGGTGGCGACACCCTCCTCCTGGAACAGGCCAAGAGTCGCAAGGCGTCCTGGTACGTACTCCTGCTCGTTGATAGCAGCGGTCAGGGCTGCAACGCCGAAAGCGTCGTCTTGGAAAATGGCAATCTCAGCCATGAGGTACTCCAAAAAGTAAGAACCCCGCTCAGGGCGGGGTTGGGGTGAAAGAGAGTCGGATCAGCGCAGGATGATGAAATGCGCTGCCAATGCCTGTTCCGCATCGGCGTCTATGCCGGTCAGCAGGGCTTCACTGACCTCGGCCAGCCGCACCACCGCGCGGCCGCGCCGAACGGTTTCGGATTCGCCGAGAGAGGCATAGAGAACACATACAGCTTTTTCGCTGCCATCTTCTGCAGAGGGGTCGTAGGCAGTGAATTCGCTGCTGGCCGTTACCAGACCAAGCACTTGGCCAGCGACCATTCCAGGACCGGCAGCGACATTGATGGCTTCGCGAGAGATCTTTCCCGGCCCCTCGGAAAGCAGGAACTCACCGGTGTGAACCGGCTCCTGGCGGATGTTACTCATGGTCGTGCTCCTTTATTGGCGGCCTGCCGGCGGGCAGCCCAGATGCTGGATGGATTGGGTAACTGCGCCTTGACCTTTTCTGGCTCGTCATCGGCCGGCGGCAGGCTGTTGTCGATCTCAAAACCCTTGCCGGAGCTGACCAGCTTCTCGAACAGCCGAGCCCGCACCGCATCCGGCTCCAAGCCAGCCTGCACAAATTCAACGGTAAGCTCCGGCAGCCGAGCAGCTACGCAGAGATCGCGGACCCCCTTCGCACGCGTCAAAGCAGCCTGCACCGTGGCCTTGTCGGCCAGTTTGGTGGAGGCGATCAACGGCTCGACCAAGTTGCTGATTCCCGCCTTGGCGCAGTCCTGAGCGATCATCAAGGCCAGCGCAGTAGAGTCGCCAGGGTCAGCCGCTGGCGGGTCGGGCGGTGTTGCCGGCTGGCCGCTCGCTGCCTCCGGCAGGTCGGCCAATTGATCAAGCAGCGCCTTGGGTGTCTGACGGTAGCGCTGCATCGCCGCGCCCTGGCCAAGGCACGCCTTGACCTCGACCCCGTTGCCCACTTCGTCAGCCAGGCCCAGCGCGAGGGCTTCCTGCGCAGTCAACCAGGTTTCATCGTTGACCATACGGCGCAGCTCGGCATCCTCGATGCCCGGCGCCTTGGCCTTGTATGCCGCGATGATCGCCTCGAAGGTTTGGTCGAGAACGTCGGCCACCCGGCGCAAGTCCTCGGCATCACCGCTGGTCCAGGTCCACGGGTTGTGCACCATCAGCATCGCATTCGAAGCCATCACCAGGCGGTGGGCGCCGCACGCAGCGACGCTTCCAGCGCTGGCCGCCAGAGCATCAACACGCGCGGTGCAGCGCTCACCCAACCGGTTTAGCGCGTTGTGAATAGCCAACCCGTCGAACAGATCGCCACCGATAGTATTGAAGGCCACCACCACCGGTGAAACGCCGTCATCAATCGCCTTCAGGTCCTGAATGAACTCGTTCGCGGTGATGCCCCAGCCCCCGATCTCACCGTAGATGTAGATCTCGATGGGAGTGGTATCGGCCTTGGCATCGCCCTGCCCCTCAACCGCCGCGCTGATCTTGTACCAATGCTGGTCTTCGATCTGCTGCACCGAGGGCGCCTTGTTAAAGATACGAAACGGCATCAGCTTTTTCATTTCTCCCCCTTGTCGCCGGACTCATCAGGGTCATCCTCGACGACCGGCAAGCTGCTGTAGTTGAGGCCCAAGGCCTTCGCCCGGGCGATATCGGCGGCGTTCTCTTCGTCGACCACCTCCGCATCCGTACCGTTACGCAGGCACACCTCACTGCGCGATGCGAAGCCTGCGGCGATCTCCATGCCGCGCGACTGGACATCCTGCACCGGATGGATGTAAGCCCAGCCCTGCGGTACCCAACGTGTACGGTGGTACTCGCGGCGGCGCTGTGCGTAGTCAGATAGATCGAGCGCACCGGCGAGCACAGCCATGTCCATCCAGGCTTTACGTACCGGCCGACAAAGCTGATGGACGTACACCTGGAACTGGAGCTGCTCCAACCGTCGACGGAACTCGGTCAGTACCACCCGGATCGCGCGGTCGTTCACGCCTTGCATGTCGCCAGTCATGAGTTCGTAAGGCAACCCCGAGCCAGCGGCAGCGGCCATCATCTGCTGCCGCATGAAGTCGGGGTAGTTGTTACCGGCGTCCGGCGGGTCCGAGAACTCGACCTGCTCACCAGGCAGCAGCTCCTGCATCGTTCCGGGCTCCAGCCCTACCATCGGGGTGAAGCCGTCTCGGTCGTATCTGACCGGCGCCCCGGTAAGCGGGTCAAGTTGCGGCGGGCCGTCCGGGGCTGGCTTACGAACGAAGCCGGCAAATAGGTTGGCGACCTCTTGCCGGAACAACACCGCGTCGTCGAAGTTGTCCAGGCTACGCAGACGCTTCAGGACCGGCGCCAAGCGCGGTACGCCGCGCAGTTGCCCAGGTTCTAAGGGCTCAAACACATGCAGCATCTGCTCAGCCGGAATCCGCACCAGCTGGTTGTAGCCCACATTGAGAGAGGACTTGTCGCTGGGATGGTTGCGGTAGCACCAATACGCCACGCGCCGGCCCAGGGTGTTGAACTCGATGCCGGCCCGAATGACGTTGCCGAAACGGGTGACTTCGAACTTGTCATGGGGGACAAACTCTGGCGAGAGGCACTGCAGCTGCAGCGGTACCGCGTAGCCGTCCTCCAGCCGGCGCGGACGCAGACGAATGAAGCACTCGCCCGACTGCTCAACCGTGCGGGCCACCAGCGCCTGCAAGCCATAGAAGTCCGTGAGCTGATCGGCATCAGCCTCATCAACCCAGTCCTCCCACAGCTCTTGCATCACCTTGCGGACCGCCTTGTCGAGCAGCCGAGGGTGCGGCGTGATGCCGGTACCGATCAGGTTACTGACGCGCTTGTCGATGACATTGGCAGCATAAGCGTCATTGCGCACCGCGCTGCGGGAGCGTGAGCGCAGGTTACGCAAGGCCGGCATGATCAAGCTGTTCACGCCGGTGTCAGGCGCATCCCATCCTGATGAGCGCCGTCCCTCGGCGGCGCCTTCGTAGCTGGCCTTAATCCGCTCGGGCACCAAAATGCCTGAACGACCGAGGGACAGGTAGCGTCCGCTCACAGCCCCTTGCCCCCGTGGTAGATACGGGTCACCCGCGAGCGGGGGCCTGCGGCAGCGGTCAGCTCAGTACGGATCAGGTCTCGAGCCTTTATCAGTTCGTCGACCGTCCGGTATTCAACGGTGCGGTCGGTGTACCGGACGGTCTTTTCACCACGCGCAATCGCCCGCTCGACAGCGTCGAGGTGTGCTTTCGTGTATGCCATGTCAGCGTCTCTTGAGATAGCCGCTGCTGGAGCTGCGGCGTTGCATGGGTTGGGGTGCGACTCGTGGAGCCGGCGGTAGTGGCGGATCGTTGCGCTTGACCGGAGCTGGTACAGGAGCCGGCGAATCGATCTCGTCGTCCTGGTCGTCGTCCGGCTCGCTGGCCTGGGGCCGGGCTGGCTCCGCTTCGTTTTGCTCGAACAAGTTGGCCTGCGCGAGCGCCTGCTTCAGCTTGTCCCAGTCCTGTTCGCCATAGCGGTGCAGGCCGAGGAAGTTGGCCATGGCCAAGTTGTAAACCATCAGGTCGAGCGCCTCATTGCGGTCGGCCTTGCCCTTGACCCACTCAATCCGCTTATAGCCCTTCACGTAGCGGGCGACCTTTCGCTCGGCCACGCACTGCTGGAAGAACTCGTCGGGCAGGTCCTTGGCAAAGTGCAACGCACCAGGACCTATCTCAAAGCTGTAGCGGTTGTAGATCCAATCCTTGGCCGTATCGGTGCCGACGATCCAAAGCTCCGCACCATTGCGCTCGGTTTGGCCTTTCCAGGTGACATCCACCTGCGACGGCCGCTGGGCGATTACGGGCCGCCCCGGCTTGCTTGCGCCCTTAAGCGCGAACACGTTGCGCCAACGGCGGACACGGGCGAACTGGTAGACCTCGTGGGTGTGATGACCGCCGGAATCGATGCCGGTAGCCAGGATGCCGAGGCTCACGCCGCAGGGGTGCCGGTACCGGACTTTCAGCCGCTCGTCCAACAGTGACCAAGTACGCTCGTCGGCCGGGTCGCCGGGGATTACCTGGTGATCGACCACCCAGCGCTCCATGCCTGTCCCCCAAGCCATCACCATAAGCTCCAGGCGATTGGCCTGCACATCGACGGAGGCCGTTAAGGCAAGCGCCCCCACGGGCAAGGTTCCAAGAACGTAGTCCTCTTGCATCGCACGGGCCTGAAGCACCTCGGCCTTGGTTTGCTCGACTGCACTGTCCCAGACCTCTGCCAAACGGGTGTTGTAGAACACCTGCATCGGCTCCAAGTCGCCGCGATCTTGGGCGCGCTTTGCCCCCTCGAACTCGCGGGCCAGCATGGTCCAAGAATGCCACCCTAGAGGCGCATAGAGCGCATTGAGGTGGAAGCTCACTGTCTCGCCGTCTCCCTTGGCATGGGCTCGCCACTCACCCTTGGCCAACATCTCTGCCTTGTGATGCTCATCGATCAGCACATCACACTCAGTTCCTTCGCACTGGTAATGCACCGTGCTGAAGTCCGCGGAGTAAAGCAGACGCTCCCACTTCAAGATCTGCATATGCCCACAGGTAGGACATGGTACGTAGTAGTGCCGCTGATCCCCCATCATGAAGAGGTCATCGATCCGCGAGGCCCCCTTGATGAGCGGGGAACTGGAGAAATAGAACTTTGCGTTACGGCCGAAGGTACTGCCGCGCGCTTCGGCCAGCTTGATGCCATCGCCCTCTTGGTCTACGTCAACGTCCCAGCGGTCGACCTCATCGCCGTAGATGTACCGCGCCGACAGCTCAGACAGGTTCGCCGCCGAGCCAGCGGTGGTGGCGTACAACGTGCCACCCTCAAACTCTTTGGTGTCCATGGTGTTGCGGGCATCCCTGGAGCGGTTAGCTGCCACGCGCGCCTTGAGTTCGGGCGTTGCGTCGATTGTCTTGCCGATCCGGGACGACACACGCTTGGCCAGCCCTAGGCTGGGCAGCAGTGTCAGGATGTTGGATGGGGCCATGTGAATCAGGGCGCCGATCCAGTTCAGGGCGATCTGCGTTTTCATCAGCTGCGAGGCGACCTTGGTCACCACCCGTTTGCACGGGTGCGCGGGAGAAAGGCAGCGCATTGGTTCACGTGCGTAGGGTGTGCGCGCGGTGCGGTATTTGCCGGGTTCGGCGGCGCCGGTGTCACGCGGGATCCGCATGTACTCGTCCGCCCATTCATCAACCCATAGTTCAGGGTCAGGCGTCAGCCCTCGGCAATACGCTTCGCGGTACACCTCAGCACCGTCTGCGTATCCGGTGGGCATAGGCTCAGCTCTGTGTGATGGCTAGGTTAAGGTCGGCATCGCTCATCTTGCTGACCTCGGTTAGAACGCGGCGGAAGGCGCTCGCGAGATGTTTTTCGATCTCCCACGGGTCACTCATACCGACCAGCTCGGCGGCAAGCTGCGGGGCGAGCCCAAATAACTGGTCGCGCAGCATCCGGCCTGCCGTGTAGGCAGCATCTTCCACCGCTTTTCGCTCGACCAGATTGCCTTGGACTTTGTTGAACTCAGCCTCGGCCAACTGGGCGAGGTAGTACTCGCGGTGCGCCTTCGCCTTCTGGAAATTGTGAGCCCCGCCAGGTGCTGGATCCGGCTGCGACACCGCTAGTGGGCCGGGGCCGGGCTGGAGCTGGCTTCGGACATCCCGCTCAACGCGGTTTTCTTCATGCCGGGCAGCCACAGCTGCCTTGCTCGGATCGGCGGACTCAACCAGCAGCAGCTCAGTGGCTTCGACGTCGACCTTTCCGTCGTCGGTCAGCACCAGCCGTTCCTGCTTGGCCAGTTTAGAGACGTAGGATTTCGACCATCCGTGACGGGCAGCGAACTCCGATTTCGTCAGGTACGTCATGTCGCAAAGTCCAGTTCATCCAATAAAATCAGGGGGTTAACCAGTTCACCGCAGTTCACTAAGCTGGTGAACCACCCGCTAACGAAGAAGCGCGGGTTTCCTGCCCCGTACCCCGGCCATATCGCCAGGGTCCCCGGCCCTAGCCAGCAACGACCGGAGTACTTCATCACACCAACCAGCAGCCGACCCCATAAAGGCCAGCCAACGCCGCACCGACACCGGCCAAAAAAGGCCACACAGGGGCAGGATGGCTTTTGATCTCCGCAACGGCGCCAGGCGCAATTGGCTCCACGGTCGAACGCTTCGGCTCCCAGGGCAACAGTTCAGCATTTGCGCAAGACTCGCGCGCCAAATCGGTACGAACCACAAAACCGCGATCAGAAGTACGCGCCACCGCTTCGTCGCCCTTACGCAGAACCAGCTCGCAACCCAAAGGCGCGAAATCGTCAGCCTCGATACAAATGGGCAAGGGACGATCAGGCAGAAACACGGTGTAAGTTTTCTGAGTCATAAGCACCTCACAGGTAGGTTGAGCTCACAGATTGGTGAGCTGTAAAAATAAGAGCAGTCGTAGTAACAAGTCCGGTTGGCGGCATCGTTCTGACGCCCCATCAAAAGGACTTGAAAATGCAGTTCGATATCTACCGCGATCAGGCGCTTGAGAGACTTCTGATCGTGAAGCGCGGCACAAGCATCAATCAGCTTAAAGATCTCCAACCTAGTTTTCTGAACGGGCTTGAACGACCAAACCAAGTCGATAGCGAAGTCGGTAGCCTCCCCTTGGGACTAAACAGGAAAGAGGTTATCGAGGCTGTAGAGCATCACGGCTACTTCGCGAGGACGCTCAAAGTCAGCATCAATGAGGTTGACGACTAAACAGAAGCGCTTGTCTTAACCGGCACCAGGGTGACTGGGCGGTGGCATCTCGCTCACGCCCAGCCGCTTGGCGGCCCAGCGCATGTAGAGGTTGATAGCGACATCGGCGCCGGCCATCGCAGCCAAGCATCCAACCGCTGCTGCCGCCCATACCGAAACGCCGAGGGCGTACAGCAGCATGTTGGTCGAAAGACCGCAGGTCACGCAGGCACCAGAGCGCAACGCCAACCGGCGAATCAGCCCCCAACCGCGAGCGCCCGCCATGTCCGCCCGCCACATCTCTCCCGAAACACCGCCTACCAGGGACAGCACGATCACCATCCAGATTGGCAGTTCGGCTAACGTTTGTTGCTCGCTGTTCATGTAAGCCTCATTGGCAAAGCACGGCGCCGGAAAAAGAAAACCCCGCCAGTTGGCAGGGTTCTCGGTGCGCCGACAATTCGGAGCGGCTTGCACAGCACAGTGCTTGTGGGGGAAGCGCCTAAGCGCACTTTTGATATCGTGGCGTCTTTTTACATGCCACCGGAAAAACCGAAAAGGGCCTATTTTCGGTTCGTCGCCATGTGGTGGTTATGTCTCATCAATGTTGCACGCAAGTCGCATAGTCACCCGACGAACGGTCTGCTGCCGGACGCGGCCAGCGCGGGCGGCCAGGATGGCAAACACCTGCAGGTGAAGGGCCTTAACCCAGTTTCGGTAGGTGCGGTCGGCGTCCTCAGCCAGCCCAACCTCGCGCATCTGCTCGCGCACTGTGGCCCCATACAGGTAGCGCAGTTGGGCCAGCTTGGCCAGCGTAGCCCCGCGCGGATCACGCCGCTCCAGCTGGACCACTGCCGCGTCAACCTCTGCTGCCGCGTGATCAAGGCCTGCACCGCCGACCAGAATTCGCGAACCGGACGAGCCACCGCGCGGTGCAGCCCCCTTCCATTCCATGATGCTGCCCATTTGACTGCCCAAGCTGGCATCCAGCCCAAGCTGCCCACGTCGCTCTCCCCAATGCTTCATCAGCTCGGCAACCAGACGCAGGCGTTCGGACTGGTCGATAAGTACCGCCATATCGATGCGGTGCAGCGCGTGATCCACCTGCTGCTGTAGGCGCAATCCTTGGTCCTTCGTCATCGCCAGCCCTCCCCGGCCAGTACCCAACACGCATTTGGCAAACCCAACACAAACCCAACACACTCAAAGCCCAATGAATTCAATGGATTGGAAGTAACTGTGTTGGGTGTGTTGGGTGTGTTGGGTTTTTCAGGGTTCGCATAGAGATTTCTTTCCCCTTCGATTTCAGCGATTAAAAAAAATCGCGCGCGCGCGCGTGCGCACAAACCCAACACACCCAACACACATACCCGCAAAGCCACAGATTCCGGGGCCTGAATGTGTGTTGGCTTACCAAAACCAACCCAACACAAACCCAACACACCCAACACACATAATGGCAGAGTCATGCCGCAAGCCTCTTGATGTGGTCCCAACCGTCCACGCTCCAGCCCGCCAGCTTTGCTCGGGCACGCCACTCGACAACGGTCTTGCCCAGCTCGGCCGACTTCATGGATGGGGGCAGGGAAGGATCGCCCTCGCAGGGCACAAAGAACGCCGCAAATCGGCGAGAACTGCCATCCGTCCAGGGGATAGGGCGCGTCTTCTCCACCTTCGCGCTGAACATCAGCGAGAACTTCGTGTGGCTCATGGAGTTCTCTTTGTTGTGGGAGCACCACTCAAGGAACATGGCGTACACATCCGAAGTCAGGCAGCAGCCCCACAGGCCGTGCCCCAGCTCACCGTTTCGCCAGAGGTAGAAGAAGGTCTGCCAGGCCGTGCGACTCAGCTCAACCAGCCGCTGGCGGGCTTCGGTTTTCGGCGGACGAGTGCGTTGGTTGAAGTCCTCAAGGTCGACATCGAGCAGCCACCCGTACAAGGCTGCCACCCCACCGTTGGCTAGTTCTCGGGCGATAGCCTTCTGCCTTTCGGCGGGCAGGGTCTCCATTGGCCACATCACGAGCATCCGGCGGTCGTCTTCACTGATCGGCCACGGCATGATCTCGTTGCTCAAGAACGCCGAGTTCATGTGATTGGATTCTTCCCAGCCGTTGATGAACTTTGATTCCATGCGCACCGTCTTGCCGGTGATCATGTGCTTGATCTTGCCTACTTGGTTGTAGCGCTGGTCACGGCTCACAACCTCTTCAAACACGGCCCAAAGCTTGCCGCTTTGCCAGGCGTTGAAGTTGCCCTCCAGCTGTGCCTGGCCAACCGTGGCACCGTAGCGACCGTACAGCTCGCCCATGACGTCCGCGAACAGCAGGCTTTTGCCCGAGCCCTCCATGGTTGAGTGGAACAGAATCGCGGTGTCCATCTTTGCACCCATGTGCTGCAGCGGGTAGGCCAGCCACTTGACCAGCCAATCCAACGCTTCGGCGTCATTGTTGCAAAGGAATGAGATCAGCCACCGCAGGTTCTCGCACGCAGCATCGTCACGGACCGGCTCAAGCGGCAAGCCCTCAAAAGTGTTGATGTAGATCGCCGGGTCCTTGGTCATCGTCGGGTCGAACACGATGTGATCGACGTCCACCACCCGCCGTTCCGGGCTGTTCAGCCAGAGCTGATAGGCATCCCCCAAGGCCATCTTGACGCTGCCCTCGGGCAACCGACGCTTCTTCTCGCGATCCCAGGCCTCTTTTGTCCCATCGATGTAGATGTAGCGGTCGAGCGGTTCAAGCTTCAGCGCTCCACCCTTCTTGCTGGACATCTTCCGGGCCTGCTCAAGCTCTTGCACCTGCTCGGAGGCGATGAGCTTCTTGTCGGTCCGCTCCATCCACGCTTTCGAGAGTGGCTTGCCGACCAAGGCCTCGAAGCCTGTCCGCTTCATCGACCGTCCCTTGTCCAAGTCCCATACGTTCGTGGAACCTTCGACCAGGGCAAATCGGCGCATCGCAGCATCAATGTCCAGGGTATCTCCCCCCGCCCCCCCGGTGGCCGAGGAGTCGGCCGGGCTGATGGCCTCGACGTCCGATGGGGTGCGGGGAAGATGCTCGGCATTTCGATCGACGACCGGAGGCAGCTCGGCCGGCTCGACCACCGATGGGGCACGGGGAAGTTCGCCCAATGGCGGCGGTGCCGGCGGACGGGACTTCGCGTCAATACCTAGGATCCGAGCTGCCGCCCTAGTCGCAGCCCTCTGGTCGCCGTCGTGCATCAGGATGCAGAACACATCGAACGCATCGTTCTTGTGTCCGTTCGCCAGCGGGTCCGAGGTGTGATGCGAGTAGAGCTTGCCCTCCGTGATTGTCACACCGGGTAGGCCTGAGCTGCTGTGCGGGCTCAACCACTTCCCATCGATGCGCTTGTAACCGTGCGCCTCAATCATCGTTGCGATGTCATGGATGCGATTGAATTCAGGGATAACCTCGGGGAGCCGATCACCAGATCGTGCTGCAGCTGTTGATGGCTTGGCCATGGGACGAGCTGCAGGCGCAGGCGTTGCCGCCTTCGGTTTCCACGGGCAAACGCCCTCCCCCTTCGGCTTGAACTCATCCCAATCCTGCCAGATGGCCAACAAGTCGGCAGGCAGCTCTGGCAAGCCTTCAGATGCCGGAGGGGTACGCCATATGTAAGGTTTGCGAGTGCCTGGGTGAATGGAAGGTGGCAATACGTCCTGCACCAGGCCACCTCGCAACTCGAAGACCGTCACTTTCTTGAAAGGCTCAGCCGCCATGCGGAAGGCGGCCTCGCGGTCTGCATCACCCTCGTCCATGGCAGCCTTCACTTGCGCCATGAGCCCTTTGTAGATGGTGCCATCCGGGTCGTTTTTGTTTGGCCAAACCAGGGCATGGCGACTCAGCTCCACCCCCTCAGGGACGCGGAACATCACGCGGAATCGTTCAGGGTTGCCCACGGAGGTAGGGTATGCGTCAGCGAGTGCATCGACATCGAGTCCAAGCGTCTGCTGCAGCACCTGTCGGGTCAGCTCGACATCATCAACATCGAGCGAGCAGACTCCACTCGGCCCGAGCACAACACCGAGGTTGTGATTCGGACTCGTGGTCCAGAACGCTTCCGCCGTCGAGGCATTCGTGAAATAGCCACCAGGCTTGTTCCATCCGGCCCCCTTCGGCCCCTTTTCACCCGGTTCGATAGGAACCAGAGCCAGACCGAAGGTTTCAATGTAACGCCGCGCCCAATCAGCTGTGGTAGGAGTTGGGCGGTCGCTCATCTCCGGCGCTCCCGCAACTCTTGGCAATCGATGCAGGTTTCGCAACCGGAGACTGACAATTGACGGGCCAGCGGGATGGGCTCATCGCAGTCTTCGCAGATTTGCGCGCTTGGCTTGACCGGGAGCCGCGCAAGACGCTGCAGCGACAACTGGAGGAAATACTCAGCGCGGTCATTGGCAAAATCGACGGCATCAGCCATGGCTTACGTCCTCCATGGCTTCGCGCGCGCCCGCCATGATGGCAAGAACTTGGCGAATAACTTCCATGCCACGCTGCTCCAGATTCAACACCTCCGACAAGGTCCAAACGTTGTCCGAGGCACCATCATGCAGGCTACCCACGAACTGACCGGACTCGGCCAGAAGCTTCGCAACCGCCTGCAAGGCATCGTTGGTAGCAGGCACAGGCTTGGGGCGATACCAGACCGCACCGGCAGGACGAACCAGTGCATCGAGCAGCCGCGGATCAGCGGTCCACTGCACGATCTCTTCCAGTTCGTCGGGGGTTGGCCAGCGGCGGTCGTCGGCATGGTGCAACTTCTTCTGCAGGGCATCCACCTCGAGCCCCATGTCAAAGGCCAGCCTGGTGATACCGCCGTGATAATCACGACCCGCGCGATAGAGCGCTTGTCGCAAAGTGAGAACCGGACCTGCGCCCGGCAAAAGATCAATCCTGCTCATAACCGTAAATCCTCGGTTTACGGCCTAGTCATAGGATCATGTAAGACCTATCCTACGACCACGACCTGTGTGCTGTGCCTTGCGTGCTGTGCGGGCATGGCATTTGGTAATAGTCGTCCGGCTGAACTTGTGAGAGAGGCCACCGGCCGACGAGAGTGATGGTGCTTCGTACTGTCATAGCTGGGCTGGGAGGTGAGAGTCCTGGCTCAGCGTTCTAACCCCTTTCCTTGCCTTAAGTATCCCCAGTCAATGTCCGGTCGCAGCGACTCACAAGTAACCTCCCCTCCCGTTTCTCGATCCAAATTGACAGCCAACCCCGCACCTGCACGGCGGTTTCCATAAGCCACTTGCTTCAGTTGGCCGACCGATGTTCCGCAGTGCCGTGCGAGGGCGTCGACCCCTTCCTTGTCTATCGTTTTCAAATATTCGCTAAGCGTCATAGACACCTCCAATGCCCAGCAGATTAGCAATTGCTAATTATGAAGGCAATAGCAACTCGTAATTTACTGTTTGCTAACGGAAAGCAATCATCTGCAGATGGACATTAACGAAAGGCGCATCGCCTCCCTCCGTACGATCATGGGGAACCTGAGCCAGAAGGAATTCGCCGAGGCTCACGACCTAGACGCGTCGTACCTGTCGCAACTGCTCAACGGCCACCGCAAGCTGGGGGAAAAGGCTGCGCTTAATCTCGAGCTCAAGATTGGGCTTGTAGCAGGGACGCTGACATCTCCTCCAATGGAGGAACCCTCCATCGCAGCCCCAACCAACGTGGTTCGCCTGCCCACCAGGGCAGCAAAGGACAAGAACTACGTTCTGATTCCGCATCTCGATGTCGCGGCTTCTATGGGGCATGGCAAGGCAGCCCCGGAAATGCACATTGAAGTCATCCGCGACATGACGGTTCACCTAGACTGGCTCAGGATGCAGGGCCTTAGTTTTTCCAACATCGATAACCTGGCGATCATCACTGGCGATGGCGACAGCATGTCTGGCACATTCGCTGACGGCGATGCCCTGCTTGTGGATCGCGGGATCACCGAGGTGAAGACAGACGCAATTTATGTCTTCACCCTCGACGGCGATCTCTACATCAAACGCCTGCAGCGTCTGACTGGAGGCCAGCTCCGAATGATCTCCGATAATCCTGTCTACCCGCCGATTACCATCGACGAGTCGATGATCGAGCGGATGCATATCCAGGCCCGTGTCCTACTGGCCTGGAACGCGAAAAAGCTCTAACGCCTCCTCGGGTTGTGTCCTACCGGCCATCCGCCGGGGCGCGACCACGCCCATACAGTTTAGCATCTGCTATTGAACAATTATTTAGCTTTTGCTAATTTCAACTTCGTGCCCCTCTCTCACATCAAGGACACGAAGAATGAAATCAGCACAGCACAACGGATCGGTGGCAATTCTGATCCATCCAACCGCCTGCAGCAGCGTGGCGAAAATACAGGCATTCCAGCGCAGCACCGGCTTGCAGCTGGTCGTCACGCTCGAAGGTAAAGCCCATGCTGTACCTGCCAATGGGGGTGCTGCATGAGCGAATTCAGGATCTCCCTTCGCCAGATCATGCTGCTGCAACGCACCTTGGATAACGGCGGCACTGCGACCTGCAAATTGCAGCGCCCTGAAGCCTCGGTCGATGCACAGATCGAGATCGAAAATGACAGCACCCATCACAGCATCAAGGTGACCCTTGGTCCGCTTTGCAGCAGCCTGAAACTTCCGCGCGCCCTCTCCACCAAGTGCCAGTCCTTAAGAGATTTTGTGCAGGACATCGCGAATGGCCGAGCTGACTCCGCAGCCCAGACGGAAGAAGCGCTTGCTCTCATGGAGGCGCAAGTCAGCGTTGAAGAGGTCCTGCAGACAGGTCAGACAGCCTACGTTATCGCCACCGTCAACCGACAGCTTCCCCTTGGCGCTGTCGTGACTGACGACCAGGGCAATGTCTGCGCTGCAGTTACGGGAGCCAGTAAAGAGCAGCTCGCAGCAGCAGTCCGCGCGAAGCTTCGGCCCAGCCCTGACAGTATCGGGAAATGCGCATGAGTACGCTGGAACAGCTCCGCAGCGAGTGGACCACCCCCTGCCCAACGCTCACTGCTGTCAGAGAGCGATATTTCCCCCACATCGGGTCAGACAGGCGGTTCAAAGAGCTGATCAACAAAGGCCGTATTGACCTTCAGCTGAGCAAGATCGACAGCTCGAAGAAAGCCCAGCACGTGATCTACCTGCACAACCTTGCCGCATATCTCGACCGGCAGGCCGAACGCTCGACCCAATCTGCTTGACCAGGCGGCCCCGGCCATCAGGGGCTTATAGCCCCCGCCGACTCTCACACCAACGGCGGAGGGCTACTTTTGGAGCACAGCACATGCAACCGCATCAACAAGTTCTTTCCCTGGGCATCATCTTCCTAGTCACCCTGGCCATCCTGCCTTTCCTGTTCGCGAAAGCTCGGCATCGTGCCTTCAACAGGGGCTTGGAAATCGGGAAACAGCGTCTGCAAGCCGATCTGAAATTGCAGATACAAAGCCTGCAAGTGGACCTGGACGAAGCCCGAGTTCAAGCCGAGGCGAGCCAGCGCAAGCACCACATGGCTGTAGCACATCTCAAAGGCAACGTCCGCGAGCTCGAAGCCAGAATCATGTCGTATACCGGACTGGCAGTGACCAGGGCGGATTACGAGCTGCTCATCAGCGCCTTGGAAACCCTGAGCCTCACCGAGCGGACGTTAACCGCAATGAAGGCAACTCAGCAGGCATCACGCGCGAGCTTGCAAGCCACCCAACTGGGAAGCCTGGCTAAACGGATTCACACCCAATTGCGCGAAACCCCTGCCGGTGCCACAAGCGCGGAGGAGGCGGCATGAGCCAGCACGACGATCCCGCACCGACCGCGACCCCCAACGCAGCCGCTTGGCTCGGCCAGGCCGGGCTGTATCGAACTCGGTTTGAGGCCGTGCGCAACTTCGAGCAGTCCATAGCGCCAGTTAGCGCCGACGAGTTGTTTAACCTTGCCAGCAAGCAGGTGCTAACCCAGCTCAGTGAGGGTAGGCAATCCGCTCGGCCCAGCAACACAGAGACGAATTCGCTGGAACAGGAGGGCCATGCGTGAACACAGCCTTTGTTTTGATGGCGCAGTACAACGGCACGGCGATTATCTCGCTCGAACAGGTATGCGCTGACTACTTCACGCACCTAACGCCGCTTGTATTCCAACGCAAGGTGCTGGCCGGAGAGATCAAGCTGCCGATCACCCGGCTTGAACCGAGCCAGAAGAGCGCCCGAGGCATACACATTGCTGATCTGGCTCTCTACCTGGACCAGCAGCGGGATGCTGCGCGAAAAGAGTGTGCGCAATTGAATAAGAGGTGACGGGCACGCTTATACGGAGATTTCACCCCACTTGATCAGTGTCAACCGGCCGCACGGAACATCTGGCTGCATCCGACTCTTCACCCAGTCGAATACGGCTTAGCTACCTTGCGTCGATGGCCGCCTGCGATGGCGGCTATCGACCCGTCCCCTAAATCGGCTGGATCAGAACGGCTGAAAATGCCCAAATCCATTATGTGGTAGTGACCGCTTTCGACCCATAGCTGCCAGTCGTGTCTGAGGTGATCTTTGTGGGAGACTCTATGGTTTTCAGCAAGCCGGTTTGCTCGCTTTGGTGACATATTCGTCCTGATTTTTCATCAGGGCGAATGCTACGCGAGCAAGCTTTCTTGCCAGGATCACGAGGGCCTGGGTCGTTGCCTTGCCGCTGTTGCGGTGTTGTTCATAGATGCCTTTCCAGGCCGTAGACTTGCTAGCGGCCATCGCTGCATTGTGCAGCAAGCGACGGATTTCTGAGCAACCCCGTTTTGTCAGTCGGCGTCGTCCTGTTTTCTGCCCAGAGTCACTCACTCGCAGAT
>NZ_FXWU01000013.1:36244-114717 GCF_900184205.1 Pseudomonas sp. LAIL14HWK12:I10 | reverse complement strand
GAAACGCTGTCGCCATCGTGACACCACATCCTTACTGGTACCCAAGCGCTGAGCGATGTCATTTCCTGACTCGCCTGCGGCACAGGCGAGGATTATCTCCGCGCGCAATCGAGCGTCCTGAGCGCCTTTACGGAGCTTGATGCGGCGTAGCAGCTCTGACTTTTCAGTTTCGGAAAGGATAATGACGGTTGCTGGTCGACCCATGTCGATGCCCTTGGATAGTGAGCTTCTACAGAGCCTAGCTCAGATTTTCAGCGGTACTTCTGAAACACCAGACTAGCAACAGGTTGATCTGACATGCTCAGCACGCATTTCCAAGTGCCTATCGATCAGGCATTACCTGACCCTGCATAAGCCTACTCAACCCAGGAGAACGCTTATGCTGACTCACCGACAACGCTCGTTCATCGCCACCGTCGAGGCCGTGAACGGTAGCTTCAATTTCCTTGATGAACTGCTGGGCAGACCAGCCGAGATCGGCGGCACTTCTACCTCCTCCCCGCAAAAACCAACGATGGCTGGCATTGCCCACGCGGGATGGGCCGGCCGCTTTTTCCGCCACACCGTGATAACCACCCGTGGAAACCGAGGAAGCCGGGAACCTATCTATGTGCAGAATCCCACGCCAGTTGTAAAACCGGTTGAACCCAGCAAGCGCGATGAATCGAATTACCTTGGCTATGTTGCTGAGGCAGTCGATGTCGCGCCGCTGCACCTTTACTTTCGCAGCGTGGAAAAGGGCTACCGGTTGTTCGTTCGGTCTTCGGTTCGCTACGCACGCGCACTTTACATCCATAAGGAAAATTGCGTATGCGCCTTACCCTCCCCCTTCGATAACACCTACCCAACGCTCTTCGAGTTGCTGGATTGCGACAACATACCCATCACTTTCGCCAGCCTTGAAGACCAGGCAATTGTGCGTCTGGCCCCAGCAGGCCGGCAAACGCCCTTGATGTTGCGCACGTTCAAAGGTGTGCCTTACACCTATGTTTGCACACAAGGCCAGTTTCCTCTTGAGTTGCGCCTGAATATTCTGGAAAGAAACGCCGCGTACCTGAACGACCCTGATGAAGTTTGATCTCCAGGCGTAAAGCCCTGACACGGCTATGCCAATGTCAGGGCCCCTACAGCCGCTTCAACTGCAAACCATCAGCGCCTGGCCAACATCCTCAAGCAGGTCCTCCACATCCTCAAGCCCCACCGACAAACGCACCAACCCCTCCGATATCCCGTGATGCGCCCGCTCCTTCGGCGTATAGCTGGAATGGGTCATGCTCGCCGGATGCTGCGCCAGCGACTCGGCATCGCCCAGACTCACCGCCCGCGCGAACAGCTGCAGGGCATTCATAAAGCGCCGCCCGGCTTCGATGCCACCCTTGAGCTCAAAGGCGATCATGCCACCCGGCAGGCGCATCTGCCGCTGAGCGAGTTCGTACTGGGCAAACGAGGGCAGCCCTGGGTAGTGGATAAACTCGACCTGCGGCTGGCGCGCGATAAACTCCGCCACCTGCTGCGCGTTGGCGCAATGGCGGTCCATGCGCAGGGCCAGGGTCTTGATACCGCGCATCAACAGCGAAGCATCATGGGGCGACAGCACCGCGCCCGTCATGTCTTTGAGGCCTTCCAGGCGTATCCGGTCGATCAGCGCCTTGCGCCCCACCACCAGCCCTGCGGTGAGATCACCATGGCCGCTCAAGTACTTGGTGGCCGAATGCACCACCAGGTCGGCTCCCATTTCCAGGGGCCGCTGCAAATAAGGCGTGCAGTAGGTGTTGTCGACCACGATATGCAAATCATGCCCACGCGCGGCATCGGCCACCGCCGCGATATCGACCAGTTGCATGTTGGGGTTGGCGGGTGTTTCGAAGTAGATCATCCGTGTTTTGCTGGTGATCGCCGCCTTGAGTGCCTTAGTGTCGTTAAGGTCGACGTGACGGATTTTCACCCCGAACTCGCCAATGCCATGGTGCAGGAAGGCGAAGGTGCAGCCATACAACGTGCGCCCGACAATCAGTTCATCACCCGGCCGTAGCAGGGTCCAGATCGTCGAGGTGATGGCCCCCATCCCCGAAGCCAGCGCCAGCCCGGCCTCGCCCCCTTCCAACGACGCCATGCGCTGTTCCAGCAAGGCCAGCGTCGGGTTGGAAATGCGGCTGTAGAAGTGCCCCGCCTCCTCCCCTGCAAAGCAGGCAGCGCCATATTCAACGGTGGGGAAGGCATAGGTCGCTGTTTGATACACCGGCGGCACAAGGGCGCCCCCGTGGGAAAGCGGGTCATAACCATGGTGGATGGCCCGTGTGGAAAAACCGGTGTTGTTATGGGAGTCGCGCATGGCAACAGCCTCTGGTGGTTTGTTATAAGCTTATGCCACCGAGCTGCCTGAGTTTTTCCAAAATAGCCCACGCAATCGAGCACTTTTTGGAACAAAAACAACAATTATTCGATCAGGAGGGCAAATCATGCCTTCGAGCCTAGACCGCACCGACCGCGCCCTGCTCGCTGCCCTGCAGGACAACGCCCGCCTTACCGTCTCCGAACTTGCCGACCAGGTAGCGCTGACCACCTCGCCTTGCTGGCGGCGGGTCAAATTGCTGGAAGATAACGGTTATATCACCGGCTACCAGGCCATTCTTTCCCCTAAGTCATTGGGGTTTGGCGTCACCGCTTTTGTCAGCATCATGATGGATTCGCATACCAAAGACATGGCCTTGGCCTTTGAGAAGCGGTTGATGGAAATACCCGAAATCGTTGCCTGCCATAATATTTCCGGGCGCTATGACTTCTTGCTGGAAATACTGGCGCGGGACCTTGAATCGTTTGGGGAATTCACCCGGGAAGTACTGCAGCGGTTGCCAGGAGTTAAAGAAATTTATTCGAGTTTTTCGTACAAGGCAGTGAAAGAGAGGCGCGTGATTCCTGTGTCGGAAAAGCATATCTGAGTCAGCGCTACCCGTTGCAAATGCACGCTAAACAGGTGCCACAAAAAACCCCGCCGAAGCGGGGTTTTTCATGCAGCCTCAGCGCTTAGATCGCGCCACGCTGACGCAGCACATCCAGCACTTGCTTCACGCCTTCGTCGACACTGGTGTTCTGGGTATCGATCACCAGGTCAGCGTCCAGCGGCACATCGAACGGGAAGCTTTCACCCGGGATGTTGTCGCCACCGGCAGCATACAGGCCCTGCGGGTCGCGCTCGCGGCAGGCGATTGGCGAGGCCTGGACATAAACGGTCACCAGGCGCTCCTTGCCGATCAGCGCCTTGGCCTGTTCGCGGCCTTCGGCATCCGGGGCGACGAAGGCGGCCAGGGTCAGCATGCCGGCTTCGTTGAACTGGCGCGCCACATGGGCGGCGCGGCGCCAGTTCTCGGTGCGGCCGGCGCGGTCCTGTGGCAGGCCCTTGTTCAGGTCGTGGCGCAGGTTCTGGCCATCGAGCACGTACACTGCACGGCCCATGTCGAACAGCTTGCGCTCCACGGCGTAGGCCAAGGTGCTCTTGCCAGCGCCGGACAGGCCGCTGAACAGCACGGTGGCCGGCTGCTGGCCGAAGCGCAGGGCACGCTCTTCGGTGGACACGTGAGCCTGCTTGCCATGCTGGCCGGTGCTGCCGTGCGGCAGCACTGGCTGCGCGATGATCATGCCGGCGCCAACGGTGCCATTGGTCAGGCGGTCGATGACGATGAACGCACCGGTGGTGCGGTTGCTGTCATAGCCGTCCAGTGCGATGGCGCTGTCCAGGGACACCTTGACGCGACCGATCTCGTTCAGCTGCAGCGCGCTGGCCGCATCCTTTTCGAGGGTGTTCACATCGACCTTGTGGGTGATGCTGGCGATCGAGCCCGGCACATAGCTGGTGGCGCGCTTGATGTCGTATTTCTTGCCGGGGAGCATGGGCTCTTCGGCCATCCACACCAGCATCGCGTCGAACTGGTCGGTCACCGGCGGGACGTTGTCGGCATGCACCAGCAGGTCGCCACGGGAGATGTCGATCTCGTCTTCCATGGTCAGGGTCACGGCCTGGCCTGGGCCGGCGTTTTCCAGCTCACCTTCGTAGGTGACGATGGACTTGACCCGGCTGCTCTTGCCCGACGGCAGCACGACGATTTCGTCGCCCTTGTGCACCACACCACTGGCGAGGGTGCCGGCAAAGCCGCGGAAGTTCAGGTTCGGACGGTTGACGTACTGCACCGGGAAGCGCAGGTCGGTGAAGTTGCGGTCGGCCGCGACTTCCACGGTCTCGAGGATTTCCATCAGCGCAGGGCCGGTGTACCACGGCGAACGCTCGCTGCGGTTGACCACGTTGTCGCCCTTGAGCGCCGACATCGGCACGAAGTGCAGGCTGCTCGGCGTCAGGTTGATGGCATCGGCGAACTTCAGGTAGTCGGCCTTGATGTCTTCGAACACGCCTTCGTCGAACCCTTTGAGGTCCATCTTGTTGACGGCGACGACGATGTGCTTGATGCCCAGCAACGAGGCGATGTAGCTGTGACGACGGGTCTGGGTCTGCACGCCGTAGCGGGCATCGACCAGGATGATCGCCAGGTCACAGGTGGATGCACCGGTGGCCATGTTACGGGTGTACTGCTCGTGGCCCGGGGTGTCGGCAATGATGAACTTGCGCTTGGCGGTGGAGAAGTAGCGGTAGGCGACATCGATGGTGATGCCCTGCTCGCGCTCGGCCTGCAGGCCGTCGACCAGCAGCGCCAGGTCGACTTCTTCGCCGGTGGTACCGGACTTCTTCGAATCACGGGTGATGGCTTCGAGGTGGTCCTCGTAGATCATCTTCGAGTCGTGCAGCAGGCGCCCGATCAGGGTGCTCTTGCCGTCGTCGACGTTGCCGCAGGTCAGGAAACGCAGCAGTTCCTTGCGCTCGTGCTGGGCCAGGTAGGCGAGGATGTCCTCGCTGATCAGATCAGATTGGTGCGACATGGAGTAACCCTGAAATTAGAAGTAGCCTTGGCGTTTCTTGTCTTCCATGGAGCCGGCGCCATCGTGGTCGATGACACGGCCCTGGCGTTCGGACGTACGGGTCAGGAGCATTTCCTGAATGATGTCCGTCAGGGTCTCGGCTTCGGACTCGACAGCACCCGTCAACGGGTAGCAACCGAGGGTACGGAAACGCACCTTCTTCTTGACGATGCGGGCCTTTTCTTCCTCGGAGAGGTGCTCGAGGATGCGCTCGTCGTCGATCATGATCAGGGTGCCGTTCTTCTCGATGACTTCACGCTCGGCGGCGAAGTACAGCGGCACGATCGGGATGCCTTCGAGGTAGATGTACTGCCAGATGTCCAGCTCGGTCCAGTTCGACAGCGGGAAGACGCGGATCGACTCGCCCTTGTTGACCTTGCCGTTGTACACGTTCCACAGCTCGGGGCGCTGGTTCTTCGGGTCCCAACGGTGCTTGCTGTCGCGGAACGAGTAGACGCGTTCCTTGGCGCGCGACTTCTCTTCGTCGCGGCGGGCACCACCGAAGGCGGCGTCGAAACCATGCTTGTCCAGCGCCTGCTTGAGGCCCTGGGTCTTCATGATGTCGGTGTGCTTGGAGCTGCCATGGGTGAAGGGGTTGATGCCCTGCGCCACACCCTCAGGGTTGACGTGGGTGATCAGCTCCAGGCCCATTTCCTCGACCATCTTGTCGCGGAAGCTGTACATCTCCTGGAATTTCCACTGGGTGTCGACGTGCATCACCGGGAACGGCAGCTTGCCCGGGAAGAAGGCCTTGCGCGCCAGGTGCAGCATCACGGCGGAATCCTTGCCGATCGAGTACAGCATCACCGGGTTGTCGAACTCGGCGGCCACCTCGCGGATGATGTGGATGCTCTCCGCCTCCAGCTGTTTCAAGTGCGTCAGTTTGTCGACCATGGCTACTCACGAAAAACGATCTTATGGACGGCCTGCGGGCCGTGTTCGAGCGAGCCACTTTATCACAGCGGCTGATTCTATTTAGGAGGCGGGCTAGATCGAAACAATCTAACGATATGACTGGGGGTTTGGGCTCTGGCTACCCACCACCGGTCGTTGTAGGGGCAGCCTTGTGCTGCGAAGAGGCCAGTGGTGGCACTTTACCTGTACCGGCCTCTTCGCAGCGCAAGGCTGCTCCTACAGGGGCTGTGGGCGATCCGGAAGGGTTAGATCGGGTTCGGGCAATCGATGAACAGATGCTCGACGGCGAAGCGCCGGGCCAGGTAGTCGCCCAGGGCCTGCACGCCATAGCGCTCGGTGGCATGGTGCCCGGCGGCGATGAAGCTGACGCCGTTTTCGCGAGCACTGTGGAAGGTCTGTTCCGACGCCTCGCCACTGATGAACAGGTCCACCCCTGCGGCAATCGCGGTATCGATATACCCCTGCCCGCCCCCGGTGCACCAGCCCACGCGGCGGATCATCTGCTCGCCTTCAACCAGCAACGGCTCACGCCCCATCACCTCTTGCACCCGCCGGGCAAAATCCCGTGCAGTCATCGGCTCGGCCAGCGAACCGACCAAGCCAACCACTTTCGGGTTTTCTGGGTCCAGCGGCCCCTCGACGGTGATATCCAACTGGCGCGCCAGCTGCACGTTGTTGCCCACCTCCGGGTGTACATCCAGCGGCAGGTGGAACGCCAGCAGGCTGATGTCGTGCTTGAGCAGGGTTTTCAAACGACGCTGCTTGATCCCCGTGATGCACGGGTTCTCGCCCTTCCAGAAGTAGCCATGGTGCACCAGCACCAGGTCGGCCTCGGCCTCGACCGCAGCATCCAGCAACGCTTGGCTGGCCGTGACACCGCTGACAATGCGGCTGACCTGCGGGCGGCCCTCGACCTGCAGCCCGTTGGGGCAATAATCCTGGATCTTCGCACTGCCCAGGTAGCGCTCGGCTTCCTCGACCAAGGTGTTCAGAGCGACGGCCATGAAAATCTCCTCGAAATCTGCGTTTTTGCCGGGTTCAACACCCGTATACTGGCCGCCATTATGAGCCGTCGCCGGCCTTGGGGAAACCGGCGTCAGCCGCCTGGGTGCAGGCCAGACAAGCCTTCGCCGATCAGCGGTTTCAGGTGTATGATCGCGCGCGCTCGCGCCCCGTGGCGCTGCTATCTGGCTCCCGCCCTACTCCCAGGATTCGTTCATGTTCAAGGCTCTGCGTTACTTTGGCTGGCCCCTGCTCACCGGTGTGTTGATCGCCATGCTGATCATCCAGCGCTTCCCGCAATGGGTCGGCCTGCCCAGCCAGGACGTCAACCTGCAGCAGGCCCCGCAAACCACCCGGATCATGCAGGGCCCGGTGTCGTATGCCGACGCCGTGACCCTGGCCGCACCGGCGGTGGTCAACCTGTACACCACCAAGGTGGTCAACAAGAGCGCCCATCCGCTGTTCGAAGACCCGCAGTTCCGCCGCTTCTTTGGCGACAACCTGCCCAAGCAGAAGCGCTGGGAGTCGAGCCTGGGCTCGGCGGTAATCATGAGCCCCGAGGGCTACCTGCTGACCAACAACCACGTCACCAGTGGCGCCGACCAGATCGTGGTAGCGCTCAAGGATGGCCGCGAAACCTTGGCGCGGGTGATCGGCAGCGACCCGGAAACCGACCTGGCGGTGCTGAAGATCGACTTGAAGAGCCTGCCGGCCATCACCATCGGCCGCTCCGACAACATCCACATTGGTGATGTCTCGTTGGCCATCGGCAACCCCTTTGGCGTCGGCCAGACCGTGACCATGGGCATCATCAGTGCCACCGGCCGTAACCAGCTGGGCCTGAACAACTACGAAGACTTCATCCAGACCGACGCGGCGATCAACCCGGGCAACTCCGGCGGTGCACTGGTCGATGCCAACGGCAACCTGATCGGCATCAACACGGCCATTTTCTCCAAGTCCGGCGGCTCTCAGGGCATTGGTTTCGCCATCCCGGTGAAGCTGGCGCTGGAGGTGATGAAGTCGATCGTCGAACATGGCCAGGTGATCCGTGGCTGGCTGGGCATCGAAGTGCAGCCGCTGAGCCAGGAACTGGCTGAGTCGTTCGGTATGCAGAATCGCCCAGGCATCGTCGTGGCGGGGATCTTCCGCGAAGGGCCGGCGCAAAAAGCCGGGCTGCAGCTGGGTGACGTGATCATGAGCATCAACGGCGAGCCGGCGGGTGACGGGCGCAAGTCGATGAACCAGGTGGCGCGGATCAAGCCCAACGAGAAGATCACCATCGAGGTGATGCGCAATGGGCAGCAGCTGAAGCTGGTCGCCGAGGTGGGGCTGCGGCCGCCGCCTGCTCCGGCGACGACGCAGGAAGAGAAGTAACACTGGGGCTGCTTTGCAGCCCATTCGCAGCACAAGGCTGCTCCTACAGGGGGATCGCATTGCCCTGTAGGAGCAGCCTTGCGCTGCGAATGGGCCGCAAAGCGGCCCCAACAGCATCAATGCAAAATCTGGTTCAAGAACAACTTGGTCCGATCACTGCGCGGCCGGTCGAAGAAATCATCCGGCGCCGCCTGCTCCACAATCTCCCCCTTGTCCATGAAGATCACCCGGTTCGCCACGGTGCGGGCAAAGCCCATCTCGTGGGTGACACAGAGCATAGTCATGCCGTCCTCGGCCAGGCCCACCATGGTATCGAGCACTTCCTTGACCATCTCTGGGTCGAGCGCCGACGTCGGCTCGTCGAACAGCATGATCTTCGGTTTCATGCACAGCGCCCGGGCAATCGCCACGCGCTGCTGTTGGCCGCCCGACAACTGCCCCGGGTACTTGTGCGCCTGCTCAGGGATACGCACCCGCTCCAGATAATGCATGGCGATTTCCTCGGCCTTGCGCCGCGGCATCTTGCGCACCCACATCGGCGCCAGTGTGCAGTTTTCCAGAATGCTCAGGTGCGGGAACAGGTTGAAGTGCTGGAACACCATGCCCACCTCACGGCGGATCGCCTCGATCTGCTTGAGGTCGTTGGTCAGCTCGACGCCATCGACGACGATGCGCCCCTGCTGGTGCTCTTCAAGCCGGTTAAGGCAGCGGATGGTGGTCGACTTGCCCGACCCGGATGGCCCGCACAGCACGATGCGTTCGCCCTGGCGCACATTCAGGTTGATGTCCTTGAGCACATGGAACTGGCCGTACCATTTGTTCACACCCTGCATCTGGATGATGCCTTCGGGGCCAGCAGGCTGCTTGATCGCTTCACTCATTTCGAAACTCCTAACGCTTGTGGCCAGTGTCCAGCTTGCGCTCCAGGTGCATGGAGTAGCGGGACATACCGAAACAGAAAATCCAGAAAACCAGCGCAGCGAACACGTAGCCCTCGGTGGCCATGCCCAGCCAGGCCGGGTCGGCCGCCGCTTGCTTGACGCTGTTGAGCAGGTCGAACAGGCCGATGATGATGACCAGGCTGGTGTCCTTGAACAGGGCAATGAAGGTGTTGACGATGCCGGGGATCACCAGCTTCAGCGCCTGGGGCAGGATCACCAGGCCCATCGCACGCCAGTAGCCCAGGCCCATGGCCGCAGCCGCTTCGTATTGCCCCTTGGGGATGGCCTGCAGGCCACCGCGCACCACCTCGGCGATGTACGCCGACTGGAACAGGATCACGCCGATCATCGCCCGCAGCAGCTTGTCGAAGCTCATGCCTTCGGGCAGGAACAGCGGCAGCATCACCGAGGACATGAACAGCACGGTGATCAACGGTACGCCGCGCCAGAACTCGATGAAGGTCACGCAGACCACCTTCACCGCCGGCATCCGCGAACGCCGCCCCAATGCCAGCAGGATGCCCAGCGGCAACGCACCGACGATACCCACGGTGGCGATCACCAGGGTCAGCATCAGCCCGCCCCACTGGCTAGTCGGCACGCTTTCCAGGCCCAGGTAGCCGCCATGCAGCAGGGTGTAGGCGAGAACCGGGTACAGCACCAGGAAGCCCAGGCCATACACGGCCTTGCGCGGGAAGCGCTTGATGAACAGCGGCGCGGCGCCGAGCACGGCCAGCCACACGGTCAGGTCCACGCGCCAGCGCAGTTCCGTCGGGTAGTAGCCGTACATGAACTGGCCAAAGCGCTGCTGCACGAACACCCAGCAGGCGCCCTCCTTGGTGCAGTCTGCGCGGGTGGTGCCGACCCAGTTGGCATCGATCAGCGCCCATTGCAGCAAAGGCGGTACGATCAGCCACACCAAATAAAGGGCGAACAGGGTTAGCAGGGTATTGAGCCAGCTGGAGAACAGGTTGGCACGCATCCATGCGAGCACGCCGACGGTCTTCACCGGTGGCGGCATGTCAGGTTTGAAAACGTGAGCATTCACGGGCGTATCCTCACCGCTCGATCAGCGCAATGCGCTTGTTGTACCAGTTCATCAGCAGCGAAATGCTGATGCTGATGGCGAGATAGACACTCATGGTGATGGCAATCACCTCGATGGCCTGGCCGGTCTGGTTGAGCACTGTACCGGCGAACAGCGAGACCATCTCTGGGTAGCCGATACCGGCCGCCAGCGACGAGTTCTTCGCCAGGTTCAGGTACTGGCTGGTCAGCGGCGGAATGATCACCCGCAGTGCCTGGGGGATGATCACCTTGCGCAGGGTCGGGCCCTCGCGCAGGCCCAGCGAACGCGCAGCTTCAGTTTGGCCATGGCTGACCGAACGGATGCCGGAACGCACGATTTCGGCAATGAACGCCGCTGTATAGATCGTCAGCGCCAGGGTCAATGCCAGCAGTTCCGGGATCAGCACCCAGCCACCGACGAAGTTGAAGCCCTTCAACTGCGGCACTTCCCAGTGCACGGGGCTGCCGAACAGCAGCACGCAGAGGCCAGGGATGGCAATGAACAGCGCCAGCCCCACCCAAAACTTGTGAAACGGCTCACCGGTCTCGTTGAAGCGTTTGTTGGCAACACGCACCATCACCACAATGGCCGCGATCGCCAGCGCCAGGGCAATGACAAACGGCCAGAAGCCATCGGCCATCGAGGCGCCGGGCATGTTCAGGCCACGGTTGCTGATGAAGAACAGCTCGTTGATGTTGATGCTGCCCCGCGGCCCTGGCAGGGTCAGGAACACCGCGAAATACCAGAACAGAATCTGCAGCAAAGGCGGAATGTTGCGGAAGGTCTCCACATACACGGTCGCCAGTTTGTTGATCATCCAGTTCGGTGACAGCCGTGCCACCCCGATGATGAACCCCAAAACGGTCGCCAGGATGACGCCGATGAACGTCACCAGCAGCGTGTTGAGCAGGCCGATGACGAACACCCGCGCGTAGCTGTCGGATTCCACATAAGGAATCAGGTGCTGGGCGATGCCGAAGCCGGCACTGCGGTCGAGGAAGTCGAAGCCCGAGGTGATGCCCCGGTGTTGCAGGTTGGTTTGCGTGTTGTGGAACAGGTACCAGCCCAGGCCCACCACGAAGACGATCGTGAGAACCTGGAACAACCACGCGCGCGCACGCGGATCGTTCAGGGATAGCCCCTTTTGTGCGCCGATTCGATTTTGCATGAAGTGCCCCGGACAGTAGGGATTCGAACAGCCTGCGGCGGCGGGATGCCGCCGCAGGGTGCAGCCATCAGCGCACAGGTGGCGCGTACTGGATGCCGCCGTTGTTCCACAGGGCGTTCATGCCACGGTCGATCTTCAAGTCAGTGCTCTGGCCCAGGTTCTTCTCGAACACTTCGCCATAGTTGCCCACTTGCTTGACGATCTGGACTACCCAGTCTTTGGGCAGCTTGAGGTCTTTGCCGTACTCGCCGTCAGCGCCAAGCAGGCGGGCGTTGTCCGGGTTCTTGGTGGATTTGGCCTCAGCCTCGACGTTCTTCGACGTGATGCCGGCCTCTTCGGCGTTGAGCATGGCGAACAGGGTCCACTTGACGATGCTGAACCATTCTTCGTCGCCCTTGCGCACCACCGGGCCCAGGGGTTCCTTGGAGATGGTTTCCGGCAGCACCACGTAGTCGGTCGGCGCGGCCAGCTTGGAACGCTGGGCGAACAGCTGCGACTTGTCCGAGGTCAGCACGTCGCAACGGCCGGACTCCAGCGACTTGGCGCTTTCGTCGGAGGTGTCGAAGGTGATCGGGGTGTACTTCAGGTTATTGGCGCGGAAGTAGTCGGAAACGTTCAGCTCGGTGGTGGTACCGGCCTGGATGCAGATGGTCGCGCCATCGAGCTCTTTGGCACTGGAAACCCCCAGCTTCTTGTTGACCAGGAAGCCGACGCCGTCATAGTAGGTGACACCGGCGAACACCAGGCCCATGCCGGCATCGCGCGAGCTGGTCCAGGTGGTGTTGCGCGACAGCACGTCGACTTCGCCAGACTGCAGCGCAGTGAAGCGTTCCTTGGCGTTGAGCTGGCTGAACTTGACCTTGGTCGCATCGCCGAACACGGCGGCAGCGACGGCGCGGCAGACATCGGCGTCGATACCGACGATCTTGCCTTGCGCATCAGGTACCGAGAAGCCTGGCAGACCGTCGCTCACGCCACACTGGACGAAGCCCTTCTTCTTTACCGCATCAAGCGTGGCGCCGGCCTGGGCGGTTGTCACAGCGCCCAGCGCAGCGGCAGCGGTCAGGACTGCCAGGGTGGTTTTCAACATCTTCATTCACAACCTCCAAATCGCTCTTGTTGTACCGAGCCGGAATTGCACCGCACCCTTTTGAGGCGTATCCGACCCGTGTTGGCTTGTTATTGGGTCAATGGCGCAATGGGCTGTTCTATGACAGCCTTCACGTGCAAAGGGTGTTACCGTCACGGCCTGACCCTTGCATCGGATGATTCATAGCAAAGGGCGTACCACAGTTGACGGCTAAAGCGTTTAAGCGCTCGTCAAGTAGGGAAAGTTGTATCGTTGCGACATTCTTTTTCCGACAATCATTTGCAGCGCCTTCTTTTTACGCACACGAAAACAAGACACGCACACTTTCGGAGCAGTCATGACCAACCCGCTGATTCTCGAACCGCAGAAAACCGCCGACGCCTGTGTGATCTGGTTGCACGGCCTGGGCGCCGACCGTTACGACTTCCTACCGGTTGCCGAATTCATGCAGGAACGACTGCTCAGTACCCGGTTCATCATGCCCCAGGCCCCTACCCGCCCAGTCACCATCAATGGCGGCTATGCCATGCCCAGCTGGTATGACATCAAGGCCATGACCCCGGCGCGCGCCATCGATGAGGCGCAACTGGAGGAATCGGCCGAACAGGTGATCGCCCTGATCAAGGCCGAACAGGCCAAGGGCATCAATCTGTCGCGGATTTTCCTGGCCGGTTTCTCCCAAGGTGGCGCTGTGGTGCTGCACACTGCCTATATAAAGTGGCAAGAAGCCTTGGGCGGGGTGATCGCGCTGTCCACCTACGCGCCCACCTTCAACGATGCCCACGAGCTCAGCGCCTGCCAGCAACGCACCCCGGCCCTGTGCCTGCATGGCGTGCACGACCCGGTGGTTATCCCTTCGATGGGGCGCACGGCCTTCGAATACCTGAATACTTGGGGTGTTGCCGCCCAATGGCACGAATACCCGATGGAGCATGAAGTGGCCATCAACGAACTGAGCGACATCCACGGCTGGTTGAGCCAGCAATTGCAATAAGCCAGGCTCGCCCGTCGTTGTAGGTGTATTCCGCTACGCCGTGTCCAGTTCTTGCTTTACACTGCCCGGCGTACATTCCTTAACCAGTTGATGAGACGATCGTGCTCAAGGCACTCAAAAAAATATTCGGCAAAGGAGACGCCGCGCCTCAGGCCGTCGATCCCGCTGCCAGCGTGAAAACGCCCGCGCCTGCTCCCGCTGCTGTGGCTCAGCCCCAGTCTCAGCCAGCGCCTCAGCCGGCCCCAACACTCGCCGACGCCAGCCCTGAGGCCCAAGCGCCTGCCGCCACCGACAAACCGGCCAAGGACAAACCGCGCCGCGAACGCAAGCCAAAGCCGCAGGCCAGCCTGTGGAAGCTGGAAGATTTCGTGGTAGAGCCGCAGGAAGGTAAAACCCGCTTCCACGACTTCAAGCTGTCCAGTGAAGTGATGCACGCGATCCACGACCTGGGCTTCCCCTACTGCACGCCGATCCAGGCGCAGGTATTGGGTTACACCCTGCGCGGCCAGGATGCGATCGGCCGGGCCCAGACCGGCACCGGCAAGACCGCCGCGTTCCTGATCTCGATCATTTCCCAGCTGCAGCAGACGCCGCCGCCCAAAGAACGCTTCATGGGCGAACCGCGCGCGCTGATCATCGCGCCAACCCGCGAACTGGTGGTGCAGATCGCCAAGGACGCCGCCGCCCTGACCAAGTACACCGGCCTGAACGTCATGAGCTTTGTCGGTGGCATGGACTTCGACAAGCAGCTCAAGGCCCTGGAAGCGCGTCATTGCGACATTCTGGTCGCCACGCCGGGCCGCCTGCTGGACTTCAACCAGCGCGGTGAAGTGCACCTGGACATGGTCGAAGTGATGGTGCTGGACGAAGCCGACCGCATGCTCGACATGGGCTTTATCCCACAGGTACGTCAGATCATTCGCCAGACCCCGCCGAAAAGCGAACGCCAGACGCTGCTGTTCTCCGCCACCTTCACCGAAGACGTGATGAACCTGGCCAAGCAGTGGACCACCAACCCGGCCATCGTCGAGATCGAGCCAGAAAACGTCGCCAGCGAGACGGTCGAGCAGCACGTCTACGCGGTGGCCGGCAGCGACAAGTACAAGCTGCTGTACAACCTGGTGACCCAGAACAAGTGGGAACGGGTGATGGTGTTCGCCAACCGCAAGGATGAAGTGCGGCGTATCGAAGAGAAGCTGGTGCGCGACGGTATCAACGCCGCCCAACTGTCGGGTGACGTGCCGCAGCACAAGCGCATTCGTACGCTGGAGAGCTTCCGTGAAGGCCGGATTACCGTGCTGGTGGCCACCGACGTGGCGGGCCGCGGTATCCACATCGATGGCATCAGCCACGTGATCAACTTCACCCTGCCCGAAGATGCCGATGACTATGTTCACCGCATCGGCCGTACCGGCCGCGCGGGGACCAGTGGCGTGTCGATCAGCTTTGCCGGCGAGGACGATTCCTACCAACTGCCGGCGATCGAAGAGCTGCTGGGGCGCAAGATCAAATGCGAGATGCCGCCGGATGAGCTGCTCAAGCCGGTGCCGCGCAAGCATCATTGAGGCACGCAGAGCCCAGTAATTCGCGATCTCTGTAGGAGCAGCCTTGCGCTGCGAAGAGGCCGGTGACAACACAGTCATCGTTGGTGTTAGCACTGGCCCTTTCGCAGCACAAGGCTGCTCCTACAGAGGCCGTGCTGCTTCCGAAGTACACCGATCGGCTTACCAGCGCCCCGCCGCATCCTGGTCACTCTGCTTCCCTTCCACCCAGCGCGGCCCGTCCTGGGTGTTTTCCTTCTTCCAGAACGGCGCCCGGGTCTTCAGGTAATCCATGATGAAGTTGCAGGCATCGAACGCCGCCTGCCGATGGGCACTGGCCACACCGACGAAAACGATCGGCTCGCCAGGCTCCAACGCGCCAATCCGGTGCAACACCTCGACCTTGAGCAAGGGCCAGCGCTGCTCGGCCTCGACCACGATCTTGGCCAACGCCTTCTCGGTCATCCCCGGGTAGTGCTCAAGGAACATCCCGGCCACCTCGCGGCCATCATTGAAATCACGCACGTAGCCGACAAACCCGACCACCGCGCCCACGCCGACATTCGCGGCATGCATGGCATTGACCTCGACACCCGGGTCAAACGCCCCGTGCTGCACTCGCACCGTCATGCTCAGCCTCCGGTCACCGGCGGGAAGAACGCCACTTCGTCGTCCTCTTGCAGCGGCTCGTCGAGCCGGCACAGCTCTTCGTTGCGCGCGCACATAAGGTTCTGCTCCGCCAGCAATTCATATTGCCCGCCCTTGGCCACCAGCGCCTTGCGCACATCGTCGATCACCGCGAAGTCACCTTCCACGCGTTCGGCATCGAGCCCGAGCAATTCCCGGTAACGGGCGAAATACATCACCTTGACCTTCATCACGCGTCCACCTTGTAGTGGCCGCTCTTGCCGCCGAGTTTTTCCAGCAAGCGCACCTGCTCGATCACCATGCCCTTGTCCACGGCCTTGCACATGTCGTAGATCGTCAGCGCGGCAACGCTGGCAGCGGTCAGTGCCTCCATCTCGACGCCGGTCTGGCCGGCCAGCTTGCAGCGGGCGACGATGCGCACTGCGTCCTGCCCTTCGGCGCTGAGCTCGACCTTGACGCTGGTCAGCATCAGCGGATGGCACAGCGGGATCAGGTCGCTGGTTTTTTTCGCCGCCTGGATACCGGCAATGCGCGCCACGGCGAACACATCGCCCTTGGGGTGCTCACCGTCGACGATCATCTGCAAGGTCTGCGGCAACATGCGCACCCGCGCCTCGGCAATCGCCTCGCGCTCGGTCACGGCCTTTTCAGTGACGTCGACCATGTTGGCCCGCCCCTGGGAATCAAGATGTGTCAGCACTGCTCTGCTCCTGTGAAGGGAACACAGAGTGTAAACCTGTGGGTCAGGTTTGAGCAGTGGCATGTACTGTCGGTGCTTGCCCCGCGAAGAGGCCGGGCGGCGTACCGCCCGGCTGGGTGGGTTACAGATGCGACTCGGCGTACTCGGCCAGTACCGACCGTGGCACACCCTGCAGGGTGATGTGCACGCCATGGGGGAAGTCCTTGAAGCGCTCGGTCAGGTAGGTCAGGCCCGAGCTGGTCGCGGACAGGTAAGGGGTATCGATCTGCGCCAGGTTGCCCAGGCAGACCACCTTGGAACCGGAGCCGGCACGGGTGATGATGGTTTTCATCTGGTGCGGCGTGAGGTTCTGGCACTCATCGATCAGGATCAGGCTCTGCTGGAAGCTGCGACCGCGAATGTAGTTCAGCGACTTGAACTGCAGCGGCACCCGCTCAAGGATGTACTCGACGCTGCCGTGAGTGCTCTCGTCATCCATGTGCAAGGCTTCGAGGTTGTCGGTGATGGCACCCAGCCAGGGCTCCATCTTCTCCGCTTCGGTGCCCGGCAGGAAGCCGATCTCCTGGTCCAGCCCCTGCACGCTGCGGGTAGCGATGATGCGCCGGTAACGCTTGCTGACCATGGTCTGCTCGATGGCCGCGGCCAGGGCCAGGATGGTCTTGCCCGAGCCGGCGGCGCCGGTCAGGTTGACCAGGTGGATATCCGGGTCGAGCAAGGCGAACAGGGCCAGGCTCTGATGGATGTCTCGCGGTTTCAGGCCCCAGGCTTCCTGGTGCAACAGGGGTTCCTGATGCAGGTCGAGCAGCAGCAGTTCATCATCGCGGATGCCCTTGATCCAGCCGACGAAGCCTTGTTCATCGATGATGAACTCGTTGATATGCACTGCCGGCAGGTTGTCGATCATTTGCACACGGTGCCAGGTGCGGCCCCGTTCCTGGCGGGTGTCGACCTTGCTGACCCGGTCCCAGAACGAGCCGGTGACCGAATGGTAGCCCTTGGACAACAGCGACACGTCATCGACCAACTGGTCGGTGCTGTAGTCCTCGGCCGCGATACCGCAAGCACGCGCCTTCAGGCGCATGTTGATGTCTTTGGTGACCAGCACCACGTCAAGGTCGGTGCGCCGGGCCCGTACTTCGAGCAACTGGTTGATGATGATGTTGTCGTTGAGGTTTTCCGGCAGCAGCTTGTTCGGCTCGTTGCGCGGGGTCATCAGGATGGACAGGAAGCCCTTGGGCCCACTCTTGTTGCGCTGGATCGGCACGCCCTGCTCGACATCGCTGGGCGAGGCGTTACCTAAGGTCTGGTCGATCAGGCGAATGGCCTGGCGGCATTCGGCGGCGATGCTTTGTTTACCGGTCTTGAGCTTGTCGAGTTCCTCCAGCACCGTCATCGGAATGGCGACGTGGTGCTCCTCGAAGTTGAGCAATGCGTTGGGGTCGTGAATCAGGACGTTGGTATCGAGCACATACAGGATTGGCTTGCTGGAGGAAGGGTTGCGTCCTTGGTCATCCATACTCGGTCACCTTATGTCGAAGCCACACGGCGCGGTCTGCTGCGCCGCAGAGTGACTGCCGGTCTTCCCGTATCCGCGTTGCTACGGGCGGGAAGCGAACCTGACACGGTGGATGACGCCACCTGTGCTGCAGGGCTCGGCTGTCTGGTTTCTTCATACCGCATAAACGATGACTAAAAAAAGCATTTTTACGCGCAGGTGAAGTTTATTTTTCCGATTGACGAACAGGGGTTGGCGAGGGGGCGAGTGAGGTCTACAGTCAGATATTAGTCCCCCTGCTCACGATGCCCATAAGCGTGGCAGCCCTCCCAGCCAATGCCGCTCTGCGCGGTGCTGCGCAACAACCATTCCACCGCCGGCTGTGCCTTGGGCAGGCTGTCATGGAATTGGATCACCCCCTTGCGCCACAGCAGCATCAAGGTCAGCACCCGCTGCGCCGAGGCCTCTGCGCTTAACGGGCCCTCATCCTGGGCATCGATATCCCACAACGACACCTGCAACTGCTGGCTGGCCATGAACGCTTCGCCATCGGCTCGACGCTGGCCATAAGGCGGGCGGAACAGCGGCACGTACTGCGCCGGCAGGTCAGCCTGCACCCGCGCCTGGCTGCGCCACAACGAATCCTGCCAGCCCTGCCACTGGGCATGAGAGCGGTACTCCCAGCCCTGAATACCCACGCATTGCCCGCGATAGAGCTGTCGCAGGGCCTCCACGGTAACAGCGTCACGGCGTTGCTGCAGGCGATTGCCAAGCACGAAGAACGTGCCTTCAAGCTTTTGCCGACGCAGGTAATGGGTGAGGGTATCGGTATAGCCGCCGTCGGGCCCTGGGCCCCCCACGAAGGTCAGCAGGAACATGCGATCGTTGAGCTCATCGCCATTGCGTTCCCGGTTGGAAAGGCGCTCGACCTCGCTGCTGGTGTTCGGCAACAGGGCTGCCTTGCGCAGTTGCTCATCCAGGTAGCGGACATGGAACTGATGGCTCGGCTCGATCCAGCCGGTATAAAACGTGCCGACATCTGCAGCGAAAGTCGCTGCCTGCGTACGCAATTCCGCCATCGACGTGACCGGGTAGCAGAACGAAGCATCCTGTTCGCAGCTGCGCTGGGCCTGTTGATAACCCTGCCACAAACGCTGCCACAGGCGTGCCCGCACCAAGCGGACCTTTTGCAGGTTGATCTGCCGCAACCCTAACCGGGCCGCCAGTGCGCCATCGTCCAGCAGTTCGCTCTCGTGCAGCACCTGGGCGAACGAGAGGATCTCGGCCCGCGAGGCCACGTCGAACAGCGCCGGGCTATCCAACTGCTCGGGCCACAGGCTGCGATCCAGGCTTGCCTGGGGTGATGGGGCGGCCTGCACGGCCAGGCTCAACAGCGTGGCCAGCAAGGCCGATGCAATGCGCACGGTGGGAAGCTCCGCAACAGCAAAACGCGCACTATAGCGCCTGGCTTGGCGATGGTCTGTGACTATCGTCGGCATAGTTTGGACTTGCCAGGCCCAGCCCGTAGAATCCCCGGCAACGATTCCAGGAGCCGACCCGATGCTGACGGTGATTTCCCCCGCCAAGACCCTCGACTACGACACCCCGCCGGTGACCGAGCGTTTCACCCTGCCCCAGTACCTGGACGACTCCCAGGCACTGATCGTGCAACTGCGCGAGCTGTCGCCCGCCCAGATCAGTGAACTGATGCACCTGTCCGACAAACTCGCCGGCCTCAACGCCGCCCGTTTCGGCAGCTGGACCCCAGACTTCACCCCGGCCAACGCCAAGCAAGCGTTGCTGGCGTTCAAAGGTGACGTGTACACCGGTCTGGACGCCGAGAGCCTTGGCGAAGACGACTTCAGCTATGCCCAGGACCACCTGCGCATGCTCTCTGGCCTGTACGGCCTGCTGCGCCCGCTCGACCTGATGCAGCCGTACCGCCTGGAAATGGGCACCAAGCTGGCCAATGCCCGCGGCAAGGACCTGTATGCCTTCTGGGGCACGCGCATCAGCGAATGGCTGAACCAGGCCCTGGCCGACCAAGGTGATGACGTGCTGCTGAACCTGGCCAGCAATGAGTACTTCAGCGCGGTAAAACGCAGCGCCCTGAAGGCCCGCGTGATCAACGTCGACTTCAAGGACTTCAAGAACGGCCAGTACAAGATCATCAGCTTCTACGCCAAGAAAGCCCGCGGGATGATGAGCCGCTTCGTGATCGAGCAGCGCATCAGCGACCCAGAGCAGTTGAAGCAGTTCGACGTGCAGGGGTACTACTACAGTGCCGAGCAGTCGAAGGCGGATCATCTGGTGTTTTTGCGGGATCAGCCGGACGTCTAGAGACACAGTTGATGCAAGGAGCAGAACCCCTAGCTGCTCCTTTTGTCACAATCTCGGACATTTCTGTCAATACGCTCACTCTGTTCCATTACCACGAAACCTACGCACACTCCCCCCAACCTCTAATAACTACGTACCGCTGTAGCTATTCGCTGAAGCTCTGCAGCACCGATATTCCAGCCTCTCTTATCTAGCAGCTTCTTATGCAGTGCTTCTTCAGTGTGACCCGCGTATCGGGCCTTCGCCTTTTTATATCTATAGTGTTTTTCTTGCTCTTGATAGTAGTCCAGCTCTCCCTGAGCCTTATCACGCTTATCTTCTGTTTTCGTTAACCTTCTGTGGTTTTCCGTAGTCGACTCTTTGTCGAAACGCTCCAATCGCTTGGCATACCTTTCATTTTCATCCTCCAGCCTCCGCTTTACCATTTTCAGATGACTACGTATACTCGCCAGCTTCTTCCTGTAAAGCAAAAATGCGACCCAATCTCTCATGCGTCCGCTAGGGTCACTATAATTAACAGGGTCGCCTGTACAGTAACCATAGGCATTCAGCCCGCCCGCGCCAAAAGGGCTTATTCGGTCAGGGGAAAGAAATCGCATTAACCGTGAATCGTATTTCCGATAGCCCTGGCCTAACCAATAGCGATCGGTGCTCTGCTCCAGCTGCTCGCCATTGAACCCCAGGGCTAGGTGCGTTAGGGGCTGCGGGGCGTACCCATACACTGAATAGGCACAATGTTCCCCGTCGCTTCTCTGCATGTGTTGAATTACAGACCCTGCCCTATCAACCGCCAGCAAACCTACGAAACTATCGCTGGAGCGACACTCTGCTAACGGCTGTTTCGCGACGCGGACAATTGTACAATCCTGTGTAGCCTTTTTTACGCTAGCCAACTTATTTCCTTGATAGAAATACCGTGCCGTGCGTTTATCACACTCCATCGTTAACTCCTTCTTTTACCGTGCACACCCCCGAATTGCCTGCCAGTGTTTATAAGTTTTACCCGTGAAACTACTAACAGATCTGATAGCTTGTAAGAGCCTTTAGCAAACGGCCTCAAGCATTTGGCGCTTTAGCGAGCAAGTATCGCGATGGCGTAAAAGACAGGATTACTCTGTACGGAGAAATAACTTACAGCGCTCAGCGAAACCTGACTGTAATCACTGTATTATTTTGATACGGGGGTACATATCTGAAATTGGGGCAGAGGCAGCCAGTTGCCCGACATGACATCTGCGGCTTCAAGACCGAGCGCCGCCCCGCGGCGCTTCGCAGCACAAGGCTGCTCCTACAGTTGTTTCGGGCCAATTAACCTTGTGGGAGGCGGTCGCGCGCCGCCTTCACAGGCGTGACTGGCCCGAAACAAACGCAGGAGCGAGCGTTGCTCGCGATGCGCCGCGCGGGCGGCGCTCGATCTCGAAACCCCAGAAAATCCCCCGCCAGGCACCAACCCCCACACAATCCATCACGGCAAATAGCCATCAACCGCCACCACGCCACAATTCCGACGCCAAAAAACCACCAGCCCACCCTTTATCGCCAAACGCCATAAGACCGTTCGTACCTTTTTTGACGTTTTTTGAAAAATATTTTTCGATACTGGCATTAAAACATCCCCCCTCAATCTCGCCCTTTATATACCGGGACGAAACGCCCCAGTGCTATCAGATTGAAACTATTTATCACTGAAGAATTATTTAGAAATCTTTCATCCGGGCAAAACCCAGCCAGGAACTTCTGTCATACCGGATCGCTCATAGTGCCGTAACGATTTTCCTGCCCCTGGGCTGTGAGAGATGACTTACAGATGACAACGGCAGGTATCCACTGCCCGCCACAGCAACTTCGACAGGTATAACGGGCACCCCCCAAGAGCCCTGTCCACGCAGGAGAGACGCGCCCTTACAAATCGTCCTAGTGGTTGATTTCAAAGGATTTATCCACTTGAAAAAACAAGCACAGCAGCGCGCCACGTAGCGCATTGCAATAAAGACGGCTGCACGCCAAGGCACGTTTTTTAATAATGGCTTTTTACTGCCAAGTTTGAGCGCACAACTTTTCGCGCTCCGGAATAATTTTGCCTGCGCTCGGCGAAGTGTGCATTCGCCATGGACCCGTGCGCCCAAAAACTGTTGTTAATCAACCTGGCCCGGCTCTTTCCGAAGGAGCCGGCGTGATAAACACACATGAGGTGATAGCGATGCGTATCAGCATCTTTGGTTTGGGTTATGTAGGGGCGGTCTGTGCAGGCTGCCTGACGGCGCGAGGCCATGAAGTGATTGGTGTGGACGTGTCCAGCACCAAGATCGACCTGATCAACCAGGGCAAGTCGCCCATCGTCGAACCTGGCCTGGAAGCACTGCTGCAACAGGGCATCGCCAATGGCCGCCTGCGCGGCACCACCGACTTCGCCGAGGCCATCCGCGCCAGCGATGTGTCGATGATCTGCGTCGGTACGCCCAGCAAGAAGAACGGCGACCTGGGCCTTGAGTACATCGAGTCGGTGTGCCGCGAAATCGGCTACGTGCTGCGTGACACCACCCGCCGCCACACCATCGTGGTCCGCAGCACCGTGCTGCCGGGCACCGTGAAGAACGTGGTGATCCCGATCCTCGAAGACTGCTCGGGCAAAAAGGCCGGGGTCGACTTCGGTGTTGCGGTCAACCCTGAGTTCCTGCGCGAAAGCACCGCGATCAAGGACTACGACCAGCCACCGATGACGGTCATCGGTGAACTGGACAGCGCCAGCGGCGACGTGCTGCAAAGCCTGTACGAAGAACTCGACGCACCGATCATCCGCAAGCCGATCGAAGTGGCCGAGATGATCAAGTACACCTGCAACGTGTGGCACGCCACCAAGGTCACCTTCGCCAACGAAATCGGCAACATCGCCAAGGCAGTGGGTGTCGATGGTCGCGACGTAATGGACGTGGTCTGCCAGGACAAGGTACTGAACCTGTCGCAGTACTACATGCGCCCAGGCTTCGCCTTCGGCGGCTCGTGCCTGCCGAAGGACGTGCGCGCCCTCACCTACCGCGCCGCCAGCCTCGACGTGCGAGCGCCACTGCTCGATTCGCTGATGGCCAGCAACGAGTCGCAGGTGCAGAACGCCTTCGAGCTGATCGAAGCCCACGACAAGCGCAAGGTCGCCTTGCTCGGCCTGAGCTTCAAGGCCGGTACCGACGACCTGCGTGAAAGCCCGCTGGTGGAACTGGCCGAACGCCTGATCGGCAAGGGCTACCAGCTGGGCATCTACGACGAGAACGTCCAGTACGCCCGTGTTCACGGCGCCAACAAGGACTACATCGAATCGAAGATCCCGCACGTTTCCTCGCTGCTCAACGCCGACTTCCAGCAGGTCATCGACAACGCCGACATCATCGTCCTGGGCAACCGTGACGAGCAGTTCCGCGCCCTTGCCCAGCAAGCGCCGGAAGGCAAACAGGTGATCGACCTGGTGGGCTTCATGAGCAAAGCCACCTGCGGCACCAGCCGTACCGAAGGCATCTGCTGGTAACACCCTTGGCCGGGCAGCGCAGGTGCTCCTCAGGGAACACGCGCTGCCCTTCCTTCCCTGATTTCGCGACGGATGCTGAACATGCAAAGGCTCCAGACAGTGCTGTTGCAGTGCGCCGGGTGGCTGCTCTACATGAGCCTGCTCATGTTGATCGCCCTGGCCCTGCCGGCCGATATCTTCGACTCGCAGTCGAAGCACTTCATCTTCCTGGTCGGCGCAGTCGGCATCTGGCGCTACTCGATGGGCGCCACCCATTTCATCCGCGGCATGATCTTCCTGTACGCCGTCTACCCGTACCTGCGCCGCAAGGTGCAGAAGCTGGGCAAGGCTGCAGACCCGTCCCACGTGTACCTGATGGTCACCAGCTTTCGTATCGATGCGCTGACCACCGCGCAGGTGTACAGCTCGGTGATCCGCGAAGCTATCAACTGCGGCTTCCCCACCACGGTGGTCTGCTCGCTGGTGGAGATGTCGGACGAGCTGCTGGTGAAAAGCCTGTGGGCCAAATACAACCCGCCGGCACACGTCAAGCTGGACATCGTGCGCATCGCCGGCACCGGCAAGCGTGACGGCCTGGCCTATGGTTTTCGCGCCATCTCGCGGATGCTGCCAGACGAAAACGCCGTGGTGGCCGTGATCGACGGCGACACCGTGCTGGCCGATGGCGTGGTCTGCAAGACCGTGCCGTGGTTCAAGCTCTACCCCAATGTCGGTGGCCTGACCACCAACGAATTCTGCGAAGTGCGCGGCGGCTACATCATGAGCGAGTGGCACAAGCTGCGCTTCGCCCAGCGCCACATCAACATGTGTTCGATGGCCCTGTCCAAGCGCGTGCTGACCATGACCGGGCGCATGTCGATGTTCCGCGCCAGTGTGGTGACCAACCCCGAGTTCATCGCCGACGTCGAAAGCGACTCGCTGATGCACTGGCGCCTGGGCCGCTTCAAGTTCCTCACCGGTGACGACAAGTCCAGCTGGTTCAGCCTGATGCGCTTGGGCTACGACACCTTCTACGTGCCGGATGCCGCCATCAACACCGTCGAGCACCCGCCCGAAAAAAGCTTCCTCAAGGCCAGCCGCAAACTGATGTACCGCTGGTACGGCAACAACCTGCGGCAGAACTCCCGCGCGTTGGGCCTGGGCCTGCGGCGCCTTGGGCTGTTCACCAGCATCGTCCTGTTCGACCAGCGCGTGTCGATGTGGACCAGCCTGCTGGGCCTGACCGTGGCGGTGATCGCCAGCCTCAAGTTTGGCCTGGGTTTCCTGCTGGTGTACCTGCTGTGGATCGGCATCACTCGCCTGATCCTGACCGTGATGCTGCTGTGCTCCGGGCACAAGGTCGGGCCGGCCTATCCGCTGATCCTTTATTACAACCAGATCGTCGGCGCGATGATGAAGATCTACGTGTTCTTCCGCCTCGACAAGCAGTCCTGGACCCGCCAGCCCACTGCCCTCAAACGTGACCTCGCCAGCTTTCAACAATGGTTCAACACCTGGTCCTCGCGGACCATGACCTTCTCGGCGGCCAGCATCTTCGTTGCTGTGCTGTTCATGGTCGTGTGAGCCCAACCGGATCGGATCTAACAGGAACAAACCACCATGAATACCGCCGTGAACGTCAACGTCGTGCATGAGTCCGAAGCCCAGCGCCAACACGCCCGGGTGCGCATTCCAGCCAAGCTGCGCTTCCTGGATAACCAGCGCCAAACCCACGAAGTGAAGGTCGATGACCTGTCCGCCGGTGGCCTGAGCTTCCACACCAAACAGCAACTGTCGGTGGGCGATGTGCTGCGCGGGCGGCTGCAGTTCGTGGTCGACAACCTGGGCCTGTCGATCGACATCGAGTTCCAGGTGCGCTCCTTCAACCCCAGCAATGGCCGTACCGGCGCGCAGTTCCAGAACCTGGAGCCGCGCGACATCGCCACCCTGCGGCACATCATCACCAGCCACCTGTCGGGTGAGCTGATCAGCATCGGTGATGTGCTCAGCACGCTGCAGCGCGACAACTTCACCAAGGCGCGCAAGCAGAAGGATGGCGGTGCCGGCCTGACCGCCTTCGGCCGCCTCAAGGCGGTCAGCGTGACCCTCGGCGTGTTCGTGATCGGCGTGGCCGCCTTCGGTTTCGTTGCCAAGTCGCTGTACGGCATGTACTTCGTCAGCCACGCCGAAGCTGGCGTGGTCGCAGTGCCCACCACCAGCGTCACCATGCCCCGCGACGGCACCGTGAACAGCTTGGTTGAAAGCGGCGGCCAAGTGGTCAAGGGCGCGCCCCTGGCGAGTTTCAGCACCAGCATGCTGGACATGCTCAAAGGCCACCTGGACGACTCGCAACTGGAGCCGGCCAAGGTTGAGGAACTGTTCGGCAAGCAGCTTTCCGGCACCCTCACCAGCCCCTGCGATTGCGTGGTCGCCCGCCAACTGGTGGATGACGGCCAGTACGCCGCCAAGGGCCAACCGATCTTCCAGCTGATCCCACGCACCACCAACCCGATGGTCGAAGCGCGCTTCAGCTACCGCCAGTTCGACGAGGTCACGCCCGGCACCCGGGTCAACTTCCAGGTGGCCGGCGAAGACGAAGTGCGCACCGGCCAGATCGTCAGCAGCGCCAGCCTCAACAGCGAAGACCTGGCCTCCGACATCCGTGTGCAGATCAAGCCTGACAGCGGCCTGCCAGCAGAACTTGCCGGGCGCCCTGCTTCGGTCAGCAGCGACCGCGGGCCGTCGTTCAACTGGCTGATCGACAAAGCCGTGGCCCGTGGGCTGTAAGAGGACAAGCCGATGATTAGCACACAACCCGATACCTGTGGGAGCCGGCTTGCCGGCGATCGAGTGCGCAGCACTCGCCCAGCAGATGTGTCGCCCGCGCAGGCCTCTCGCCGGCAAGCCGGCTCCCACAGGGTCCGTGTGAACCTTGGGATGTGCGCCCTAGCCGCCGCCATCACGCTGGCCGGCTGTGCCGGCCTGCCTGACCAGCGCCTGGCCAACGAAGCCCTCAAGCGCGGCGACACCGCCTTGGCCGAGCGCAACTACAAGGCCCTGGCCGACCTCGGCTACAGCGATGCGCAAGTCGGCCTGGCCGACATCAAGGTCGCCACCCGCGACCCGGCGCAGATCAAGCAAGCCGAAGCCACCTACCGCGCCGCATCCTCCACTTCGCCACGGGCCCAGGCTCGGCTAGGCCGCCTGCTGGTGGCCAAGCCCGACAGCACCCAGGCTGAACGTGAAGAGGCCGAAACGCTGCTCAAACGCGCCGCCCAGCAAGGCGAAAGCAATACCTTGATCCCGCTGGCGATGCTCTACCTGCAATACCCGCAGAGCTTCCCCAACGTCAACGCGCAGCAACAGATCGACCAGTGGCGCGCCGCCGGCAACCCGGAAGCGGGCCTGGCCCAGGTGCTGCTGTATCGCACCCAAGGCACCTACGACCAGCACCTGGGCGAGGTCGAGAGCATCTGCAAAGCCGCGCTCAATACCACCGACATCTGCTACGTCGAACTGGCCACCGTGTACCAGAAGCGCGGCCAGCCCGACCAGCAAGCCGCCCTGCTCGGCCAGCTCAAGGCGGCCTATGCCCGCGGCGCCGTACCGGCCACCCGGGTCGACAGCGTCGCCCGTGTGCTGGCTGACCGCAGCCTCGGCCAGACCGACGAAAAAACCGCCAAGGACCTGCTCGAACAGGTGGCGCCGGCCAACCCGGCGTCGTGGGTCAGCCTTGCGCAACTGGTCTACGACTTCCCCGAGCTGGGCGACACCGACCAGCTACTGGCCTACATCGACAAAGGCCGCGCCGCCGAACAGCCACGCGCCGAACTGCTGCTGGGCCGCCTCTACTACGAAGGCAAGACGCTGCCCGCCGATGCGGTAAAAGCCGAACAGCACCTGCAGGCCGCCGCCGACGCTGGCGAGGTCAGCGCCCATTACTACCTGGGCCAGCTGTACCGCCGCGGTTACCTAGGCAATGTCGAGCCACAGAAGGCCGTCGACCACCTGCTCGCTGCCGCCCGTGGCGGCCAGAACAGCGCCGACTATGCCTTGGCCCAGCTGTTCAGCGAAGGCCATGGCATCCGCCCGCAACCTGGCAACGCCTGGGTGTTCGCGCAACTGTCGCAGGCCAACCCGACGCCACAGTCGGCCGAACTGCTGCAGCAACTCGATCAGCAACTCACGCCAGACCAGCGCAGCCAGGCGCAAACCCTGCTGACGCAGGAAAAACAGGCGCGCGGCAGCATGGCCCAAGGCGCCAACAGCACCCTGGCCCTCGAAGCCCTGCAAGACGACGAACAAGAAGTAGACGGTGAGGACTCGCTATGACGCTCAATCCCTTCGTGAAAGCCGGCATCGGCCTGAGCTTCGCCCTGCTGTGGTCCTGCCCGACCCTGGCCGACATGACCGCGCAGAAAAACTTCGGCCTGGACGTGAAAATCACCGGCCAGTCGGAAGACGATCGCGACCTCGGCACCCGGCCCGGCGGTGACGTCAACGGCCTCGGCCTCGACCTGCGCCCCTGGGTGTACGGCGAGCGCGGCAACTGGAGCGCCTACGCCATGGGCCAGGCCGTCGCGGCCACCGACACCATCGAAACCGACACCCTGCGCCAGAACGACGACGGCACCACCACCGACACCGGTGACGACAGCCGCAAGCCGGACAAAAGCTACCTGGCCATGCGCGAGTTCTGGGTCGGCTACAGCGGCCTCACCCAGTACCCTGGCGAGCAACTGCGCTTAGGCCGCCAGCGCCTGCGCAGCGACGACGGCATGTGGCGCGACACCAACATCGAAGCCCTCAACTGGACCTTCGACACCACCCTGCTCAAGGCCGACCTGGGCGTGGCTCAGCGCTTCAGCGAGTACCGCACCGACCTCACCGAACTGGCCCCGGAAGACAAAGACCGCACGCACCTCTACGGTAACGTCGCCACGCAATGGACCCCCGGCCACTGGGTCGGCCTGCGTGCCCACCACACCCATGACAGCGGCAGCCTGAAAAGCCCCGGCGAGACGATCGACGCGCTCGACAAGACCCGCACCGGCGACCTCACCTGGCTGGGCCTGGAAGCCAACAGTGACGCCTACAACTGGCGCAACGACCACACCGTCAACTACTGGGGCAGCCTGACCTGGCTGACCGGTGACCGCGACAAGCTCAGCAGCCAACAGGTGGGCGACGATCAAGTGGCCACCGGCAAGCAGAGCGGCGACGTCAACGCCTGGGCCACCGACCTCGGCATCCGCCTGCGCCTTGACCCCAACTGGCAAGTCGGTGCGGCCTACGCCCGTGGCAGCGGCGGCGGTGGCGATGACGGCTCGAACAACTTCGAGCAGACCGGCCTTGAGAGCAACCGCTCCAACTTCACCGGTACCCGCTCGCGTGTGCACCGCTTCGGCGAGGCCTTCCGTGGCGAGTTGGGCAACCTGCAGGCGGCCACCCTGTTTGCCTCGTGGCAACTGCGCGACGACTACGACGCCAGCCTGATCTACCACAAGTTCTGGCGCGTCGATGGCGAGCAGAACATTGGCTCCAGCGGCATCAACGCTGCGGTCAACGACAACGGCGTGAACCGCCCGCTGATCAATGGCGAAAAAGACCTCGGCCAGGAGATGGACGTGGTCGTCACCAAGTACTTCAAGCAGGGCCTGTTGCCCGCTTCGATGAGCCAGGCAATCGACGAACCGTCCGCGCTGGTGCGCCTGCGCGCCGGTGTGTTCAAGCCAGGTGACGCCTATGGCAAGGAAGCGGACTCGTACATGCACCGTGCCTTTGTCGACGTGATCTGGCGCTTCTGAGGCCGGTAGAGGATTTCTTGTCATGCCCCTTCACCCGCACCTACGTCACAGCCTCCTGGCCAGCGCCTTGCTGCTGGCCTCAGGCCTTGCCGTCGCCGCAGAACCCACGGTGATCGCCAAGGAACTGCAGCAGGCCAAGACCTACACCGTGTCCAGCGCGCCCACCGAGCCGCTGCACATGGACCCACCGAAACTGCCCGACCTCAGCGGCTTCACTGCCGAGGCCGTGCAGAACAAGATCGACCGCCGCCACAAAGGCAAAGTCAGCGTGCGCCGCATGCTGCAGGAAGAGTCGCTGAAGGAGTTCATCGGTGGCGACAACAAGGCCGCCGAATGGGTGCAACGCCAGCACGGCATCCCCCAGGCGATCTTCGTCGATGACGGCCATGTCGACTTGGTCGAGCTGAGCAAAAAGGTACCCAAGCAGTACCTCAGCGAAGTCGAGCCGGGGGTGTACCTGGCGCGCCTGCCAATCGTGGTCGGGCAGAAGGGCATCCTCGAAATCAACGGCAAGGTCAAGCAACTGCGCCTGTCCCAGGAGGGCGGCGCGTTTCTGGTCAACGACGGCAAGCTGTTCGTCAGCGACACCCAGGTCACCGGCTGGCGCGAGAAGGACAACGGCCCGGCGACCTTCCGCTCGCCCAAGGAATTCCGCCCGTTCCTGCTGTCGTGGGGCGGCACCGAGACCTACATCGTCAACACCAAGATGGCCAGCTTCGGCTACGCCAAGTCCAAGTCGTACGGTGTGAGCATCTCGCAGTACACGCCGAACATGGCCAAGCGCATGGGCCGCCCGGAGCCGACCGGCTGGATCATCGGCTCGGAGTTCAGCGACATGTGGTACGGCTTCTACTGCTACGAGACGCAGGACTTCGTGGTCAAGGACAACACCTACCGCGACAACATCGTCTACGGCATTGACCCGCACGACCGTTCGCACCGACTGATCATCGCCGGCAACACGGTGTACGGCACCAAGAAAAAGCACGGGATCATCGTCTCGCGTGAGGTCAACGACAGCTGGATCATCAACAACAAGAGCTACGACAACAAGCTCTCGGGCGTGGTGATCGACCGTAACAGCGTGAACAACCTGATCGCCTACAACGAGATCTACCGCAACCACACCGACGGCATCACCTTGTACGAAAGCGGCGACAACCTGATCTGGGGCAACAAGCTGATCAACAACCGCCGCCACGGCATCCGCGTGCGCAATAGCGTGAACATCCGCCTGTACGAAAACGTCGCCATGGCCAATGGCCTGGTGGGTGTCTACGGGCACATCAAAGACTTGTCCGACACCGACCGCGACATCGCCCTCGACCCGTTCGACACCAAAGTCTCGCTGATCGTGGTGGGCGGTGAGCTGGCGGCCAACGGCTCCGGGCCGCTGTCGATCGACTCGCCGCTGTCGGTCGAGTTGTACAAGGTGTCGATGCTCGCGCCGCGCAAGGCCAACGGCATCAGCCTCAACGGCATCCTCGGCGAGCGCCAGGACGAAATCCTCGACCTGCTGGTGCGCCAGCAAAAGGCTGTGCTGATCGACCCGGTCGAACGCCAGACCGAAATGATCGATTAAGGAAGCCCAGACCATGACTCCACACCTGATGAAACTGCTGGGCCTGTCCGCCGCCCTTCTGGCGATCAGCCAGGGCGTGCGCGCCGACGAGGTGAAAGCTCCGACGTTCAGCGCCGAACCCTGCTGCCAACTGTGCCCCGAGGCGCACGACGCCAGCCGCTACACCACCCGCTACCAGCAGAACTTCACCACGCTGGTACAGGCCCAGGGCGACTGGCTATTCCGTACCCGCGAGGACCTGCGCACCGAGTTCAACACCACCCCCGCCGGCTACAAGCGCCTGCAGCAGGTGCACGACGCGTTCAAGAAGCGCGGCGTGGAACTGGTCGTGGTCTACCAGCCGACCCGTGGCCTGGTGAACCGCAACATGCTCAAGCCGGAAGAAAAAGCCGCCTTCGACTACCAGAAGGCCCTGGGCAACTACCAGGCCATGCTCCAGCGCTTCAGCAAGATGGGCTACAACGTGCCCGACCTGTCGCCGCTGACCAACGAGCAACTGGCCGCCGCCGACCAGGGCAAAGACTTCTACTTCCGCGGTGACCAGCACTGGACGCCGTATGGCGCCGAGCGCGCCGCCAAGATCGTGGCCGACACCGTGCACCACATGCCGGCCTTCGAAGGCATCCCACGCAAGGAATTCGAAACCAAGAAGTCCGGGCGCATGGGCAAGACCGGCACCCTGCACAACGTCGCCGGCCAGCTCTGCGGCACCAGTTACGCCGTGCAGTACATGGACCAGTTCGCCACCGAGCCAAAAGGCGCGAGCGGCGGCGACGACCTGTTCGGCGATGGCGGCAACGCGCAGATCACCTTGGTCGGTACCAGCCACAGCGGCAAGAACTACAACTTCTCGGGCTTCCTCGAACAGTACATTGGCGCCGACGTGCTCAACGTCGCCTTCCCTGGCGGTGGCCTGGAAGGCTCGATGATCCAGTACCTGGGCAGCGAAGAGTTCCAGAAAAACCCGCCGAAGATCCTGATCTGGGAGTTCTCCCCGCTGTATCGCCTGGACCAGGAAACCATCTGGCGGCAGATCCTCGGCCTGCTCGACGATGGCTGTGACGCGCGCCCGGCGCTGATGAGCGCCAGCACCACGCTCAAGCCCGGCAAGAACGAGCTGATGGTCAACGGCAAGGGCGGTGTGATCAAAGACCTGATCAACCGCAACCTGCAGATGGACGTCAAGTTCGAAGACCCTTCGGTGAAGGTGCTGCAGGCCACCCTCTGGTACCTCAACGGCCGCCACGAGGACATCAAGCTGGAGAAACCGGAAACCTCCGACACCGACGGCCGCTTCGTCTTCCAGATGCGCGAAGACGAAGACTGGGCCAGCCAGAACCTGTTGGCCTTCGAGGTCCAGGGGCCGGAGAAAGGCACCCAGAAGGTCGAGGCCAAACTCTGCAAACGCAACAACTTCGCCGTGCCTGCGCAAACCGCGCAAGCCGGCCAGTGAGGCGACCATGACCCCATTCAAGCGACTCATCAGCCCCGCCCTGCTCAGCCTGGCCCTGTTCGGCGGCGCCGCGCACGCCGCGCTGGTACCGCCCCTGGGTTACTACGAGGGGATCGAAAAGCTCAAGACCAGCGATGGCAAGTTCCGCTGCGAACCTGCCCCCAAGCCGTACACCGGCGCGCTGCAGTTTCGCAGCAAGTACGAAGGCTCCGACAAGGCTCGGGCGACCCTCAATGTGGCCTCGGAAAAAGCCTTCCGCGACTCCACGGCCGACATCACCACGCTGGAGAAAGGCGTCAGCAAGATGGTCGGCCAGTACATGCGTGACGGCCGCCCGGCGCAGCTCGACTGCACGCTGGCCTGGCTCGAAACCTGGGCGCGGGCCGACGCCCTGCTGTCCACCGACTACAACCACACCGGCAAGTCGATGCGCAAATGGGCGCTGGGCAGCATGAGCGGATCGTGGCTGCGCCTGAAGTTCTCCAACGCGCAGCCCCTGGCCGCGCACCAGGCCGAGGCCAAGCAGATCGAGCGTTGGTTCGCCCGCCTGGCCGAGCAGACCGTGCGCGACTGGAGCGACCTGCCGCTGGAGAAGATCAACAACCACAGCTACTGGGCGGCCTGGTCGGTGATGGCCACCGCCGTGGCCACCGACCGTCGCGACCTGTTCGACTGGGCTGTGAAGGAATACAAGGTCGGCGCCAACCAGATCGACGACCAAGGCTTCCTGCCCAACGAAATCAAACGCAAGCAGCGCGCCCTGGCTTATCACAACTATGCCCTGCCACCGCTGGCGATGATCGCCAGCTTTGCCAAGGTCAATGGCGTGGACCTGCGCAGCGAGAACAACTTCGCCCTGCAGCGCCTGGGTGAAGGCGTGCTGGCCGGCGCCCGTGACCCGCGCCATTTCGCTGAACGCGCCGGTACAAAACAGGACATGAAAGACCTCAAGGTCGACAGCAAGTACGCCTGGCTCGAGCCCTGGTGCGCGCTGTACCAGTGCGTCGGCGACACCCTGCAGCGCAAGCACGGTATGCAGCCGTTCGACAGCTTCAGGCTCGGCGGCAACCTGACCCGGGTCTATGACCCGAGCGCGGCTTCGAAGAAATAACGCAAAACCCTGTGGGAGCCGGCTTGCCGGCGATGGGCCGCGAAGCGGCCCCTGACTATCGCTGGGCAAGGCTTCGCCTTGCATCGCAGGCAAGCCAGCTCCTACAGGAATCTAGGTAGCCCGCCACATTGCGTGGGGGGTTTGGGGGGCGCTTTGCCCTGGATGCTGTGAACAAATTAGGAGAACCGGGATGGTCTTCTCGTCCAACGTGTTCCTGTTCCTGTTCTTGCCGATCTTTCTCGGCCTGTACTACCTGAGCGGGCAACGCTATCGCAACCTGCTGCTGCTGATCGCCAGCTACATCTTCTATGCCTGGTGGCGGGTGGACTTCCTCGCCCTGTTCGCCGGCGTGACCCTGTGGAACTACTGGATCGGCCTGAAAGTCGGCGCCGCCGGCGTGCGTACCAAACCGGCCCAGCGCTGGCTGCTGCTGGGCGTAGGCGTCGACCTGGCCATCCTCGGCTACTTCAAATACGCCAACTTCGGCGTCGACAGCCTCAATGCGATCATCACCTCGTTCGGCCTGGAGCCGTTCATCCTCACCCACGTGCTGTTGCCGATCGGTATCTCGTTCTACATCTTCGAGTCGATCAGCTACATCATCGACGTGTACCGCGGCGACACCCCAGCCACCCGCAACCTGATCGACTTCGCGGCGTTCGTGGCGATCTTCCCGCACCTGATCGCCGGCCCCGTGCTGCGCTTCAAAGACCTGGTCGACCAGTTCAACAACCGCACCCACACCCTGGACAAATTCTCCGAAGGCTGCACCCGCTTCATGCAGGGCTTCATCAAGAAAGTGTTCATCGCCGACACCCTGGCGGTGGTGGCCGACCACTGTTTCGCCCTGCAGAACCCGACCACCGGCGATGCCTGGCTGGGCGCCCTGGCCTACACCGCGCAGCTGTACTTCGACTTCAGCGGCTACAGCGACATGGCCATCGGCCTGGGCCTGATGATGGGCTTCCGCTTCATGGAGAACTTCAAGCAGCCCTACATCAGCCAGTCGATCACCGAGTTCTGGCGCCGCTGGCACATCAGCCTGTCGACCTGGCTGCGCGACTACCTGTACATCACCCTGGGCGGCAACCGCAAAGGCACCTTCAACACCTACCGCAACCTGTTCCTGACCATGCTGCTGGGCGGGCTGTGGCACGGCGCCAACTTCACCTACATCCTCTGGGGCGCCTGGCACGGTATGTGGCTGGCGATCGAGCGGGCGCTGGGCATCGACACCAACCCGCAGCGTTTCAACCCGGTCAAGTGGGCCTTCACCTTCCTGCTGGTCGTGGTCGGCTGGGTGATTTTCCGCGCCGAGAACCTGCACGTGGCCGGGCGCATGTACGCCGCCATGTTCAGCTTTGGCGAATGGCAGCTGTCGGAGCTCAACCGCGCCCAGCTGACCGGCTTGCAGGTGGCCACCCTGGTGATCGCCTACCTCACCCTGGCGTTCTTCGGCCTGCGCGACTTCTACCGCAATGCCAAGCCGACACCCAAGGCAACCCCGGTGCAGGTCAACGCCGACGGCTCGATCGGCCTGGACTGGACTCGGGTGATGACCCGCGCCCTGGTCCTGCTGCTGTTCGTGGCCTCGATCCTCAAGCTTTCGGCGCAGAGCTATTCGCCGTTCCTTTACTTCCAGTTCTGAGGTTGATGACCATGACCCGGACATTACGCATTACCTATTCGCTGTCGTTCCTCGGCCTGCTGGTCGGCATGGGCGCCTGGTCCACCGGCGGCCTGGAAAGCTTCCAGCGCACCGCGCAAATGACCCTGCTCAACGGCAAGCTGGCCAAGGCTGCCGAGACCCACTACGACGAGCAGTTCCCGATCAAGCGCCTGGGCACCAACCTCTGGGCGGCGCTGGACTTCAAGCTGTTCAACGAAGGCCGCCCGGGCGTGGTGCTGGGCCGCGACCAGTGGTTGTTCAGCGATGAAGAGTTCAAACCCACCGCCGGTGCCGAGCAACTGATGCAAGAAAACCTGGCGCTGATCCGTGGCGTGCGCGACACCCTGCAACAACACGGCAGCCAGCTGGTGCTGGCAATCGTGCCGGCCAAGGCGCGGGTCTATTCCGAATACGTCGGCAAGGAGCTGCCCGCCAGCCTGCACGACGACCTGTACAACCGCTTCCATGCCCAAGCCCGCCAGGCCAACGTGTTCGCCCCAGACCTGATGGCGCCCATGGAACAGGCCAAGGCCCGCGGCCAGGTGTTCCTGCGCACCGACACGCACTGGACGCCGATGGGCGCCGAAGTCGCCGCACAAGCCCTGGCCGAAGCGGTCAGCCGCCAGAGCCTGCTCAATGGCGACCCGCAAACCTTCATCACCGAAACCGGCAACACGGCGCCCTACAAAGGCGACCTGACCAACTTCCTGCCGCTCGACCCGCTGTTCAGCAACCTGCTGCCGAGCCCGGACAACCTGCAGCAACGCACCACGCGCCCAGCCGAAGCCGCTGGCGATGCGGGCGACGCGCTGTTCGCCGACAGCCAGATCCCGGTCGCACTGGTCGGCACCAGCTACAGCGCCAACCCGCACTGGAACTTCCTCGGTGCCTTGCAGCAAGCCTTGCGCAGCGACGTCGCCAACTACGCCGAAGACGGCCACGGCCCGTTGCTGCCGATGCTCAAGTACCTGCAAAGCGATGCCTTCAAAAATGCCGCGCCACAAGTCGTGGTGTGGGAATTCCCAGAACGTTATCTGCCCATGAAAAACGACCTCAGCAGCTTCGATCCGCAGTGGATCGCCCAGCTGAAGAACTCCCGTAAATCCGAAGAAAACCTGGCCCTGTCGTCCACCCGGACGAACCACTGATCGAAAGAGAGGAAATGCACATGACTACCAAGACTTCCATTGCCAAAGCCCTCACCCTCGCAGCAGGCCTGTCCCTTGCCTCGATGCAGGCCTTCGCCGGTGCCGACGCCGCGCTGTACGGCCCGACCGCACCGAAAGGTTCGACCTTCGTGCGCCTGTACAACGCCGCTAGCGCACCTGCCGCTGCCTCGGTCGGCAACACCCAGATCAAGCAGGTCGGCGCCCAGGCCAGCAGCGATTTCAGCTTCCTCCCAGGCGGTGACTACACCGCCCAGGTGGGCGGCAAGAGCGTGCCGGTCAAGCTGGCCTCGGACAAGTACTACACCCTGGTCAACAGCGGCAGCGGCAACCCGCAACTGATCGAAGAGCCACCGTTCAAGAACAAGCAGAAAGCCCTGGTACGCGTACAGAACCTCAGCGACCAGTCGCTGACCCTGAAGACCGCCGATGGCAAGACCGAAGTGGTAACGCCGGTCGCCGCCAAAGGCCGTGGCGAGCGTGAGATCAACCCGGTCAAGGTCAACCTCGCCCTGTATGCAGGCGACAAGAAAGTCAGCGACGTCAAACCCGTCGCCCTGGAGCGCGGCGAAGCCGCCGTGCTGTACGTCACCGGTTCCGGCAGCAGCCTGTCGCCGGTCTGGGTTACCCGCCCAGTGTCCACTAACTGATCCCCTGCCTCATTAACGACCTTATTGGAGAAACATCATGATCCCGGTAATTCTTTCTGGTGGTAGCGGTTCGCGTCTGTGGCCTCTGTCGCGCAAGCAGTTCCCCAAGCAGTTCCTGGCCCTGACCGGTGAGCACACGCTGTTCCAACAAACTATCCAACGCCTGGTGTTCGAAGGCATGGACGCGCCGATCGTGGTCTGCAACAAGGACCACACGTTCATCGTTCAGGAACAGCTCTCGGCACTGAAGCTGAAAACCCAGGGCATCCTGATGGAACCGTTCGGCCGCAACACCGCCCCAGCCGTGGCGATGACCGCGATGAAGCTGGTCAGCGAAGGCCGCGACGACCTGATGCTGGTGCTGCCCGCTGACCACGTGATCGACGATCAGAAAGCCCTGCAGCGCGCCCTGGCCCTGGCCACCGTGGCCGCCGAGCGTGGCGAGATGGTGCTGTTCGGCGTGCCGGCGACCAAACCCGAGACCGGCTATGGCTACATCCGCTCCAGCCAGGACGCACTGCTGCCTGAAGGTGTGGCGCGGGTGGCGCAGTTCGTTGAAAAGCCCGACGAGAAACGCGCCGCCGAGTTCGTCAAGGCCGGGGGCTACTTCTGGAACAGCGGCATGTTCCTGTTCCGCGCCAGCCGCTACCTCGAAGAGCTGAAAAAGCACGACGCCGACATTTACGACACCTGCGTGCTGGCCCTGGAGCGCAGCCAGGCAGACGGCGATGTGCTGAACATCGACGAAGCCACCTTCGCCTGCTGCCCGGACAACTCCATCGACTACGCGGTGATGGAAAAGACCCAGCGCGCCTGCGTGGTGCCGATGTCGGCCGGCTGGAGCGACGTGGGCTGCTGGTCATCGCTGTGGGATGTGCACGAGAAGGACAACAACGGCAACGTCACCAAGGGCGATGTGGTGGTGCAAGACAGCCGCAACTGCATGATCCACGGCAACGGCAAGCTGGTGTCGGTGATCGGCCTGGAGAACATCGTCGTGGTCGAGACCAAGGACGCCATGATGATTGCCCACAAGGACAAGGTCCAAGGCGTCAAGCAGATGGTCAAGACCCTCGACGAGCAAGGCCGCAGCGAGACCCAGAACCACCTGGAAGTGTACCGCCCATGGGGCTCGTACGATTCGGTGGACATGGGCGGCCGCTTCCAGGTCAAGCACATCACCGTCAAACCAGGCGCCAGCCTGTCGCTGCAGATGCACCACCACCGCGCCGAGCACTGGATCGTGGTGTCCGGCACCGCCGAGGTGACCTGCGACGAGAACGTGTTCCTGCTCACCGAGAACCAGTCGACCTACATCCCGATCGCCTCGGTGCACCGCCTGCGCAACCCGGGCAAGATCCCACTGGAGATCATCGAAGTGCAGTCCGGCAGCTACCTGGGCGAAGATGACATCGAGCGCTTCGAAGATGTGTATGGGCGCACTTCCACGCCGGTCGAGCGTGGGGTTTCGGTGAAGACCATCGCGCAGTAATGCGAAGCCCGCCCCGCCTCCTGCAAAGAGGCGGGGCTTTCGGGTGACCGCTTTGCTGATTTACAGCTTCAGGTCGACACGGCCTGCCTGAAATGTGAAAGGCTGAGCGTTGTAGTGGAATGCAAGCGTGAAGGCGAAGGACAAGGCTTTACCTGGTTCCCACGCCAACTGGGTGATGGCGTAATTTTCAGCCGCGATCAAACCGTGATTGACGCTGGCAAAGGCGCGCTTGACCGAAGGTTGGTTGTTTTGATCGTACTCCAGAAGGAACACCGCCCCCAGGGCCAGCAGGCCACCCTCAAGGCCGATGGACTGCTTGACTGCGACAAAGTTCGGGCGCTCACGGTCACCGCTGTAACCCCGTTCATTAGCGTTGAACTCGGCATTATCTTTCAGTGCTGGAACGATCACCGCAGAGGCAGCACTTGCGATGTTGCGCTGCAGCGTAGAGGCGGGCTTTTCATAGGCAATATCAAACACACCCTTTGAGACGTGAAAGTCACGCGCATATTCATCTTTGCCTTTGAAGTCAAACTGACCCGCGACCCCACACTCCTCTCGGTTCCATACCAGGTTTTGAATGACGCCACTGTGCGCATGGCCTGATACGTCACTCCCCAAGTAAGCCGATGTGCCCCCCTCACCGAGGGTATGGTCACCATCCTTGATGCCCAACGGGAAGCCAATGTAGATGAATTCTTCAACGCCCTGCGCGGGGTTGCGGATACCCAGCACACCGCCGAGCGGGTCGCACCAGACGCCTTGAGCAATGAACTGCTCGCCTGTTGGCAGGGTGGCAGTCATCGCACCCGATGCGTTGCCGGTCTTGGTATTAAGTACGCTCATGATTGACTCCGAAAACTGATGATTTTAATGAGTGATAACACGCTGCCTGTCGCACAGATGCCAACTAAGGCAGCCAGTTTTAATGCGTTTTCAGATTAGGATGGGGGCCGCTGCGGCGGTACTCGCAGAAGTGCTAGGATGGCCAGATCAGTCCAATCAAGGTTGTCTCCATGATCATCGGCGCCCTGCTAATTCTCACCTGGCTGGTACTGCTGCTGCGTTACCCAGCGAAGGCGTTGCCGATATCCCTGGCCGCCGTGTGCGGCATCGGCCTGGTCGCCCTATTCGTGGCCTGGCAAGACACCCGCGAAGCCGCGCAACTGGCACGCCTGGACTTGCGCCTGAGCTATGCCCCGGATCAATGCCCCGCCGACCGTGCGCTGCAGGTTCACATGAAGAACGGCAACAAGGCCCCGCTGACCGAACTGCGTTGGCGGGTGGGGGCGTATGCGCCGGGCGATACCGTCAACCTGGCCGAGAACACCTACAGCGCGCCGCGTTACCGGGGGCCGGGTGAGCTGCAGCCGGGTGCCGAGTGGAAGGATTGCCTGCCCTTGCCGCCACTGCGCTCTGGCTATCGGCCGCAGACACTCGAGTTTCGCGCCGAGCACTTGCAAGGTACATTCGCCAATTGATCGACGTGCAATCCGGGAGCCACCTGGACGAGGACTATATCGGGCACTGTGAGGGTGTATATGCGTGCACTTCGGCGCCGATTGAGCATGGGCAATCGGTCAAAACTTTCGCGCCGTCTAACCCGGGGTTCGCTATTGCACGCCTTAGCGAACCTTGCATTCCTTACCCGGGCATATTTCAAATGTCCGCCTTGGTGAAATCAACCTCAAACTTATCCACCACCAGCTTGTATTCGGTCTGGTTGATTTTAAAGCTCACCGCAAAACTACAGGAAAAGCTATCCTTCCCCCCCGGCGCGACAACAGGGGGATCCATGAATCTACTGGGGTGGAAGCCACCCCCCTTCAAAGCCAACACACTGAACCCTGCAAACTCTCCGCCTCGGTAATACGGATGGACCATAGCGCCCACTGTTCCGACACCCTCGACACTTGCACCGCCCCAGAGAGAAGTGGGGGGTAGATCATTATATCGCACCCCGATTTTCGAGCTACGAAACGGCCAAGACCCTTCATTATTTTCATTTTTACCTTTGACACTAAGTTCGCCCACCACTGCGCCCTGGTAATATTTATAGACACTTTGTTCAACGGCACTGGCATTGAAATCTTCGACACACTCCACCAGCGCCCGCTTTTGGTAATCGTAAAAATTTAACATTTATCCAGCTCCCCTACGGATTTCCTAATAGTTAGGACTGTTTGATAGACAAGCGCACGATTAGCGTGTCGCCTGAAACTACGTTAACGCCACAGGAAGGATTGCGGTACTGGTACATATGCGAGGTATGCTCCGATCAACTTGCCGAGCATGTCGAACCCGACCAGTTTGCAAGCGTTGCATTGGGAAAAGGCGGACCTGACTGAAGATCTGCCCGATACTACGCAGCTCGAACCTACAGTCGCTCAGCATCGGCCAAGGTGCCCACCTAGTACTTATAAGAGTACCTAGCTTTCAGCATCACGTTTAAATTGGCCACTCCTAACCCACAAATAGAATATATCATGAGCCATCCATCATTCAACCGAGCATTATCGCGCAGCAACCTTGTAGACGGCAAAGTCGAATTAACGATCACCAATACAAACACCCATGAAACCCGCACCGTTGAAACCTATTCGCAATTGTCTTTGCACAGAGGATTTATTAGTGCAATTCTCATCGAATCGGGGCACGTGACGCACGTGTTTTACATTTCGATGTTTAATAATTTTAGACTTGGCAAAACCGACCTTGTAGCAAATACAACCGAGACTGTTGCTCACTACGACAACTGGACCGACGATTGGACTCCCATACCGACCACCGAGGGCACGGGCTGGCTGGAGGTGACAGAACTTAAATTCAACCCAATAGACCCTTTGGGAGCGCCGACCTACCTCAAAGGCAAAAGCGAATTTACTTTCACCTCAAACAACTCAGACTTTGAAGTCTCTGTGGATATCACACTGGGCAATCCCTCCCCCACCCACTAAACGGCGCTTTAGGCCCAAGGCGCAGACGCTGATGTTTCGTGCAGCGCATCTGCAAGGTACATTCGCCAACTGATCTGCTGTTTTTACCGGCCCTTTCGCGCCGGTAAAGACGACAACTTTCCCCTGACCCAAGGCCTCCCTCATGCCCACTGTCCTGATCACCGGTTGTTCCAGCGGCATCGGCCGCGCCCTGGCCGACGCCTTCCGCGATGCCGGCCATGAAGTCTGGGCCACCGCCCGCAAACCTGAAGACGTCGCGCATTTAGCCGCCGCCGGTTTCACCGCCCGGCAACTGGACGTCAATGATGGCCAAGCCCTGACCCAACTGGCCCAGGAGCTGGAAGCACGCCACGGCCGCCTCGACATGCTGATCAACAATGCCGGCTACGGTGCCATGGGCCCATTGCTCGACGGGGGTGTGGACGCCATGCGCCAGCAATTCGAAACCAACGTTTTCGCCGTGGTCGGCGTGACCCGCGCGTTGTTCCCGCTGCTGCGCCGCGCGCGTGGGCTGGTGGTGAATATCGGCAGCGTTTCTGGGGTGCTGGTCACGCCGTTCGCGGGGGCCTACTGCGCGTCGAAGGCTGCCGTCAACGCCCTGAGCGATGCCCTGCGCCTGGAGTTGGCGCCGTTTGGCATTCGGCTGATGGAAGTGCAGCCGGGGGCGATCGCCTCGCAGTTCGCCAGCAATGCCCAGCGCCAGGCCGATCAGGTGTTGGCTGCGGATTCGCCGTGGTGGCCACTGCGCGAATATGTGCAGGCACGGGCGCGGGCATCGCAGGACCGGCCGACGCCTGCGGCGGTGTTTGCCCAAGGGGTGTTGGCGGCTACACGCAAAACAGCGGTGCCTGCAGTGGTCAGGCTGGGTAATGGCAGCACGGCGTTGCCGCTGATTGCCAGGCTGTTGCCGCGGCGGTTGCTGGACTGGGTGTTGCGCAAGCGGTTTGGGTTGCTGCGGCCGCTTTGATTTTTGAGTGGCTGTACTGGCCTCTTCGCGGGTAAACCCGCTCCTACAAGTACTGCACAGTGCTCAAAATCTGTGCGGTACCTGTGGGAGCGGGTTTACCCGCGAAGAGGCCGGTACAGCCACAACACCTATCAAACCTTGTTCGCAGGCTGTGTATCAAACGCCTGCCAGCCCCCACCCAGCGCCTTGTACAGCCCCACCAACGCCTGGGAAACCGCCGCCGAGCTGTCGATCCACTGCTCTTCGCTGGCCAGCAACGCACCTTGCACGGTCAGCACATTGAGAAAGTCCACCGCCCCTTCCACATACTGGCGCTGGGCAGTCTCCAAGGCGATACGGTTCTGCCGCACCGCCTCGGCCAAATGGTCGCGACGCAATTGGCTGGCGTTATACAGGCGCAGCACATCGTCGATTTCATGCCAGGCACCGAGCACCACCTTGCGGTAGTTGAGCGCGGCTTCCTGCTGCTGCGCCTCACGCAGTTCCAGCGTGCCTTTGAGCCGCCCACCTTCAAAAATCGGCAGTGACAGTTGCGGGCCAAAGGCGAAGCGGCGCGAGTCCCAGCCGCCGAAGTCAGACAGCTGCATGGCCTGGAAGCCCAGGCTGCCCGACAGCCGAATGCTCGGGTAGAAGTCGGCCTTGGCCACGCCGATACTGGCGGTGGCCGCATGCAGGCGCGCCTCGGCCTGGCGAATGTCCGGCCGGCGCTCGGCCAACTCCGACGGCAGGCCGATGGCGAACTGCTGCTGGGGCGCGGGCAGTTCACCCCCTTCGAGCAACTGTGCCTGAAGGCTGCGGGGCGGCTCGGCCGCGAGCAGGCTGAGGGCGTTGATCAAGTCGTCGCGCTTGGCCTCAAGGCTGGGCAGGCGGGCTTCGATGGAGGCGACCTGGGCACTGGCCTGGGCCACGTCGAGGCGGGTGGCGACCCCTTCGGCCTGGCGATTCTCGGACAACTTCAGGCTGTGCTGCGCCACCTTCAGGTTGTCACGGGTGACGTCCAGGGTGTGCTGCACCGCACGCAGCTGAATGTAGTTGCCAGCGGTTTCCGACAACAGCGCCAGCAACACGCCACGGCGGTCATTCTCGGCCACTTCGACCGTCGCATCGGCAGCCTCCACTTGCCGGCGTACTCGGCCCCAGAGGTCCAGCTCCCACCCCGCGACCAGGTCACCCTGCCACAGGTTGAATGCCGATTTGCCCGCGTGGCCCGAGGGGTCACTCAGCCCTTCGGCGCTGTTGCGAGCGCGGCTGTAGCCTGCGTTCACATCGACCGAGGGCGCTTCATCCGCTGCTACCGTACTGCGCAAGGCACGGCTTTGCAGCAGCCGCGCACTGGCCATCTGCAAGTCCAGATTGCGTTCGGCGACCCGCTGGATCAGCGCGCTGAGCCGGGCATCGTGGAAGCTATCCCACCAGCGCAGTTCCAGCGGTTCGGCCTGCGGCTGGCTGGCCGCGGCCTCACCTTGCAAGCCTGCCCACTGTTGCGGGGCCTGGCTGTCTGGGCGTTTGAAATCTGGCCCGAGGGTACAGCCGGCCATCAGCAACGCCAGCAACACCGGGCTCAAGCGTAATGCCGGCTTCATCGCGCGCTCACCTCTTTGCCGTCGAGTTTGTCGCCGCGGGTATCGATGGTGGCTTCCACCGACATGCCCACGCGCAGCCGTGCAAGCAGCGGCTGGCCATCATCGAACACGATCTTCACGGGGATGCGCTGCACCACCTTGGTGAAGTTGCCGGTGGCATTGTCCGGCTTGACCGCCGCGAACGTCACACCGGTGGCCGGTGCGATGCTCTCGACATGGCCATGCAGTTGCTCGCCCGAGAAGGTATCGACACTGATGCTGACCGGTTGGCCGGGCTGCACATGGGTCAGCTGAGTTTCCTGGAAGTTGCCGACCACATAGGCCTGTTGCAACGGCACCACCGACAACAGCCGGGCCCCCGGATTGACATAGGCGCCGACACGCAAGGCGCGCTCGCCGACCATGCCGTCCACCGGTGCGATGATGCGCGTGTAGGACAGGTCGAGCTGGGCTTTCTCCAGCCCCGCTTCGGCCCGTTTGAGCTGGCCATCGGCGCTGGCCACCTGGGCGCTGAGGATGTCCACCTGCTTGCGTGCGGCCACCAACGCCGCCTGGGTATTGGCCAGGCGCGCACGGGCCTGGTCGACCCCGCTGCGCGCCTGCTGGGCGTTCTGCACGGTGCCGGCACCTTGCTCGGCCAGGCGGCTGTAGCGGTTGACTTCATGATCGGCAAACGCCGCTTCGGCCTGGGCGGCTTTCACGGCGGCTTCGGCCTGGGCGATCAAGGCGGCTTGGCGCTCCAGCGTGGCGCGGGCATCGGCACTCTGCGCCTTGGCCACCAGCAATTGCGCCTGGGCTGCGTCGAGCGCGGCTTGGTAGTCGCGGGCATCGAGGGTCGCGAGCAACTGGCCTGCCGTGACTTGCTGGTTGTCCTCGACCAGTACCTCTTTGATAAAGCCTGCGACCTTGGGCGCGACCACGGTGTAATCGGCGATCACATAGGCGTCGTTGGTGCGCTGGCGGTGATCGCTGCCCAGCATCCAAGGCCCGACGATGCCGGCCAGCACGGCCACGGCGAGCACCGAGCCGATGAAAAGTGTCTTGCGGTTGTTGGTCATTTCTAAGTCTCGAATTCAGTCACGGGCTCAAGCCACCGCACGCGGCGGGAAGATCCGGGTAGGCACAAAGGGAATCAGGCAGATCAACGCGACGGCGATGCACGCCATCACCAGGTACTGGTCGGCCGAGGTCAGTACCTGGGCCTGTTCATGAATGCGCCGGGCAAGGCCGGCGACGCTGTCATCGATCAGCGGCGCATTGCCCAGGCTGTCGACCAGGTGGTTGGAATGGAAATGCCGGCGCACAGTGCCCAAGACATCCAGCAAGCCGCCGGCAATCACCGCCGACAGCCCCTTGACCGTGTTGAACCAGGCCGAGGCGAACGGGCCCTCCTGCGGGGTCATGCCGTTGGTGGAGAGCATCAGCAGCGGCAGCACGGCCATTGGCTGGCCAAACACCTGCAACAGGTAAAACGGGTAGAAGTCGCCGCGTATCCACTCGGAGGTCAGCAGGCTGCTGCCCACGCACGACAGCGCCAGCATGCCGAGCCCCACCGCCAGTACCCAGCGGCAGTCCACCGCGCGGATGTTGCACAGCGCTGCGGTCAGCGGCAGGGCGATGAGTTGCGGCATGGCCACCAGCATCATCAGCGGGCTGGTCTGCGCCGGCCGGTAGCCCTGGATCTGCGCCAAGTACGCCGACGGAATGCTGCTCACCCCGGAGAGCACGACCAGCACACCGGCCAGGGTCACCAGGGCGAAGCTCAGGTTGCGCCGCGAGAGCATGCGCAACTGGAAGAACGGCAGCGGTTCGGACCACTCGTTGTACAGGAACAGCACCAGCAACAGCAGGCCGCCGCCCAGCAGCCAGCAGATCAGCGGCGAGTCGAACCAGCCCCAACGGTCACCCAGCGACAAGCCGAGGACGATGCAACTGATGGCCGGCAGGCCCAGCAGCACGCCACGCCAGTCGAACTGTTTGAAGCGCTCCAGGCGCAACGGGTCCTGGGGCAGGCCCCAGCCGACACAGAACATCGCCAGCAGCGACGGCAGGATGATCTGCCAGAAAGCCCACTGCCAGCCGACGTACTCGGTCCACAGGCCCGCCAGCGGTGTGCCGAGGTTCGGCCCAAAGGTGGCGGTCAGGGCGTAGCAGGCCAGGCCATAGACCTTGATGCCCGGTGGCAGAAAACGCAGCGCGACGCTCATCAGCATCGGCGGCAAGGCGCCCGAGGCAAAGCCTTGCAGCACCCGCAGCAGCATCAGGCTGTGCAGGTTGGGGGCGAACGGTTGCAGCAGGCCCAGCACGGCGAACACGCCAATGGCAGACAAGGTGAAGCGGCGCAGGGAAAAGGTCGTGGCAAGCCAGGGTGCAAAGGCCATCGCCGACACCGAAGCCGCGCTGTACGCGGCCAGCAGCCAGGCGCCTTCGTCGGCCCCGATGCCCATGGCGCCGCGGATATCGGCCAGCGAAATCTTGGTCACCGCCTCGTTGAGGCCAGCGCAGAGTACTGCCAGCAACACCCCAAACAACCCCACCACCACCTGCAGGCCGAATGCCGTCTGCACGGGGGCGGCCGGCGCGGGGGCGGCAGCCAGCGCAGCAGAAGGCGCGGTCAGGGAACTCATGGGAATACATCTCCAGCAACAATTTCAGGGCTGGAGCAAGTCTAAGAAGGTCGAATGCTTACGAAAACTGACTTGTTGGCAGGTTTATATTGCGCCAGACGCAATCGGACTCTGTTACGGGTCGATGCTGCCGCACACCTTCAACGTTTGGCGCAGCCAGCGGTGGGCCGGGTCATTGTCGAACCGCGGGTGCCAGGCCTGCATCACGTTGACCTTCTCCAGTGGCACCGGGATCTCGAATGAGCGCAGGGGCAGTTTCAAGCGCTGCACACTGTTGAGGATGTTGGCCGGTATCGGCAGGATCAGGTCCGAATCCGGCAGCGAAAACATCGCCGAGTGGAAGCTCGTGGTGATCAGCGCCACCCGCCGTTCGACCTTGTGGTTGGCCAATGCCACATCGATCGGCCCGTTGGCTCTGCCCCGGCGCGACACGCTGATCTGCGGGTAGGCGGCGAACCGCTCAGGGGTAATCTCGGCATCGAAGATCGGGTGGCCCTCGCGCGCCAAGCCTACGAAGTAGGTGTTGAACAGGCTCTGCACCTTGATTTCCGGGCCCAGCTCGACGGCCGAGCTGATGATCAAGTCGATATGCCCGTTGCGCAGCACCGCATCATCGTCGCCACTGCCCTCGGGCACGAAACGCAGCACCGTACGCGGTGCCTGGGCCAGCATCATGCGCAACAGCTGGGCGCCGTACAGGGCGATGAACAGGTCGTTGGTGCGGATGTTGAAGGCCCGGTCCAGGTTGACCAGGTCGACATCGTCACGGCTGCGGAACACCTGCCCGGCCTGCTCCACCAGCCCATGCACCTGCTCGCGCAGCGCCAGCGCACGGGGTGTCGGCACCAAGCCACGGCCGGCGCGCACCAGGATCGGGTCGCCCAAGGCATCGCGAATGCGCCCCAGGGTCCGGCTCATGGCGGCCGGGCTCAGGTTCATGCGCTGCGCGGCGCCCACCACACTGCCTTCGTCAAGCAAGGCGTCGAGGGCGACGAGCAGGTTCATGTCCGGGAGTTGCATGGCCGTTTTCCGTGGCGATTGTGGGAACGGCGATGGTAGCAGGTTGGAGGATTGCGTCTGACGCAATAAGGTCGTGCGTGGTGGGGCATTTATTCAGCAGCCGGGTTCGGCCATAAATGAAGCATTGGCAGGTCCGGCCTCTTCGCGGGCAAGCCCGCTCCCACCGGAATGTCACATGCTCACAAGTTTGTGCATTACCTGTGGGAGCGGGCTTGCCCGCGAAGAGGCCCGGACAGGCAAAACCTTAGCCAGCCGCAACAAGGATCCCTATGCCCAGCTCCGTGCTCATCGCCATCGACGCCTCCCCCGCATCCGCTGCCCTGCTCACCCTCGCCCGCCGCTACTGCCGCCCCGCCGAACACGAGCTGCATGTGCTGCTGGCCATCGACAGCACTTTCGCCGTGCACGAGCAACCCGCGCCCTACACCGCCGAAGAACTGGAGGAATACCCCGCTGCCTGCGAGGAGCAACAGCATGCCGACCACGCGGTAGCCAAGGCCGTGCGCGAGCTGCAGGACGCCGGCTTCACCAGCCAGGGCTGCATGGTGGCCGGGCAGCCGGTCGAGGCCATCGTCAGCAAGGCGCAAGATCTGCGTTGCGAACTGATCATCATGGGTCATCGCCACCTGTCACGATTGGGGCGATTGCTGGATCCTTCGATCAGCGCGAAGGTGATTGACCGGGTAGAAGTGCCGGTATTGGTGGGCGCGGCCTGAACCATTCATCAGCTCCCCAATGCACTGCATTGACCGTGTAATGCAATCGCATTACCTTGCATTCATTGTTGCAATGCAAAGGATATGGCCATGGCCGCCACCTTCGAAGTTGAATCCACCCTGACCGATCGTTACCAGACAACCGTACCCGAAACAGTGCGTCGCGCGCTGGGCTTGAAAAAGCGTGACAAGATCCATTACTCGATTCAACCCGACGGGGAGGTGATACTCACCCGCGCAGAAGCAACCGAAGACGACCCTGTGCTAGGCCAGTTCCTGAATTTTCTGGCCCACGATATCGCCACCCATCCGCAACGTCTGCAAGTTGTCGATGCTGACCTCATCGCTCGCCTCGACAGCCTCGTGGGCGACGCCGAGATCGACCTGGATCAACCTCTATCGGCGGAAGATGAATGAGTGATGCGAGGAAGCCTTTAACTATTCATGGATGGACTGTATTTGCTCACCCGCTGTTCTTAGCCGAACTGGACGCGCTCAGTGAGCAAGTCGCGGCACAGCTGCAGAAAGACCCGATCGGCTACACGAAAAAGAACGCGTACAAGCGGCTGGCCGCGATCAAACGATTGGCGTTTGACGTCATCCCGCAAGACCCGACCAAGCCTGAGTACCGTCAAGGTTCAGCGCTAGGAGGCGACCACAAGCACTGGTTTCGAGCGAAGTTCTTTCAGCAATACCGGCTGTTCTTTCGCTACCACACCCCCAGCAGGATAATCGTGCTGGCATGGGTAAATGACGAGACGAGCAAGCGAGCCTACGAGCGCACTGACGATGCTTACAAAGTCTTCCAGAAGATGCTGCTCACCGGCCACCCTCCTGATGATTGGGACGCGTTACTGCGAGAGGCAGGCGCGGCAACACACAGATTTAAATCTTCACTGAACATCTAGTGCGGCTCTCACTGGCATGTGACTGAGAGCCGCTATCGGTATTCATTCCTCGCTAGGCTTCACCACCACCGTACACGTCGTCCCCGCCGCCAGCAAAAACCCTTCCGGCACTTCATCGATGTGGATCCGCACCGGCACGCGCTGCGCCAACCGCACCCAGTTGAAGGTCGGGTTCACATCGGCGATCAGCTCGCGGCTCTGGGGGTTGTCGCGGTCATAAATACCGCGGGCGATGCTCTCTACGTGGCCTTTGATGCGCTCGCCGCTCATCATCTGCAGCTCGGCCTGGTCACCCACCTTCACGTGCGGCAGCTTGGTCTCTTCGAAGAAGCCATAAACCCAGAACGAGTTCTCGTCGACCACCGCCATCACCGGCTCACCGGTGCGCGCATAGTCGCCCTTGTGGATGTTCAGGTTGGTCACATAACCGTCCACCGTGGCCACGATGTGCGTGCGCTTGAGGTTCAGCTCTGCGGCCGCCAGTTCGGCCAGGGCCTGTTGATAATCCGCCTGGGCCGAGTTGGCGATGTTGCTGGCGTCGTCGCGGTTTTCTTTGGAGATCACCAGGTTGTCCATGTCGGCGCGGCGCTTGGCGTTGACCTTGCGCATCTCCCAGGTGGCCTTGCGCGAGGCAACCAGCGCCTTGGCCTGGTCGACGGCCATTTGGTAGTGCTCAGGGTCGATCTGGATCAACAGGTCGCCCTTCTTCACCCGCTGGTTGTCCTTGACCGGTACACCCACCACGTAGCCGGGCACGTCGGCAGCGACGTTGATGATGTCGGCACGCACGCGCCCGTCGCGGGTCCAGGGCGTGGTCATGTAGTGCAGCCACAACTGGCGGCCGATCGCCACGGCGGCCACCAGCACCAGCAGGGTGGCGATCAGGCTGAAGAACTTTTTCATCGAAGGTTTCTCACCAGTAGACAGACAGCGCGAGGGCGCCGAAAAGGCAGACGAACAGGCTCAGGCGCAGCAGCGCCGGGTGCCAGAAAAAGCGGTAGCCGTCATGGCTGGCGATGAAGCGGTCCAGGCCCCAGGCCAGGCCCAGGGCGAACAGGAACATCAAGGTCATGGTGGGCATGTACACGCCATGGAAGGCGATTTCACGGGGCATGATTTCACGGGGCATGGTGCAGTCCTTTCGCCGGTGCCAGCGGCGACTGTGGGTCCAGCAGGGAAGAACGGATGAAGTGCAGGTAGCTTTGCGCGCGGCGTAGCACCGAGGTGTCGAAATGCCGGGCGAAGGGTTCGTCGGTGGCCTGCACGCGGCTGATGGCATGGTCCACCGCCACCAGTGCGCGCTCGTGGTTGCTGGCGCTGGGCTGCAGGAACAAACGCGCCAGGGCGCGGCCCATGACGCGGATGGCCTGGCGCCATGGCTGCGACTCGGCGTAGGCCGGGTGGATCGGGGCGCGGGCCTGTTCCTTGCGCAGCTCGATGATGGCGTGGCCGATTTCCAGCACGGTGAACATCCAGCCCATCAGCTCGCTCTGCACCTTCGGCTTGCCGGCAGCCAGGCCATAGGCTTGGTGCAGCAGGTCGCGGGTGCGGCTCTCGAAGGCCGAACCCAGGCCGCGCAAGCGACCACTGATGGCGAACAGCACCTGTTCACGCAGTTCCTGCTCCAGCCGGCTCCACAGCCAGCGGCTGTTGGGCGGCAGGATGATCGCCCCGGCCGCGGCGCAGACGAACATGCCGATGACCATGCCGATGTAGTCGTTGATGAAGGTGTAAGGGTCGTAGACGGTCAGGTTGTTGGGCACCGAACCGATGGCGAAAAACACCAGCAAACCGATGCCGTAACCGGCGTACGCCGGCCGCGAAGACAGGAACGCCCCCAGCACGAAGACCGGTGCCAGGACCATGCACAGCAGCGGGAATCCGTCGATCCAGGGGAACACGAAGAAGGTTTCGAAGAACCCGACGAAGGCCCCGATCGCCGTGCCACAGGCCATCTGGAATGACATGCGCTTAGGGTTGGGCGACGCCGCCGACAGGCCCACGGTGACCGTGGCGATCAGCGTCATCATGGCGCCGCTGGGCCAGTCGCTGAGCAACCAGTAACTGCCCAGCAGCAACAGCACCGCCGAGGCGCGCACGCCAGCAGCCAACGACACCAGCCAACTGGTCTGCGCCACATAGGGCTCGTCCCACTGCTCGCGCTCGTGCTTGTGCACGGCCAGCGAGGCATGGGTCTCGGCGTAGCTGAACATCTCGTCGACAAAGCGATACAGCAGCTCGAAGGCCGTGTGGAAGTCGAGCAGGTCGGACTCGCTGGGGTTGGTTTGCTGATACTCGGCGCGCAAGCCACGCACCTGGGCTTGCAGGCCCTCCTTGTAGGCGGCCAGCTCAAGCGTCAGGCGCAGCGCGTCGGAGTCGGTCAAGGCGCGGCCCACGTAGGGCTGAAGCAGTTCGACCAAGGTGTCCAGGCCCGGCTCGATGGCGCTGACGATCTGCAGCGGGCCACGGGCGCGCAGGCGTTCGAGCAGCCGGTGCAGGGCATTGAAGCGCGTGGTGATGGCCATGAACTCGCTGTTCATGCGCACCAACCGGCCACTGCGCCTGCGCATGTGCGGGTCTTCGAAGGCGGTGACGTTACGCAGGCTTTCAAGGCCCACAGCCTCGGCGATGAAACGCACGTTGCTGCTTTCAAAACGGTCGCGCTGGCTATCACCGCGCAGGGCTTCGACCACCACGCCGGCGAACACACCAAAGCGCTGATAGAGGGCGTTACGCATGGCGGCGCTGGCCGACTGCGGCAGGATCGCGGCGCTGACGAACGTTGAAACCAAAATCCCCAGGGCGATTTCCAGCACCCGCCACACGGCCGCCATAAAGGCTTGATCGGGGTGCTCCAGTACCGGCAAGCCGATCATCGCCGCGGTGTAGCCGGCCAGCACGAAACCATAGGCGCGGAAGGTGCGGTAGCGCATCGCACCTGCCGAACACAAGCCGACCCACAAAGCCAGGCTGGGCAGGAACAGCTCGGTGTTCTGCGGGAAAATGGCGATCAGTGCGACCATCATCGCCGAGCCTGCCAGGGTGCCGAGCACCCGGTAGAAACTCTTGGCGAACACGTGGCCGCTTTGCGGCTGCATGACGATGAACACGGTGATCATCGCCGTGCGCGGCTGCGGCAGTTCCAGGCGCATGGCCAGCCACAGGGTGATGAAGGCGGCGGCCAGCACCTTGAAGATGTAGACCCAGGTCACGCCATCGGTGCGCGCCCAGGCAAAGAAGCCCCGGCGCCACTCCAGGCTCTGCAGCCAGCGCACGGGCAGGCTTGAGGTGCTCATTCGGCGTTATCCGGCTGCTTGTCGAAAATGGCCAGGGTGGCCGGGGTTTTCGGTGCGGCCTGGCGCTCTTGCTCCGGCACGTCCTTGCCCGCTTGCAGGCCACCCCCAAGGGCGGTGACCAGCTCGGCATGGGCGATCAGGCGGGCGGCCTGCACCTGCTGCTGTACCTGCTGCTGACGGAACAGCAAGGTCTGCGCGTTGAGCACGTTGAGGTAGTCGGTCAGGCCACGCTGGAAGGCGACCATGGCGATGTCGTAGGTCTTCTGCGCGGCGGCGACCGATTCGGCGGCAAAGTGCGATTGCTCTTTCATCGACTCGCGGCGGATCAACTGATCGGAGATGTTCTTCAACGCACCGACCACGGCCTGGTTGTAGCGCGCGACGGCCATGTCATAGCCCGCTGAAGCGACGCCCAGTTGCGAGCGCAGGCGGCCGCCGTCGAAGACCGGCAGGCTGATTGCCGGGCCGACGTTGTAGTTGAACTTGCGCCCGGTGAGAAACTCCAGCGGGCCGCCGCCGGTGGCCATGAAACCGAGGCTGCCGACCAGGTCGACATTGGGGAAGAAGCCGGCATGCGCGACGTCGATGCCACGGGCTTGCGCGGCCACCTGCCAACGGCTGGCGACCACGTCCGGGCGCTGGCCGACCAGCTCGGCGGGCAGCGCCGATGGCAGCGTGAGCGGGGCGCCGAGGGTCAGGGTCGGGCGCTGGATCTGCGCGCCCTCCCCTGGCCCCTTGCCGGCCAACGCAGCAAGCTGGTTGCGGGTCAGGGCGATCTCTTCGTCAAGGCTGTCGAGCTGACGATGGGTTTCGGGCAGCGGCGCTTCGGCCTGGCTGACTTCGAAATGGGTGCCGATGCCAGCGTCCAGCCGACGCTTGGCCAGGGCCAGGATCTGCTCCTGCTGCTCCAGTTCAGCCTTGACGATATCGCGCTGGGCGAAGTGCAGGCTTAGCTGGATATAGGCACGCACCACGTTGTTCTGCAGCTCGAGCTGCGCCTGGCGGGCCTCGGCCACACTCATGTGCGCTTGGTCCACAGCCTGCTCGCTGGCATTGCGCTCGCGGCCCCAGAGGTCTAGGGCATAGCTGAAACCGATGGCGGCGTTGTTGTCCCAGGTATTGGCGCCCGACAGCGCACCAGGCCCGTAGAACTGATCCTCGGGCCAGTTGTGGCGCTTGAGTGTGGCCTGGCCATTGGCTTGCAGCTTTTCTGCCGACTCGACCACACCGGCCATGGCCTTGGCCTCGCGCACCCGCGCCAGGGCCATGGCCAGGTTCGGGCTGCCCTCGACGGCCAATGCGACCCAGCGGTTCAGCTGGGGGTCGCGATAGGCCTGCCACCACTGCTGGTCGGGCCAGTGCGCGTCGGTGGCCGCTTCGCGTATCGCCGCGTCGGTGGTCAGGGTATTGGCGTGTAATGTCTTGCTTTGCGGGGCAATGCCCCAGGTTCCGATACAGCCGCTCAAGGTGAGGGTAAGGGCACAGGCACTGAACACTTGAAGCGTTCTGATGATGCGACGCGGCACAGCTGCGATTTCCCGAGGAAGAGGTGGAGGGGCCGGGCAATTCTAGGGGGCGGCAGGACTGGCGATAAGCGCATATTCCTGCGAATCTTTGTTACCAAACGCGCGATAATCAGCCTTTGGTCGAAGGCATCTTTTAATAACTTCGTCGTTACTTCGTGACACAATTTTGTCCTCTACCTTGAGAGTGACCCATGGACACCCTGCAAAATATGCGTGCTTTCAGTTGCGTAGCCCAGCTTGGCAGCTTCACGGCTGCCGCGGCGCAACTGGATACGACCACCGCGAACGTGTCGCGGGCGGTCTCCAATCTGGAAGCCCATCTGCAAACTCGGCTGCTCAACCGTACTACCCGCCGCATCGCGCTGACCGAGGCCGGCAAGCGCTACCTGATGCGCTGCGAACAGATTCTTACCTACGTTGAAGAAGCCGAGGCCGAGGCCAGCGACGCCCATGCCCGCCCGGCCGGGCAATTGAAGGTTCACTCCATGACCGGGGTGGGCCAACACTTCGTGGTCGATGCCATTGCCCGCTACCGCGAATCGCACCCGGACGTGACCTTCGACCTGACCATGGCCAACCGCGTGCCGGACCTGCTCGACGAGGGCTACGACGTGTCCATCGTGCTGGCCACCGAGCTGCCGGACTCGGGCTTCGTGTCGCAGCGCTTGGGGATCACCTACAGCATCGTCTGCGCTTCGCCCGACTACATCGTGCGCAACGGCATCGCACACAAACCTGCCGACCTGCTCAAGCACGCCTGCCTGCGCATGGTCAGCCCGGTGATCCCGCTGGAGAAGTGGCTGTTCGACGGCCCGGAAGGCCAGGAAATGGTCAACATCACCAGCTCGCCGTTCCAGGTGAACACCGCCGACGCCATGAAAACCGCGATCCGCAGTGGCATGGGCGTGGGCGTGCTGCCGATCTATTCGGCCATCGACGGGCTGCGTGACGGCAGCCTGGTGCGGGTGCTGCCCGAGTATCGGCTGCAAGAGCTGAACCTGTACGCCATCTACCCGTCGCGCCAATACCTGGATGCCAAGATCAAGACCTGGGTTGAATACCTGCGCAACTCGCTGCCGGAAATTCTGGCCGCGCATGAGGCAGACCTGAAAACCCATCAGGTGCAGATCGCCAACTGAGAAACATGCTGCATTGAGGGGAGGAGCAATGGTAGGTTGCTAACCATTGCATCCAGCGCCAGGACCATGGGAGGGCGATGCCCTCCATTCGCAGCACAAGGCTGCTCCTACACCGACCTTTGTAGGAGCAGCCTTGTGCTGCGAATGACCGCAACGCGGTCAACTGCCTGGCAGTCCACCCTAGCCTTGCAGAGAGTTGCCGATGAAAAAGACCGTCCTGGCCTTCAGCCGCATCACCCCGGCCATGGCCGAGCGCCTGCAACAAGACTTCAACGTGATCCTGCCGAACCCCAAGCTCGGCGACATCAACGCCCAGTTCAACGAAGCCCTGCCCGAGGCCCACGGCCTGATCGGCGTCGGCCGCAAGCTTGGCCGTGCGCAACTCGAAGGCGCGGCCAAGCTTGAAGTGGTGTCCAGCGTCTCGGTCGGCTACGACAACTATGACGTCGACTACTTCAATGAACGCGGCATCGCCCTGACCAACACCCCCGACGTACTCACCGAAAGCACCGCAGACCTGGGCTTCTCGCTGATCATGGGCTGCGCCCGGCGCACGGCCGAGCTGGATGCCTGGACCAAAGCCGGCCAGTGGCAAGCCACCGTCGGCCCGGCGCACTTCGGCAGCGATGTGCACGGCAAGACCTTGGGCATCGTCGGCATGGGCAACATCGGCGCCGCCGTTGCCCGCCGCGGCCGGTTCGGGTTCAACATGCCGGTCATCTATACCGGCAACAGCCGCAAGGCCGCACTGGAGCAAGAGCTGGGGGCGCAGTTCCGCAGCCTGGAGCAACTGCTGGCCGAAGCCGATTTCGTCTGCATCGTGGTGCCGTTGTCAGACGCCACCCGCAAGCTGATCGGTGCACGGGAGCTGAAGCTGATGAAGCCAAGCGCCTTCCTGATCAACATCGCCCGCGGCCCGGTGGTCGATGAAGCAGCGCTGATCGAAGCCCTGCAGAACGGCACGATTCGCGGTGCTGGCCTGGATGTCTACGAGAAGGAACCGCTGAGCGATTCTCCACTGTTCAAACTGCCCAACGCCCTGACCCTGCCGCACATCGGCTCGGCCACCGCAGAAACCCGCGAGGCCATGGCCAACCGGGCGATGGACAACCTGCGTGCGGCGCTGCTGGGCGAGCGGCCGCAGGATTTAGTGAACCCGCAGGTGTGGAAGCATTGAGCGTTTTCAACTGACTTTATCGCGCCATTCGCAAAGCTGCTGGCGAATGGCGCACTCCCTCTGCACTCACCCCTTGCGATAAGCGAGCAATCTGAAACAACTCGCTTATTGGCCCATTGCCAACGCTACGCACCTATCATTTTTGCTAGGTGACACCCGCTACACCTCAGATTAACAATGCAGAAGAACACTACCTTCATTGCTATTCTGAGGACTACCAAAATGAAAAAGACCGACCCGATTCTTCAAGACATCCAATTTGATGACGTTGTAGATATCCCGGGACCTGAAGAAAACCTCATCAAGACCGCCAAGATGGCAGAGTTTTTAAATATAACCATCGCCAAAACAAGCGAATGGCCAGTACCCTCCGTTTTTTACATTACGCACAGCAGCGAGTCCCCGGAACTGCCAATCCTTACACAAGACTTCCATACACCGCTTCCAGAGAAACTAAACTTCCAACTTCCTTCGAATCGATTCAAAAAGAGCCAGAAACAATCACTTCGTTACATATTAAAATCAAAAAGAGACGATAATGAATGGGATGTCACAACCTCTTTCACCGTCGACTTAAAAAAACCCATCCAAGCACCCCCCTTGGAAATGGATACCACAGCATTCAACCTCACCTACTTCGACAAGCATGACAGCTTAGATTTTACAGCCCCACCTTTCACCTATAACAGAGTTGGAGACCACTGCATTGTTACTATAATCGGACCCGAGAAGATTAGCGTGACGTTGCCGACACCTCCACGCGCGGAAGAGGGTGACTCCATCACAGGTAAAATACCTAAAGATACATTCTTCATTGCTGGCAAACCTATTTATGGCGAGTATACGGTTATGTATACGGCCCTCTCACGCGCAGGTAACGATTCCAGCGATACAGAGGCCGTCACTGTCATATTCAGCGCATCATGAAATGCGTACCGGGTGATATTTCACCCACCGATACTTCAGCATCACGGCCTGAGTAAGGGGACTGTAGAAATGCGTGTAGCTTTGAGTTTGCGAAATACCAGTACATTCCCCCCCATTACCAACACCACCCCCAACAGCGCCGGCGCCGTCCATTGATAGCCTTCGAAAAACGCCGACACGTTTAAGGCCACCAGCGGGAACAGCACCGTGCAATAAGCCGCGCGCTCCGGCCCCATGCGCCCAACCAGGGTCAGGTAGGCGGTGAAGCCAATCACCGAGCCCGGGATGACCAGGTACATCAGCGAGCCGATGTAACGCGTGTTCCATTCCATGGCGAAGGGAATTCCGCTGAACAGGCAATAAACCGTCAGCATCGCCGCGCCATAGACCATGCCCCAGGCATTGGTGGTCATGGGCTTGAGCCCTGCTTTCTGCTGCATGCTCGACAGCATGTTGCCGGCCGAGAAGCACAGCGTGCCGAACAAGGCCAAGCCGAGGCCGTACAGGGTTTCGCGGCTGGCGGCATGGTGGGACAGTTCGGGCCAGAACAGCAGGCCCAGGCCCAGCAGCCCCAGTGCACCGCCACCCAACACGTTGGCAGCGATCTTCTGGCCAAAGAACACCCGGGCGTTGAGTGCGTTCCACAGGGTCGCGGTGGAGAACACCACGGCGATCAGGCCGCTGGCGATCCACTGGCTGGCGGTGAGGAAGCACATGAAGTTGACGCAGAACAGGCACAGGCCTTGGGCCAGGCAGATCAGGTGGCCGCGGCGGTTCATGGGTTGCAGGCGGCGGGTGAGCAACAGGATGGCGAACAGGATCAGGCCGGCCAAAGCGAAGCGGTAGACGATGGACGCCGGGATGGCGACCACGCCCAGTTGCAGTTTCAGGGCGATCCAGGTGGTGCCCCAGATCAGGACGGTGAGCAGGTACAGGGACAGGTTCACAGGTGGGGCCTCCTCAGGCGTTCGACCATACAACCTGGGGCCGCCTTGCGGCCCATCGTAGGCAAACCAGCGCCTACAGGAGGACGGCGCCGTACCTGTAGGAGCTGGCTTGCCTGCGAACGAGGGCGCAGCCCTCGCCAGGGCCCCCAGTGTTCCCCCTGGCCACTGCCCTGCGCTTGCACAAACTTGCGCTTTTCCAACCCAGGTAGCTGTCAGCGCAACGCAAGCGCAGTACGATGGCCTCAGAGGAATCGCCCATGACCCCACTCTCCCAGCTGCACGTCTTCAATGCCATGCATGCCTCGCCCCACGCCCGCCTGGAGCTGAGCGCGCACCTGGGCGACGGCTTGGCTGCGGCGCTGTGGCGCAACCGCGACGATGCCCGCGATTACCAGGCGCCCAGCCATCACACGCTGTCGTGCTACATCGCCGATGGCACCGGCACCTTCCGTCGCCAGCGACCGGCCGACAAGGGCGCACCGAACAAGCTGTGCATCATGCCGGCCGGCCATGAGTCGAACTGGGTGGTCAACGGCGCGATTCGCCTGGCGCACCTGTACGTCAGCGAGGCGCAGTTCGCCCTGGGTTGCGTGCGCCTGCTGGACCGTGAGCCGCGGGAATTGGAGCTGCAGGAGGCGACGTTCCTCGATGACCCGCAACAGTCGGCGCGCTTTCGCCAGTTGATCAACCTGGCCTGGGACGAGCCCGGCGAGCGCCTGCTGGCCAGCAGCCTGGCGCATGAAATCGTCGACCACGCAGTGCTCAGCCAGGTTGGGCAACGTCAAGGGCTGCGCCTGAAAGGCGGCTTGGCGCCGAACCTGCGTCGGCAGTTGGTGGAGTACATCGAGGCGCACCTGGACCAGCCCATCACCCTCGGTGAACTGGCCCTGCGCTGCAACCTTTCCGAGTACCACTTCGCGCGCATGTTCCGCACCAGTTTCGGCTTGCCGCCACACCAGTACCTGCTGGCACGACGGCTGCACCGTGCTTGCCAGTTGCTGCGCTTGGGTCACCTGCCGCTGGGAGAGGTGGCGTTGCTGTGCGGGTTTGCCAGTGCCAGCCATTTCAGCAACCGCTTCCGCCAGGCACTCGGAGCGACGCCTGGCGACTATCGCACAGCCTTCAGCCCTTAGAACTCGAAGGTGCTGGACAGGCTCACCTGCCGCGCATCGCCAACTGCGACAAAGTACTGGTTCACTGCCGAGCTGTAGTAAACCTTGTCGAACAGGTTCTTCACGTTCAACTGCAGGCGCACGTTGTGTTCGTCGAGCTGGGTCTCGTACGTGGCAAATGCATCAGCAACGGTATAGCTGGGCAGGTCGAAAGTGTTGGTCGAGTTGCCCGAACGCTCGCCCACATAACGGGCACCTGCACCAAAGCGCAGCCGGTCGCCACCAAACACACGGCCAAAGTCATACACCGCCGAAAGCGAGCCACTGTGCTTGGCCACGTTCTGCAGGCGGTTGCCTTCAAGGTCCGGGTCTTTGGTGACCTTGGCATCGGTAAAGGCATAACTGCCGATCAGGCTCCAGCGCTCGCTGAGCTGCCCAGTCAGGTCAAGCTCCACACCGCGTGAATTGACCTCGCCAGCATTGCTGTAGACCGTCTCGCCGGTACCCGTGTCGAAGTTGGCGACCAGCACATTACGCTTGGTGATGTCGAACAGCGCCAAGGTGCCGGTCAGGCTGCCTGGCATGTCGAGCTTGGCCCCCAGCTCCCACGATTTGCCCTCTTCGGGCGCTACCGACGCATCCAGCACCACCCCGCCGGTCAACGGCGCAATGCTGGAGTTGGGCTTGAACGACTCGCTGTAGCTGCCATAGAACGACAGCTGGTCATCGACCTTGTAGACGATGCCGGCATGCGGCACCCAGGCCTGGCCGCTAGTGTCGGTATTGGCTTTGAACGGGCGACCGCGGCCGGCGTATTGGTCGAACTGCTGGAAGCGCGCACCGGCCACCAGGATCCAGTGCTCGTCCAGGTGCAGGGCGTCCTGCACGAACAGCGCGTCGGTGCGCAGTTTGTCGGTCTGGTCGCTGTCGCTGGCGCGCACGCTGCTGCCCTCCACTTCCTGGCCGTAGACCGGGTTTTCATAGCTGAAGGTAGACTGCGCCGTCTGGCGGATCAGGTCGCCACGAAATACCTTGCGGTCTTCGTGATCGAGGCCGAACAACAGGTCATGCTGCAGGCCGCCCAGCTCGACGTTGCCCGCAAGGCTCAGGGTGGCGAACTGGTCGCGGCTCATGGCGTTGTGCGTGCCGTCGATGCTGCGCGTCAGCGTGCCCGTGGCTTCGTTGACGCCCGTCACGCGGACCTGGCTAGCGTCGTAGGTCTCGCGGTTGAAGCTGTAGCCGAAGTGCAGCTTCCAGTCGTCGGCCAATTGATGGTCGACCTCCAGGCGATACAGGTCAGAGCGCCCTTCCATGTCGTTGAATGGCTCATCCAGGCGACGCGTGGCCGGAATGTCCAAGGGGTGGCCGTTGCGGCCAAAGGCCGTGCCGCGGTCGAACGGGTAAAGAAACTCGCGGTGCTCGTACGCCACCACCACCTGGGTGTCCTCGCCCAGCCAGGCCAGCGATGGCGCTACCAGCGATTCGCGGTGCACACCGAAGTTGCGCCAGTAGTCCTCATCTTCGTGGTCGACGATCAGGCGGTAGGCGAAGTTGCTGTCGCCGAGTGCGCCGGTGCTGTCGAAACCACCACCGCTGCCATTTTTGCCGCTGCCGTAGGTCGAGCCACGCACCGTCAGGGCGTTGTACTGCTGCAGTTGCGGGCGCTTGCTGACCACGTTGATGACCCCGCCTGGATCCTGGATACCATACAGCAGCGAGGCCGGGCCCTTGAGCACTTCGACCCGCTCGGTGCTGGCATTAAGGCTGCGGCCCTGCACGATGGGCATGCCGTCACGCATGATCGAACCGTCGCGGTTGTCGCCAAAGCCGCGCTTCATCACGGTGTCGGAAGTGCCGCCAAAGTTGTTGCCCTGGGTAATGCCGCTGACGTTGGTCAAGGCATCATCGAGGTTGCGCGGGGCCTGGTCGCGAATGACCTGGGCCGGGACCACGTTGATGGCCTGGGGGATGTCCTGGTTCGGGCCCTGGCCACGCATGATCGAGGCCGTGGCCGGGGGCTGATAGCTGTAGGCGTCCATCTGCGAGGTCACGGTGGTGGCCTGCAGGTTGAGTGCCCCGTCGTTACTCACGGCTTCGAGGGTGAAGGTGCGGGCATCGACGCGGCGCCAGGCCAGGCCGGAAGTGCCCAGCAATTGCTGCAGCGCCTGCTCTGCGCTGAAGGTGCCGTTGAGGGCAGGGGCCTGCAGGCCAGGAAGCTCGAGGGTGTACACCACGCTCTGGCCGGTGGCTCGGCTGAAGGCATTGAGCGCCTGGGCCAAAGGTTGGCTCGGCTGGGCAAACGTGTACGCCTGTACCTGCTCGGCCGCCCCGGCCAGCGGTGCGATGGCGATGACCGGGCACACCGAAAGGCCGAGCCAGAGGGGGACGCAACGCGGGGTAAACTTCATGGACGCTGACCTGTAAGTGGGTGTTGATTGCGAATGAATCGCACTTCCACTCATTACACGGATGCCACGTCCTGTTACCTCATCCGTTAATTGAATTTTTTTCCTGGGCCGGCCTCTTCGCGGGCAAGCCCACAGGTTCTGGAACAGGTGCCTAGCGGATAATCGTCAACCGCCCCAAGACGGTCTGCCGGGAAAAGCCCATCACATTGCCAAGTGAATCGAGCGCTGCCAAAGGCGCTTGCACCGGGAAACTGCCACTGACCTTGCGCTGCCCCAACTCACCCTCGAGCAGCAGGATGCGCCCCGGGTAGTACCGCCCGAGGTCTTCGACCACCTGCGCCAGCGGCACTTGGTAGTAATTCAGCCAGCCCTGGCGCCAAGCCAGGCGGCTCTCGCTGTCTACGCTCACGGTGCTGCCCGCATGGCCGTCAACGTAAGCCAGCTGCTGATTGGCCGTCAGTTCACGGGCGGCCGCGCCTTGCCCCGGCGTCACCGCGACCCGCCCACTGCGCACCGTCACCTGCGCGCCATCCCCCTGCTCACGCACCTCGAACTGGGTGCCCAGCACCCGCACCTCACCGCCTGCGGCAGCGACCAGAAACGGCTCGCCGGTGTGGGTGACCTGGAAGAACGCCGCCCCGCGCAGCAGCCGCACACGGCGCTCGCCTTGGGCGAAGTCGACCGTGATTGCGCTGCCTGCATCGAGTGTCACCTGCGATTGATCGGCCAGGGTCACCTGGCGGACGTTGCCGGCGCTGCTGTAGTCGGCCTGCAGGTCCTGCAGCCAGTAGCCAGGGTGCCACCCCCCCACGGTGCCAACCGCCAGCACCAGGCAGGCTGCAACCGCCAAGGCGGCGACGCGTTGGCGCCAACGGCCTCGGGCAGGCGCCTTGGCCATGGCATCCAGGTACTTTTGCAGGCCCTCACGCTCTTCATCGGCCAGCCGCGCCGCTGGCGCCGCGCTCATCTGCCACAGCGCCTGAGCCTGTGCGTACGCCTCTCGATGCCCCGGGTCGGCCAGCAACCAACGCTTGAACGCCGCACCTTGGGCTTGCTCAGGCTGTTCGTTGATGCGGCTCAGCCACTGCAGCGCGGCCTGTGACTGCGCGGCAGTGATCGGATTCGGACGGCTCATCGACGGGCGCTCCCTGGCCTGCGTAGGGTGGAAACGGGCTCGGCGACACTCGCCTTGCACGCTTCGAGGGCGCGCATCATATGCTTTTCAACGGCGCTCTGGGACAGTTGCATGGCCGTGGCGATCTCGCTGTACGTGCAGCCGTGGATACGATTGAGCAGGAAGATCTGCCGCGTGCGATCGGGCAAGGCACGCAACGCAGCCTCGATGCGTTGCAGGTCGTGATCGACCTCCAGGGCTTGCTCAGGTTCTGCAGCACTGGACTGCTCATCCACGGCTTGCGTGGCTTCGGCCACACGCTCGCGGCTGCCTTCGCTACGCAGGTGGTCGATGGCAAGGTTGCCGGCGCAGCGCAAAAGGTAGGTGTCCAGTGCTTCGACCTTGACCTCGGGGCGGCGCCAGAAGCGCAGGAACAACTCCTGGACCAGGTCCGATGCCGTGGCCCGGCAACCGACCCGGCGGCTGACCAATGCCTCCATGCGCGCACGCTGCGCCAGAAACACCTGCACGAAGCGCGCACGGCCGCCGGTGTTGTCAGCGTCTGGCTCGATCATGTCACCCGGCTCGCTCAAGGCGTCACACAGCAAGCACGGCCAACAGCGGGCCGAGCACCACGCTGACGGCGGCAAGGCCCAGCAACAGGCGGGGCTGGTACGGCAGGGCGAACACCCACAGGGTCACCCCCGCCATCAACACCGCTATCCCTTCCACCAAGCCATGCGCCCAGCCCCGCATGTGCACGCTGAGGACCAGCGACAGCACCAGCAGCAGCCAACCACCAACGCGCAGCACACGCAACTGTTGCGCCTGTGGTTTGCGCCCAAGCAGCTCATTGAAGTGTTTTTCCATGGCCAGGCACAGGGCGACGAAGCCCGCGAAGCCGATCAGCGCACTACCTAGCATCCGCTCACCTCGCCGCCCTCGACCGTCGGTTTTTGGGCAGCGCGTGAGGCGCGCTTGGTAACAGGCTTTGCCGGGCGCAGCATCTTGCTGGCCGTCCAGGCGAGAAACACGCCGGTGGCCAGCGCCGTGAGGTCGAACCCGGCCATGGCCCAGTCGCCAGACCGCAATGACTGATCGAGGCCCTGGCCTGTGGTCAGGCCATTGAGCAGCGGCAGCAAGGCGAAGGCCAGCGCCCCCAGCGCCAGTTGCTCGCCCCAGGCGCGGCGCCCGGAACGCAGCACGGCATGCACCAGCGACAGTGCCCAGACCAGGAAGAACGTGTTGACCTCCCAATCGGCGCGGCCCTCGGCAGCCACAGGGATCAGCCGATTGGCCCAGAAGAACCCTGCCACCGCCAGCAGCAGGCCACTCATGCTGGCAATGTTGAGCACCTCGACCAAGCGCAATTCGCCGGGCATGTGCGCGCTCTTGGCATGCTTGAGCTGACGCTTGCCCAGCCACATCACCAACCCTGTGCCGATGACTGCTGTGCCGGCCACGCCGAAGACAAAGTACAACCAGCGCAGCCAGGGCCCGGCGAAATTGCCCATGTGCAGGCCGGCAAAACTGAAGGCCGTCATCATCGCACCACTCTCCGGTGCACCCTGGGTCAGCAGCGCGCCGCTGGCGCCATCGAAGGTCCAGTGGGTGCTGCGCCGGTAGGCGACGTTGTCGGCCGAGGACTGAGTGAAGGTGACCCGGGCATTGCGGTCACCGGGGTTTTGCAGCTGGATGAAACCGATGCGTGCACCCGGCGCCAGTTCCTCGACTTTGGCGTACAGCGTCGGCAACGGCACCAGGGGCGTCGCGACGTTGGCAGCCTTGGGCGCATCGTCGCGGCCGAACAGCTCGTTGAAGTACTCGCCGGTATTGCCGCCATAGCTGGCCAGAATGCCGGCAGGCATCACCATGTACATGAACAACACCAGGCTGCTGTAGCTGATCATCAGGTGGAACGGCAGCACCAGCACGCCGATTGCGTTGTGCCCGTCCAGCCACGAGCGCTGGCCTTTGCCAGGGCGGAAGGTGAAGAACTCTTTGAAGATCTTCTTGTGGGTGATGATCCCGGTAACCAAGCCCAGCAGCATGATGAAGGCACAGAACGTCGACAGCCAACGGCCGAACGGGTACGGCATCTCCAGCTGGAAGTGGAAGCGGTAGAAGAATTCGCCGCCACGGCTATCGCGCGCCTCGACTGGCTGGCCAGTCTGCGCATCGAGGCTTTTGCTGGCAAAGCCGCGGCGCCCCGCCTCGGGGTCGCGCCAGCCCACGTTCAGCGCCGCCTCGCGCGCGTTGGGCAAGCGGATCATCCAGTTGCTGGCGTGCGCGGCGTTGGCCTCCAGGTAGCGCTGGGCCAAGCCCAGGCTGTTTACCGGGTCGAGCGCATGGCTGCGCACCTCGGGCTGGGTCCAGTGGTTGATCTCGTCCTTGAAGTACGAAAGCGTGCCAGTGAGGAAGATGGCGAACAGCAACCAGCCGAAGATCAGGCCGGTCCAGGTGTGCAACCAGGCCATGGCCTGGCGAAAGCCTTCTTTCATGGGTTTTTCATCCAGTAGGCAAAACCGCTGACCACGCCCAGCAGCACGCTTGGCAACAGCACGCCCCACCAGGCACGCCAGGCGCTACGGCAAGCGAAGCACCAGATGAACGCCAGCACGTAGAAGACGAACGACAACAGCAAGCCCGTGAGGGTCGCGTCGACCCGTGGCAAGGGCGCCAGCAGGGCGATGCTGACACTGGCCATGGATGCCAGCAGATAACCACCCAGCGTTGCAGCCAGGCAGCGTGAGGCCACGGCCAGGCGGTAATTGAGCGGGATACCGGCGGCGTTGCGCTTCATGGCGGAGGTCCGGGCATTTTCGGGGCTGCAATAATAATGATTTCAATTCGCATAAGCAAAATATTGCCGCGGCTTAGCCGCCCATCGCGGGCGGGCCGGCGATCTGCCCCTGGAGGATTGCCGAGCACCGGGTCGCTCACTACAATGCGAACAATTATTACTTCCAATCGCGCATCTTGGCGCCGGAGTATCCACGGTGTCCAGCGCCCTTTCCTCCACGGTCGAAGGCCTCTATCACGCCCATCACAACTGGCTGACCGGCTGGTTGCGCCGCCGCCTTGGCTGCCCGCAGAGTGCCGCTGACCTGGCGCAGGACACTTACGTACGCCTGCTTCAAGCACGCGAGACACCGCAATTGATCGAACCGCGGGCGTTCCTGGCCACGGTCGCCAAGCGGGTGCTGTGCAATCACTTCCGGCGCCAGGAACTGGAGCGCGCCTACCTCCAGGCCTTGGCTCAGGTGCCGGAAGACGTGGCACCGAGCGAAGAACAGAAAGCGATCATCTTCGAGACGCTGCTGGAGCTAGACCGCCTGCTGGATGGCCTGCCAGCGCTGGTCAAGCGTGCCTTCCTGCTGGCGCAAGTCGACGGCCTGGGCCAGGGCGAAATCGCGCGTGAGCTGAACGTGTCACTGGCCACGGTAAAACGCTACCTGAACAAGGCGGCCATGCGCTGTTACTTCGCCCTGTGAATACCCAGTTTTCTCCGCAGGTAGCCGAGCAGGCCGTGCATTGGTTGATCGAGTCCCAGGGTGATGATTTTGATCGGGCCCAGCAGTTGGCGCTGGAGCACTGGTTACAAGCCGACCACGAACACCAGCGCGCCTGGGCGCATATTCAGCAGGTCAATCAGCGGCTACGTGGGGTGGCTTCGCCCGTGGTGCATGCGACGCTGCAAGCGCCGCCATCGGCCGCTCGACGGCGTGCGCTCAAGGCCCTGTTGCTGCTCGGTGTGGCCAGTGCCACAGGGTTGGGGCTGCAGCAGCACAACCCGTTGCCAGGGCTAATGGCCGACTACCGCAGCCCGGTCGGCCAGCGTCGGCGGCTGAACCTGGAAGACGGCAGCATGCTGCAACTCAACACCCGTAGCGCTGCCGATGTGCGCTTTGATGGGCACCAGCGGGTGGTGCGCCTGCTCGAAGGCGAACTGGCGCTGGAGGTGGCCAAGGATGCCCGGCCCTTGCTGCTGCGCACCGGCGAAGCTGCGCTGCAGTTGGACAGCGGCCGTTTCAACGTGCGCCAGTACGACGGGTTCAGCCTGGTGTCGGTGTTCAGTGGCGTCGCCACTGTGTCGGGTGAGGCCTTGCTGGCAGGGCAACAGGCCCGATTGGGGGGCAACGGCTGGCGGGCGGTCACAGCGCTGGACCGCAATGCCGGGGCCTGGGTCGACGGCATGCTGGTAGCGTCGCAGATGCGCCTGGGGGATTTCCTGGCCGAGCTCGGCCGCTACCGGCAGGGGCAACTGGGGTGCAGCGAGCGGGTCGCCGACTTGCGGATTTCCGGGTCTTACCCGCTGGATGACAGTGAGCGAATTCTGCAGATGCTGGAGGTGGCATTGCCGGTGCGGGTGCGACGGTTTACCCGGTACTGGGTGACGGTCGATAGCCTGACGTGAGGTTGCCGGGCCCCCACCTACAGCGCCACCCTCGCAATAACTACAGCCCCTGTGGGAGCAACTGTCTTGTGGTGCTTGTTCCGGCCTCTTCGCGGGCAAGCCCGCTCCCACAGGTAACTGCGCAGGCTCAGACCTTGTGAGGCCCCTGTGGAAGCTGGCTTGCCGGCCATAGGCTGCACAGCAGCCGCAGATTTTTTGCATTCACCTGAGCCATTTCCCAACGTTCGCGTGACAGACAAGGCAACCCCCTTCTCTCAGGACCTCACCCATGCCGTTGCGCCCCAGCCCCCTCGTCCACGCCCTGCTGCTCGCCACCACCCTCGGCCTCGCCAGCCCCGCGGCCCACGCCGAAGCGCGCACTTACCACATCGCCGCCGGCTCCCTTGAAGACGCCCTCAACCAGTTCGGTCGCGAGAGCGGCGCATTGATCTCGTTCGGCTCGCAACTGACCCAAGGCATGAACACCCCAGGCCTGGACGGCCAGTACGATGTGCGCCAGGGCCTCGACGCGCTGCTGCGCGGCAGTGGCCTGCAAGCCCGGCAAGAAACCGACAACGCCTTCAGCCTGCAGCCGCTGAGTGCCGCCAGCACCAGCGCCGCCGTCGAGCTGGGGGCTTCAACGGTGGTCGGCGACTGGTTGGCCGAAGCCCAGCAAGACAACGTCTTCGAACACCCCGGCGCCCGCGACGTCGTGCGCCGTGAAGCCTTCGAACGCAGCGGCGCCACCACCGCGCGCGACGTGCTCAACCGCATCCCTGGGGTGAATGCGCCAGACAACAACGGCACCGGCAGCCACGACCTGGCGCTGAACTTTGGTATCCGTGGCCTCAACCCACGCCTGGCGTCGCGCTCCACCGTGCTGATGGACGGCATCCCGGTGCCGTTCGCGCCGTACGGCCAGCCTCAGTTGTCACTGGCGCCGATCAGCATGGGCAACATGGATGCCGTGGACGTGGTGCGCGGCGGCGGCGCGGTGCGCTATGGCCCGCAGAACGTCGGCGGCATCGTCAACTTCGTGACCCGTGCAATCCCTGAGGAGGCCACCTTCAAGGCCGCCATGCAAAACCAGATCAGCCCGTCCTCGAGCCACGACGGTTTCAAGAACAGCGCCAACCTGCTGGTCGGCGGCACCAATGCCAACGGCCTGGGCGGCGCCCTGCTCTACTCTGGCACCCGTGGCGGCGACTGGCGCGAGCACAGCGACACGCAGATCGATGACCTGATCCTCAAGGGCAAGCTGCAACTGGATGAGGCCAACAGCCTGCACGCCATGGCCCAATACTACGAAGGCGAAGCCGACATGCCCGGCGGCCTGAGCACCGCCGATTTCGATGCCGACCCGTACCAGTCGACGCGCCTGAAGGACAAGTTCTGGGGCCGTCGCACGCTGGTCAACGTCGGCTACGACTACAAGCAGGACGACCGCCAGTTCAGCGTCAACAGCTTCTTCACCAAAACCCTGCGCAGTGGCTACCTCGACCAGGGCAGCTTCGTTTCGCTGTCGCCGCGCGAATACTGGGTGCGCGGTATCGAAACCCGGTTCTCCCAAGGCGTTGCGCTGGGTGACAGCTGGCACGAACTGGGCATCGGCTACCGCTATGTCAACGAAGCCGGCCACGAATTGCGCTTCCGCGAACCGGTCAACGGCGACCTGCCGACCACTGCCAGCCGCAACGACCGCGATACCCGCGGCAGCACCGAAGCCCACGCCATCTACCTGGACGACCGTATCGACATCGGCCGCTGGACCATCACCCCGGGCGTACGCTACGAGATGATCGACTCCGAACAGAGCAACACGCTCAATGGCCAGCGTTACCAGGGCAGCTACAACACCGCGTTGCCGGCGTTGAACGTGATGTACCACCTCACCGACAGCTGGAACCTGTATGCCAACACCGAGGGTTCGTTCGGCAGCGTGCAGTACAGCCAGATGCCCAACCGCGTCAGCAGCGGTGAAGTAAAACCCGAAAAAGCCCGCACCTGGGAAGTCGGCACCCGCTACGACAATGGCGACGTGCAAGCGGAGATCGGCGCGTTTCTGATCAACTTCGACAACCAGTATGAAAGCAACCAGACCAACGATTCGGTGATTGCACGCGGTGAGACCCGTCACCAAGGCATCGAGACCAGCATCCGCTATGCCCTCGACGGCCTGAGCCCGGCACTGGCCGGCTTCGACGTGCATGCCAGCTACGCATTCGTCGATGCCACCATTCGCGAAGACGGCCCGAACAAGGGTAATCAGGTGCCGTTCTCTTCACGGCACAAGGGCACCTTTGGCGTCGGCTACACCGAAGGCCCGTGGCAGGTGGACCTGGATAGCAGCTTCCAGAGCAGCCAGTATGCCGACAACGCCAATACCGGCCAGGAAAGTGCCGATGGCAGCACCGGGCGTATCCCCGGCTACATGCTGGTCAGCACCCGCGCCGGGTATGACTTTGGCCCGCAGCTGTCGAACCTGAAGGTGGCGGTAGGCGTGAAGAACCTGTTCAACCGCGAGTACTACACGCGTTCGTTCGACGACAACAACAAGGGTAAGTATGTGGGTGAACCACGGACCCTCTACGTGCAGACCTCGGTAGCCTTCTGACGAAACACGGGGGTCGCTGCGCGGCCCTCGCCTTGCAGTTGCAACAAGAAATTTATTTTCAAAAAGGGCTTGAAATCATTCCGCCGTTGCCTGACCTTAGAGTCAAGAGGCGCAGAAATTCCAAGGGTCTCAAGGGCCTAGGCACGCCTCCATGCGAGCAAGCTGAATAAGGATTGAATCATGCAAATCCAGGTCAACAGCAGCAACCATATCGAAGGTAACGCCCGGCTCGACGAGTGGGTCCGCAGTACGCTGGAAAGCTCACTGGAACGTTACGAGGACGACCTCACCCGCATCGAGGTGCACCTGCGCGACGAAAACGGCGCCAAACCCGGACCGCATGACAAACGTTGCCAAATGGAGGCTCGCCCGAAAGGCCACCAACCGATTTCCGTGACCCACACCGCCACCTCGCTGGACCAGGCGGTCGATGGCGCAGCCACCAAGCTCAACCACGCGCTTGAACACTTCTACGGCAAGTTGCGCAGCAAGCGCGGCGTGCTGGAGCTAAGTGACCCTGACGCCTGAGGGTGGTAACAAAACGCCCGGCCTAGTGCCGGGCGTTTTCGTTTCTGTCGATCAACGGCGCTGAACCAACGCGCGCTCATGCCGGTCAACCCCTGCACTCAATCGCTGCAGAACGCATGACCATGAACAACCCCTTCGCACAGATCAGCGCCGCCTTCGCCCCCGAGTACCGGGTCAACCTGAGCATCGTCGACTTGGATGGCAGCATCATGCTCACCCTCGCCGACGACGCTGGCGTGGTCGCCAAGCGCCTGATCAGCCAGGCCCAGCGCAACGACCCGGTGCGCTTGCAGCGGGTCATCGACAGCATCCGCCTGGGCCTGGCCATCGAACTGAGCCAGAACCCGATGCAAGTGCTCGCCGCACTCACCCGCGATGCGCAGCATGCGCCGCGTCACTTCGTGGCCAACTGAGGGCTACTTGCCCTCGTCCACTTCCTTGCCATTGGCATCCAGCACCTTGGTCGAGGGGTAGCGGTACGACGCGTAGCGCACCACCAGGATCGAGAACGCCAGCAACAGGATGCCACCGCACAGGTACAACAGCCCCTCGTCCGGCGCCTTGTGGTGCGAGACATCGCCGATCAGCAGGCGCGTCAGCGCGGTGATCGCCACGTACAGCAAAAAGCGGATGGGCATGTGGTTGGTCTTGAAGTAGATCCCAACCATGGCCCCCAGCTCCAGGTAGATGAACAGCAGCAGGATGTCATCGACACTGACCCCGCCTTTGCCGAGCATGTCCAGGAAGGTCATCACCGCCGCGTAGGCGGTGATGGCGCCAATGCCGAATAGCGCCAGATAATGGAATGCCTCGACGCACAGGTTGCCCAGCGAGTCGGCCGAGCCGTGCAGGCCCTTGCGCAGCTTTTCAGCCCATTTGATGTTCACGATTGTCCCATTCCCCGATACGCCATGAAGGATGATGCGTCACCTGTGTGACGCTTGTGCCATGCAGTTAAAGGGCCAGGCCCTCGCCTTGGAAGGCGACCGATTGCCGCAAGGCACCTGTGGGCTACGCTTTTGCGGGAAGATTCTGGTTGCGCAACGATGCCCAATGCCATTACTGTATAAAGATACAGTAAAACGCAACCCAACCAGCAAAAAGGCATAGAGGTGATGAATGGCCGTCGAAGTGGTGTACCGCAGCAGCCGCGACCCGGAGCGCTTGTTCATGGATAAGGCCGAAGCAGATCGTCACGACAAGATGCTCGAACTGGCCGAGCGTCTGGCAGAAGTGCTGCACAAGGCGGTGCCATCGCTGACCGAGCAACAGGTCGAGGAAGCCGGTATCTACATGGCCAAGAACCGCGACGTGTTCGCCCGGGCGTTCAAGAGCCAGCCAGATGCGTTGGCAGAGTTGCTCGAAGGCCAAGCCCAGTAAGAGCAGCCTTGGGCTGCTCCTACAGGGGAAGCGTCAGGCTTAGCCGTAGAGCAGCCGCTCTGCCAGCATCTGCGCCACCCGCGCCGGCGAGCGCTTCTCTGCCTGGGCATGGCCAAACACTTCAGTCAGCCGCGTAGGAATGCGCGCCAGGTGCGCGGTGATGGTCCCCAGGTCTTCGCCACGATGGGTCAACGCTACGTAGATCAGCCCACCGGCATTGATCACGTAGTCGGGCGCATACAGTATTCCGCGCGATTCCAACTGGTCAGCAACCTGCAGGGTGGTCAGCTGGTTGTTCGCCGCCCCCGCCACCGCCGCACAGCGCAGCTGCATCACGCTCTGCCCGTTCAGCACAGGCCCTACACCACACGGGGCGAAGATGTCGCAGGGGGTGCTGATCAAGGCATCGTTGGTCACCGGGTGGGCATTGAACTGCTCGACCGCCAACCGCACCCGCCCGGGGTCCAGGTCGCTCACCAACAGCTCCGCTCCCGCCGCGTGCAGTTGCTCGGCCAAGGCATAGCCAACGTTACCCAGCCCTTGTACGGCCACCCGCAAGCCTTCCAGGTTGTTACTGCCCAGCCGTGCTTTCGACGTGGCGCGGATGCCGGCGAACACACCCATGGCGGCATGGGGCGAAGGGTCCCCCGAGGCTGTTGTGCTGGTCACATGCGGCGTGCTCTGCGCGATGCAGTCCATATCCACCGTCGAGGTACCGCTGTCCACAGCCGTGATGAAGCGCCCCTGCAAGGTATCGACGAAACGGCCGAACGCCTCGAACAGCGCAGCGCGGTTTTCCACATGGGGGTTGCGCATGATCACTGCCTTGCCGCCGCCCAAGGCCAAACCGGCCAGCGCGGCCTTGTAGCTCATGCCCTGGGCCAAGCGGATCGCGTCGACCATGGCACTCTCGTCATCGGCGTAAGGCAGGTAGCGACAACCGCCCATGGCCGGGCCCAGCTGCTCGCTGTGGATCGCCACCACCGCCTTCAGCCCCGTTGGCGGGTCGATGAACAGGTGCAGCGATTGGGTACGGGTGCTTTGCATTAGCGCGAACATCGACGGGCTCCCCAGCGAGGTGCTCCTATCAGTATAGGCAGGCCCAAGTACGGGAAGCCTCGGTCAGACCACTGGACGAAACCGCGCGCCACAGCTAATAGTTAAACGTGTGTGGAGAAGCCCCATGAAGCCACGTCAAGCCTGCCTGGCCTGCCTGGAACGCGAGCCTGTCGCCCTGCTGGAAGCCGCATTGTGGATGGCCGCCGAGCACGACCGAAGTGTCGAGCCCGCGAACAGCCTTGCCCTGCTGCACGACCTGCACCGCGAGATAAGCGCCAACCTGCCGATGCTGCCCCTGTGCGAACTGGCCCAGCCGCTGCTGCGCCAACTCAATGCACTGGGCTTTCAACAAGATGAATATCACCCGTTGCGGCCGCACGCGGCGATGATGGACAAAGTGCTGCAGCGCCGCCGTGGCCAGCCATTGACCTTGGCCATCCTGGCCTTGGAGCTGGCTGGGCGGCTGTCGATCCCGCTGGAAGGCGTTGCATTTCCCGGCCACTTCCTGCTGCGCGTGCCCGGCGCCGACCACCTGCTCGACCCTTGCGGCGGCAGGCGCTTGTACCCCAGTGATTGCCGCGACCTGCTCGCCCGCCAGTTCGGCCCACACGTGCCGCTGAGTGCAGAGCACATGCGCACGGCCAGCCCACGGCAAATGCTGCAACGCCTGTCACGCAACCTGCGCCAATTGCACATCAGCAACGACAACCACCTGGCTGCGTTGATCGACGCCGAACGGGTAATGCAGCTGGGCCCGGTGCAAGTCAGCGACTACACCACCCGCGCATCGCTCTACCAGTTTCTGGATTGCCCGCAGGCCGAACGCTTCGACTTGGAGCATGCCCTGCTACTCACAGAAGACCCGGTCCAACGCCTGAAGCTTTCCGAGCGGATCGGCAAACTCCCGACGGTGAACCGTTCGATTCACTGAGCCGGGGTATCCGGCTGCTGCGAAGGATGCGCCTGGATGAACGCCGGGTGCTGGGCCGCCAGGGCGGCGACCCGACGAATGCGCGGGTAACCGCCGAGGTCGATGTTGAACCGCTCGGCAGCGTACACCTGCGGCAGCAAGTAGACATCCGCCAAGCCCGGCGTGTCGCCAAAGCAGAAGCCGTGGTCGCCGATCAGTTGCTCGACCGCCGACAGCCCTTGGCCGATCCAGTGCGCGATCCACTGGTTGACCTGAGGCTCGTCCTGCCCGGCCTGGCGCAGCAGGTTGAGCACGCTGACGTTGTGCAACGGGTGGATGTCGCAGCCGATGATCGCTGCCACACCGCGCACCTTGGCCCGCGCCTCGGCCGTGTCCGGCAGCAGCGCAGGGTGTGGATAAACCTCTTCCAGGTACTCGATGATCGCCGGTGACTGCACCAACAGCGCACCGCTGTCGGTGCGCAGGGCCGGTACACGGCCCTGCGGGTTCACGGCGACATAGTCCGCACCGCGCTGCTCGCCCTTGAGCAGGTTGACCGGCAAGGACTGGTAACCCAGCCCCTTCAGCGCCAGCGCGATGCGCACCCGGTAGGACGAGGTGGAACGGTAGTAGGTGTACAGCTCCATACCCCTGCCCCCTCAGTTGGCTGCGATGACTTTGCCGCGGCATTCGCCGAAGCCGATGCTGGCCACGCCATCACGCGTGCAACGGGCGCGCAGGATGATTTCGTCGCCGTCTTCGAGGAACTTGCGCACCTCGCCGCTGGCCAGTTCCACCGGCTGCTTGCCGCCCTCGGTGATCTCTAGCAGGCTGCCAAAAGAGCCTGGCGTTGCCCCCGACAGTGTGCCCGAACCGAACAGGTCGCCCGGTTGCAGTTGGCAACCGTTGACGCTGTGGTGGGCAACCATCTGCGCCACGGTCCAGTACATGCTGCGGGTGTTGCTCAGGGTCAGCCGGTGAGCCGCAATGCCTTGCTCGCGCATGCGCTCGGTCAGCAGCAGCACTTCCAGTTCGATATCGAACGCACCCTTGGCCTGGTCACGTGCATCCATCAGGTAGGACAGCGGCTGCGGATCGCCTTGCGGGCGCGCCGGCTGCGCAGTGCGGAACGGCTCCAGGGCCTCGGCGGTCACCACCCAGGGCGAAATGCTGGTAATGAAACTCTTGGACAAAAACGGCCCCAGTGGCTGGTATTCCCAGGCCTGGATATCACGCGCCGACCAGTCGTTGAGCAGGCAGAAGCCGGCGACGTGCTCGGCGGCATCACCCACCGGGATCGACTCGCCCATGTCGTTGCCCTGGCCAATCCAGATACCCAGCTCCAGCTCGTAGTCCAGGCGCGCGCAGGGGCCGAAGCTTGGCTCGGTGTGCCCGGCTGGCAGGGTTTGGCCTTTGGGGCGGCGCACATCGGTACCGGAGGGGCGAATGGTTGAAGCGCGACCGTGGTAACCGATCGGCACATGCTTGTAGTTGGGCAGCAGCGGGTTGTCCGGGCGGAACAGCTTGCCGACGTTCTTGGCGTGTTCGATGCCGACATAGAAGTCGGTGTAGTCCCCGATCTTCGCCGGCACATGCAGTTGGCAATCACTGGCTGGGTAGAGCGCGGCTTTCAGCGCCGACTGGTGTTCGCTGTGCTCACCGAGCAGCGCCAGCAGGCGCTCACGCAGGGCGACACGGGCGCTACGGCCGAGGGCGAAGAAGGCGTTCAGCGCACCACCGCGGGTAGCCTCCACCGCTGCCTTGGCTTCGCCGTCGAACAAACCCGCAGCGAGCACCGCTTCCAGGTCAAGGATGGCATCGCCGATGGCCACGCCGCAGCGCAGCGCTTCACCCGGCCGGCTGAAGATGCCCAACGGCAGGTTTTGCAGCGGGAAATCGCTGTGCCCGTTGGCATGCTCGACCCAGCTACGGGTAATGGCGGTCTGGTTCATGGGTTATCTCCGGTTCGGGTTGAAGGTGCTCGGCAAGGTGGCCCAGCAACTATCGTAGTCGGCCTGCAATTGCGGGCATTCGAGCGCATGGCGGCTCGGGCGCAGCACTTGGCTGGTCTCGAACATGAAGGCCATGGTGTTGTCGATCTTGTGCGGCGCGAGGTCGGCGGCGATGGCCTTGTCGCACGTCTCGGCGTCGGGGCCATGGGCGCTCATCACCCCGTGCAGCGAAGCGCCGCCCGGCAGGAAACCCTCGGCCTTGGCATCGTAGGCACCTTGGATCAGGCCCATGAACTCGTTCATCAGGTTGCGGTGGAACCATGGCGGACGGAAGGTGTTCTCGGCCACCATCCAGCGCGGCGGGAAGATCACGAAGTCCATGTTGGCCAGGCCATGCACGCTGGTGGGCGACGTCAGCACGGTGAAGATGGACGGGTCCGGGTGGTCGAAGCTGACCGTGCCGATGGTGTTGAAGCGGCGCAGGTCGTATTTGTAGGGCACGTTGCTGCCATGCCAGGCGACCACGTCCAGCGGCGAATGCTGCAACTCGCAGGCCCAGTGTTCGCCGAGGAACTTCTGCACCAGTTGCACCGGGCCCTCGGCTTCTTCGTAATGCGCCACCGGCGTGAGGAAGTCACGCGGGTTGGCCAGGCCATTGCTGCCGATGGGCCCGAGGTCCGGAATGCGCAGCGGCGCGCCGTGGTTTTCGGCCAGGTAGCCACGCGCCTGGCCATCGAGCAGCTCGACGCGAAACTTCATGCCCCGTGGGATCACCGCGATTTCCAGCGGCTCGACGTCCATGACCCCAAGCTCGGTAGCGATGCGCAGGCGGCCCTGTTCCGGCACCAGCAGCAGTTCACCGTCGGCATTGAAGAACACCCGCTCCATGGAGCGGTTGGCACTGTAGATGTAGATGCTCACGCCCGCCGGTTTATCTGCGGGCGCGTTGGCCACCATCGGCACCCAGCCTTCGATGAAATCGGTGGGCTCGGCAGGGATGGGCTGCGGGTTCCAGCGCAGGCGGTTTGGGGTGACGGCGCCCAGCGGCCCACTCAGCGGCTGACGTGCCAGGCGCTCGAAGCGTGGGTGCAGTGCAGACGGGCGTATGCGGTACAGCCAGGTGCGGCGCAACTCACTGCGGGTCATGGTGAACGCCGTGCCCGAAAGCAGTTCGGCATACAAGCCGTAGGGGGCTTTCTGCGGCGAATTCTGCCCGACCGGCAATGCACCTGGCAGTGCTTCGCTGGCGAACTCGTTGCCGAAGCCGCTCAGGTAGTGAAGGTCGGGGGACGTGTCGCGGTTCATCGATGCCTCCGGGCTCTGGCAGAGCCGTTGCTGGCAGCTGGCTGCTGGGGTGGCAGCACGTCTGCATTGTTTTTATCGTAATCAGATTACGAATAACGTAATTTGCTACGAGCAAGGCGTCAAGCTATAAAGGCGCGACTCGACGAATCCGGATACCTATGCCCATGGCCAAAGCCAGCTCACCCACCGATAACGGCAAGCAGAAGGTCCGCTCGGCGGAAGTCGGCACCGATATCCTCAAGGCACTCGCCGAACTCTCCCCCTCCACGTCCCTTTCACGCCTGGCGGAGCATGTGCAGATGCCGGCCAGCAAGGTGCACCGCTACCTGCAGGCGCTCATTGCCAGCGGCTTTGCCGAACAGGATGCGGCCACCAACCACTATGGCCTGGGGCGTGAGGCGTTGCGCGTGGGGTTGGCGGCATTGGGCAGCATCGATGTGCTGAAGATCGCGGCGCTGCCGTTGTCGCAGCTGCGCGATGAACTGAACGAGAGCTGCTTCATTGCCGTTTGGGGCAATCAGGGCGCGACCGTGGTCAGCATCGAGCCTGCGGTGCGTGCGGTTACGGTGGTGACCCAGATCGGGTCGGTGCTGCCGCTGCTCAGTTCGTCCACCGGCCTGGTGTTCGCCGCCTACCTGCCGGCGCGCGAAACTGACGAGCTGCGCGACCGGGAGCTGGCAGCGCTGCAGCACAGCGCCAGCGATTATGCGGCCGTGCTGGAGGGCATCCGTGAACGTGGCCTGCACCATGTGCATGGCCTGTTGATGCCGGGTGTGGATGCGTTGTCTGCACCGGTATTCAATGCCCTGGGGCAGATCGCTGCGGTGATGACTGTGGTCGGCCCGACGTCGATTTTCCATGCCGACGAGCACGGGCCTGCGGCGCAGCGGTTGCTGGCTGCAGCGCGCGATACCAGCTGGCGGATGGGGTACGCGGCTGAAGGGTGAGCGGAATGGGCACTGTTGCCCGAAACGTAAAGGTGAATGTCGTAAGCGGCTATTTTTCCTACAGGATCAAGCGCTTATTCTTAACTCACTGGCCGGCCTGAAGGGCACTACCCCCCCCCGCCCTTCAGGCCTGCGAGGTTCACCGACGTAGATTTTGAAGCTCCTTGATCTAACGTCTCGATTGGCCGCTGCGATTGCAGCGGCCTTTTTTTTGCCTGGTGTTTGTTAGGTGATAGCGTTAGGGCCGCCAGGGGGATGGCGATAGATTTTTAGCGCCTATGAGATCG
>NZ_FXWU01000013.1:0-36144 GCF_900184205.1 Pseudomonas sp. LAIL14HWK12:I10 | reverse complement strand
GGGGCATGGTCGCGCGACCCTCTTGGCGACCCCCTCAATATCGAGTTGCACGAACAAGGCAATCGCGCGCCGGCCGCACAGACTTGACTGGCCCGAAACAAATGTAGGAGCAGCCTTGTGCTGCGAAGCGCCGCGCGGGCGGCGCGCGATCTCAAATCCACGACTAAAGCCGCGGCAAACACATCTTAGCCCCCCGCCCAGTTCCCCCCTTAACCCCACAGCACCCGGAACGGCCTCCGCGGGCAGCCCAATGAAGGCATTGTGATATCATTCGCTAGCCCTTGGATGGGCGCCGTTCTCCAGATTTCAACAAGGAATTTGCAAGTGAAAGATTTCGTCATCAGCGTCAACAACCTGGTCCTCTACATCTCCCTCGCCGTGATCTGGCTTTTTGCGCTGGTCGCCATGTTCACCAGCGGCTTCCTCGCTGGCCTGGGCATTTTCGTCGTTGGCAGCCTGAGCTGGTGCATCGTATCCGGCTTCTGGTTCGTGCAGTCGGCTACCTATGAAGAACTGCGCAAGCTCAACGCCAGCAAGGATTGATTGCCGCGGATGGCGCTATGCCTCGGACTTGAAGTCAGAGGAAACACACTCCACAGAAAGTTACTGTTTGTGTAATTTTCTGTGGAGTCAGCTAACTGCGGCCGAAGGACAAAAGGACAAGGTTTTTGGGGGAATGCCCACTCAACGTGGCCGCCCCGCCTCGATCCAAGCTTGCACCTGCCTCATGCCCAGCCGGTACCGGGCGCAGTTATGCAATGCCAGACTATCCAGCTCTGCCTGCAACAGCGGTTCGAACTGCAACTTCTCGTGTTCCGACAACAACAGCCCGGCAACCACTTCGCCTACTGCCTGCCTGTCGCGCACCACCGCATTGATTGCCTCGTTCAGCACCTCTCGAAAGTGCAGACGCACGGGGTCGGGTACACCCATGGCTTCCAGCATGACGCCATACTTTTTGATGGACCTACGATAAACCCAGACGAACAGATCAACTGCCATAGCCATGTCGCGCTGTTCATAAACCCCCATCATGGCGAGTGCATAGTCCTGGGGTATCACATCCAGGAACGATAATGGCGAGCAGTTGTAGAGCATCAACGGGATATTCGCCGCCAGTCGACTGGTGCGTTTGTTGCCATCCTCGAACGGCTGCAGATAAGCCAGGTTCACCCACAAAAAAAACGCCGCCTCAATAGGGCTCTTGATTTGCCTGGCCTTGTCGAGAATCTGCTCGAACATCTCCTCCAGCAATGTGGGAACCTGGGTGGGGAAATAGGTGGTACCGCTGATGTTCACCACGGTCTGGCGAATACTGCCCAACGCAGTGCTGTCTGCGAGCAGATCCTGCATCAGTAAGGCATGCAAGTTGCGAATCACCGCTGAGTTGAGGCCATACTCCGGTACCGCATCGATCATGAACTCGATGGCTGCCTTATGATTGAGCAGCATCACCGCATCCAGATCGCCATCGGTTATACCGCTTTTGAACAACCGCTCAGTGTCGAGCAGCGAGTAGCGGTTGCCTTCAAGACGCGATGAAGACCAGGAGAGATCGATCAGCAGGGGCTCCAGCACTTTCCGGGCATAGGTGCCGGCAGGCTGCTGCCCCTTCATTCTGCCTTCAACCTCCAAAGTTTCCGCTAGATCAGGAGATAGCCACGTGGTTTGATTAGGCTGATAGCTATCGACTAGATCTCGCTGATACGTGACGACGTCACGCATAGCCAGTGGAAGGAGCAAGGATTTGCGTAGGTTAATACTTTCGGAAGACCACGGCAGATCTGAAGCGATAACTTGTGCGGGAATGCTTTGGAGACGGGTCACAGATGCGCGTACGAGCCGATAGCGGGCGGTACGTCCTTCTCTCTCACGCTGAATCTTCCCCGCCTCCATCAATACATCAAGGTGGCGTTTGACGGTTGACCAACTGAGCCCCAGAAGCTCGGCAATCTCACGGGAACTCAGGGCTTGCTCGCCTTCCAGCGCACTCAGAATTTTGTTTGGCAAAGTCATCGGAACTCCGAATACAGCTCAATAGAGCTCAATATAGCTCAATGCAGCTCAAATACAGCTCAAATGCAGCTCAATTGCGCTCATCGCAGCTCACCTCAACTTAAAAACGCACCAAAAACACGGCCTCCAACCCACCCACAAATTGACGCCGCACGCCTGACTGTCAGCCCTGCAGCCATGCCGGGAATCTATTGGCCATTACCCTCCCCCCTACTTAAGATGTCACTCGTCGGATATATGCACAAAGTATTGCCAGCATGATGGCTCTTAGCCATATTTGCGCCCCCATTTCTCCACGACTGTGTGACACATGAAAACAACCGTGCCCTGTCTGGCAGCAATGATGCTGCTGAGTGGGTGCAATGGAGTGCCAACGTCCTACGTCTCCGATCCCGTCTACAGCCAAGCTTTCGTGGTCACCTCAGGTGCGCCGCTGCCGCTGTTGCTGATGGCCAGCGCCATCCAGTGGAACGAAGACTACGCAGTGACCGCCAAACACACCCCCTTCCTGCGTAACGTGGTCCATGAGGGCCTCGGCGATGTGGTGTTCTTCAAGCACAAGGCCAGCGAGGTGCCGCATTGGCGGCAATACGTACCGGGTGAGTCGGTGACGGCGGTCGGCTTCAACAGCCTGATGATTCCCGTGCAGGGCAAGGGCCATGCGTTGCCGTCGCTGGTGCGCCTTGAAGGTACGCCGGGCAGTGTCTTCTACTCGCTGCACGACGGCCCGATGGTCAAGGGCATGTCTGGCGGGCCAGTGTTCGCTGATGATGGCCAGGTGGTGGGTATCAACATTGCGTTCATCCCCAAGAACGAGATCGATGCGCGCACTCGCCCGGACCTCGCCGATAAAGAGCGCGTCAGCGTGTTCATGTCGTACAGCGAGATCGACAAGGAATGGCGGCGCTTCCAGTACTTGCTGGCACGCAAGGCCAAGCCTCATGCACCTGCGGCGATCAAGGGGATTGTGGCGGTGGCGGCCAAGCCGTGAGCAGTCGACGGTGATCTCCTACTGAGGCAGTGCTAGCCTGTGAGCGGGGCTTGGCCGCAAACGGCCAGCCAACGCACTGCAAAAGGACCTGCCATGCACCTCAGCCACCGCCCTGTTCAACCCAGCGACATCCCCGCCATCTGCTGCTTCCCCCAGGGCCCGGACGAACTGTTCTACATGTTCCCCAAAGCCACCTACCCCCTAACCCCCGTGCAATTGACCGACGCCATCGCCCAGCGCAACGGCTCTACGGTGGTGCAAGGCGGCGGCATGGTGCTGGGCTTTGCCAACTTCTACAAAGCCGAGCACGGCGGCGTGTGCGCCCTGGGCAACGTGGTGGTGGCGCCAGCTGCCCGCGGCCATGGGGTGGCGAGCTACCTGGTAACCGCCATGATCGAGCTGGCCCGCGAACAGTTTGCGGCGCGAGAGATTTGGGTGTCGTGCTTCAATCACAACACGGCGGGGTTGCTGCTTTATCCACAGCTCGGTTTTGTGCCGTTCGGCATCGAAGAACGCCAGGCGCCGGATGGGAAGCGGGTGGCGTTGGTGCAGATGAGGCAGGTACTGGCCTAGCCTGCGAAATCTAATGCGACGACGTATGGGGCTGAACAAAAAGCTCCACGCCTAGGGCACGTATGACTTTAAGCACTGTATCAAAGCGGGGCTTAGCGCCTGGGCTAAGTGCTTTATAGAGACTTTCTCGACCTAACCCACTCTGTGCAGCGATTTGTGTCATTCCCCGTGCCCGAGCGATATGACCGATGGCCCGGATAATCTCATCTGTATCGCCATCGGATAGCACCTGGCTGAGGTATTCGCTGATTGCTGCATCACTGTCAAGCAAGTCGGCGATATCAAAAGGGATCAATTTTTCGCTCATTTCATCTCCTCCACCAGCTTTCTCGCTTTGAGGATATCGGCGGTCTGGGAAGATTTGTCTCCGCCCACCATATGGAAGCCGTCTACTTTGCCGTTTCACCTTTGCGAAGAGAATTCAGGAGCGTCTGATACCTCAGTCAGTTTTTTCTTTCAAACACGTCCAAAAAATGTCTTGCAACATCAGCTGCCGAACCATACCCATCCCTCGACGTCCGATCCTGCATCCCCCGCGTTTCGAGGTACCCCGTGTGAAAGAGATCATCGCCCGCAAGTACCGCTTGGTGGTGAAGACCATCGGTTACATCGGCTGGTCGCTGTTCTGGCTGCTGATCTGGGATGTGCTGGTCACCATCGATTTCATGCTGTTCTTCAACAGCAAGTTCACCCTGCCGTTGATTCCGTTGACCTTACTGGGTTCGGCGCTGGTGGTGCTGGTGAGCTTTCGCAACAGCAGCGCCTACAACCGCTGGTGGGAGGCGCGCACGTTGTGGGGTGCGCTGGTCAACAGTTCGCGCAGTTTTGCCCGGCAGACGCTGACGCTGATCGATGACCCGGATGACGGGCTGAACCCGATCAAGGCCACGTTGCTGCGCCGGCATATCGCCTATGTGAACTGCCTGGCTGCGCACCTGAAGGGCGACCGCTGCCCGGATGAACTGATAGCGTTCATCCCGCAGGCGGAGTTCGAGCGGCGCAACCGCTCGAACAACTTCGCCAACGACATCCTCAGTGGCTCGGCAGCCCTGCTGGCGCGGGAATACCAAGCCGGGCGCCTGGACAGCATTCGCCTGGCGCGGCTGGAGTCGACCTTGGTGGACCTGTCCAATGCCCAGGGCGGCATGGAGCGGATCGCCAATACGCCGCTGCCCTACCCTTATGTGTATTTTCCGCGGCTGTTCATCACGCTGTTCTGCCTGATCGTGCCGGTGGGGCTGGTCGAGTCGCTGGAGTGGTTCACACCGCTGGCGTCGACGGTGGTGGGGTTCATGTTGCTGGCCATCGAGCGGATCGGCACCGACCTGCAAAGCCCCTTCCGCTTCAGCGAGCACCAGATCCAGATGGACACCATCTGCGAGACGATTGAGCGCAACTTAGAGTCGATGCAACGGGAAGCGCAGCATGGCGAACTGACCACCTGATGCGTGCGCGGGCTGCTCTGCAGCCCCAGTCAGGCGCGCACATAGCGCTGGCGCAGCACATCGCTCAAGGCATCCACCAGCAACACCAGCACCAGCATGGCGATGATCACCGTGCTGGCTTGCGCCTCCTGGAACAGGCTCAAGGTGGTGTAGAGCATCTGCCCCAACCCACCTGCCCCAACAAACCCCAACACACTGGCCATGCGGATGTTGTTCTCCCAGCGGTACAGGCTGTAAGCCAGCAACTGCGGCCACAGGTTAGGCAAGGTACCAAAGCAGAATGCCGCCACCTGGCTGCCCCCCTGCAAGCGAATGGCTGCTGCAGGCTCTGCCGGGGCGTTTTCCAGTGCCTCGGCAAACAAGCGGCCGAGCACGCCGGCGGTGTGTAACGCCAAGGCCAGGGTCCCAGCATTCGGGCCAAGCCCTGCGGCCAGCACGGTGAGCGCCGCCCAGACTAATTCCGGGATGGCCCGCAAGGCATTGAGCAGTACACGCGCCGCTGCCTGTAGCGGCCAGCCGAAGCGGCCCGCCGCCGGTAACGCCAGCAGCATCCCCAGCACCACCGCCAGCAAAGTCCCCAGGCCCGACATCGCCAAGGTCTCCAAGGCGCCATGCCAGACCGCGCGCAAATGCTCGACGGTCCCGTCCGGGTGCAGGAATCGCCCCGCGTACTCGCCCATCTGCCCTAGCCCGCCATCACCGACCAGCGCGTGCAGGTCCAGCTCCAGGTAGGCGAACGAGGCCACCACCGCCGCGATGATCACGCCGAGCACCAGCAGATTGATCGCCCGGTTCATGCCAGCCTTCCTCGCAGAAAGCGGCTGAGCAGGTCAGCCAGCGATACCAGCAACAGAAACGTCAGCAGCATGCTTGCCACCTCCGCGCCGGCAAACATGCGCATCGACAGGTCGATCTGCTGCCCCAACCCGCCAGCGCCGACAAACCCCATCACCACCGAGGCACGCACCGCGCATTCCCAGCGGTACACCGTGTACGACACCACTTCCGACACCGCATTGGGCAGGATGCCGTAGAAAAAGGCCATCAGCCGACCACTGCCGGCCTGCAATAGGGCATAGGCCGGGCGTTGGTCGACCGACTCGAAGATTTCGGCGTAGACCTTGCCGAGCATGCCGCTGTAGGTAATGGCGATGGCCAGCACCCCCGCCGTTGGCCCAAGCCCCACGGCACGCACGAACAGCAAGGCCCAGACGATTTCTGGCACGCTGCGCAGAAAGATCAGCAGCCCGCGTACCGGCAGCCGCAGCACCCGCGACCACCACCCGGCCCGCCCGCCACGGGAGGCCGCACGCAACGACAAGGCACGGCTGGCCAGCAGGCTGGCAGGTACCGCCAACACCAGCGCCAGGGTCATGCCGGCCGTGGCCACGGCGAGGGTCTGCAAGGTGGCCTCGTACAGCAACTGCAAGAAGGCGGCATCGTGCGCCGGCGGCCAGAATGCCTGGGTGAAGCTGGCGATCTGCTGACGGTTCTCGGCCTGCCACAGCACGCCGGGGTTCAGCTCGCTCAACTGCAGGCCCGGCCATAACACCGCCACAGCAAGCAGGGTCAGCAGCAACCGTGGCAGGGCAGCCGGGTCGCGGGCATGGGCCTTCAGCATCGCGGGATCTGTACCGTCAGCACTGCTGCAGGGCCCTGCAAGGGAGGCGAAGCCAAGTGTTCGTTGGCATAGAGTGCATCGAGCATTTGCGGGCTGACCGCCTCGGCCGGGCTGTCGAACACCACCTGCCCTTCACGAATGCCAATCACCCGTGGAAAGTGCGCCAGCGCCAGCTCGACCGCATGCAGGCTGGCCACCAGCGTTACACCGTTGGCCTGGGCGTGGCGGTTGAGCAATGCCAGGCTGTGGTCGGCCAGCACCGGGTCCATCGCCGAAACGGGCTCATCGGTCAGCAGCAAGTCCGGGCGTTGATACAGCACCCGTGCAATGCCCACCCGTTGCAGTTGGCCGCCAGACAGTTGCCCGCACTGGACGAACAGTTTGTCAGCCAGCCCCAGCTCGGCCAATGCTTGGCGAACGCCTGGCACATCGGTCGGGTACAGCAGGTTGAGCAAGCCACGTACGATACCCCACTGCCCCAGTCGCCCCGCCAGCACTGCGGTCACAACCCGCTGGCGCGGCGGCAAGGGCGGTGCCTGATGCACCAAGCCAACCCGTGCCCGCAAGCGCTGACGCGCCCTGCCAGACAACTGCCAGGGCTGTTCACCGAACAGCGCCAGGCGCCCGGCACTGGGCTGGATGGCAGTGGCCATCAGGTGCAGCAGGCTGGACTTGCCAGCGCCAGAGGGGCCGATGATCGCGACCCGCTCGCCCTGCTCCACACGCAGGTTGATCGCGTCGAGCGCGCGGACCTGGCCATGCTGCAGGCTGGCATCGTGCAGATGAATTGCCACCGGAGCGGACGTCACTTGAGCAGGCCGGCCTCACGCGCGGCTTGTTCGGTGCCCTGGTAGTTCTCAGGCTTGGTCTCGATAAAGCGGCTGGCAGCCTGCAGGTCGAGGATCGCCTTGTGCTCGGGGTTGGCCGGGTCCAGGTCGAGGAACGCCTGTTTGATCTTCGCCTTGAGTGCCGGCGCCATGTTGCCGCGCACGGTCCAGTTGTAGTCGTAGTAGGTCGGGGTAGTGGCGAACACCTTCACCTTGCTGGTATCGACCTTGCCGGCGTCCACCAACTTTTGCCAGACGCTGGCATTGAGCACCCCGCCATCGACCTTGCCGGCCTGCACCCAGGCTGCGGTGGCGTCGTGGGCGCCGGAGTAGGCCACACGGCTGAAGTAGTCCTCAGGCTTGATGTTGTTCTCTTTGAGCATGAAGTAACGCGGCATCAGGCTGCCCGAGGTGGACGATATGGAGCCGAAGGCGAACGACTTGCCCTTGAGGTCGGCCAGGCTCTTCACATTGGGGTTGGCGGTGATGAACTTGGACGTGAATTGCGCGTCCTGCTCACGCTGCACCAGCGGCGTGGCATTCGGGTCTTTCAAGTGCACCTGAACAAAGGTGAACCCACCCAGCCACGCCAGGTCGAGGCGGTCGGAGGCCAGCGATTCGACTACCGCCGGGTAGTCGGCGACCGGCACGAACTTCACCTCCATGCCCAGCTGCTTGGCCAGGTACTCCCCCAACGGCTTGAATTTACGCTGCAGCTCCGTGGGCGCTTCGTCGGGGATGGCACTGACCCGAAGGGTTTCAGCAGCCTGGGCGACAACGGCACAGCAGGACAGCACGAGGCCGGCGGCGAGCGCCAGAGGGCGTTTGAGCATGGGCAATCTCCGGGTCATTGGCAGCTAAAGGGTCGGCAGCCGTGCCGACCGTGAAAAGTATAAGTGTCCATGGCGCAATGGCCAGCTTTGCTACAATCGCGCAACAATTTGATCTGCTGAGGTATGTATGAGCGAGCCAATCCGCCTGACCCAGTACAGCCATGGTGCCGGTTGTGGCTGCAAGATCTCCCCCAAGGTACTGGACGTAATCCTTGCCGAAAGCGGCGTCCAGGCCCTGGACCCGAACCTCTGGGTGGGCAATGCTTCGCGCGACGACGCTGCCGTGTACGCCCTGGACGAAGAGCGCGGCGTGGTCTCGACCACCGACTTCTTCATGCCGATCGTCGATGACCCGTATGACTTCGGCCGCATCGCCGCCACCAACGCCATCAGCGACATCTACGCCATGGGCGGCGACCCGTTGATGGCCATCGCCATCCTCGGCTGGCCGGTCAACGTGCTGCCGCCGGAAGTCGCCCGCGAAGTGATCCGCGGCGGGCGTGCGGTCTGCGCCGAAGCCGGCATCCCGCTGGCTGGCGGCCACTCCATCGACGCCCCGGAGCCGATCTTCGGCCTGGCCGTCACCGGCGTGGTCAGCAAGCGCCATCTCAAGCGCAACGACACCGCCACCGCCGGTTGCCGCCTGTACCTGACCAAACCGCTGGGCATCGGCATCCTCACCACCGCGGAGAAAAAGGCCAAGCTGCGCGAGCAGGACCAAGGCCTGGCGCGCGACTGGATGTGCACCCTCAACACCCCCGGCAGCCGCTTCGGCAAGCTCGAAGGTGTAAGGGCGATGACCGACGTGACCGGCTTCGGCCTGTTGGGCCACTTGGTGGAGCTGGCCGACGGCAGCGGCCTCACCGCGCACCTGGACTACGCCGCAGTACCGCGCCTGCCAAGTGTCGAGCATTACCTGGCCGAGGGCTGCATCCCGGGCGGCACCTTGCGCAATTACGAAAGCTACGGCCACAAGATCGGCGCCCTGAGCGATGAGCAGAAGCACCTGCTGTGCGACCCGCAGACCAGCGGCGGCCTGCTGGTGGCGGTCAGCCCTGAGGGTGAAGCGCAGTTTCTGGCCGTGGCGGCCGAACTGGGCCTGCAACTGTCGCCCATCGGCACGCTGGGTGAGCGACAGAGCAACGCGGTCGAGGTGATCTGATGCGTCCCGACTGCACGGATTTTCGCCCGCTATTTTTGAACGACGTGCCGATGATGGACATGCGCGCGCCCATCGAATTCGCCAAAGGTGCCTTCCCGGGCGTCGTCAACCTGCCACTGATGAACGACCAGGAGCGGCAGAAGGTCGGCACCTGCTACAAACAGCAAGGCCAGGCCGCCGCCATCACGCTTGGCCACCAACTGGTCAGTGGCGCGACCAAGCGCGACCGCCTGCACGCCTGGGCCAGCTTCGCCAAGGCGCATCCCGAGGGCTACCTGTACTGTTTCCGCGGTGGCCTGCGTTCGTTGATCGTTCAACAGTGGCTGCGCGATGAAGCGGGTATCGACTACCCGCGGGTCAAGGGCGGCTACAAAGCGATGCGCACCTTTCTGCTGGACACCACTGAGCAGGCCGTGGCGCAGTGCGATTTCGTTTTGATCGGCGGCCTCACCGGCACCGGCAAGACGGAGGTACTGCACCAGTTGAGCAATGGGCTGGACCTTGAAGGTCATGCCAACCACCGTGGCTCCAGCTTCGGCAAGCGTGCCACCGCGCAGCCCGCGCAAATCGGCTTCGAAAACAAGCTGGCCATCGATGTGCTGAAAAAGCGCGCGCGTGGCATCGAGCAGTTCGTGCTCGAAGATGAAGGCCGTATCGTCGGCAGCTGCACCGTGCCGCTGGCTTTGTATCAAGGCATGCAGCAGTACCCGTTGGTATGGCTGGAGGACAGTTTCGAGCAGCGTGTTGAACGTATCCTGCGCGATTACGTGGTCAACCTGAGCGCAGAGTTCGTCGATGTGCACGGCGACGAAGAGGGCCGCCGACTGTTTGCCGAACGCATGCTGTCGAGCATGGCCAATATCCACAAGCGACTGGGTGGTGAACGCTGCCAACGCTTGTCCGCCATCCTGCAACAAGCCCTGGATGAGCAACAGCGCAGCGGCGCGGTGGAGCTGCACCGGGGCTGGATCGAAGGGTTGCTCAAGGAGTATTACGACCCGATGTATGCCTATCAGCGCGATGCCAAGGCTGAGCGTATCGAGTTTGCGGGGGATGCCGTGGAGGTGCGCGAATACCTCAAGGCCCGCGCGCGGCGCGAACTGCGCAAATAAAACCAGGGCCGCTTCGCGCCCCATCGCCGGCAAGCCAGCTCCCACCCGAACTATGTAGCCTCTAAGGCTAGCGCCGCACCTGTGGGAGCTGGCTTGCCAGCGATGAGGCCGGAACAAGCACCACAAGACAGTTGCTCCCACCGGTACTGCATCGCCCGATAGTACTCTGCTGTCTCTGTGGGAGCCGGCTTGCCGGCGATTGGGCCGGAACAGGCAACCTCACTGCCCCGGGCTGAGTACTCGCTCAAGCTCGGCCGCCCGGTCCCGGGTCATGTCCATCACGCACACGCCGCCTTCCAGCTGCGCCAGGGTCCCGCCACTGGCCTGTACGTGGAACGTGCAGTTGTCATCACGGTAGGCGATCCACTTGCGCTGTACCTCGCGCAGGCGTTTCTGCTGCCCTGCCTCCAGTTTGCCCATCAACTGTTTGTACACCCGGTTCAAGCGCTGGTCCTGCAACTGGGTCTCGGCCTGGATGCAACTGCTCATGGCCACTGTGCTGGACGCCTTGTCCATGCATTGGCCGTAGCTCGGCGAATTTTCTTCGGCCATGGCCAGCGGCAGCACACACGCCAGCGCCAGGCCCGTCAGGTGATACCTGTTCATGACTATTCCCCCTGTGGATATCAAAATGTCTGTGGCTGTTCCGGCGGCATCAGCACCTTGTTCGGCTCGAAACGCAACGACGGCATCTGCGTCGCGGCATACAACGCGACACCCAACGCCGCTATCAAGGCCACATCGAGCCAGCGCCATCCGGGCATGTCATCGGCGCTGCGGGCCTTCCAGCAATGCCAGGCCTGGCCCGCGCAAAACACCACCATCGCAATCAGCCATAGATAAAAGCCTGCACCAAAACCGGTGCGGTCATGAAACGCGTAGCTTTGGCTGTCTGGCAGGCGGTCGATTCCGAAACTGCTGGCCGCCAGATACAACGCCGCCACACCGCACGCCAAGGCCAACCGACGGAAACGTCGATGGGCAAGAATCGCCACGGCCAGCAGCGGATTGGCAAACCATTGATACAACCCGAAGGGCATGCCCCATGGCCCGTACAGCAACATCTGCAGGGCGGGCATGTGGCGGTCGCCACTCATCAGCACGCCATCGAAAAACAGCGCGAGCAGGTACAGGAACAGGCTGATGCTCAGGTAGAAAACGGGCAAAGGGGCACACCTGGGGAAAACGGGACAGGCTGCGACCATAACCCAGGCCCTGCCCCGCTTCCAGGCGTTTAGTAAGTGCCGCGCAGGGTCACCACCGATAGCGTGATGTACAGCAGACGATGAAAGTCGAGGTTAGCCATAACACTATGCAACCGGTGGTTCCAGCAGCAGGCCATAGATGCCCGAGTCGGACAGCTCACCGGCCACGCACCAGCGCGCCCGCAGGGTGCCTTCGAGCACGAAGCCCTGGCGTTCGAGCGTGCGTGCCGAGCCTTGGTTGCGCGGGTCGATCTCCCCCTCCAGGCGGCGCATGTGCAGGGTGTGGGCGAGGTAGTCGATGAAGCAGGTCAATGCCTCATCCATGTACCCCCTGCCCTGTACGGCGCTGGCCAGGCAATAGCCGATCTCGCCACGGCGGGATACGTCATCGATGTTGAACAGTTGGACCATGCCGATGAGTTCGCCGTTGTCACGGCGGTACATGCCGAGCTTGAGCTGGTCGCCATTGGCATAGGCTTCACGGTCGGCGGCCAGGGCGCTTTCGGCCTCGGCGAGGTCTTGCCAGGGTGCATGGTGCCAATAACGCATGACCTCGGGGTCGGCCATGATCGCCAGCCATTGCGCGGCATCGCCATGGCGCATCGGGCGCAATTGCAGGCGGGGGCTGTCGAGGCAGAGGTCACTGGGGAAACTGCGGGGTGGGGTCACGCCGGATCTCCTGTCCATTGCTGGGGAGATGACAGTTTAACGTCAAGCGAGGCGGCTGGGGGATGCGTTGGGTTTTATCGTGTGTTTGAGCGTGGGCGGTTGTCTGGCGGGGGGTTCGCGCTGGGGCGGAAATCGAGCGCCGCCCGCGCGGCGCTTCGCAGCACAAGGCTGCTCCTACATTTTTTCAGGCCAGTGAGGCATGTCCCATATGCACAGGACCGCCTTGTTAGTTCGACCCGACATTGAGCGCGCGCCAATGACTCAGGAATAATTGGCCCGCAACAGGTGTAGGAGCAGCCTTGTGCTGCGAAGCGCCGCGCGCGCGGCGCTCGTCTGCGCTACCACTCAACCGCCCCGGTTCAACCCCATTTCCATGTCGTTGATCAGCGCCTTGGCCATGGCACTGAGAATCCGTGCAGCGCTGCCTGCAACTTTGTTGCCCTCCATCTCGGCCTCCTCGCTGAGGTGGCGTATGCACCCCAGCAACACAGACAATTCATCGAACGCGTGATCAAGGGGGATGCCCGGTTCGATGCGGAACAATTCGAGAAACGTCTCCACGCCAGCGGTGGTATGGCTTTTCAGGTGATTGCTCATTCCACTGCCTCCTGCGCCTTTATGTGGGCGAACAGCGCATGAAGCAATTCGGTCAGGGCGGACATGTTTTCGAGGAGGGCGCTGCGTTGCAGGCTGTCTTCGGCTTTGAGGTAAAGCTCGATGGTTTGGGAAAGGCTGCCCATGAGCTTGGCTGCCTGGGACCTTGCCTCTGCATGGGAGAGGTCGGCGATTATCGAGATATAAGGGATTGGGAAAGTGGGTGGGTCAGGTACAAGTTTTTTCATGGTGAACTCCAATGACATTTCAAGGAGCAACCACCTTGGTCCTTCTCACAGATTTGGGTGGCAGCCGTGCGCGAGGTGAGAAGCCCGTGTTGGAGTCACCACGGTCAGACCGAAGCCTGCACGCGCACAGCTGCCATAAAAAAGGCCGACTACCAACAACGAGTTCTCACACCCGCTCGCCATATGGGCGAGCCATGAAGTTATCGCTGAAGTACTTCCCCGCCTATCAGGCGGCATCCGACAGACACCGTAGGATAATTCGACAAGCCTGCCTTTCTGAAGCATTTGGTTTCAAGTTCAGAATCTTCTTACAGCTGATGGCCCTTTCGCGGGCAAGCCCACTCCCACAGGATCGGTGACTTGCTTCGCCCACAGGTCTTGCAACGGTCCTGTGGGAGCGGGCTTGCCCCGCGAAAGGGCCGGCACAGGCGACCCAAAAAGGTCAGGCCACCTCAGCCCCATCATCATCCGGCCAATGCGGCTCGTTGGCCCCAGGCGGGGTCAACGGCGGCAAGCCATAGGCCGCGCGTGCATCGTCGCAGCTCGGGTTGTGCACCCCACCCTCCCACGACGCTTCGAACTCCCGGCAAGGGCTCGAGCGGTTGGCGTAGATGGTGCACGCCACCTCTTTGCCGATCTCGCCGGCAAGGCTGACGCAGCGGCAAGGCTTGGCATCGGTGCCGATCATCGCGACCCGCGTAGGGTTGATTTGCACCACCAGGTCGTCAGGCACAACGCCCCCGGCAGACTGGCATTCGCCCCAGAAGAAGGACACACGGAAGTACCCGCAGCAGGCGCCGCAGTCAAGGCAAGGGTTATATTCGGACATGAGGCCACGGAGGGAAGGTTGTTGTTATCGGGGCTGGGCCCGCGGCGCCATTTTCATTCCAACCGGGGCCGGCTGGATAGAGGGGGAATGCAAAAAAAATTGCCGCTGATCCGGCAAACCCCACGCCCCAAAAAACGGGCGAACAGCACGGCGGCTGCCCGCCTGCCCGGCCTAACGCAGGGCCTTGTAAGTGTTGGCATCCCAGTGCTGCAGCCCAAGGCCTTCGCGAGGGTCATAACGGTCACTGCGCACGAGGCTGAAGCGCGTGCGGGTTTCGCCGAAGTGCACCAGCCGATCGTCTTTTTGGCCTTCGGTGATGACGGTATACGACTGGCTGCGCATGGCCTGGTAGTGCTCATCGGCGGCCGCCATGGCCAAGTGATGCTGCATCAGCTGGTTGTCATCCAGCGCCAGGCACTTGTCCAGTTCGACACCCCAACGGGTCAGGCAGACTTCGGCGAAATGCCGCACGATCAACCCGGGTTCGACCAGCACCTTGCCGTCGCTCGCCCCGTCAGCCGATGCATTACCCACCAAAGTGGCATGCCGGCCCGGCATTGGGTAGACGCACATGCGCGTGTTGCTTTCGACCGCTGGGATCACACAGGCAAAGCCATTGGAGCGTTCATCCCGGGAATAGAAACCCACATACTCATTGACGTTCCCGGCTAGTTTGACCCGCCTGCTCTGCACGTTGCCAGTGCCCGGCACCGGGTCAATGGCAAAAATATTGACCGGGATATCCCGCAGCAGCGGATCCTCAGCCATCGCATTGGCCAGCATATGGCAACTGATACCGCCGCGGCTCCAGCCCACCAGGTTGACCTGGGTGGGCAAGCACGGTTCGCGGAATATCTTGATGATCTGTTCCTGCAGCGCCTGCGGGGTCGGGTGGCGATCGCCGTAGTCATAAGTGCGCCAGAACCAGGAAGCCGTGGCGGACGCATCCGGGATCGGCACGCCTGCGTCTCTCAGCCTTGTGTACGCTTGCTCGGTGAGTTTGGTGCGCTGCCAACTGCTCTCACCCTTGATCACGTTCAGCACATGGCTCACGTTTTCTTCCCAACCACGGCCAAACAACTGACCACTCCAGTTAAAGTAGCCACCTGGCTCAACGAACAATTCGTCATCCTGAAGGTTGCCGCTGCCCGGCCCGTCAACCGCAATCCAGTGGGCGAATTCGCGCCCCTGATCGTTGCTGGCCAATGTCGAGACCAGCTCGCCGTTCCAGAAATTGGGGTTGGCAGCATCGAAGCGGTGGGAACCGGTGCCGCAGAAATACGCTGTGAATACACTCATTTGGATACCTGAACAGGAAAATGAGTGCTGAAGGTAGTGGCGCGAATAATCGCCAGGCAGTCGGAAGGCCAGCCCAGCTGATATAACGAGGGGCCGCCACGCGGCCCCTCGCTGTTTACTTGCGGGTCAAACCATCCGCCCTGAACATCTGGCGGATGCCGCGAATCGCCTGGCGAATACGGTCCTGGTTCTCGATCAGGGCAAAGCGCACGTGATCGTCACCGTAGTCACCAAAGCCGATGCCCGGCGACACACACACCTTGGCCTCAGCCAACAGCTTCTTGGAAAACTCCAGCGACCCGAGGTGCGCGTACTCTGGCGGAATCTTCGCCCACACGTACATCGAAGCCTTGGGGTTCTCGACCATCCAGCCCAGCTCGTGCAACCCCTTCACCAACAGGTTGCGGCGCTGGCGGTACTGCTCGGCGATATCGCGCACGCACTGTTGGTCGCCTTCCAGCGCGGCAATGGCTGCCACCTGCAAAGGCGTGAAGGTGCCGTAGTCGTGGTAGCTCTTGATGCGCGCCAGGGCGTTGACCAGCTCGGGGTTGCCGACCATGAAGCCGATACGCCAGCCCGCCATGTTGTAGCTCTTGGACAGCGTGAAGAACTCCACCGCGATGTCCTTGGCCCCCGGCACCTGCATGATCGACGGGGCTTTCCAGCCGTCGTAGACGATGTCGGCGTACGCCAGGTCATGCACCACCAGCACGTCATACTGCTTGGCCAGGGCGACCACGCGCTCGAAGAAGTCCAGCTCCACGCACTGCGCGGTCGGGTTGGACGGGAAGCCGAGAATCATCATCTTCGGCTTGGGGATCGATTCGCGTATCGCCCGCTCAAGCTCGTTGAAGAAGTCCACACCCGGCACCAGCGGCACCGAACGCACCTGGGCGCCAGCGATCACCGCACCGTAGATGTGGATCGGGTAGCTGGGGTTGGGCACCAGCACCGTGTCGCCCTGGTCGAGGGTGGCGAGCATCAGGTGAGCCAGGCCTTCCTTGGAGCCGATGGTGACAATGGCTTCGCTTTCCGGGTCGATGTCGACCTCGTAGCGTTCCTTGTACCAGTTGGAAATGGCCCGGCGCAGGCGTGGGATGCCGCGGGAGGTGGAGTAGCCGTGCGTGTCTTCACGCTGGGCGACCTGCACCAGCTTCTCGACGATGTGCGGCGGGGTCGCGCCATCGGGGTTGCCCATGCTCAGGTCGATGATGTCTTCGCCACGACGGCGGGCAGCCATCTTGAGCTCGGCGGTGATGTTGAAGACGTAAGGGGGGAGACGATCGATGCGCGCAAAGCGGCGCGGCGAACCTGGGTTGGCCATGGCTTCCTCTGAGTACGTAAGCGCCCGGAACCGTCCGAGCGACGTTGGCCGATGTGGCGGCCTGGATCAGAAGATAGTGCCGAAACAGGATATCTGTAAAGGACAATTTCCTGTTTTATTAGAATTTTTCAGATGTATTTTTTGAAAATTATAATTTTGTGTTTTCAGGGCTGACCTCTTCGCGGGTAAACCCGCTCCCACATGGATCGCACCCACATGCGAAATCTGTACATTACCTGTGGGAGCGGGTTTACCCGCGAAGAGGCCGGCACAGGAGAACACCCAAAAAAACCCCGGCACATGGCCGGGGTTTTCGTGTAACAGGCAGCGGTATCAGCGTGCGTAGGTCATCAGCACGTCCGCAGCGGTCTGGCTGTCCACCGACATCATCACGCTCAGGGCAGTGACAGTGAGGATAGAGAAGCCAAACACCTTGCGGGCCCACTTGCTGTCGTCCTCGGCCTTGTAGCCACCCCAGGCCATGTACAGCCAGTACAAGCCCATGGCAGCTGCCACGGCCAGGTAGCTGAGGCCGGCGTAACCGCCGAGGGTGAGCATCAGGGTGGCGAGCACGAAGGCCAGCACGTACAGCACGATCTGCTTCTTGGCAGCAAGAATACCGCGAGCCACCGGCAGAACCGGAATGTTGGCAGCGCTGTAGTCCTTGAAGCGGAAGATGGCGATCGCGAAGCTGTGCGGCATCTGCCACAGGCTGAACATCACCAGCAGGGTCACTGCAGCCAGGTCGAAGCTGTTGCTGACGGCGCAGTAGCCGATCACCGGAGGCATGGCACCCGAAAGGCTGCCGACCAAGGTGCCGTGCACCGATTTACGCTTCAGCCAGAGGCTGTAGAAACCGACGTAGACGACGAAGCCGATCAGCGCACAGAACGCCGACAGTGGGTTGGCCTGGACATACAGCAGGCTGAAACCCGCCACCCCAAGCAGGGTGGCGTAAATCAGCGCGAGGGGCAGCGACATGCCGCCCTGGACCATGACGCGGTTCTTGGTACGTTCCATCTTGATGTCGATGTCGCGGTCGATGCAGTTGTTGAACACGCAACCGGACGCCACCACCAGGGAAGTACCTACCACCACCGCCAGGAACAGGGCGAAGTCTACATGGCCCTTCGCGGCAAGGAAGAATCCGCCTGCCACGGAAAGCACGTTACCGAAAATGATCCCCGGTTTGGTGATTTGGATAAAGTGCTTAACGGACATGCAGTCTTACCTCACTTGGCCATCATTTCGATGTGGATGTTGAACATGATCCACAGCGACAGGCCGACCAGCAGTGCAATTACCATGGTGGTAAACAGGAACGTCGACACGTTGGAACGCTGCTCTTTCGAGCGGTCCATGTGCAGGAAGTACACGAGGTGCACTACAACCTGAATGACAGCCATGGCGACCACGATCAGAACGGTCAGGTTCTTCGGCAGGCTTGGGTACATCACCAGGCCGAACGGGATAGCGGTCAGGATGATCGACAGTACAAAGCCGATCATGTAGGACTTCACGCTGCCGTGATTACCTTCGTGATGAGTGTCGTGTGCGTTAGCCATTACAGAACCCCCAGCAGGTAGACGACGGTGAATACGCAGATCCAGACCACGTCCAGGAAGTGCCAGAACAGGCTCAGGCAGCTCATGCGGGTCTTGGCAGTCGGGGTAATGCCCTTGGTGCTGATCTGATACATCAGGATTGCCATCCAGATCAGACCTGCAGTCACGTGCAGACCGTGGGTACCGACCAGCGCGAAGAACGCCGACAGGAAGCCACTGCGCTGCGGGCCGAAGCCCTCAGCGATCAGGTGATGGAACTCGTAGATTTCCATCGCGATGAAGCCGGCACCGAACAGGAAGGTCACAGCCAACCAGCCCAGTACACCTGCTTTCTTGCCATCGAACAGCTTCAGCATGGCGAAGCCGAAGGTGATCGAGGACAACAGCAGGAAGGCAGTTTCAACAGCTACGAAGTCGAGCTGGAAAATGTCATGACCCGACGGGCCGCCGGCAAAACTGCCGGACAGCACCGCGTAGGTAGCGAAGAGCGACGCAAACAGGATGCAGTCGGTCATCAGGTACAGCCAGAAACCGAGTACGGTCATCTGGCCCGAGTCGTGGTGGTGATCGTCGTGCCCATGGTCGTGACCATGAGCAGCGCCGTGGATTACTTGACTGGACATTGATTACACCCGCTCAAACGATTCGACACGTGCGCCGGCAGGCAGAGCACCTGCTTTGGCCAGCGCTTTCATACGCTCGCCTTCGATGCGCGCCACTTCTTCGGCCGGAACCATGTAGCCCTGGTCGTCACGCGCAGCGTGGCGAACGAAGACAGCGATGGTTGCAACCAGGCTCGCGCCTACCAGCCACCAGATGTGCCAGATGAAGGCAAAGCCGAAGACGGTCAGGAACAGGCCCATGAACAAACCGGTAGCGGTGTTGCTCGGCATGTGGATGGCGTCGAACTTGGTTGCCGGCTTGTAAGCAGCGCCGATTTCCTTGGTTTCGTGCCATGCATCCAGGCCAACCTGCTCAGGCATGTGGGCGAAGTTGTAGAACGGAGGTGGCGACGAAGTCGACCATTCCAGAGTACGACCGCCCCATGGGTCGCCGGTCACGTCCAGGTTCTGGTTGCGGTCGCGGACCGAAACGTAGAGCTGGATCAGCTGGCAAGCGATACCGAACAGGATCAGCACGGCGCCGACTACGGCAACGTACAGGTAGGGTTCCCACAGTGGGTTGTCGGAGTGGTTCAGACGACGGGTCATGCCCATGAAGCCCAGGGCGTACAGCGGCATGAACGCAACGTAGAAGCCCGAGATCCAGAACCAGAAGGCAGCTTTGCCCCACTTCTCGTTCAGGGTGAAACCAAAGGCTTTCGGGAACCAGAAGGCGAAACCGGCGATGTAGCCGAATACCGCGCCACCGATGATCACGTTGTGGAAGTGAGCAATTACGAACAGGCTGTTGTGCAGAACGAAGTCAGCACCTGGAACGGCCAGCAGTACGCCAGTCATGCCACCGATGGAGAAGGTGATCATGAAGCCCAGGGTCCACAGCATCGGTGCGGTGAAACGCACACGGCCCTGGTACATGGTGAACAGCCAGTTGAACAGTTTCACACCGGTCGGAATGGAGATCAGCATCGTCGCCAGGCCGAAGAAGGTGTTGACGCTCGCGCCGGCACCCATGGTGAAGAAGTGGTGCAGCCATACGGCAAAGCCCAGGATGGCGATTGCGCCCGATGCGTAGATCATCGAGTGGTGGCCAAACAGACGCTTGCCAGAGAACGTCGAAGTCACTTCCGAGAACACGCCGAAGGCCGGCAGGATCAGGATGTAAACCTCAGGGTGACCCCACGCCCAGAACAGGTTGACGTACATCATCGGGTTCCCACCAAGCTCGTTGGTGAAAATGTGGAAGTCCAGATAACGGTCAACAGTCAGCAGTGCGAGTGCAGCGGTCAGGATCGGGAACGAAGCGACGATCAGCACGTTGGCCCAGGTGCAGGTCCAGGTGAAGATCGGCATGTCCATCAGTTTCATGCCAGGTGCGCGCATCTTCATCACGGTGACGAGGAAGTTCACACCGGTAAGCGTCGTACCTAGGCCCGATAGCTGTAGCGCCCAGATGTAGTAGTCGACACCCACGCCAGGGCTGTACTGAATACCCGCAAGCGGCGGATAGGCAACCCAACCGGTCTTGGCGAATTCGCCGACGCCCAGGGAGATGTTGACCAGCAGCACGCCTGCCAGCAGCAGGTAGAAGCTCAGGGAGTTCAGGAACGGGAAGGCAACGTCACGTGCACCGATCTGCAGAGGCAGGGCCAGGTTCATCAGGCCGGTGAAGAACGGCATCGCCATGAAGATGATCATGATCACACCGTGAGCGGTGAAGATCTGGTCATAGTGTTCAGGCGGCAGGTAGCCTTCGGATCCGCCAGTGGCCGCAGCCAGCTGGGTACGCATCATGATGGCGTCGGCAAAGCCGCGCAGCAGCATGATCATCGCGACGATGATGTACATCACCCCGATTTTCTTGTGGTCGACAGTCGTCAACCACTCGCTCCACAAGTAGGTCCACTTGCGGAAATAGGTGATAAGACCGACGACAGCGATACCGCCGAGCGCGATCATGGCAAGCGTCACCATGACTATCGGCTCGTGATAGGGTATCGCCTCCAGGCTTAGTTTACCGAACATCTCTTACTCCTCTGCACCGGCAGCTGGTTGCATACTCGATTCCACACCCTTGGTAGTGGCCAGATCTTTGCTGCCTGCTTCTTCGTGGACCGGCTTGCCGCGGTTCATGCCTTCGTACTTGTCGACGATGGACTGGAACAGCTCTGCCGGGGCCTCGCTGTACAGCGCGACTGGGTTGTATTCGCTAGGTTTGGCCAGAGCTTCGTACTCGGCTTTGCCCAGTTTCAGCGGCGACTGCTTCACTTCGGCGACCCACTTGTCGAAGTCTTCCTGGGAAGTTGCAGTAGCCTTGAATTTCATGCCGGTGAAGCCAGCGCCGCTGTAGTTGGCGCTGATACCGTCGAATTCGCCGTTTTCGTTGGCGATCAGGTGCAGCTTGGTGGTCATGCCGGCCATGGCGTAGATCTGGCCGCCCAGGCCCGGGATGAAGAACGAGTTCATCACGGCGTCAGAGGTGACGCGGAAGTTGACCGGGGTGTTAGCCGGGAAGTTGATCTTGTTGACCGTCGCGATGCCCTGCTCCGGGTAGATGAACAGCCACTTCCAGTCCAGTGCGACCACGTCGATCTGGATCGGCTTGACGTCGGAGTCCAGCGGACGATACGGGTCCAGCTTGTGGGTGGACTTGTAGGTGACATAACCCAGGGCGATGATGATGATGATCGGGATGATCCACACCGCGGCCTCGATCTTGGTCGAGTGCGACCAGTCGGGGGTGTAGGTGGCCGCCTTGTTGGAAGCACGGTACTTCCAGGCGAACGCCACGGTCATGATGATGACCGGGATCACCACCAGCAGCATCAGGCCGGTAGCGATGAGGATGAGGTTCTTTTGCTCAATGCCGACCTGACCTTTCGGGTCGAGCAGGGTCCAGTTGCACCCACTGAGTAAAAGCATGCCTAAAAAGGGCAATATGCCAAACAGTCTGGGGTAACGCTTTTTACTCATCTCACGACCTCTAGATCAGCTTGCTTCAATGCAATTTGTGTTTTGGTAGCCAACACTTCGTCCTGCCAAGTGCGGCATTTCGCGCCCGTACTCGCTCCTGCCTGGGGTCCGACTGCAGGACCTTGGCTCAAGCGTGTTAGCGGTGCTTATGGTTTCGTAGGCAACAGGCCTGTACTTCAGACCAAGTCCATTTGGTGCGGGAAAACGCGGAGGGGTGTCCGCTCGGTATCGCCGCTGGGCGAAACTTGACGAAGTCAGCAAAAGGGAGCGCTGGGCTTCCTTCAATCCTGCGACTCGCAAGCAGTGCCGAACGGAAATTGGGGGCGATTGTAGATAGGTCGCCAACCCTTGACTATGACTTATTGAGCAACAGTCTTTTACAGAATACGTAACAATGCGACCCGAAGAATCAACTTCGCGACAGTTTGTCGCACCCCGCCGGGTAGCCCTCAAAGCCGCATTCTACAAGGCTTTGTGATTGATCTGGATCAAGCGGGGAGCAACTTTCTGCGCATCTCACGCCGTGCAAAAGACCTCATGCAATTCGGGACTTTTGTCTAAGCCTGACGTCGGTTGCGGTAGATGCCCAGCGGAACCAGAATGGCCGTCAGGACAAATGCGACCAGCGCCCACTGCGCCAGCGACAGACCGAGGATCGGTGGGTACGGCGTGCTGCAGAAGCCGTCGACCTGGAATGCCAGCGGCCACAGCTTGGCCAGGGGCAGGTCGTCGACGATCGGCTGCAGGGTATCGATGCCGCAACTGACCATGGGGTTGGCGAGTATATACACATGGTTGCCGGCCGCAACGATTCCCCCGATGGCGCTGAGTACCACCAAGCCTTCGAAGACCGTCAGGCTGCGCCGCCCCGGCATCGCGGCGGCGATGAAGGCAAACACGGCAATAAACAGCAAGGCATAGCGCTGCAGGATGCACAGCGGGCAAGGCGCCTCGCCCAATACCACCTGCATATAAAGGGCGCCACCGATCAGCGACAGGCAGATCAGCCCCAGCAGCACCAGAAAGCGCCGTTCCCGATTCAGGCGCGATGTTTGTTCGTTCATTGCCGGTTCCTTGGATGGAGAGTGGCCGCGTGGTCCGCCTGCCTGTGCGCGATTCTACACGCTGGGCAGGGCCTTTAGCGTGCCGAGGGGGCAACGTGATAGCACTGCGCAGGGCTATCCGAGATGGCTGAGACCGGCCATTGTGACGTCGGTTCAACGTCACACGGCAAAAAAGCGGCTACCCGGGTGCAGCGCAGGGGCAAGCCCCTCGACACCTGGCAGTGAAGGATACCGTGATTAAAGGAGGATTAAAGATGAAAGCTTGGCGGGCTGTTTCATCTCTCCTTTATATAAGCAGGTAGGCGCAGCCTGGTGATGCGAAGAGGCCGGTATATAAGCAGGTAGGAGCAGCCTTGTGCTGCGAAGAGGCCGGTGATGGCTCAGAGCATCTTCTGAGATCACCGGCCTCTTCGCAGCACAACGCTGCTCCTACAACAGCTAGGACTGCTGGGTGTTTACTCCAGCGCTGCCGCTGGACCGAAGAACTCGTAGCGGCTCTGCTGCTCCGGCACACCCAGACCTTTCAGCTGGCGCTTGACCGCCGCCATGAAGGCTTTAGGCCCCAGGAAGTAGGCATCGACGTCACGTTCACGTGGCAGCCACTCGGCCAGCAGGTCTTCGCTCAGCAGGCCCACGGCATCGGCCGCAGCGGCGCCTTGCGGCTCGGCATAGCAGTAGAAGCGCTTGAGCTGTGGATGACGCTCGGCCAGGCCGTCGACCCAATCACGGAAGGCATGCACGGCGCCGTTACGCGCGCAGTGGATGAAATGCACTTCACGCGGGGTCTGCAGTGCCGCCTGCAACATCGCCAGGGTCGGGGTGATCCCCACACCGCCACTGATCAGCACCAGCGGCTTGTCGCTGGCGGCCAGGGTAAAGTCGCCTGCAGGTGGGAACAGCTGCAGGGTCTTACCCACCACCAGTTCATCGTGCAGGTAGTTGGACACCTTGCCACCGGCTTCGCGCTTGACGCTGATGCGGTACTCCTTGCCGTCGCACAGGGCCGACAGCGAGTAGTTGCGACGCTGCTCGGCGCCGTCGATGAACAACTGCAGGCCGATGTACTGCCCTGGCTCGGCCTTGAGCACTGGCTTGCCGTCCACCGGGGCGAAGTAGAACGAGACGATCTCGCTGCTTTCCTGCTCGCGGCGTACCAGGCGGAACTCGCGGGTACCACGCCATCCGCCGGCGGCTTGCTCCTTCTCTTTATAGAGGCTTTCTTCAGCGCCGATGAGGATGTCGGCCAGCTGGCCATACGCGGCGCCCCAGGCCGCGATCACCTCTGGGGTGGCGATGTCCTTGCCGAGCACTTCTTCGATGGCGCGCAGCAGGCAGCTGCCCACGATCGGGTAGTGCTCCGGCAGAATCTGCAAGGCCACGTGCTTGTTGATGATCTGGCCGACCAGGCCGCCGAGTTGTTCGAGCTGGTCGATATGGCGGGCATACATCAGCACGCCGTTGGCCAACGCACGTGGCTGGTCGCCGCTGGCCTGGTGGGCCTGGTTGAACAGCGGACGCACTTGCGGGTACTCGTTGAGCATCATCTTGTAGAAGTGAGTGGTCAGCGCTTCGCCGCCGCTTTCCAGCAGGGGGACAGTGGCTTTGACGATTGCACGTTGTTCGGCAGTGAGCATTGCAACGACTCCTGAGCCTATGGCTTCGAATGATTGCCTTGGGTATTTCACCATTCGTGCCAACTTTTATACCCAGCAAAATCAGGGCGTTGACGCGTGTCATGTCAAAACGACTCGCTCGGGCGTATAGTCATAATGACCAAAAGGAGTCCCTATGACTGCAAAGCCACTGCTCACCGCCCTCCTCCCCCTGGTCAGCGACTTGTCCCGCGACCTGAGCGACCAGGAACGCTACCGCCGCTTGCTTCAGGCCATGCGCGGGCTGTTGCCGTGCGACGCCGCCGCATTGCTGCGCCTGGACGGTGAGTGGCTGGTACCGCTGGCAGTGGACGGCCTGAGTGCCGATACCTTGGGCCGACGCTTTAGAGTCAGCGAGCACCCGCGCTTCCAGATCCTCCTCAGCCGCCCACAACCCACCCGCTTTGCCAGCGACTCGGACCTGCCTGACCCCTACGACGGCCTGGTCAACGCCCCGGATGCCACGCTTGAAGTGCATGACTGCATGGGCTGCCCGTTGATGGTCGATGAGCGCCCTTGGGGCCTGCTGACCCTGGACGCGCTGACCCCCGGGCAGTTCCAGAGCCTTGAGCTGGATGCGCTGCAGGCTTTCGCCAGCCTGGCTGCCGCCACGGTGACCGTGGCCGAGCGTATCGAGCACCTGGCCCTGCGCGCAGAGGACGAACACCATCGCGCCGAGCTCTACCGCCAGGCCAGTGCCCAGGACAAGGAGCTGATTGGCCAGAGTGCGGCACATAAGCGCCTGGTGGAAGAGATACGCCTGGTCGGCGGCAGCGAGTTGACGGTGCTGATCACCGGCGAGACCGGCGTTGGCAAAGAGCTGGTCGCCCAAGCCCTGCACCAGGCCAGCAACCGTGCCGACAAACCGCTGGTCAGCCTCAACTGCGCGGCCTTGCCCGATACCCTGGTGGAAAGCGAGCTGTTTGGCCACGTGCGCGGCGCCTTTACCGGCGCCCACGGCGAACGCCTCGGCAAGTTCGAGCTGGCCAATGGTGGCACGCTGTTTCTTGATGAGGTCGGCGAGTTGCCATTGACCGTGCAGGCCAAGCTGCTGCGTGTGCTGCAAAGTGGCCAGCTGCAACGCCTGGGGTCGGACCGCGAACACCGGGTCGACGTCCGCCTGATCGCAGCCACCAACCGCGACCTGGCTGCAGAAGTGCGCAACGGCAACTTCCGCGCCGACTTCTACCATCGCCTGAGCGTGTACCCGTTGCACGTTCCGCCGCTGCGTGAACGTGGGCGCGATGTGCTGCTATTGGCGGGGTACTTCCTCGAACAGAACCGTTCGCGCCTGGGCCTGAACAGCCTGCGCCTGAGCAGCGACGCTCAAGCTGCACTGCTCGCCTATGACTGGCCGGGCAACGTGCGCGAGCTCGAACACCTGATCGGCCGCTCGGCGCTCAAGGCGCTCGGCCAGCACCCGGAACGGCCGCGCATCCTCACCCTTGAGGCCATCGACCTGGACCTGCGCGCCGCTGCCCCATCGGGCCCGCTGCCCTCCCCCTCGCCGCTGCTGGAGGCGCCTCTGCCCGATGGCGGGTTGCGTGAAGCCGTCGACCATTATCAACGCCAAGTGATCGAAAACTGCCTGCAAAGGCACGCGGAAAACTGGGCCGCCGCCGCGCGCGAACTCGGCCTGGACCGCGCCAACCTCAGTCGGCTGGCGCGTCGGCTGGGGCTTCGCTGAGGCTTACCTACAAAAGGATTAACCCAGAAAGCCATCTGGTTGCTTCTCGCTGGGCTGCTATATCTCCCTAACCACCGGTATCACGGCCGTCATGGTCGAGGCTGAGCGCAACACGTTGCATTGACGTTGCGCCGGCCCTGGTTCGCTGAAGCCGAGCCAGTGTAGCCGCACACCAGCAGGGAGCATCCATGGACAACATCGTCGTCGCCGATAAGCAATCCGCAGTCGCCACCCAGAGTGCCTGGGGCAATGTCAGTCTCAACGGGCCAGGCGTCGTGCAGATGCCGGTTTCCCCCGATAAAGTGGCAACCGTCACCCAGCGCGGACAAGACCTGATCGTCACCCTGAAGTCGGGCGAGAAGGTCACTATCGGCAACTTCTTCGCCGTGGATCAGGCCGGCGTCGGCAGCGACATCGTCTTCGTCGGTGAGGACGGCACCCTGTGGCATGCGAACTACGATGCGGTGGCTTTTACGGGCTTTACTTTCGACGAAGTGGCCTCGCTGGATGAACTGGTCGCGGGTATCGGTGTGGCGGGCAGCGCGATGCCGACCTGGGCCATTGCCGGGCTCAGCCTGCTGGGTATTGGCGGCGCGGCGGCGGCGGCCGACAACAGCAGCGGTGGCAGCAGTGGTGGTTCGGACCCAGGCGACACCACGGCGCCGGCCACGCCGATCGACCTGCTGGTGTCCCCTGATGGCCTGCGCCTGACGGGCCGCGGCGAAGCCGGCAGCACGGTGAATATTCGCGACGGCGCGGGCAACCTGATTGGCAGCGGCACGGTCGGTGCCGATGGCAGCTTTAACGTTGCGTTGAATCCCCCGCAGATCAACAGCGAAAACCTTGAAGTCACCCTGACCGATGGTGCGGGCAATGTCTCGGCCCCCGGCAGCGTCACCGCCCCGGATGCAACGGCACCGCTGGCACCGACCGATCTTGCCATCAACGAACAGGGCACCACCCTCACCGGCCGCGCCGAACCCGGCTCGGCGGTGGCGGTGCGAGGTGCGGGTGGTGTATTGCTGGGCAGCGCGGTGGCGGGGGCTGACGGGCAGTTCAGCATCAATTTGCAGCCACCGCAGACCGATGGCCAGGCATTGGAAGTGACCGCACAGGACGCAGCCGGCAATACATCGCCGGCTGCTGGCATTACGGCCCCGGATGTTGAAACGCCTCCGGATACCACGGCGCCGGATGCACCTGTGGATCTGGTAGTCGGCCTTGCTGGCCACCAGCTGACAGGCCGTGGCGAAGCGGGTACCACCGTGCAGGTGCGGGATACCGCCGGCAATGTGCTGGCGACTGGCACTGTGGGTGCAGATGGCACCTTCCTGCTGACCCTCGATCCTGCCGTGATGGATGGCAGCACCCTACAGGTGACGCTGACCGATGCGGCGGGCAACGTTTCGCAGCCTGGCTCGGTCACCTCGCAAGACCTGCTGCCACCTGCGCAGCCGACTGACCTCGCCTTGGCTGAAGGCGTGACCCTTACTGGTCGCGGTGAACCAGGTGCCACTGTGCAAGTTCGCGATGCTGCCGGCAACGTGATTGGCACCGGGCTTGTGGGCGCAGATGGCAGCTTCAGCCTGACGCTCTCCCCGGCTCAAGCGAACGGCGAAGCGCTGGATATTCGTCTGGTGGACGCCGCTGGTAACAGCTCGACCCCACTACAATTCGATGCGCCGGATATCACTCCGCCTGATGCCGTCAGCAACATCGTGGTCGGCGCTGGTGGGCTGGTCCTCAGCGGTCGCGGCGAAGCCGGGGCCACTGTGGAAGTGCGAGATGCCAACGGCAATGTGATTGGCACAGGCACTGTATTGGCCAATGGCACGTTCTTGATCGACCTCGACCCGGCAGCGCAACCCGGCGAGCACCTGAGCCTGGTGCAGACTGACCCAAGCGGCAACACTTCGGTTGCCCTCGAATACGACGTACCAACGACCACCGCCCCTGCAAGCCCAAGCGATCTAGCCATCGATGCCGATGGCACCACCCTCACCGGTACCGCACCAGCGGGCAGCCGCGTAGAAGTGCACGATGCCAACGGCACGCTGGTCGGCAGCGCCATTGCCGGTGCCGATGGCACCTTCACCATTGAACTGAATCCACCACAAGCCAACGGCGAACTGCTCGATGTCGTCGCCATCGATGACACTGGCCTGTCTTCTCTGCCCGCACAGATCACCGCACCGGACATCACTGCACCAGCCGCACCGAGTGAGTTGGCCGTCAGCGCCAACGGCACCGTTGTCACCGGCCGGGCCGAGCCGGGTAGCACCGTTCGTATTCTCGCCGCCGATGGCACCGAGCTGGGCAGCGCCTTGGTCGGGCCGACTGGCGTGTTCAGCATTAATCTCGATCCACCTCAGGTTGATGGAGAGGTTCTACAAGCCACGGCTACCGATAGCGCTGGCAATACCTCCACCGCCAGCTCCGTTACCGCACCGGATATCGATGGCGGCGATACCACGCCACCGGACGCCCCTGTTGATTTGGTGATCGGTCTCGCTGGCCACCAACTGACTGGCCGTGGCGAAGCGGGCACTACCGTTCAGGTGCGTGATGCCGCCGGCAATGTGTTGGCGACTGGCACTGTGGGTGCAGATGGCACCTTCCTGCTGACCCTGGATCCTGCCGTGATCGATGGCAGCACCCTGCAAGTGACCCTGACCGATGCCGCGGGCAACGTTTCGCAGCCAGGTTCGGTCACCTCGCAAGACCTAGTGCCACCTGCGCAGCCGACAGATTTGGCATTGGCCGATGGCGTGACCCTTACTGGTCGCGGTGAACCAGGCGCCACGGTTCAAGTGCGCGACGCCGCAGGCTCTGTGATAGGTACCGGACTGGTCAACGCAGATGGCACTTTCAGCCTGACGCTCAGCCCTGCCCAAGCGAATGGTGAAGCGCTGGACATCCGTCTGGTGGATGCCGCTGGCAACAGCTCTGCACCATTGCAATTCGACGCACCGGACATTACTCCGCCTGATGCCGTCAGCAACATCGTTGTCGGCTCTGGAGGTCTGGTATTGAGCGGTCGCGGCGAAGCCGGGGCCACCGTGGAAGTACGCGATGCCAACGGCAATGTGATTGGCACAGGCACTGTATTGGCCAACGGCACCTTCCTGATTGACCTCGACCCGGCTGCCCAACCCGGCGAGCACCTGAGCCTGGTGCAGACCGACCCGAGCGGCAACGCTTCGGTTGCCCTTGAGTACGACGTACCAACGACCACCGCCCCTGCAAGCCCGAGCGATCTGGCCATCGATGCCGATGGCACCACCCTCACCGGTACCGCACCAGCGGGCAGCCGCGTAGAAGTGCACGATGCCAACGGCACGCTGGTCGGCAGCGCCATTGCCGGTGCCGATGGCACCTTCACCATTGAACTGAATCCACCACAAGCCAACGGCGAACTGCTCGATGTCGTCGCCATCGATGACACTGGCCTGTCTTCTCTGCCCGCACAGATCACCGCACCGGACATCACTGCACCAGCCGCACCGAGTGAGTTGGCCGTCAGCGCCAACGGCACCGTTGTCACCGGCCGGGCCGAGCCGGGTAGCACCGTTCGTATTCTCGCCGCCGATGGCACCGAGCTGGGCAGCGCCTTGGTCGGGCCGACTGGCGTGTTCAGCATTAATCTCGATCCACCTCAGGTTGATGGAGAGGTTCTACAAGCCACGGCTACCGATAGCGCTGGCAATACCTCCACCGCCAGCTCCGTTACCGCACCGGATATCGATGGCGGCGATACCACGCCACCGGACGCCCCTGTTGATTTGGTGATCGGTCTCGCTGGCCACCAACTGACTGGCCGTGGCGAAGCGGGCACTACCGTTCAGGTGCGTGATGCCGCCGGCAATGTGTTGGCGACTGGCACTGTGGGTGCAGATGGCACCTTCCTGCTGACCCTGGATCCTGCCGTGATCGATGGCAGCACCCTGCAAGTGACCCTGACCGATGCCGCGGGCAACGTTTCGCAGCCAGGTTCGGTCACCTCGCAAGACCTAGTGCCACCTGCGCAGCCGACAGATTTGGCATTGGCCGATGGCGTGACCCTTACTGGTCGCGGTGAACCAGGCGCCACGGTTCAAGTGCGCGACGCCGCAGGCTCTGTGATAGGTACCGGACTGGTCAACGCAGATGGCACTTTCAGCCTGACGCTCAGCCCTGCCCAAGCGAATGGTGAAGCGCTGGACATCCGTCTGGTGGATGCCGCTGGCAACAGCTCTGCACCATTGCAATTCGACGCACCGGACATTACTCCGCCTGATGCCGTCAGCAACATCGTTGTCGGCTCTGGAGGTCTGGTATTGAGCGGTCGCGGCGAAGCCGGGGCCACCGTGGAAGTACGCGATGCCAACGGCAATGTGATTGGCACAGGCACTGTATTGGCCAACGGCACCTTCCTGATTGACCTCGACCCGGCTGCCCAACCCGGCGAGCACCTGAGCCTGGTGCAGACCGACCCGAGCGGCAACGCTTCGGTTGCCCTTGAGTACGACGTACCAACGACCACCGCCCCTGCAAGCCCGAGCGATCTGGCCATCGATGCCGATGGCACCACCCTCACCGGTACCGCACCAGCGGGCAGCCGCGTAGAAGTGCACGATGCCAACGGCACGCTGGTCGGCAGCGCCATTGCCGGTGCCGACGGCACCTTCACCATTGAACTCAATCCACCACAAGCCAACGGCGAGTTGTTGGATGTCGTCGCCATCGATGACACCGGCCTGTCTTCTCTGCCCGCACAGATCACCGCGCCCGACATCACCGCGCCAGCCGCGCCGAGTGAGCTGGCCGTCAGCGCCAACGGCACCGTTGTCACCGGCCGTGCCGAACCGGGTAGCACTGTTCGTATTCTCGCCGCCGATGGCACCGAACTGGGCAGTGCCTTGGTCGGCCCGACCGGCGTATTCAGTATCAACCTAGATCCGCCCCAGATTGATGGCGAAGTACTGCAAGCCACCGCAACTGACGCTGCCGGCAATACTTCGGTTGCCAGCTCCGTTACCGCACCGGATATCGACGGCGGCGATACCACACCGCCGGACGCCCCTATTGATTTGGTGATCGGTCTCGCTGGCCACCAGCTGACTGGCCGTGGCGAAGCGGGCACTACCGTTCAGGTGCGTGATGCCGCCGGCAATGTCCTGGCGACTGGCACTGTGGGTGCAGATGGCACCTTCCTGCTGACCCTCGACCCTGCCGTGATCGATGGCAGCGCCCTGCAAGTGACCCTGACCGATGCGGCGGGCAACGTTTCTCAACCAAGCTCGGTCACCTCGCAAGACCTGCTGCCACCTGCGCAGCCGACTGACCTGGCCTTGGCTGAAGGCGTGACCCTCACCGGTCGCGGCGAGCCTGGCGCCACTGTGCAAGTTCGCGATGCTGCGGGCAACGTGATTGGAACAGGGCTGGTGGGCGCAGATGGCAGCTTCAGCCTGACCCTTTCACCCGCTCAAGCGAACGGCGAAGCGCTGGACATCCGTCTGGTGGATGCCGCTGGCAACAGCTCTGCACCATTGCAATTCGACGCACCGGACATTACTCCGCCTGATGCCGTCAGTAACATCGTAGTCGGCGCTGGAGGTCTGGTATTGAGCGGTCGCGGCGAAGCCGGGGCCACCGTGGAAGTACGCGATGCCAACGGCAATGTGATCGGCACCGGCACCGTCCTGGCCAATGGCACCTTCCTGATCAATCTCGACCCGGCTGCGCAACCAGGCGAACACCTGAGCCTGGTGCAGACGGACCCAAGCGGCAACACTTCCGTTGCCCTCGAATACGACGTACCACAAACCACCGCCCCGGCCAGCCCAAGTGACCTCGCGATTGATGCCGATGGCACCACCCTGACCGGTTCCGCGCCAGCGGGCAGCCGTGTGGAGGTGCACGATGCCAATGGCACACTGATTGGCAGCGCCATTGCCGGCGCAGATGGCACCTTCAACATTGAACTCACACCACCGCAAGCCAACGGTGAATTGCTCGATGTCGTCGCCATCGATGACACCGGCCTGTCATCCCTGCCGGCACAAATCACCGCACCGGACATCACTGCACCAGCCGCACCGAGTGAACTGGCGGTCAGCCCTAACGGCACCGTTGTCACCGGCCGTGCCGAACCGGGTAGCACCGTCCGTATTCTCGCCGCCGATGGCACTGAACTGGGCAGCGCCCTGGTCGGGCCGACTGGCGTATTCAGCATCACCCTCGATCCGCCCCAGATTGATGGCGAAGTACTGCAGGCCACCGCAACTGACGCTGCTGGCAACACCTCGGTTGCCAGCTCCGTCACCGCACCGGATATCGACGGCGGCGATACCACACCGCCAGACGCACCTGTTGATCTGGTAATCGGTCTCGCTGGCCACCAACTGACTGGCCGTGGCGAAGCGGGCACTACCGTTCAGGTGCGTGATGCCGCCGGCAATGTCCTGGCGACTGGCACTGTGGGTGCAGATGGCACCTTCCTGCTGACCCTCGACCCTGCCGTGATCGATGGCAGCACCCTGCAGGTGACCCTGACCGATGCGGCGGGCAACGTTTCGCAGCCAGGTTCGGTCACCTCCCAAGACCTGCTGCCACCTGCGCAGCCGACAGACCTGGCATTGGCCGATGGCGTGACCCTTATTGGTCGCGGCGAGCCTGGCGCCACCGTGCAAGTGCGGGACGCTGCGGGCACCGTAATCGGCACCGGAGTGGTGGGTGCTGATGGCTTATTCAGCGTAACCCTCTCTCCGGCTCAAGCAAACGGCGAAGCGCTGGACATCCGTGTGGTGGACGCTGCTGGCAACAGCTCGACCCCACTGCAATTCGATGCGCCGGACATTACTCCGCCTGATGCCGTCAGCAACATCGTAGTCGGCGCTGGAGGTCTGGTATTGAGCGGTCGCGGCGAAGCCGGGGCCACTGTGGAAGTGCGTGATGCCAACGGCAATGTGATTGGCACAGGCACTGTATTGGCCAACGGCACCTTCCTGATTGACCTCGACCCGGCTGCGCAACCGGGCGAGCACCTGAGCCTGGTGCAGACCGACGCAAGTGGCAACACTTCCGTTGCCCTTGAATACGACGTACCAACGACCACCGCCCCCGCCAGCCCAAGCGACCTGGCCATCGATGCCGATGGCACCACCCTGACCGGTTCCGCACCGGCCGGTAGCCGCGTAGAAGTACACGATGCCAACGGCACACTGGTCGGCAGCGCCATTGCCGGTGCCGATGGCACCTTCACGATTGAACTCAATCCACCACAAGCCAACGGCGAGCTGCTCGATGTCGTCGCCATCGATGACACGGGTCTGTCATCCCTGCCTGCACAAATCACTGCACCGGACATCACCGCGCCAGCCGCACCAAGTGAACTGGCGGTCAGCGCCAACGGCACCGTCGTTACCGGCCGCGCCGAACCGGGTAGCACCGTCCGTATTCTCGCCGCCGATGGCACCGAACTAGGCAGCGCCTTGGTCGGCCCAACTGGCGTATTCAGTATCAACCTAGATCCGCCCCAGATTGATGGCGAAGTACTGCAAGCCACCGCAACTGACGCTGCCGGTAATACTTCGGTTGCCAGCTCCGTCACCGCACCGGATATCGACGGCGGCGATACTACGCCACCCGACGCACCCACCAACCTGGTAATCGGCCTCGCCGGCCACCAACTGACTGGCCGTGGCGAAGCAGGCACCTCCGTGCAGGTGCGCGACGCCGCCGGCAATGTCCTGGCCACTGGCACCGTGGGTGCAGATGGCACCTTCCTGCTGACGCTGGACCCTGCCGTCATCGACGGCAGCACCCTGCAAGTGACACTGACCGATGCGGCGGGCAACGTTTCTCAACCGGGCTCGGTCACCTCGCAAGACCTACTGCCACCTGCGCAACCCACCGACCTTGCCCTAGCTGATGGCATCACCTTCACCGGCCGCGGCGAACCTGGCGCCACCGTACAAGTACGCGACGCTGCCGGTACTGTGATCGGTACCGGGCTGGTCAACGCGGATGGCACGTTCAGCCTGACGCTGAGCCCTGCGCAGGCCAATGGCGAAGCCCTGGATATCCGCCTGGTCGATGCCGCTGGCAATAGCTCCGCTGCCCTGCAGTTCAATGCGCCGGACATCACCCCACCGGATGCGGTCAGCAACATCCAGGTCGGCCCTGGCGGCTTGGCCTTGGGCGGTCGCGGGGAAGCGGGTGCCACCGTTGAGGTGCGCGACGCGGATGGCAACCTGCTTGGCCGCGGCGTCGTCACTGCCAATGGTACCTTCCTGATCAACCTCGACCCGGCTGCACAACCTGGCGAACACCTGAGCCTGGTGCAGGTCGACCCAAGCGGCAACGCGTCCGTTGCCCTCGAATACGATGTGCCGCTGACCACCGCCCCGGCCAGCCCGAGCGAACTGGCCATCAACGCCGATGGCACCAGCCTGACCGGCAACGCACCCGCTGGAACCCGTGTGGAGGTGCACGATGCCAATGGCACGCTCATTGGCAGTGCTGTGGCGGGTGCAGACGGCACCTTTAGTATCGTGCTCGACCCGGCCCAGGCCAATGGCGAACTGCTCGATGTTGTGGCCATTGATGACACGGGCTTGTCGTCCGTGCCTACGCAAATCTTTGCGCCGGACATCACCGCGCCCGCCGCACCGAGTGAGCTGGCCGTCAGCGCCAACGGCACTGTAGTAACTGGCCGTGCCGAACCGGGAAGCACCGTGCGTATTCTCGCCGCCGATGGCACTGAACTGGGCAGCGCCCTGGTCGGCTCAACCGGCGTGTTCAACATCACCCTCGACCCGCCTCAGGTCGATGGCGAAGTGTTGCAGGCCACCGCGACCGATGTTGCTGGTAACACGTCGCTTGCCAGCTCCGTCACCGCGCCGGATATCGACGGCGGCGACACCACGCCACCAGACGCACCCACCAACCTGGTCATCGCCCTCGCCGGCAGCCAGCTCAGCGGCCGCGGCGAAGCCGGGGCCACGGTGCAGGTACGTGACGCCGCTGGCAATGTGCTGGCGACTGGCACCGTAGGCGCGGACGGCAATTTTGTAATCGCCCTTGATCCAGCCGTTAACGATGGCAGCACGCTGCAAGTGGTGCTGACCGACGCGGCAGGCAACGCGTCTGAACCAGGCTCGGTCACCTCGCCAGACCTGCAAGCCCCAGACCAACCCACAGGCCTGGCCTTGGCCGAAGGCGTGACCCTTACCGGTCGCGGTGAACCGGGTGCCACTGTTCAAGTCCGCGACGCTGCGGGCACTGTGATTGGTACCGGACTCGTAGGCGCAGATGGCAGCTTCAGCCTGACGCTGAGCCCTGCTCAAGCGAATGGCGAAGCGCTGGACGTTCGCCTGGTGGACGCCGCCGGCAACACCTCGACCCCGCTGCAATTCGATGCACCGGACATCACACCGCCTGCTGCCGTCAGCAATATTGCCGTCGGCTCCGGCGGCCTGGTCCTCAGCGGCCGCGGCGAAGCCGGCGCCACTGTGCAAGTGCGTGACGCCGAGGGCACTGTGATCGGCACAGGCACTGTCTTGGCCAACGGCACCTTCCTGATCGACCTCGACCCGGCAGCGCAACCCGGCGAGCACCTGAGCCTGGTACAGACCGACCCGAGCGGTAACGCGTCCGTCGCCTTTGAATACGACGTTCCACTGATCACCGCCCCGGCCAGCCCGAGCGATCTGGCGATCAATGCCGATGGCACCAGCCTGACCGGCAACGCGCCAGCGGGAACCCGTGTCGAAGTGCACGATGCCAATGGCACGCTGATCGGCAGTGTCGTGGCAGGTGCCGATGGCACCTTCACTATCGTGCTCGACCCGGC
>NZ_FXWU01000012.1:0-124539 GCF_900184205.1 Pseudomonas sp. LAIL14HWK12:I10 | reverse complement strand
CTCGCAAGAGCAATTTGGGGGTCAAACGGTTTGCCCGACTTCACTACCCCGTAAACCAGATGCAGCAGCTTGCGCATTGCCGCGCATACGATCTGCTTATACGCCTTATGCCGGCTGCTCAACCGCTCTGCCAGCGCCTTTACGACTGGGTTGTGCTTGATCGAGACAGCGCCTGACATCCACAAGCCCGCACGCAGCCGTGAGCTGCCTGTACGCGAAATGCTGCTCTGACCTGTGAACTCTCCCGACTGTTGCACCACGGGATTCAGGCCTGAAAACGCGACAATCGCAGAAGGGCTTTGGTATTTCAGTGGATCGCCGAGTTCGGCCAGCAGCAACGCAGCAGTGGTCTCGCCCAAACCGTCAATCGAAGTAATCAGGTCACGTCGGTTACGCAGATCTGGATCATCATCGATCGTCTGTTCAATGGCCTTCTTGGTCTTTTCCAGCTCTTCGGTGATGTGCCCGATTATGTCTCGAATCGATTGCTGTACCGCGTCCCGTGCGGCATCCAAGCGATTCTGCTCCATCTGGCGCATTTCCTTGAGGTCGTCCAGGCGTCGCACCAGAGCGCGCAAGCGGCGCTGTGCTGGGGGCTCAGGCTCCCACTGGCGAAGCGAGGCGGCGTTCTGTTGACTATAGGCAGCAATGACTTTGGCGTCAGCCTTGTCGGTTTTGACGCGGCGAAGCTCTACATCAGCGAATTTTGCGATCACAGCCGGGTTCAGAATGCACACCCGATAGCCTTGAGTGTGGCAGTGCTCGGCCAGGGCTTCGTGATAGGTGCCTGTGGCTTCCATGACAATCCAGGTTCCCGGCTCCGCATGGCGTTCAAGCCAGTCGCTGAACTGCGCGAACCCGCCGGAGTCATTGGGCAGTTTTGCCTTGGTACGCTTCTTCCCGTTAGGCAGCGTAGTGGCAATGTCGAAAGATCTTTTGGCGACATCAACGCCAACAAAAATGGACATGATCCTCTCCTTCAAACTACGAAAGTCGATCACCCTTCACTCTGTGCAACCTTGTTAATGCTTGCTCACGCCGGGGGCGGGCACTAGATACCGTTCGGACTTGTCGAGTGGGGTTGGAAGGCCAGAGCGCTATCTACAATACGGGCTCGATGCCCTCGGAGCAGCTCCGCTTCATGACCTTCCCTCGATGATCAGTCGAGAACTTTCGCTTCTTTGGAAGAGAAAGTCGAGATACAAGGAGCAGCCTTGTGCGGCGAAGAGGCCGGTGAATACCCAGCAGTTAGTCGTTGCTGTCACCGGCCTCTTCGCAGCACAAGGCTGCTCCACGGAATCGGCTGACAGGCTAAAGAGCCGGCTCGGCGGGCCGATATCCTTCTATTATCTATTCCCACGAAGGTCACCATGGCCACGCAAAAAGCCCGCGCGGATTCGCTGTCCCTGCTGCTGTTCACCCTGCGCAGCGGCAAGCTGATGGCAATCAACCTGCTCAAGGTCAGCGAGATCATCCCCTGCCCTTCACTGACCAAGCTGCCCGAATCGCACCCCCACGTGAAAGGCGTGGCCACCTTGCGCGGCAATTCGCTGTCGGTCATCGACCTGTCCCGTGCTATCGGTGAGCGCCCGCTGGCTGACCCTGAAGGTGGCTGCCTGATCGTCACCGAAATCAGCCGCTCGCGCCAAGGCCTGCATGTGCAGGCCGTGAGCCGCATCGTCCACTGCCTGAGCACCGACATCAAACCGCCGCCCTTCGGCTCGGGCAACCGCTCGTTCATCACCGGCGTGACCCGGGTCGACAACGCACTGGTGCAGGTGCTGGACATCGAGAAGGTCATTCACGCCATCACCCCGCCCGCCGCCGAGCCACAGCACGGGGCACTGAGCGAAGAAGACGCAAGCCTGCTGGCCGCCGCCAACATCCTGGTGGTAGACGACAGCCAGGTGGCCTTGCAGCAGTCGGTGCATACCCTGCGCAACCTCGGCATCGAATGCCACACCGCGCGCAGCGCCAAGGATGCGATCAACGTGTTGCTGGACTTGCAGGGCACCGAGCAGGCGATCAACATCATCGTCTCCGACATCGAGATGTCCGAGATGGACGGCTATGCGTTCACCCGCACGCTGCGCGAGACGCCAGACTTCCAGCACCTGTATGTGTTGCTGCACACCTCGCTCGACAGTGCCATGAGCAGCGAAAAAGCCAGGCTCGCGGGGGCCAATGCCATCCTCACCAAGTTTTCCTCGCCCGAGCTGACCGATTGCCTGGTGGTGGCGGCGCGGACGGTGGTGTTTGCCGAGCATTGATACATCAAGCGACAAACTCCCCGGCTTGCCGTCGGGGGTGAGTCGGGCATAATTCGCTCCCCTCGGAAGATTTTTGCCGGAATCGCGTATGAAGTTTTTCAGCTCCCTCCTTGTCGCCTGCGCGCTCTTCAGCGGTGTCGCCCAGGCCTCCAGCAGCCAGGCCTGGAACGAGCAGCGCCAGCAGATGCTCAAGGCGTGCCTTGCCGCCAGCCAGTTCAAGGACGCTCACGCGCGTGGCAAGCCCGCCGAATTCGACGACCAGGTCGGCATGAGCGCCCTGCTGATCGAAGGCGTCTATCCGCAAAAACACATGCAGCAGCGTACCGGCACTGAACTGTGCCTGTACGACCGCCAGCACCAGCGCGCGTTCGTCAGCGAATGGAGCCCGGAAGCCAAGTGACCGACAGCGTGCAATTCGCCTGCACCGGCTGCGGCAAGTGCTGCACTGGCCACCATGTGCCCTTGACCCTCGACGAAGCCCGCCAGTGGGCGGCCTCCGCTGGCCAGGTGGTGGTGCTGATCGAGGCGTTCGTGGTCGACGGCCCGGGCATGCCGGTCGAGCAGCGCGAGCATGTGCTGCGCCGCTCCCACCCGGTGGCCTGCGGTGACACTGAGGCCCGCGTTTCGGTAACGTTCGCGGCGTTCAACCCAGGGCGCTGTCGTAACCTCGACGATAACGACCTGTGCACCATCTATGACCAGCGCCCGCTGGTCTGCCGCATCTACCCGGTCGAGATCAACCCGCATATCCCGCTGCGGCCCGAGAACAAGGACTGCCCGCCCGAAGCTTGGCAACAGGGACCTGAGCTGATTCACGGCACGCAAGTGGCCGACCCGCGGCTGGCGGCGCTGGTGCAGGCATCGCGCCAGGCAGACCGAGATGACATCGCGGCCAAGGTTGCCGTGTGCCAGGCGTTGGGCATGACCACGAGTGCGTTGAAAGGTAATGGGTTTACCGCTTATCTGCCGGAGATGGGCGCGTTTGCCGCAGCACTGGCGCAGGTGCCGGCGGACAACGGTGCGCGGTGGACGCTGCATGTGCAGGATGACGAACTGACAACCAGTTTGCAGCGCCATGGCTTGCAGACCACCTGCGAAGCACCGGTTTATTACGCCTTTATTGGTTTTTAGGTAGCCCATACCGGCCCCTTCGCGGGTAAACCCGCTCCCACAGGAGTTGCACCAGCCGCAAGATTGGCGCAATACCTGTGGGAGCGGGTTTACCCGCGAAGGGGCCGGTACTGTCAAACACTGAAACTGTCAGCGCTGTCAGCCAGGCGTCATGCTGCCGACCCGGTCCGGGGGCTATAAGCTTGAATACAGACAACCGTCCCCACCCTTCTGGCCAAGGTGCCCGCTCCGATGCGACGTCCTTCCCGTTCTGTCATCCTCGCCGCCTTGGCGTTGCTTGTCCTGGTCGTGCTGGGCGTCTGGTTCGGCCAGCGCCAGGAGGCCCCCGCCCCCCGCGCGCAGGCGGCTGTGCCGGTGCGCGTGGTCAGCGTCAGCCAGCAGGATGTGCCGCGCTATGCCAGTGCGATCGGCTCGGTGCTGTCGCTGCACAGCGTCGAGATCCGCGCACAGGTAGAAGGGGTGCTGACCCAGGTACTGGTCAAGGAAGGCCAGTGGGTAAAGGAAGGTGACCTGCTCGCAACCCTCGACGACCGTGCCATCCGCGCCAGCCTCGACCAGGCCCGTGCGCAGCTTGGCCAGAGCCAGGCGCAGATCCAGGTAGCCGGTGTCGACCTCAAGCGCTACCGCCTGCTGAGCACCGATGACGGGGTGTCAAAACAGACCCTCGACCAGCAACAAGCGCTGGTCAACCAGCTGCAGGCTACGGTCAAGGGCAACCAGGCGGCCATCGCCAATGCCGAGGTGCAACTGTCCTATACCCAAATCCGCTCACCGGTGACCGGCCGGGTCGGCATCCGCAACGTCGACCCCGGCAACCTGGTGCGCAGCAGCGACACCCAAGGCCTGTTCAGCGTGACCCAGATCGACCCGATTGCCGTCGAGTTCGCCCTGCCGCAACAGATGCTGCCTACCCTGCAGAGCTTGCTCAAGGCGCCCGCCCCGGCGCTGGTGCAGGCCTACATGGACGCCGACGGCGAACGCAGCCTGCTGGGTGAAGGCCACCTGGCGCTGATCGACAACCAGATCTCGGCGACCACCGGCACGGTGCGGGTCAAAGCCGAGTTCGACAACAAGGACGGGCGCCTGTGGCCCGGCCAACTGGTCACCATTCGCTTGCGCACGGCCATGCAGGAGAATGCCCTCGTCGTGCCGCCGCCGGTCGTGCAGCGCGGTATCGACGGCCATTTCGTCTACCGCCTGGACGGGGACAAAGTCACCAGCGTGCCGGTCAAGGTGCTGTACCAGGACAGCGGGCTGAACATCATCGCCGGGGTCAAGGCGGGTGATCAGCTGGTGCTCGACGGCCAGTCGCGGCTCAAGCCGGGCTCGCGGGTCGAGGTCACCACCGATGCCCCTGCGCCTTCGGAAATGGCCGACCGCCGGAGCCAGCCATGAATACCCGCAACGGGGTTTCGGCCTGGTGCATCGACCACCCGATCGCCACCCTGCTGCTGACTTTCGCCCTAGTCCTGCTGGGCGCCATCGCCTTCCCTCGGCTGCCGGTGGCTCCGCTGCCAGAGGCCGACTTCCCGACCATCCAGGTCACCGCTCAACTGCCTGGGGCCAGCCCGGAAACCATGGCCTCGTCGGTCGCCACGCCGCTTGAAGTGCAGTTCAGCGCCATCCCCGGCATGACCCAGATGACCAGCAGCAGCGCGCTGGGGTCGACCACGCTGATCCTGCAGTTCACCCTCGACAAGAACATCGACACCGCAGCACAGGAAGTGCAGGCCGCCATCAACACCGCCACCGCACGGCTGCCACAAGACCTGCCCAACCCGCCGACCTGGCGCAAGGTCAACCCAGCCGACAGCCCGGTGCTGGTGATGACCGTCAGCTCGAACCAGATGCCCGGCAATGACCTGAGCGACTACGCCGAAACCCTGCTGGCCCGGCAACTGAGCCAGATCGATGGGGTCGGCCTGATCAACATCACCGGGCAACTGCGCCCGGCCATCCGCGTGCAAGCGCAACCGGAGAAGCTGGCCGCCATCGGCCTGACCCTCGCCGACCTGCGCCAGGCCATCCAGCAAACCAGCCTCAACCTGGCCAAAGGCGCGCTGTACGGCGAGCACAGCGTGTCGACCATCGCCGCCAACGACCAGCTGTTCCACCCCGAAGACTATGCCCAATTGATCGTCTCGTACCGCAACGGTGCGCCGGTGCACCTGCAGGACGTGGCCAAGGTCATCAACGGCGCCGAGAACGCCTACGTCAAGGCTTGGTCCGGTGACCAGCCGGGGTTGAACCTGGTGATCTTCCGCCAGCCTGGCGCGAACATCGTCGACACCGTCGACCGGGTGCTGGCCGCGCTGCCCAAGCTGAAGGAAATGCTCCCGGCGTCGATCGAGGTGTCGGTGTTGCAGGACCGTACCCAAACCATCCGCGCCTCGCTGCACGAGGTGGAGCTGACCTTGATGATCGCCGTGGCCCTGGTGATCGGGGTGATGGCCTTGTTCCTGCGCCAGTGGTCGGCGACCCTGGTGGTGTCCAGCGTGCTCGGCGTGTCGCTGATTGCCAGTTGCGCCTTGATGTACGTACTCGGCTTCAGCCTGAACAACCTGACCCTGGTGGCCATCGTCATTTCGGTGGGGTTCGTGGTCGACGATGCCATCGTCGTGGTAGAAAACATCCATCGCCACCTGGAGGCGGGTGACGACAGCCGCACGGCCGCCCTCAAGGGCGCAGGCGAAATCGGCTTTACCGTGGTCTCGATCAGTTTCTCGCTGATCGCTGCCTTCATCCCGCTGTTGTTCATGGGCGGGGTGGTCGGACGGCTGTTCAAGGAGTTCGCCCTGACCGCCACGGCCACCATCCTGATTTCGGTGGTGGTTTCGCTGACCCTGGCACCCACCCTGTGTGCGCTGTTCATGCGCCGCCCGACCGGCGCGCAGCACGGCGGCTTCGGTGAACGCCTGGTCAAGTGGTACGAAAAAGGCCTGAACCGCGCCCTGGCCCACCAGCGCCTGACCCTCGGTGTGTTCGGCGTGACCCTGGCCCTGGCGGTGGTGGGTTATGTGGCCATCCCCAAGGGCTTCTTCCCGTTGCAGGACACCGGTTTCATCCTCGGCACCAGCGAAGCGGCAGCGGACGTGTCGTACCCGGCCATGATCGAGAAGCACCAGGCCCTGGCCAAGATCATCGAGGCCGACCCGGCCGTGCGGGCGTTCTCGCATTCCGTCGGCGTCACCGGCAGCAACCAGACCATCGCCAACGGCCGCTTCTGGATCGCCCTCAAGCCCCGCGGCGAACGCGATGTGTCGGCCAGCGAGCTGATCGACCGGCTGCGGCCCAAGCTCGCCCAGGTGCCGGGCATTGTGCTGTACATGCGCGCCGGCCAGGACATCAACCTCAGCTCCGGCCCATCACGCACCCAGTACCAGTACGTGCTCAAGAGCAACGACGGCGTGGCGCTGAACCTGTGGACCCAGCGCCTGACCGACCGCCTGCGCGAAAACCCGGCGTTGCGTGACCTGTCCAACGACCTGCAACTGGGGGCAAGCGTCACCCGCATCGACATCGACCGCCAGGCCGCCGCACGCTTCGGCCTGACCACCACCGACGTCGACCAGGCGCTGTACGACGCCTTCGGCCAGCGGCAGATCAGCGAGTTCCAGACCGAGACCAACCAGTACAAGGTCATCCTCGAACTGGACGCCCGCCAGCGCGGCAAGGCCGAGAGCCTCAACTACTTCTACCTGCGCTCGCCCCTGAGCAACGAGATGGTGCCCTTGTCGGCGGTGGCCCACGTCGCGCCGCCGAGCACCGGGCCGTTGTCGATCAGCCATGATGGCCTGTTCCCAGCCGCCAACCTGTCGTTCAACCTCGCCCCGGGCGTGGCCCTGGGCGATGCGGTGAGCATCCTCGAGCGCACCCAGCGCGAACTGGGCATGCCCGACTCCATCAGCGGCAACTTCCAGGGTGCGGCGCAGGCCTTCCAGAGTTCGCTGTCGAGCCAGCCGTGGCTGATCCTGGCTGCGCTGGTGGCGGTGTACATCATTCTGGGGGTGCTCTACGAGAGTTTCGTCCATCCACTGACGATTATCTCCACCCTGCCCTCCGCAGGCCTGGGCGCGCTGATGCTGCTCTGGGCCATGGGCCAGGACTTCAGCATCATGGGGCTGATCGGCGTGGTGCTGCTGATCGGCATCGTCAAGAAAAACGGCATCCTGCTGATCGACTTTGCCCTCGAGGCCCAGCGCCACCACGGCCTCACACCCGAGCAGGCAATCCACCAGGCCTGCCTGACGCGCTTCCGGCCGATCATCATGACCACCCTCGCCGCCCTGCTCGGCGCGGTACCGCTGATGTTCGGCTTTGGCACCGGCGCCGAGCTGCGCCAGCCACTGGGCATCGCGGTGGTCGGGGGGTTGTTGGTGAGCCAGGCCCTGACGCTGTTCACCACCCCGGTCATATACTTGGCCCTGGAGCGCCTGTTCCACCGCCGCCGGGCCGCCCATGCGGCCGCGCCAAGTGCCAGTTGAGACAAGACCATGCGTGTGCTGATCATCGAAGACGAAGAAAAAACCGCCGACTACCTGCACCGCGGGTTGAGCGAGCAAGGCTTTACCGTGGACCTGGCGCGTGACGGTATCGATGGCCTGCACCTGGCCCTGGAAGGCGACTACGCCGTGATCGTGCTCGATGTGATGCTGCCCGGCCTGGACGGCTATGGCGTGCTGCGCGCCTTGCGCGCGCGCAAGCAGACGCCGGTGATCATGCTGACCGCCCGCGAGCGGGTCGAAGACCGCATCCATGGCCTGCGCGAAGGCGCCGACGACTACCTGGGCAAGCCTTTTTCGTTCCTCGAGCTGGTCGCTCGCCTGCAGGCTCTGACCCGTCGCAGCAGCAGCCATGAACCGCTGCAGATCCAGGTCGCCGACCTGTGGATCGACCTGATGGCGCGCAAGGCCAGCCGCGCCGGCCAGCGCCTGGACCTGACCGCCAAGGAATTCTCGCTGCTCAGTGTGCTGGCCCGCCGCCAAGGCGAAATCCTGTCCAAGACCGCCATCGCCGAGCTGGTCTGGGACATCAACTTCGACAGTGATGCGAATGTCGTCGAGGTGGCGATCAAGCGCCTGCGCGCCAAGCTCGATGGGCCTTTCGACAACAAGTTGCTGCACACCATCCGAGGCATGGGCTATGTCCTGGAAAACCGTGCGGGCTAACTCCATCGCGCTGCGCCTGTCGGCGCTGTTCATCCTGGTGGCGGTGGGGGTGTTTTTGCTGATCGGGTCGGCGTTGTATCGCCAGGTCGACCACAGCCTCGACCTGCTCCCGGCCGCCGAGCTAGATGCACGGTTCAGCGTGCTCGAGTCCACCCTCAACCGCTTCGGCACCGCCGAGCACTGGGCCAAGGTCAGCAACAAGCTCAACCTGCTCAGCGAGGAGGACAAGCGCATCCGCTTCTGGGTGGTCAGCAGCGATCCGGCATACGACTATGGCCACCCCAGCGAACTAGTGCGCGCGTTTGCCGAAGGCCCGCCAGGCATGCGCGACCTGCGCCTGCCAGACCAGCCCTACCCCTACAAAGTCCTGGTCAGCGAGTTGCCGGCCCTGGCCGACCGGCCGCCGCTGCGTTTTCTTATTGGCATCGACACCGAGACCTTCTGGCAGGCGCAACACAGCCTGCTGGTGGCCATCGTCGGCCTGGCGGTGTTCGGTGTGCTGCTAGCGTCGGTGCTCGGTTACTGGGTGGCCCGCATCGGCCTGCGCCCGTTGCTGGCGTTGTCCAACGAAGCCCAGGCACTGGCCCCACCGCGCTTGGACGGGCGCCTGCAAACTAATGATCTGGCCCCTGAACTGGCGCAATTCGCCGGGGCCTTCAACGCCGCGCTTGACCGGGTCAGCCAAGCCTACTCGCGGCTGGAGGCGTTCAACGCCGACGTGGCCCACGAACTGCGCTCGCCACTGACCAACCTGATCGGCCAGACCCAAGTGGCCCTGACCCGCGGTCGCAGTGCCGAGCACTACTTCGAAGTGCTGCAATCCAACCTTGAAGAACTCGAGCGCCTGCGCAGCATCATCAACGACATGCTGTTCCTGGCCAGCGCCGACCAGGGCAGCAAGGCCACCGCGCTGACCCAGGCGTCGCTGGCAGAGGAAGTGGCGACCACGCTGGATTACCTGGACTACATCCTCGAAGACGCGCAGGTCCGCGTGGAGGTCAGTGGTGATGCTCAGGCACCCATCGAAAAAGCCCAACTGCGCCGCGCACTGATCAACCTGCTGAACAACGCGGTGCAGCACACCGCGCCCGACCAAGTGATCGAGGTGCGAATCGAAAACGGGCCGGAACAGGTCACCATTTCCGTGAGTAACCCGGGGCCTGCAATCGATGACGCGCACCTGCCGCTGCTGTTCGAGCGCTTCTATCGGGTGGATGCCGCGCGCAGTAACAGTGGGGGCGGCAACCACGGTTTGGGGCTCGCGATCGTCAAAGCGATCGCCCTGATGCATGGGGGCGAGGTTTTTGTGCACAGCGAGGCCGGCGCCAACACCTTTGGCATTCGCCTGCCGAGCGCTCAACGACGCGGGTTTCCAGCAAAACCCTGAGTGTTCGCCGCACGATCGTTACCTTTTGCGCAACAGTGCTTATCGTACTTCGCTCTGTTTCCAAGGCCATTGAGGGACTAACTTTAGCCCTGTCCTCATTAGCACTTGCATCGCAAGAAGGTAGTTTCAAATGTCCAACAGTATGGGTATTGCCAGCGTCTTCGTCCTGTCTTCCCTGTTGTTGTCGCCCCTGGCCATGGCCGAAGAATCCCCCGCTTTCGTCGCCCGTAATGCCGAGCTCGCCGCGGTCCATCAAGAAGCCCGCGAAGCCGTAGCCGCACAGCAGACCGATGGCGTAAAAGACGCAAACCAGACAGCTTCCAAAGTGTCCAGCGACGTTAATGCCGATAGCTGATCGACCGTTGTACCTGCTCCCGATTTCCCTTGGCTACGCCATGGGCACCGCTGGTGCCGATATGTTAGCCTTTTAAAGCCGCTGCCAATCAGCGGCTTTTTTTATGTGCTTTAACTATCAGCCCCGCTGTAACGTCCCTAATAAAAAAGTTGCACATTCAAAAATAAAAACTGCCCCACCGTCAGACCAAAGGAGCTAGTACCGGTGCCTTCCGCGTTTCGTTTTACCCCGCTGTTCATTGCATTGACTGCAACGATTCCCACCGCCGCCCAGGCAGATGAAGACAAGGCTGATGGCTTCATCGAAGGTTCTTCGTTCAACCTGCATTTTCGTAATGCCTATTTCAACCGCGACAACCACAACACCGGCGTGCGCGACACCCGCGAGTGGGGCCAGGGCGCGGTTGCACGCTTCGAGTCCGGCTATACCCCGGGCGTGATCGGCGTTGGCGTGGACGCCCATGCCATGCTGGGCCTCAAGCTCGACGGCGGTGGCGGCCATGCCGGCACCAGCATTCTGCCGACGCATGTGAAGGACGACGGCGAACTGGGCGCGGCCCCGCATTCGTTCTCTACCGCAGGCGCAGCGCTCAAGCTCAAAGCCTTTGACACTGAGCTCAAAGCCGGTGACCTGTTCCTCACCAACCCAGTGATCGCTGGCGGCGAAACCCGCATGCTGCCGCAGACCTTCCGCGGTGTAAGCCTGACCAACACCAGCGTCGACGGCCTGCTGCTCGAAGGCGGCCAAGTCAGCTTCACCAAGCCGTACAACCAGAGCGGCCACCGCCGCATCGACACCTATTACGGCTCGCTGGACGAACATGACAAGAGCAAGCACCTGAACTGGGCGGGCGCGTCCTGGAGCGGCACGGAAAACATCACCGCCAACCTTTACGCCGCCGAGCTGAAGGACATCTGGAACCAGTACTACGCTGATTTTGACTACACCTACGTGGTCAACGACCTGGTCAGCCTCAACCCGGGCGTGCACTTCTATCACACCCAGGACACCGGCCAGGCCCTGCTGGGCAAGATCGACAACAACACCTACAGCGTGCATTTCACCGTCAACGCCGGCTTCCACAGCGTCACGGCCGCCTACCAGCGGGTCAACGGCGATACACCGTTCGACTACATCAACCTGGGCGACAGCGTGTACCTGGACAACTCGCGCATGTACTCGGACTTCAACGCCCCCAACGAGCGTTCGTGGAAGCTGCAGTACGGCTATGACTTCGCCGGCCTGGGCGTCCCCGGCCTGAGCACGACGCTGTCGTATTCGCGTGGCGAGGCAGACCTGACCAAGGCTGACCAGGGCAACACGCACTACGACTACTACCGCGCCGATGGCAAGAACGCCATGCACTGGGAGCGTGACCTGGATGTGAAGTACGTGTTCCAGGAAGGCGACTTCAAGGACCTTTCGGTGCTGGTGCGTTATGCCGCACACCGTGGCAGCCAGGGTTATGCGTCGATCGACAGCAGCAGTGACAACGATGAACTGCGCGTGATCGTTGATTATCCGCTGAACGTGTTCTGACCCGCTCCTAGTTTCATTGACTTAGCACAGACCCAGTGGGAGCGGGCTTGAAGGCAGGCTTGCGACCACTGTTCTCTGCACCACCACGCGATTCCGTCGGACAAATCTTGTCCGACAATCCCCTCTTCCCTAGAATATCGCCGCCGCGAATGGCCCTGCCTCAGCAGTAGCGAGCATGCTCACCCGATCACCGCGTTTCGCACTCTACAGGTCGCACCCCGAGCTGATCCTCAACCTGGGCAGTTGCCTCGCCGTGCTCGCCATCGTGGCCATCGTCAGCTACCTGCTGGCCCGTGAGCGCGACAGCGTCGAGCTGTCGGCCATCCGTTCTTCCAACAACATCGTCCAGCTGATCGAAAGCGATATCCTGCGCAATGCCGAACTCTACGATCAGTCGTTGCAAGGGCTGATCTGGGCAGTCGGGCGCAAGGAGCTGCCTGAAGTGCCTGGCGTGTTGCGCCAGCGCCTGTTGTTCAATGAAGCCTTCGTCGACCGCAAACGCGGTGACGTACTCTGGCTCGACAAGCAAGGTAACGTGGTGGGCGATTCCACCAGCGCCATACCGCGCCAGGCCAACTTCGCCGACACCGGTGTGTTCAAGGCCCATCAACACAACGCCAACCTCGGCTTGCTGGTCGGCCCGCCGTTCAAGGCCAAGCTGGGCGACCTGGACTGGTGCATCAGTTTCAGCCGGCGCATCCCCGGCCCAGACGGCGAATTCGCCGGCCTGGCAGCGGGGGCCCTGCGCCTCTCGTACTTCAGCGAATTGTTCAAGCGCCTGGACATCGGCGATGACAGCAGCATCAACCTGTTCAATACCGACGGCCAGTTGCTGGCGCGCCAGCCGACCCGCCCGCAAGACCCGCTGATCGGCACCAATTACGCCGAGCGGCCCAACTTCAAGCGCATCCTTGGCGAGCGCAGTGGCAGCTTCACAGCCCTTTCTGCCACCCACGGCACCTCGCGCATGTACACCTTCGCCCGGGTCGCCGACCTGCCGCTGATCGTGTTGGTGGTGCACTCGGCCGACGAGGTGTTCCAGTCGTGGCGGCGCACTGCGATTCTGGTCAGCGTGGCCACCGGCGTGCTGTGCATCGGCATCCTCTGGCTAACCTTGCTGCTGGGCCGCGAGCTGCGCCGCCGCCACGAGGCCGAACAAGGCCTGGCCACCCTGGCCGCCACCGACAGCCTGACCGGCCTGGCCAACCGCCGCCGGCTGGACCAAGTGCTGCGCCAGGAGTGGGCACGCGCGCAGCGCAACCACAAGCCGTTGGCCGTGCTGATGGTGGATGTGGACCATTTCAAGGCGTTCAACCAGCGCCACGGCCACGCGGGTGGCGACCATGCCTTACGGGAGGTGGCGAAGTGCATCGAGGGGTGCATCAGGCGCCCGGCGGACCTGGCGGCACGCTATGGCGGGGAGGAATTTCAGGTGATATTGCCAGAAACCGATCTGGCCGGCGCCACCCTGCTGGCCGAGCGCATTCGGGCCAGCGTCGCGGCCCTGGCGCCGTTTGCCAATGACACCCGTGCCGTCACGGTCAGCATCGGCATCGGCCTGTACGAAGCAAACCCCCAGCACGATCTGGCGAGCGTGCTGGGGGCTGCGGATGAGGCGCTCTACCGGGCCAAGGCCAACGGCCGTAACCGGGTAGAAGGGCCTGGCGACTAGGAGCGGGCGCGGGCGGCGTTACGCAGCGCTTTCACCTGGTCGTGGTTACGTTGCACGCCTTGCAGTTGTTTTTCCACCAGGGTGTAGCTCTGATCGCTGGCGGTACGGCCCAGTTTGACCAGTTTCTCGCGGGCTTCCTTGTAGGCTTTCAGGGCATGGTCCTCGCCCCGCTCCACTTCGTTCAGCACGGCCTCTTCATCCTTGCCGGTGACCATCGCCTTGAGGTTGACCCAACCACGGTGCAGGTCGCCGCTGATGCTGGTGGAAGTCTCAGGGTCGCCACCCAGGCGGCGCACTTCGCTTTGCAGTTCACCGGCGGCATTGGCGCACTCACCGGCGCGCTGCACGAAGAAGGCTTTCAGCTCTGGGTTCTTGACGTCATCAGCCGACGACTTGAAGCCTTTTTCGCCATCCTTGCTGTATTCGATCAGGTCGTTGAGCACATCAATTACGTCTTTGTTGGGGTTGCTCATTTCACGAACTCCTTGGCAGGTGATAGTCATCTGTAATGGAGCAGCGTTCGTGCCAACCTTAGACAGAAAAATAAATCGTTATAAATCAATAAGTTAACTAATTAGAAGAATGCACTCGAAGCGGCGTTCTGCATGATTGCCGCTTGGGCCTTCGTGCAGATTGCAGTATGGTCGGCGCTTTTGGACTGCCAGGTGCGTCGATGAAACCGGAAACCCTCGAACTGCTGGTCACCCGGACCATGCCCTTTGGCAAATACCAAGGCCGGATTATCGCCGACCTGCCGGGTGACTACCTGGCCTGGTTCGCGCGCAAAGGCTTCCCGGCTGGGGAACTGGGCGGGTTATTGGCGTTGATGCATGAAGTCGATCACAACGGGCTGATGGACTTGCTAGAGCCGTTGCGGCAAAAGCATCGGCGCTAATAGCGCCTCATTGGGTGCTGTAGGAGCAGCCTTGTGCTGCGAAAGGGCCGGTATGGCTGAACATTTTGTTAGCCGGTGATGGCCTCTTCGCAGCACAAGGCTGCTCCTACAGATACGGTCGCCAGCCGACCTCAGGGTCGGCTTTTGCTGGTTCAATGCTGACTTCAGGCTTGTGCTTGACCTGTAGGAGCAGCCTTGTGCTGCGAAAGGGCCGGTATGGCTGAACATTTTGGTAGGCAGTGATGGCCTCTTCGCAGCACAAGGCTGCTCCTACAGATACGGTGGCCAGCCGACCTCAGGGTCGGCTTTTGCTGGTTCAATGCTGACCTCAGGCTTGTGCTTGACCTGTAGGAGCAGCCTTGTGCTGCGAAAGGGCCGGTATGGCTGAATATTTTGTTAGGCGGTGATGGCCTCTTCGCAGCACAAGGCTGCTCCTACACAGTTCGCGGCTGGGTGGGGCTAGCCTTTCACCGGCGCGACGGCCAGTTCCACTTGCTCGCTCTTCTTGATCACCGCATACACCACGGCCGTCAGCAAGCTGCCGGCGACGATCGCCAGCAGGTACAGCAACGCATGGTTGATGGCATTGGGGATCAGCAGCACGAACAGGCCACCGTGCGGCGCCATCAGCTTGCAGCCGAAGTACATCGACAGTGCACCGGTCAAGGCCCCCCCGGCGACACTCGCCGGGATCACCCGTAGAGGGTCCTTGGCGGCAAACGGGATGGCACCTTCAGAGATGAAGCACAGCCCCAGTGCCAACGCGGCCTTGCCCGCCTCGCGTTCACTCTGGGCGAACTTGCGCCGGGCGAGGAAGCTGGCAATGCCCAGGCCGATGGGCGGCACCATGCCGGCGGCCATGGTCGCCGCCATGGGGGCGTAGCTCGACGAGGCCAGCAGGCCCACCGAAAACGCGTAGGCGGCCTTGTTGATCGGGCCGCCCAGGTCGACGCACATCATGCCGCCGAGCACCAACCCCAGCAGGATGGCATTGGTGGTGCCCATGCTGTCGAGGAACTGTGTCAGCCCTTCGAGCATGGCCGCCACCGGCTGGCCAACCACGTAGATCATCACCAGGCCCGTGAACAAGCTGGCCAACAGCGGAATGATCAGGATCGGCTTGAGCGCCTCCAGGCTGCTCGGCAAGCGTGCCCAGCGGGCAATGGCCTTGGCGCTGTAGCCGGCGAGAAAACCGGCGATGATGCCGCCGATGAAGCCCGCGCCCAGGGTGTTGGCCAGCAACCCACCAATCATACCGGGCGCCAGGCCCGGGCGGTCGGCGATCGACCAGGCGATGTAGCCGGCCAACAGCGGCACCATCAGTTTGAACGCCGCCTCGCCGCCAATCTGCATCAACGCTGCCGGCAAGGTGCCCGGCTCTTTGTAGGCCTCGATGCCGAACACGAACGACAAGGCGATCAGCAGGCCACCCGCCACCACCATTGGCAACATGAACGACACCCCGGTGAGCAGGTGCTTGTACACGCCGGTCTTTTCACCCTTACCGGAAGCGGAGGCCGCCGCGGCATCTGCAGCGTTCTCGACCTTGCCTTCAGCCAGGGCCTTGTCCAGGGTGGCGCGTGCCTGCTTGAGGGCGATGCCGGTGCCGCAGCGGTAAATGCGCTTGCCGGCAAACCGTGCGGTGGGCACTTCGATGTCGGCGGCCAGCAGCACCACGTCGGCTTCGGCGATGGCTTGGGCGGACAGCGGGTTGCGTGCCCCCACCGAGCCCTGGGTCTCCACGGTGAGTTGATAGCCCTGCTGCTGCGCGGCCTGCTGCAAGGCTTCAGCGGCCATGAACGTGTGCGCGACGCCGGTCGGGCACGCCGTGACCGCGACAATCCGCACGCCAGCCCCACTCAACGCTGCCGGGCTGTCGGGCGTATCCGCCAACAGCTGGGCGTTGGCCGCCGCCTCGTCGAGGAACCCCTCACGGTCGGCCAGGGCCTGGGACGGCGTGCTCTGGTACACGCGCTTGCCGACGAAGCGGGCCAGGTCGATAGGCCCGGTGCTGACTACCAGTACCCAATCGGCCTCGGCAAGCTGGGCCGCCGTCAGTTGCCGCTCGGGGTGCTCAGCGTCCTGCACCTCGACACGGGTGCTCCAGCCACGGCGCTGCGCGGCTGCCGCCAGCAAGCGCGCGCTCAGCACACTGGACACCTGGCCGTTGGGGCAGGCGGTGACAATGGCAATGTTCATCGGCAACCCTCTTGTTGTTCTGTCAGTTGCACGCCGGCTTCAAGGCGTGCCAGTTGCTCGCGGTCACGTATGCCAAAGCCGACCTGGGTCACGGCCTGGGCGGCAATGGCGGTAGCGCGGCTCAAGGTCTGCGCCGGCGCCTCGCCACGCAACAGGCCGTCGACCATGCCAGCCACCAGCGAATCCCCCGCACCCACGGTACTGGCCACCCGCACCGTGGGCGGCTGGGCATGCAGGGCGAGGTCGCGGGCGAACCAGCTGACGCCGTGCTCGCCGGCCGACACCACCACATGCTCGATTCCGCTGGCCAGCAGCCGCTCGGCAGCCGCGCGTTGCTGCGCTGGGGTTTGTACGGCCAGGCCCAGCACCTCGCCCAATTCCTCGGTGTTGGGCTTGACCAGCCAAGGCGCACTTTGCAGGCCGACACGCAAGGCTTCGCCGCTGCTGTCGAGGGCGACCTTGAGGCCTTGGGCTTTGAGTTTTTCGAGCAACTGGCGGAACCATTCGGGGCTGATACCCCGTGGCAGGCTGCCGGCCACCACTACCGCGTCATGCCCTGGGGCGATCTGTTCCAGCCGCCGCAGCAACGCGGTACGGGCGGCTTCATCGACTTCTGGCCCCTGGCCGTTGATATCGGTCACGCGGCCCTCAGCTTCGACCAGCTTGATGTTGCTGCGCGTTTCGCCTGGCACGCGGACAAAACAGTCGGCAAAACCACGCCAGGCGATCAAGGCCTCGAACGGCTGCAGGTTGTCCTGCCCAAGAAAGCCGCCCACGGTGACGCTGTGGCCAAGGTCGGCCAAGACCTGGGCAACGTTCAGCCCTTTGCCCGCCGCATCGCTGTGCTGGGCCTGGCTACGGTTGACGTGCCCCGGGCGCAAAGTATCGAGGCTGATGGTGATGTCCAGCGCCGGGTTCAGGGTAAGGGTGAGGATCTTGGCCATCAGTAACGCTCCACCAGCGCGCGAACCGCCGCGGCGCTGTCTTGTTGCAAGGCTTCGCGCGCCAGGGCGCGGGCCGTTTGGTGATCGGCCTGGCGAACCAGGGCTTTGACTTCGGCAATGCTGCGGGCGGCGACGCTCAACTCGTCAACATCCAGGCCAAGCAGCACGGCCACCGCCTGCGGGTCGGCGGCCAGCTCACCGCACACGCCCACCCACTTGCCTTCGGCATGGGCAGCGCGCACGGTCATGTCGATCAGGCTCAATACGGCCGGGTGCAGGCCGTCGGCCTGGGCCGACAGGCTCGGGTGGCCACGGTCGATGGCCAGGGTGTATTGGGTCAGGTCGTTGGTGCCGATGCTGAAGAAGTCCACTTCGCGGGCCAACTGCGGCGCCAGCAGGGCTGCCGAGGGCACTTCGACCATGATCCCCAGTTGCAGGTCGGTCACAGGGATTTCCTCACGCAGGCGCTCGACCATGGCCCGCGCTTCACGCCACTCGTGCACCTGGCCGACCATCGGGAACATGATCCGCAGCGGGCGCTGGTCAGCGGCGCGCAGCAAGGCGCGCAACTGGTCTTCCATGACCTGCGGGCGCTGCAACGTCAAACGCACGCCGCGCACGCCGAGGAAGGGGTTGTCTTCGGCAGCGATCGGCCAGTACGGCAGCGGCTTGTCGCCGCCGACATCCAGGGTGCGCACCACCAGGGGCCGGCCACCCAGGCCATCGAGCACGCGGCGGTACTCGGCCTCTTGGGTGGCGACGTCGGGTGCCTGGGGGTGGGCCATGAAGATCAGTTCGGTGCGCAGCAGCCCGACGCCTTCCGCGCCCTGCTCCACCACCTTGTCGATACCGCTGCTTTCACCGATGTTGGCGAAAACTTCGACCGCATGGCCATCGCGGGTGACTGCCGGCTCATGGCGACGGGCCCAGGCTGCCTGCAAGCGCTGTTCGCGCTGGTCGCGCTCGGCCAGGGCACGCTGCAGCTCGGCGGCCGCTGGCGCAACACTGACCACACCGCGTTGCCCATCGAGCAGCAATGGCGTGCCGGCCTCGAGCAGCAGAATCGACGCACCGGCACCGACCACTGCCGGAATGCCCAGGGCACGCGCGACAATGGCGCTGTGGGCCGTCGCGCCGCCTTGGGCGGTGACGATACCGGCGACCCGGCTCGGGTCCAGCCTGGCCACATCGGAAGGGCCGACCTCGGTCATCACCAGCACATAGGGCTGTTCGGGCTCGACCTGCGCCTGCACGCCGCACAACTGGGCCAGCACGCGCCGGCCGATGTCGCGCAGGTCAGCGGCCCGTTCGGCGAGCAAGGCGTCATGCAGCGACTCTTGCTGCCGGGCTGCCGCCTCGATCACGGCCATCCACGCCGCCGGGGCGCTTTCGCCCTGGGCCAGGCGCTGCTCGACATCGTCGGCCAACGCCGGGTCGGCGAGCATTTCTTGGTGGGTGACGAAGATCTCGCCGATGGCCTTGTCGCTGCGCTGCACCAAGTTGTGCAGCTCGCTGTTCACCGTTGCCAAGGCCTCGCGCAGCTTGGCCCGTTCCTGGGCGAGGGATTCGCCGCGCAGGGGGTAATCGATGTCGCGCTCGACGCAAACGTGCGCCGGGCCACTGGCAATCCCAGGCGCCGCGCCCACACCCTGAATCCGGCTGCCTGCGGCGGGTGCCTGAAGCACTTCGAGTGGCAGGCTGGCTAGCGGTGCGGAGCTTTGTGGCAGCGGCTCGACGTCCTCGCCCAAGCCCGCTTCGATGGCCGCCAGCAGCGCTGGCAAGGCATCGGCGGCGATGGCCGGTTCGGCAATCAGTTCCAGCTCTTGGCCACGGCGGGCGCCGAGGCTTAGCAGCTTGCTAAGGCTCTTGACCGACACCGCTGGCTGCGCGCTGTCGGTCAGCCGCACACGGATTTCGCCCTCGAAGCCTTTGGCCAGTTGCGCCAGCACCTTGGCCGGGCGGGCATGCAAACCATGGGGGTTGGCCAACACGATGCGCGCACTGGGCCAATCCGCCGGCGCCTCACCGCCCAGCACCTGCAGTACCGCACGGCTGCTGGTGGCCTGGTAGAGCATCTGCCCGCGCCCTTCGATCAGCACTTCGCACAAGCGCTCGAGCAAAGCCTGATGAGCGGCGCCGAGGCTGGCCAGGCAGAACAGGCCGTTGAGCGGCTGATCGCGATAGCGCAGCGGTTGCTGCGGGGTAATGAACGACAAGCCCGGCTGGCGCACCTGGCGCTCGCTGTGCAGCCACCACAGGCCCTCGCCCAGTGGCAAAGGCTCGGCCTGCTGCAGCACGGCGGCAAAGCCATTGTCGACGCAACCGGCGCGCTGCAGCAGGCGCGCACCACGCCAGGCCAGCTCGTCGAAATCTTCGGCCGGCAGGTTCAAGCCAACCAGTTGCGCATCCAACGCCAACGCCTGTGGCGCGCCTTGCAACAGTTTGAGCAAGGCTTCGGCAGAGCTGGCCCGGCGCAGCGCCTCGGCCAGGTCGGTCTCGCCCAGGGCACGGGTCAGCAATTGCAGCAGGCGCAGGTGTTCATCGGAACGGGCGGCGATGCCGATGGCCAGATAGACCTTTTGGCCATCGCCCCAGTCCACGCCTTCGGGGAACTGCAGCAAGCGCACACCGGTGGTGTGGACCAGGTCGCGGGTCTGCGGCGTGCCATGCGGGATGGCAATGCCCTGCCCGAGGAAGGTCGAGCCTTGTGCCTCGCGGGCCTGCAGGCCCGCAAGGTAGCCCTCGGCGACCAGGCCGTCGGCCACCAGCTGATCTGCCAGCAGGCGCAAGGCCTCGGCCTTGTCCGCAGCCTTCTGGCCCATGGCTATTTGCCCTGTGGCGAGCTCGAGCATGCCCTTCTCCTTTTGCAGTGCCCAGGTGGGGTACTGAGGTATTGTTGTCGAAAATGGCCAGTTGAACAGCCTTGCGCAGATGGCAGCCGAGGCAGAAAATTTGGCAGCTGAAACGATTAACCTGACCAGGCGGCCACGTTACTCGATAATCTCCCGAGGAAAAAGCCCCATCCTGTCGGACAATTGCGACAATGGTCGTCTGCGCGCGAGCGCAGCTCCGGGTCAAACTATCCGGTCTGGCCTCGCAGCCAGCCCCGGTAATAACAAGGAAAATTCGGTGAAACTCAGCGATATCGCCCGTCTGGCCGGTGTGTCCGTGACCACTGCCAGCTACGTCATCAATGGCAAGGCCGAACAGCAGCGCATCAGCAGCAGCACTGTCGAGCGTGTGCGCGCAGTGGTCGAGGCCCATGGCTTCACGCCCAACCCGCAAGCCGCCGGCCTGCGCAGCCGGCATACCCGCACATTGGGCTTCATTCTCCCGGATCTGGAAAACCCCAGCTACGCCCGCATCGCCAAGCAGCTCGAGCAAGGCGCCCGCGCCCGTGGCTATCAGTTGCTGATTGCCAGCAGCGATGACCAGCCGGACAGCGAGCGCCAGCTGCAGCAACTGTTCCGCGCCCGTCGTTGCGATGCCCTGTTCGTCGCCAGCTGCTTGCCTGTGGAAGACGACAGTTACCGTGAGCTGCAAGACAAAGGCCTGCCGGTGATCGCCATCGACCGTCGCCTGGACCCCGCACACTTCTGCTCGGTGATCAGCGATGATCGCGACGCCAGCCGTCAGCTGGCCGCCAGCCTGCTCAGCGCAGCCCCGCGCAGCATCGCCCTGATTGGCGCCCGCCCGGAGCTTTCGGTCAGCCAGGCCCGTGCCGGCGGCTTCGACGAAGCCCTGCAAGGCTATGCAGGTGAGGTGCGCCGTTATCAGGGTGAGGCGTTCAGCCGTGAATGCGGTCAGCGCCTGATGCAGCAACTGATCGACGAACAGGGTGGCCTGCCGGATGCCCTGGTAACCACCTCCTACGTGCTGCTGCAGGGCGTGTTCGACACCTTGCAGGCGCGCCCCGCCGACTCGCGCCAGCTGCAGTTGGGCACCTTCGGTGACAACCAGTTGCTCGACTTCCTGCCGCTTCCGGTCAACGCCATGGCCCAACAGCACGGGCTGATCGCCGCCACTGCGCTAGAGCTGGCCCTGGCAGCCATCGAGGAAGAGCGTTACGAGCCCGGCGTGCACGCCATCGGCCGAACCTTCAAGCAACGCATCCCAGCGGCCTGAACATGCGCCTGATCGACACCCACACCCACCTGGACTTCCCTGACTTCGACGCCGACCGCTCGCGCCTGCTGGCCAATGCGGCGGCGCGCGGGGTGGAACGCATGGTGGTGCTGGGGGTGTATCAGGCGAATTTCCAGCGGGTGTGGGACCTGGCCTGCGCCGACACGCGTGTGGCTGCTGCCCTGGGCTTGCATCCGGTTTACCTGGGCCAGCATCGCCCAGAGCACCTTGCCCAGCTGCGCGACTGGCTGGAGCGCCTGCAGGGCGACCCGCGCCTGTGCGCCGTGGGTGAGTTCGGGTTGGATTACTACCTGGAAGCATTGGACAAGGATCGCCAGCAGGCACTGTTCGAAGCACAACTGCAGATGGCCTGCGATTTCGAATTGCCGGCCTTGCTGCATGTGCGCCGCAGCCATGCCCAGGTGATCGCCACGCTCAAGCGCTACAAGCCGGCCCGGGCTGGGGTCATCCATGCCTTTGCAGGCAGCTATGAAGAGGCGCGCGAGTACATCAAGCTCGGTTTCCGCCTGGGGCTTGGCGGGGCGGCTACCTGGCCGCAGGCAGTGCGCTTGCGCAAGACCCTTGCCCGACTGCCGCTGGAAAGCGTAGTGCTGGAGACCGACGCGCCAGACATGGCCCCGGTGATGTACCCCGGGCAGCGTAATAGCCCGGAACACCTGCCGGAGATTGCCGCAGCGCTGGCTGAGGTGATTGGCATAGAGGTGGACGTGTTGGCTGACGCCAGCAGCAAGAATGCCTGTGAGTTATTTGGCTGGTAGCTGCCTGCCCCGGCGCTAGCGCTGTAGGAGCAGCCTTGTGCTGCGAAGAGGCCATTACCGCCACAGCCTCTCTACAGCCAAACCGGCCTCTTCGCAGCACAAGGCTGCTCCTACAGAGGTAGCCTCATTAAACCCTGAACGCCCCGATCAACCGTTTCAACTCCACCACCTGAGCAGACAATGCCCGGCTAGCCTCCTCGGTCTGGCAGGCTCCTTGGGTGGTGTCCTGCGCGGCGCTGTTGATCGCCACGATGTTCTGGTCGATGTCATGCGCCACGGCGGTCTGCTGCTCCACAGCAGCGGCAATCTGCTGGTTCTGCTCGACGATACTGCCCACCGCACCCAAAATATTGCCCAACGCCTGCTGCACCTGTCGCGTTTCATCCACGGTGCCAGCGGCCATCTGGTGGCTGCTGCCCATGGCACTGACCGCCGCTGCGACCCCCTCCTGCAAGCGCTGGATCATCTGCGCGATCTCTGCGGTCGAGTCCTGGGTGCGCCTGGCCAAGGTGCGCACCTCATCGGCGACCACCGCGAAGCCTCGGCCTTGCTCCCCGGCGCGCGCGGCCTCGATCGCGGCGTTGAGTGCCAGCAGGTTGGTCTGCTCGGCAATGCTGCGGATCACTTCAAGCACCCGCCCGATGGCCTGGCTGTCACTGGCTAGCTGATTGATGGCCCCCACGCTCTGGTCGATCTCGGCAGCCAGCCGGTCGATGCTGCCTTGCTGGCGTTGCACCAGGCCACGGCCAGTGGCGCTTTCCTGGTTGACCTGTTGCGCGCCATCGGCAGCCAGCGCCGCGCTGCGTGCGACCTCCTGGGCAGTGGCGCTCATCTGGTTCATGGCCGTGGCCACTTGCTCGATTTGCTCACGCTGGCCGCTGACTGCCTGGTTGCTCCGCACTGACACCGCCAACACTTGGCTGGCCTGTTCTTCGACGGCCACCACGGTGCGGCCAACCTGGTCGATCAGGCCACGGATACGCTGCACGGTGTCGCTGAAACCTTGCCCCAGCTCGCCCAACTCGTCGCGGCTGCGGGCCTGGAAGCTGACCGTCATGTCGCCGTCGGCGACCTTGCCCATCGCCTTGCCGAGCTGGCGCAGGGTCGCCCGGGTCGAGACGTAGAACCCGCTGTACAGGTACACAATCAGCGCGAACACACCGGCCAGCACCGCCACCAGGCCGATCATGCGCCATTGTTGCTCGCCCAGCCGGTCCTGCAGTTGGCCCCGCAGGTGCATGAGAATGGCCTCGTTGAGGCGGTAGGTGTGCCCCATCAGCTCATGGGTTTGCTGATAGAACGCAGGCCAGGGCGCGTCCAGAGTCTCGGCCACCACCACCTGCGCTTCGAATAACGCGGCGGCCTGCCTGACCGTCGCCTGGCTGGCCTGGGCGCTGCTGGCCAGGGCTGCTTTGGCCGCGGGGTCACTGCCCAGGGCGTCCTCCAAACGCAGTGCGTAGTCGGTGGCCAGGCGCTCGAGGCGCTGCAGCAAATCTTCGAAGCGCGCGCTGCCGGACGAATCCATGAAGCCACGCCCCAGGGCAATGGCCCCCATCGCCTGCCCGTCCGCCAGGGCCTGGGTGACCTGCGCCGTCGCCACACCAAGCAGGTCGTTCAGTTGCCGCACCGAGGTTTGGCTGTCCTGGCTCAGGCCAGATTGGCTGGCCACCAGGCGGGTCAGTACCTGGGCCTGGGCGAGCAAGGCGTCGAACAACGCCGTTTTGTTCTGCAGCGAGGACTCTTCGCGGGCGCGGGCAAAGGCATCGGCCAAGTCCTCGCGCTTGGCTTCCAGCTGCGGGTCGTCGCTATGCAGTGCCTGGAGATGCTCCTGCACGTTGCCCTGCAACGCAGCAATACGCGATTCGACATCACCGGCCTGGCCCGACTGGCCGATTACGGCATTGATCTGCAGGAGGCTGCCCAAGGCTTCGAAGCCTGCGCGCAGGGCCAGGCTTTCGCGCAGGGGGGCGATGCCCTGCAGCTCGGCGCGGGTGGCCTGAAACTGCTGGTACGCATCGCGTACCAGGTAGCCGCTGATGACCAGCATGGGCAGGAAAAACAGGACGCTGACAAGGCTGAACTTCTGACCGAAGCTCAGCCGGTTCATCAGTGCGATCGCCGGATAAAGCAGACGCTTCACGGGGCACCTCCTTGGATTCTTATTGTTCTACGGGGTAGCACAGTGCCACGTGTATACCGCAGATCGAATCGGAGGTTTGTAACTTATGGTTAAGCCCCGGTAGGAGCAGCCTTGTGCTGCGAAGAGGCCAGTTGCATCCCGAAGATTCAGGGGTGGTGCTACTGGCCTCTTCGCAGCACAAGGCTGCTCCTACAGGGCGCGTGTTACGGCGGTGAGGTCAGACCAGCACCGTCCACAACGCAAACGCGGCGTACCACAGCACCGCGCAGCGCAGCAGCAATTCCCAAAGGCTGTCCAGCCGGCTTAGGCCACGCTGGCTGTCTTCTTCCTCGGGGATATCGTCGGCAATGCGCCCAACCCTGGCCACCAGGTGGCCGGCGCTGATGTGCCAGTTAAGGAGCTCGTGCAGCATCACGCGGGTCACCGCGACGAAGTTGCCGACCAGCGCAAAGCTCAAGGCCATCACCCGCACCGGCAGCCAGTCCATGATGTGCCGCAGTTGCTCGGCACGCGCCTTGAGCGCGGGCTGCTTGCTGTGCTCGCCGCACAGCGCCAGCAGGCGATAGGCCAAGGCAGCGCCTGGGCCGAGCACGAAATACCAGAAGATCACGGCGAAGAAGCTCTGGTAGGCCTGCCACAGCAGGTAACCCTGCACCCGCACCAGCAGGCTGTGAGGCTCGTCGGCCACCAGGCCCAGGTCGCGCTCGGCCACGTGCAGGGCGGCCTGATCGTCACCCCGCCGCCAGGCATCGCGAAACGGCCCCAGCGCCGCTTTCGCATCGCCGCGGCCCAGGCTGTAGATCAACACCAGCAGGTGCACCGGCAATGCCAGCAGGCCATAGGCGACGGGCTCCAGCACATGCAGCAGCAAGGCCAGCACCGCTACCGGCGCCAGCACCAGAATGGCCAACGTCCACCACGGCTGCACCTTGCCGCTGCGCTCCAGGCGCACCAGTTCACCGAGGAAAAAACCATCGCGCTGTATTCGATGGCGCAGTGCCGAAAATTTCTCGACCCACAGCGCCAGCAGCAAAACCAGAAAACTCATGAGTTGTCCTCGTTATCCTTCACGGTTTGGCGATAGCGGCCCCAGTCGAAGGCCGGGCCTGGGTCGGTCTTGCGCACCGGTGCTATGTCGCTGTGGCCCTGGATGCGTTCAAGGCTGATGACCGGCCAGGCGTCGCGGATCTGCCGGGTCAGCTGCGCCAGCGTGGTGTACTGGGCATCGGTGTATGGCAGGTCGTCAGTGCCTTCGAGTTCGATGCCGATGGAGAAGTCGTTGCAGCCCTCGCGCCCGTCGAAGCACGAGACACCGGCATGCCAGGCGCGGTCGAGCAACGACACGAACTGGGTCACAGCGCCATCGCGCTCGACGAACAGGTGCGCCGAAACCGTCAGGTGGCAGATGCTCTGGAAATAGGGATGTTCATGGGCGTCCAGGCGGTTCTGGAAGAATGCCTGAACCTTGCCGGTGCCGAAACACGCCGGCGGCAAGCTGATGTTGTGAATCACCAGCAGGGAGATCGACTCGCCCTCGGGGCGCGCGTTGAAGTTCGGCGACGGGCAGTGGGTGATTCCGTGGAACCAGCCGGTGGCACGGTCCAATTGCATGGGGCAGATCCTGAAAAAACGCCGGGTACAGAGCAGCAGTATGCCCTGCGTCCGCGGCCGTTTGCATGTGAATCATTGTAATGATGACTCAATGGACCTGCTGTTGCCGCAGCCCTTCGAGCACCGACTCCAGCGCCCGCTCAAACAGCGCGCCGTCATCGAGCACCCGCACCTCTCCCCGGTGCAGCGCCTGGGCGAGGCTGCCGCTGTTCCACTCACGCACTTTCATGCCCGTGCGATTGGCGAACACCAGCCGATCGTTGCTGTCGATGCGCGCCACCAGCTTGCAGCGCAATGGGTCGTCTTCATCGAACACCTCGACCCAGCTGCCGATACGCAGGCGCTGCACCTGGCGCAATGCCGAGGCATTGCCGTCGACAAGGTGCAGGGGGGCGCAGGCGGGCTCTTCGGCAAGGGCCAGCACAATGTCCTCGTCCACCAGCACCTCGTCCAGCACGGGCGGGCCATCGGCCCTGTGCCCTTCGGACGCCGAGCAAGCGCGCAGGTGCAATTGCTCAAGCTGCTGGAAGAAGTCACGGGTGGCGGTGGAGTCCAGCGCCACGCCTGCCAGGCCTTCGCGCAAGGCCTTGAGCAGGCCGGGCACCTGTTGCAGCAGTTGCTGACAGGCCTGCGGGTCGTGGTGCGGGGCGATACTGGCGAGCAGCGTGTCCAGGGTGGCCAGGCCGTTGCGCCATGCCTCGGACCCTTCGCCCTGCTTGAGCCACGCCAGCAGCAGCACCTGGCTCCAGCCCTGCACCAGCATTTGCACCACCACGTGCGGCAGCACCCGCCCGCGCAGACGCTGGTTGAGCACCTGCTGCACCTGCTGGCGGGCCTGCAGGGTACGCGCCCGGCCCTCTTCGGCGTCGCGGGTACGCTGTTCGAGTAACTCGTTGCGGCGCCGCTCGTCCTGGCTGAAGGCGAGAAACTCGTCGAGCAGTTCAGCGAACAGGCAGGCGTCATCGGTGAAGTCGTTGAGCAGACGCTGAACGATATGTTCCACCCGTACATGCAAACTGTCGCGCAGGCCTTCGGCGCTGCTCTGCCAACCGATCGCGGCACCCGCGATCTCGTTGAGCAAGCGCCGAGCCGGGTGGCTGGCGCGGCTGAACAGCCCCTTGTCGAGCAGCGCGACCTTGAGCAGCGGGATGTGCAAACGCGCGATCAATGCCCGTAGGCTGGCGGGTAAGTTGTCGTCGTTGTGGATGAAATCGAACAGCAGGCCGATCAGGTTGATCATGTCTTCATCGGCCGTGGCGATGCGCCGACGCGTGCCACTGCGCACACTGACGCGCAACAACAGTTGTTCCAGCTGCTGGCCTAGCGCGAAGTCATCCGCCGCCTGCGTGGCGGGCACATAGTGCTGCAGGTGCGAAAGCAGGCGCAGCAGGTCGGCGGTGCTGATCGGCTGGGCAGCAGCCACCCGCTGCAAACGCGGCGCGATTTGCCCGCGCGCGGGGGCCAGAAGTGTTTGCAGTGAAGCAAAATACGCTTGCCCGGCACTGTCCGCCCCCAGCGCCCCTTGCGCCTCCAGGCTGGACGACCGGCGCCCGGCGCTCAGGCACCGATCCTCGGCGCGCCGACGTGGCGCAGGCTGCAGCTCGGGCAGCACACCGGCCGCGGCCAGCAACTGGTTAGCCTCTGCGTAGAGCACCTCCACATCACGCAACACGTAGCGTTCAAACAGCTTCAAGAGGATCAGCTTGACCCGCAGCCCGACTCCTAGGTTGCGGCCCGCTTCGAGGAAATAGCCGCACAGCGCAGCGGGGCCCACGGGGTTTTGCTGCTCGCCCACCGGGCGATCGAGCAATGCCTGCAAGCGCAAACCCAGTTGCTGCAGGGCAAGGCCGTCTCGCGAGAGCACCCGCGCGACCATGCCGTCGATGGCGGATTCACGCTCGCGCTGCGCCTTGTTGCCTGAACCCTGCGCTTCACCCAGGCCGCCCAGAGGGTCTGCCCGGCCGAGGCTGGCGAAGGTGTGATGGAAGGTGTCGAGAAAACCGCGCTCGATGCTCTTGCGCTTCAGGCGCACGTCGCGCATCGCTTCGAAATACAGGTTCTGGTCGCAGCGCTCAGCGGCCTTGTCGGCCATCTCGAAGAGGGTGACGTCGGTGTTGTCGAACAAGGCCTGCAGGCCTTGGCGCAATTGCAGCGCGGCTTTGTCGCGCACTTGCAGGAGCAATACCGGAAGGCAAGGCAGAGGCGTGCGCGCCCCTCGGTCGATGGCTGCCGCCAGGGGCACCACCTTGCCTTCTTTATGCATCCCTAACTCCTTGCAGGCTTGCTTGCCCCACGGGCAACGAATCGTCAAAGCTATGACGCCAAATACTGGTCACTATTATCGGCAAAAAAACGGACAGCTGCCAGCGCCGTTTCGCTTGCTGGGAAATGACCCTGTATTCGGCCAGATGCTCAGACGGGCCGACCAAAGGTCACCGGCCATGGCCCTGTACACACCGCTCCCCTGCCCTATAATCGCGGGCATCTAGCTTGTGGAGCCGACCATGCCGAACCTACGCCTCGCCGACCTGACCGCTGAAATCGAAGCCAACGTGCGCCGTGCACTGTTGGAGGACATCGGCAGTGGCGATATCACCGCGCAGTTGATCCCGGCCGAACGCCTGGCCAAGGCGACCATCATTACCCGCGAGGACTGCGTGATCGCTGGCACCGCCTGGGTCGACGCCGTGTTCCGCCAGCTCGACCCACGGGTGGCGGTGCACTGGCAAGTGGCCGATGGCGACCGCGCGCTGGCCAACCAGCCGCTGTTCCACCTGGAAGGCCCGGCACGCTCGCTGCTCAGCGGTGAGCGCAGCGCACTCAACTTCCTGCAGATGCTGTCGGGCGTCGCCACGCGCGCACGCTTTCTGGCCGACCTGGTCGCAGGTACCCAGGTGCGCCTGCTGGACACCCGCAAGACCCTTCCCGGCCTGCGCCTGGCGCAGAAATACGCGGTCACCTGTGGCGGTTGCGACAACCACCGCATCGGCCTTTACGATGCCTTCCTGATCAAGGAAAACCACATCGCCGCCAGCGGTGGCGTGGCCGAGGCAGTGGCGGCAGCGCACCGCATCGCCCCTGGCAAGCCGGTGGAAATCGAGGTGGAGAGCCTGGATGAACTGCGCCAAGCCCTGAATGCGGGTGCGGATATCGTCATGCTCGACGAGCTGACCCTGGACGAAATGCGCGAAGCGGTGCACATCACTGCGGGCAAGGCCAAACTCGAGGCCAGCGGCGGCGTCAACGAGAGCACCTTGCGGGTGATTGCCGAGACCGGCGTCGACTACATCTCCATTGGTGCCATGACCAAGGATGTGAAGGCCGTAGACCTGTCGATGCGTTTGAGCCTCTGAGAGGACGCGGTGCTTGTTCCGCCCTCTTCGCGGGTAAACCCGCTCCCACAGGATCACCGAAGGCTTGAGTAATGTGCGCCCCCTGTGGGAGACCGGCGTCGACTACATCTCCATTGGTGCCATGACCAAGGATGTGAAGGCCGTAGACCTGTCGATGCGTTTGAGCCTCTGAGAGGGCGCGGTGCTTGTACCGCCCTCTTCGCGGGTAAACCCGCTCCCACAGGATCACCGCAGGCTTGAGTGATGTGCCCCCCCTGTGGGAGCGGGTTTACCCGCGAAGAGGCTCGCACAGGCGCAGCAGATCTCAGGCATAAAAAAACCGGCCAGATGGCCGGTTTTTTTTCGGGCGTGGATCAGAACGCGGCGTTGGCCAGGCCGTCCAGGTAGCGCTCGACGTCCAGTGCGGCCATGCAGCCTGCACCGGCCGAGGTAATGGCCTGACGGTAAACGTGGTCGGCCACGTCGCCCGCAGCGAACACACCTTCGACGTTGGTGGCAGTGGCGTTGCCTTCGCGGCCGCCGTTGACCACCAGGTAGCCGTCCTTGAGGGTCAACTGGCCTTCGAACAGCGAGGTGTTCGGGGTGTGGCCAATGGCGATGAACACGCCGTCGACCTTGATTTCTTCGCTGCTGCCATCGTTATTCTTCAAGCGCGCACCGGTCACGCCCATGTTGTCACCCAGCACTTCGTCCAGGGTGGCATTGAGCTTGAGCTCGATCTTGCCTTCGGCCACACGGGCGTTCAGCTTGTCGACCAGGATCTTCTCGGCGCGGAAGGTTTCGCGGCGGTGAACCAGGGTCACTTTGCTGGCGATGTTGGCCAGGTACAGGGCCTCTTCCACGGCGGTGTTGCCGCCGCCGACGACCGCTACCGGCTTGTTGCGGTAGAAGAAGCCGTCACAGGTAGCGCAGGCCGAAACGCCCTTGCCCATGAAGGTTTCTTCCGACGGCAGGCCCAGGTAACGAGCGCTGGCGCCGGTGGCAACGATCAGTGCGTCGCAGGTGTAGGTGCCACTGTCACCCTGGAGGGTGAACGGCTTGTTGGCCAGGTCGACAGCGTTGATGTGGTCGAAGACGATCTCGGTCTCGAAGCGCTCGGCGTGCTCTTGCATGCGCTGCATCAGGGCTGGGCCGGTCAGGCCATGGGGGTCGCCCGGCCAGTTGTCGACTTCGGTGGTGGTGGTCAGCTGGCCACCGGCCTGCATGCCAGTGATCAGCAGCGGCTTGAGGTTGGCACGGGCGGCATAGACTGCGGCGCTGTAACCGGCAGGGCCGGAACCGAGGATGATGACGCGCGAATGACGTACTTCAGACATGTCGAACTCCTGTCGAGCCGGCCGCACGGGGCCAGCATCGGTGTGCCGGCGTTGCCAGCTGGAATTTAAAAAGGACCCACGCAACCTTGGGGAAGGCTACAACGCGTCGATCCAAAACCTAAAAGTTGAGCGCACTGTAGCGAGGTCGCAAAGATTAAGGAAATATCCTTCGACAATCCACCTCATAGGCATCGTCTATCCAGCAATTTCATTCACGAAAATCGCCCTGACGCTTTTGTTACAGCCGGTTTCGCCAACATCGCCCGCCTTTCGTCGGCGCGACAAACTCGGTAAGGTCAGCGCGTTTTCCTTCTGTTCGGAGTGTCTCGATGCAAGCCCCTGTCCTCTCTGGCCCCCAGTACCTGCGCGAAGGCCTGAAACTGGTGCTGAGCCCGAACCTGCGGTTGTTCGTGCTGTTGCCCCTGGCGGTCAACCTGCTGCTGTTTGGTGGCCTGATCTACTTTGCCGGCCATCAGTTCAGTGTCTGGGTCGACGCCCTGATGCCAACCCTGCCCAGCTGGTTGAGCTTCCTCACCTACATTCTGTGGCCACTGTTCGTCGCCTTGGTGGTGCTGATGGTGTTCTTCACCTTCACCCTGGTGGCCAACGTCATTGCGGCGCCGTTCAACGGTTTTCTGGCCGAGAAGGTCGAAGTGGTGGTGCGCGGCCAAGACAACTTCCCTGCCTTCAGCTGGGCCGAGCTGGTGGCCATGGTGCCGCGTACCTTTGGCCGCGAGATGCGCAAGCTGGGTTACTTCCTGCCACGGGCCATCGGCCTGTTCATCCTGTCGCTGATCCCGGTGGTCAACGTGGTCGCCGCGCCGCTGTGGCTGATCTTTGGTGTGTGGATGATGGCTATCCAGTACATCGACTACCCGGCGGACAACAACAAGATGAGCTGGCAGGACATGCTTGCCTGGCTGCGCCAGAAGCGCTGGCAGTCGCTGGGCTTTGGCGGCATCACCTACCTGGCGCTGATGGTGCCGGTGGTGAACGTACTGATGATGCCGGCGGCGGTGGCGGGGGCTACGTTGTTCTGGGTGCGTGAACGCGACTAAATCCAAACGCAGCCCTGTGTAGGAGCAGCCTTGCGCTGCGAAGAGGCCATTACTGACAATACCTGTCTGTGGCTAGTACCGGCCTCTTCGCAGCACAAGGCTGCTCCTACCGTCATTGACCGAGCCGGCTGGAAAACTGCCCCACTACATCCACCACCCGCTTCGCCCCCTCCTGGATTTCGACGATCACGTTGCCGGTTTCATCGGCCAACGACAGCCCCTGCTCGGCCTGGCGCTTGCTGGTGTCGATGATCGCCACCGCAGCCTGGGCCAATTGCTCGTTCTGCTGCACCACCCGGGCAATCTCTTCGGTGGCGGTGCTGGTACGCGAAGCCAGCTGGCGCACTTCGTCGGCGACCACGGCAAAACCACGCCCCTGCTCGCCCGCCCGGGCCGCCTCGATGGCAGCGTTGAGCGCCAGCAAGTTGGTCTGCCCGGCAATGTCACTGATGGTCTTGATGATCGAGCCGATCACCCGCGACTGCGTGTCCAACGCCTGAATGCCCTCGGCGGCCTCTTGCATCGACGACTCCAGGCCACGCATGACGTTTACCGTCTGCGTGACTACGTCGGTGGCCTTGCGCGCACTGGCGTCAGTGCTCAGCGAGGTGTTGAAGGCGATGTCCGCCGCCTCGGCAACCGCCTGCTCCTGGTTGACCTGGTCGGTGATCACGGTGGCGAACTTGACCACTTTGTACAGCACATCATGGGCGTCGAAGATCGGGTTGTAGGACGCTTCCAGCCAGATTACCCGGCCATGGGCATCGATACGCTTGAAGCGCTCAGCCACGTATTCGCCACGGCGCAGCTTGTCCCAGAACGCCTGATAGCCCGACGAATTGGCCTCTTCGGGTTCGCAGAAAATACGGTGATGCTTGCCGCGTATCTGTTCAAGGCGATAACCGACCGACGTCAGAAACCGTTCGTTGGCGGTCAGGATGGTGCCATCAAGGCCGAATTCGATGACTGCGGTAGAGCGCATCAGGGCCTTGATCAGGCTTTCGTGCTCACGGGAGGTCTCGATGGTGCGGGTGAGGTCGCTCGAGTGCAGGGTGAAATACTTGATGCGCCCTTCGCTGTTCTTGACCGGCTGCAGAATCGAGCGCAACCAGGCTTCCTGGCCATTGCCGCGCAGCAGGCGGAACGCCCCGTTGAGGTGCTCGCCCCGGCTGATCGCGCTTTTCATGCGTTGGTAGAAGTCGAGCGACTTCACGTGGGCCGGGACAATGTCCTCGAGTTTGCGTCCAAGCAATTGGTCGGCACGGTAGAGCATCTCGCTCTCGAAGTTGCCGTTGACCATCTCGATCCGTCCCTGGGGGTCGAGTTGGAGCACCAGCATCTCGCTGTCGAGGCTGCACTTGACCTGTTCGACCGACAGCAGGTCTTCGCGCAATTGCTGGATTTCTTGCTTGAGCTTGTTGTTGAACATCACCGCTCTCCTGGAGCGCAGCACGTAATCGAATGCATCTTCATCGGCTGCCACTGCCAGCTTCTTGAGCGCCGCCCACGCAAATATTCACACAATTGAAACAGCCGGCAATCAGGCGTCATTTGCACGTCACAAGGCCGTCACATCAGCGCAATGATGCGAGCGGAAACTTTTTGTCATGAATACACCCGCCCTACGCATCACCCTCGTCAGCGAAACCTTCCCACCCGAGATCAACGGTGTCGCCAACACCCTTGGCCGCCTCAGCGAAGGGTTGCGCCAACGCGGGCATGACATCGAGATCGTCCGCCCCCGCCAAGCCGGCGAGGAGCCTGTGCACAACGATCCGCAGCTGATGCTGTGCCGCGGTTGGGCCTTGCCCGGCTACCCCGGCCTGCAATGGGGCGAAGTGTCGATGCACCGGCTGTTGCGGCGTTGGCGCAGGCAGCGACCGGACGTGCTGTACATCGCCACCGAGGGGCCTTTGGGGTTGAGCGCATTGCGTGCGGCACGGCGCCTGGGGGTGCCGGTGGTCAGCGGGTTCCATACCAACTTCCCGCAGTATTCCGGCCAGTACGGCTTGGGCTTGCTGGCACGCCTGCTCACCCATTACCTGCGCTGGTTCCATCGCCGCACGGCAGTCACCCTGGTGCCCAGCGTCAGCCAGCGCCTGGAGTTGGAGCGTCGTGGTTTCGAGCGCCTGGACCTGTTGGCCCGTGGCGTCGACGCCTGCCTGTTCAACCCGGCCCGGCGCAGCCAGGCGCTGCGCGAAAGCTGGGGGGTCGGGCCGGACGATATCGCCGTGCTGCATGTCGGCCGGCTGGCGGCGGAAAAAAACCTAGGGGTACTGCGACCGTGCCTGGACGCCCTGCAGAAGACTTATCCACACAAGCGCTTGCGCCTGATCGTGGTCGGTGACGGCCCACAGCGCGCCACCTTGCAGCAGCAGGTGCCTGATGCCGTGTTCTGTGGTGCCCAGCGGGGCGAGGTGCTGGCCGAGCACTATGCCAGCGGTGACTTGTTCCTGTTCCCGAGCCTGACCGAAACCTTTGGCAATGTGGTGCTCGAAGGCATGGCCTCAGGCTTGGCGGTGGTCGCCTATGATGAGGCAGCGGCTGCCCAGCATATTCGGCATGGCCATAGCGGTGCGTTGGCGATGCCCGGCGATCAGGCGGCCTTCATCGATGCCGCTTGCTGGCTACTGGAAGAGGAAGAAACCCTGCGCCGGGTGCGCCTGAACGCACGGCAGCACGCCAGCCGACAGGGCTGGCCGGCGATTGTCGAGCAGTTCGAAACCTACCTGTGCAGTGCTTGCAAACAACGCACAGGCGACACGCAAAAAGCTTCAGGTGCTGCACTGGCGATCAAGCCAGGTTCGACAGCGCATCGCGGCTGACCTTCAGCCGCCGCGCGCGCCCATGCTTCAGCCCAGCGCCTTCTCGATGGCCTGAACCACGGCTGGATCATCCGGCGCAGTGCGCGGCGAGAAACGCGCCAGCACGCGCCCATCCTTGCCCACCAGAAACTTTTCGAAGTTCCAGGTGATGTCGCCTGGGAACTCAGCACCTTCCCCCGCCAGCAGGCGATACAGCGAATGGCGGTGCGCCCCGTTGACCTCAAGCTTGGCGCCCAGCGGGAAGCTGACACCATAGTTGAGGCTGCAGAACTCCTGGATCTCTTTCTCGCTGCCGGGCTCCTGGCCGGCAAACTGGTTGCACGGCAGCCCCAGAACGCTGAAGCCTTTGCCCTTGAACTGCTGATGCAGCGTCTCCAGCGAAGCGTATTGCGGCGTCAGGCCACACTTGGAGGCAACATTGACCACCAGCACCACTTGGCCCTTGAACGGTGCGAGGGGCAGTTCCCCGCCGTTCAGCGCCTCCAATTTCAGGTCGTGAAAAGCACTCATGATGTAATCCCCTCTCAGGTTCCCGATGGCCGCAGGGCGAAATCCGCCCAATAAAAAAGCGCTCGTCCAAGCCGTCCACCTCCCGTTGGGAAGGCAAATCGGCTTGCCCGAGCGCCTGGCGACTCTCTGAGCTTAGCGCAGAAAATCAGTGGTGATGGCCACCTTCACCGTGGATGTGACGGTGCGCGATTTCTTCTTCGCTGGCGTCACGTACGTCGACAACCTTGACCTGGAAGGTCAGGCGCTGGCCGGCCAGCGGGTGGTTGCCGTCAACGGTGACGTCGTCGCCGTCGATGTCGCGAATGGTGACGATCTGCATCTGGCCATCCGGCGCCGACGCGTGGAACTGCATGCCGACTTCCAGCTCGTCGACGCCTTCGAACAGGCTGCGGTTCAGGGTGCTGACCAGCTCGGCCAGGTATTCACCGTAGGCATCTTCTGGCTCGATGGAAACGTTCAGCTCGTCACCGGCCTGCTTGCCTTCCAGGGCCTTTTCCAGGCCCGGGATGATGTTGCCGGCACCGTGCAGGTAAACCAGCGGCGCGCCACCGGCGGAGCTGTCGATGGTCTCCCCGGCGTCGTTGGTCAGGGTATAGTCGATGGAGACAGCCTTGTTGGCGGCGATCAGCATGGGGCAAGACCTTTTGCAAAAGTATGTAGAGCGGACAAGTGTAACCAAGCCATCGCCCGATTGCGAACGCGCCTCGGCCGAGGAACAGCCCATCAGTCGGATCACCGGCTTCCATCAGGACGAAGAAGGCCACTGGGTGGTCGAGTTGTCGTGCGGCCACACCCAGCACCTTCGTCACCAACCGCCCTGGCAAGCGCGCCCTTGGGTGCTCGATGCCGAGCAGCGCCAACAACGCATCGGCGAGGCTTTCGCGTGTGGCTGGTGTGCACAGGCAGCCGATAGCGCTACCCTTGGCCGTTGATTCCTTGCACCGCTTTAATTCGAGAAGCACGCATGCAAACTTTTTTCATAGCGCCGACCGACTTTGGTGTCGGCCTGACGTCGATCAGCCTCGGCCTGGTGCGCACCCTTGAGCGCGCAGGCCTGAAGGTCGGCTTTTTCAAGCCGATCGCCCAGCCCCACCCAGGTGACACCGGCCCGGAACGCTCCACCGAACTGGTCGCACGCACCCACGGCATCAAACCGCCCATGCCGCTGAGCCTGGCCCACGTCGAGCGCATGCTCGGCGATGGCCAGCTGGACGAGTTGCTGGAGGAAATCATCCGCCTCTACCAGCAAGCCTGCATCGGCAATGACGTGGTCGTGGTCGAAGGCATGGTGCCTACCCGCCACGCCAGTTACGCGGCGCGGGTCAACCTGCACCTGGCCAAGAGCCTGGATGCCGAGGTGATACTGGTTTCGGCGCCCGAAAACGAGGTACTCAGCGAGCTGTCCGGCCGCGTCGAACTGCAGGCCCAGCTGTTCGGCGGCCCCCGCGACCCGAAAGTGCTGGGGGTGATCCTCAACAAGGTGCGCACCGACGAAAGCATGGCGGACTTCGCCACCCGCCTGCGCGAACACTCGCCACTTCTGCGCGGCAACGACTTCCGCCTGCTCGGCTGCATCCCTTACCAGCCTGAGCTGAATGCCCCACGCACCCGCGACGTGGCCGACCTGCTGGGGGCCCAAGTGCTCAACGCGGGCGATTACGAGCAGCGGCGCATGAGCAAGATCATCATTTGTGCGCGCACGGTGGCCAACACCGTGCCGCTGCTCACCCCTGGCACCTTGGTGGTGACCCCGGGTGACCGCGACGACATCATCCTTGCCGTAAGCCTGGCGGCGATCAATGGCGTGCCCCTGGCCGGCCTGCTGCTGACCAGCGACAGCAAGCCCGACGCACGCATCCTCGGCTTGTGCCGCGGCGCCTTGCAGGCCGGCCTGCCGATTCTGTCGGTGAGTACGGGTTCGTACGACACGGCCAACCAGCTCAATTCGCTGAACCGCGAGATCCCGGTGGATGACCGCGAACGTGCCGAATTCATCACCGACTTTGTCGCCAGCCACCTCGACGCTGCCTGGTTGCACCAGCGCTGCGGCACACCACGCGAGTTGCGCCTGTCGCCTGCGGTGTTCCGCTACCAACTGATCCAGCGCGCGCAACAGGCCAACAAACGCATCGTCCTGCCAGAAGGCGCCGAACCGCTGCTGGTACAGGCGGCAGCGATCTGCCAGGCCCGTGGCATTGCGCGTTGCGTGCTGCTGGCCAAGCCGGAAGAAGTCGAAGCGGTCGCCCGTGCGCAGGGCATTACCTTGCCTGCGGACCTGGAGATACTCGACCCTGAGTTGATTCGCGGGCGCTATGTCGAACCGATGGTCAACCTGCGCAAGAGCAAGAACCTCAACGCCCCAATGGCCGAGCAGCAGCTGGAAGACCCGGTGGTGATCGGTACCATGATGTTGGCCCTGGATGAAGTCGACGGCCTGGTGTCGGGCCTGGTGCATTCCACCGCCAACACCATCCGCCCTGCCCTGCAACTGATCAAGACCGCGCCAGGTGCCAGCCTGGTGTCCTCGGTATTCTTCATGCTGTTCCCCGAGCAGGTGCTGGTGTACGGCGACTGCGTGATGAACCCGCACCCAAGTGCCGCTGAACTGGCAGAAATTGCCCAGCAGAGCGCCGAATCGGCACACACCTTCGGCATCGCGCCGCGGGTGGCGATGATCAGTTACTCAAGCGATTCGGCGAGCGATGAAGAAGTCGACAAGGTGCGTGAAGCGACACGCTTGGCGCAGGGCGCCGCGCACGATCTGCTGATCGATGGGCCCTTGCAGTATGACGCGGCGGCCAACCCGGCCATTGCCCGCGAGCTGGCACCAAACAGCCCGGTTGCCGGGCGTGCCACGGTGTTCGTGTTCCCTGATCTGAATACCGGCAACACCACGCACAAAGCGGTGCAGCGCAGCGCCGATGGGGTCAGCCTGGGGCCAATGCTGCAGGGTTTGCGTAAGCCGGTGAACGATTTGCCGCGTGGGGCTCAGGTGGATGACATCGTGCATACCATCGCCCTGACGGCGATCCAGGCCAGCGTCGTACGCTGAATCCAGGGGCTGCTGTGCAGCCCAATCGCCGGCAAGCCGGCTCCCACAGGACTTAAGACCCACACGGTCATGTGGGAGTCGGCTTGCCGGCGATTGGGCCGCACAGCGGCCCCTGTGTTGTGGCCTTACTGCTGAACTTGGCCCTGGTCATACTGCTGGCCAGGAATCGGCTTCAGGTTGACCTCGACACGACGGTTTTGCGCACGGCCGTTAGCATCGGCATTGCTGGCGATCGGCTGGTCCGGGCCCATGCCACGTGCCGAAATACGAGAAGCATCGACACCCTGCGAAGTCAGGTAGGTGCTGACCGCTTGCGCACGGCGCTGGGACAGGTCCATGTTGTGCTGGCGGCTGCCGGTGCTGTCGGTGAAGCCAACCACTTCGATGGTGTTCTGGTTGAACTGCTTGAACGAGCCGGCCAGGTTGTTCAGCGGCGAGTAGAAGCTAGGCGCGATGTTGGCCGAGTCGGTGGCGAAGGTGATGTTGCCGGGCATGATCAGCTTGATCTGGTCACCCTGGCGCTGCACTTCGACGCCGGTATTGGCCATTTGCGCGCGCAGTTCGGCTTCCTGCTTGTCGGCGTAATAGCCGTAACCTGCGGCGGCGGCACCCACTGCGGCAGCGCCGATCAGTGCGCCTTTACCGCGGTTGTTGTGGTCGATGGCGGCGCCGGCGATGGCACCGGCCAGCGCGCCCAGGCCGCCGTACTTGGCGGTCTTGCTCATCCCCGTGGAGCCCTGCGCCTGACCCTGGTTGTCGTACGGGTTCTGGCTGGCGCAGCCCGTCATCAGGGCAGCGGCGGTTGCGACGATAATCAGACGACGCATGGTGAACATGGACAAGCTCCTACTGAAATTCATAAATGCGGCAGACCGCGAATGGATCTATGCCAGCCTTGGATTGCCCAGACGGCAAAAAATTCCATGAACACCTTTTCATGCAGGTTCATGCCCGCACGAACGGGTTCTCGCGCATCTCGTCACCCAGGCGGGTGTCTGGCCCGTGGCCAGTGACCACGATGGCCTCTTCATCCAGCCGGTACAGCCGCTCCTTGATCGAACGAACGATAGCCCGCTGATCGCCACCCCACAAATCGGTGCGGCCAATACCGCGACGGAACAGGGTGTCGCCGGCAATCAGCAGCTTGGCATCGGCAAACCAGAAACTCATCGAACCCGGCGTGTGCCCTGGGGTGTGCAAGGCCACGCCACAACCACAGGCCAGCGCCTCGTCATCACTCAACCAGCGGTCTGGCGGCGGCACCGGGGTGTAGGGCACGCCGAACATCTGGCATTGCATCTCCAGGTTGTCCCACAGCGACTGGTCGTCCTTGTGCAGGTGCAGCGTCGCGCCGGTTAGCTCCTTGAGCTTGCCCGAGGCGAGGAAGTGATCGAAGTGCGCGTGGGTGTGAATGATGCTCACCAGGGTCAAGCCATGGGCCTGCAGGCGCGCGAGGATCTTGTCCGGGTCACCGCCTGGGTCGACGACGATGGCCTTTTTGGTCAATGGGTCGCCGATCAAGGTGCAGTTGCACTGTAGGGGACCTACGGGGAAGGTTTCGCGGATGAGGGTGGGTGGGGCTTGGTTCATTGTGTATCTCAATAACATTGAGGATCTCACTCGCCTTCAAGTCGAGGTGGCTCCTGGTGGTTTACAAGATATTGCGCTGTGCCTGCCAGGTGCAAGACTGGCGGTATTGGATGTTTTCGAAATCGAGCGCCGCCCGCGCGGCGCTTCGCAGCACAAGGCTGCTCCTACACCTGTTTCGGGCCAGTGAGGCCTGTAATGTTGGCGCGCGACCGCCTTTGTTGATTCGACACGATATTGAGGTGGGCGGTCAGGGGCCACGCGCCAATGGCTCAGGAATAATTGGCCCGAAACAAGTGTAGGAGCAGCCTTGTGCTGCGAAGCGCCGCGCGGGCGGCGCTCGTTCTCATAGGCGCCTCAGAATTGTGTCCTGCACCCACTTGCCATGCTGTTTTACGGCAAGAACAACCTGAACAACCCGCCCCCCAGCGCCCCGCCATTGGAAATTTCAATCCGCCCCCTCACCCCATCGCTCTCATGCAGCGCCGCGATCCGCGCAGCGAAATACAGGCCCAGGCCCGTGCTGCCACTGTGTGAATCGATGCCCTGGATGAACTCTTCCTGGCGCTCGAGCATGCGCTGTGGATAACCCGGGCCGTCATCGTTGACGCAGATGACCAGTTGATTCGCCTCTTCTTCGATGCTGATCAACAACGCATGCCCGGCAAACCGGGTGGCGTTGGTGATCACGTTGGCGATCACCGATGCCACCAGCTCTCGGTCGAAGAAGCCCAGCGGGTTGTCGGTGTCGATGCGCCAGGTGGCGAGGATGTCGTTGTGCTTGAGCACTTCTTGGTGGGCGGCCAGTTGGGCTTCGATGAAGTCATCCAGCTCATGGTAGTCCGGGCACACCGGCAGCTGGTTCACGCCCAGTTTGTACAACCCCAGCAGTTGCACCAGCATACCGTTGAGGTGCCGGAACTCATGTTCCATCACCCCTTGCTCGGTGCCGCCGCGCAACTCTTCAGGCAGGCGCGCCAGCCACTGGTCATGGGACTGGATCAGCGCGGACAGGGAGTTCTTGAGGTCGTGCACGGTGGAGGCGATCACCGTGGAAAAATCCAGCCCCTGATTGTCTTGATTCATGCGCCGAACACTCGGATGTGCAGTTTGCCATAGCGGTCATAGCGGTTGTCGCTGGCAGGGATGCCGGCCACGCTGGTCAAGGCGTCGCGGCATTCCTGCATGATCGCAGGCTGTGGGTCATCCCCCCCGATGCGCAGCAGCGCCTGGGCGGTGTTGAGGGCGATGCTGATGTTCTTGGGTTGCAAGGCCAAGGCCTTGCGGAACAACTGCAGCGCTTCGTCGAGCTGACCTCCCTGGTAACTACGCACTCCCTGGCGGTTGAGGGTGACGGCCTCGGTGATCGCATTGAGCACCGCCGGATCATCCGTCAGCTTGGCCACCCTCTGCATCACTTTGGGGTCGTCGCCGTAACTTTCAACGCAGCTTTTGAGCACGCCGAGCGCGGCCGCTTCCTGCCCTGACGCCTGCAGCTGAGCCGCCACCGTCAACGCAGCATCGACCGAGAAAAACTGCTCCATCTTGTCCAGACGCTGCATGGCCTGCTCGGTGAGCTTGGCGGCCGTCTCGGCATCGCCGGCCTGCTGCAGGCTGGCGGCCTTCATCATGCGGGCGCGTACCTGCAGGCCCTGATCTTCAGGGTATTCCTTGGCCACTTCACTGAGCACGGTGTTGATCTCGACGCGGGTACGGGCGTCCAGGCCAAAACCTGCGTTTTTGTTCATCAGCGCCTGAACCAGGCCAAGGTTGTTCTCGGCATCCTTGTAGCGCGAGCTCTGCCCCTGGTTCACGGCATGGCGGAACGCCTTGGAGGCACTTTCGAAATCTTCGTTGCCCAGCGCCAGCTTGCCCAGCGTGGACTGCCGGCGTACCGACAGCGGCGACAGGCGCACCGCTTCTTCCAGCATGTTCTGCGCGCGCTTGGTTTCGCCCTGCGCCACCAGCACTTCAGCCATGCCGTCGTACAGGCCCGGCATGATCGGGAAGGCCTTCAGGGCCTGTTCATACACACCCTGGGCCTGGGCATTCTGGCCACGCTTGTGCATCAAGCTGCCCAGCGCCGAATACACCCACGGCTGCGGGCGGCTGGCGAGAATGGCCTTGAGAAACTTTTCCAGCTCGTCGAAGCGATTGAGCCCGCGCAAGGCATCGGCGCGGTAGCGCAGGCACAGGGGCGCGAAACGCGGGTCCTTCTTGCACAGCTCGGCACACGCTGCCAGGACTTCGGCCGGGCGGCCGCGGTCCAGCGCCTGGAGGATCGGCTTGAGCAAGGTCTTGCGCTGGAACAGCTTCTCGACGCGCTGGGCCAGGCCCACCCGGTTGAACGGCTTGGTCAGGTAGGCATCGGGCTCATGCTCGATGGCACTGAGGACGATGGCCTGGCTGCTCTCGGCGGTCACCATGATGAACACGCATTCATGGCTGATGTGCTTGTCGAGGATCAGGTCCTCAAGCACCTGCTGGCCGTTCTTCTTGCCGTCGCCCAGGTGGAAATCCTGCAGGATGAAGTCATAACGCTTCTGCGCACACATGCGCAGCGCCTGCTCGCCGCTGTCGGCCGTGTCCACGTCGCGCACACCCAGTTCGCGCAACATGGAACGGGTCGACGTACGAAAGTCGGTAAAGTCGTCGACGATCAGAAAGCTCTTTTGCCCGTACTGCAGCATCAACACGACCTGTATTGGGATGATTGAAAAATCGCGCAAGGCGATGCATACCACCGAATGCTGTATCGGCAGCCGGCCGGGAAAGATGAGGATAGAGCACACAGCGCGCTAAACAACGGCCCAGTAATAGCCTCAAGCCATTACTTTAGCGGGCAAACCCCTGGTGCGGCTACTGTCAGGCCAGCAGGCCCAGCGCCTTCGCTTTGGCCACCGCCTGGGTGCGGCGCTCGACGCCCAGTTTGCTGTTGATATGGCTGGCATGGGTCTTCACGGTGTGCAGCGAGATGAACAGCCGTTCGCTGATCTGCTGGTTGGAACAGCCTTGGGCGATCAGCTCAAGCACGGCCCGCTCCCGCCCACTCAATGCCTCGCCACTGCCACTGCTGACGGCAGGTAACGGAGGCAGGCGTTTGAGCAGTTCGACCTGGACCGGGCAAGCCGAGCGCGCTGCAAGCTGCTCGTGCAGCCACTGCGGGTGTTTTTCGAGCAAGGGTTGGAACGGTTGCAGGACACCGCCTTGGGCGACCTCGAGTGCCTTTGGCAGCAGCCCGGCAGCCTGCGCGTCTCGGCCTTCAGCGAGCAGCAGGGCGAGCCACTGGCACAGTGCACTGACGGCCAGCAGCATGCCGCCACTGGCCACGCCACGTTCGACCAGCCCTGACAGGCGCTGAACCGACGCCTCGGTGCGCAACTGGATACGCTCGAGCAATGCCTGCTGCAGTTCGATATGCAGGGGTAATAGCGGGTGGAACTCCGGCGCTGCTGCCGGTTGCTCGCCACCGTAGGTCTGCCCCAGCCGCAGCAACCAGGATTCGGCAAGATCGGTGCGCCCCTGTGCCAACCACAGTTCGCACTTCACCAGGGTAATCATGGCCAAGTAGTAGATCGGTGGAACATCCCAGATGTGCATCAGCCGCTCCGCCTCGGCCAGCTCGGCGAACGCTTCGGCGAAGTGGCCCTCGCGGCCATCGAGCGTGGCAATGACGCAGTGGCCGATCAGCACGCTGATGTCTCGGCAGGCACGCGCTTCGCCAAGCCCGGCACGCAAGCGCGCACGGCCTTGGGCTGATTGCAGGCGCGACACCAGCAGGTAACCCTCGTAGAGCGTCAGCCTGGCCCGAACGGCGTACAACCGCTGCCCCGACAGCCCCTGCAGGCGCTGCAGGCCCTGGCGCACTTCGTCCAGCGCCCGCAACACTTCACCCCGGGCATGCAGCACCCGTGCTCGATCGTAATGAGCCAGGGCTTCGAACAGCGGGTTGCCGACGCGCTGGGCCAGCTCCAGGGCTTCGCGGTTCCAGCCGCGTGCATGCCAGAAGTCGGCATCGGTGATGGCCAGGTTGGACAGTGTCGACAGGCACACCAGGCGCTGGCCGTAGCGCTTGCACGGCAAGCTTTGCAAGGCTTCGCCACAGTAGGCCAGGGTACGCGCGCGATCCCCCCGCCCCCGCGCGATCACCCCACTCAGGGCCAGCCACTGGGCCAGCATGGACTTCTGTGCGGTCGCCGAGGGCGCAGGCAGAAAACGGCTGAGGTAGCTTGCCAGTTCTTCGGCCGCATCCAGCTGGCACGCCAGCCCCAACGCCCAGCTGTACAGCACGATCAGGCGCGGCGTGCTGATCAGCAAGCTGTCGGGCAGGTCCATCTTCCAGCGCAGCAACATGCCAACGTTCTGCTCGGCCAGCAGTTGCTCCTCGGAGAGGCTCTGCACCAGGTCGGCCGCCACGTCGAGGTGGCCGGCCCGCAGCGCCTGCTCAACCGCCTCGTCCAGCAAACCCTGGGCCTCGAACCAGCGGCACGCCCGCAGGTGCAGGCGCGCTGGCGGTTCGCTGGCCTGGCGGCTTCGCAGCAGGTCGGAGAACAGGTGATGGTAACGAAACCAGTGGCCGTGCTCGTCCAGGGGCACCAGAAACACTTGATGGGCCTGCAGGAAGCGCAGGATATCGGCGCTGTCCTGGCGGTCGCGCAGGGCATCGCACAGCTGGGCACAGAAGCGCTCCTGGCACGCCGTGTCGTAGAGAAAGGCCTGCACGTCGGCCGGCAGGATCTCGATGACTTCTTCCAGCAAGTAGTCGCGTATCAACCCCTCGCCACCGTGCAGTGCGTGGGGCAAAGCCTGCTCATCACCGGACTCGCTGGCGGCCAGCTGCCAGAAGCGCAGCCCGGCCACCCAGCCGTCACTGCGCTGGATCAGGTTATCCAGCGCCTGGCCGCGCAAGCCGGTGGGTTGGCGGCCGATTACCGCCAGTGACTCGTCGGGTGTCAGCCGCAGCTCTTGCTCGTTGAGTTCGACCAGTTGCCGCGACAGGCGCAGGCGCGCCAGGTGCCAGTCCGGGCGCTGGCGGCTGGTGATCAACAGCACCAGGCCACTGGGCAAGTGATTGAGGAAAAACTGCAGGCAGCGGTCGAGTACGGGCCCTTGGGCCAAATGGTAATCGTCCAGCACCAACAGCAGAGGCGTATCGGCTTGCAGGTATTGGGCGAGTTCATCGAGCAGGCCGTCGATCCACTCCTCGAACGCGAAGGGCTGGTGGCGCTGGCGCATTTTCAGCAGGCCCATGGCTTGGCCACCCAATGCAGGGCAGTACTGCTGCAGGCCTTCGAGCAGCCGCTCGAGAAAACGGCCGGGGTCGGCATCGCGCTGGCTCAGGCCAAGCCAAAGGCTACGCCAGTGCTCCGGCAGGGACTCGCAGAATTCGATGGCCAGCGAGCTTTTGCCAAAGCCCGCCGGTGCGTTGACCAGCAGCAACCGCCCATTGAGGCCGGCGTGCAAACGCTGACATAACCGCGCACGCGGCACATGGCCGTCCGGCAGCGGCGGCCGGAAGAAACGCCCGTCCAGCAGGCCTAGGGCCTGGCTGGCGAATCCATGCGTACGGGACAGATCTGTCATGGCCGGCTCGTTCTGAAGGGAAGACAACGGCGGTACGGATGTTTGCGAGACTAGCGGGTAATGCAGCGCATTTGAAGATGATGGGCACAATAGGGCTGTAAAAGACTACGACAAAAAGCAACAACCCTGATGGACAGGGGCTGGAGCGGGGGTTTGATTGGGTATTCAGCAGATTTATTGCCCGCGCCCACAGGGATTGCGCAGCTTTCAAGGCCAGTGCAATACCTGTAGGAGCAGCCTTGTGCTGCGAAGAGGCCGGTAAGGCTAGAGATTATCTTCGGCTGCAATGGCCTCTTCGCAGCACAAGGCTGCTCCTACAGGGCTTGAAACCATCGCCGGAGCAGGAAAAAGAAACGCCCCGGCAAGCCGGGGCGCTCTAGGGATCACACGGAGTTGGCGTTTAACGGTTCAACGTACACCTGCCTGGCGCAGGGCCGCGGGCTGGAAATCAGCCTTGCTGGCACTGAAGCCGAAGTCGTAGGCACGCTTCTCTTCGTTCTTCATGCCCAGCGCCAAATAACGACCCGACTGCAGGTCGTAGATGGTTTCCAGGGTGTACCAAGGCACCTCTTTGTTGTAGTACGGCTGGGAATGGGCTTCGGAAACGCGCCACAGCTGGCCACGGCCGTCGTACTGGTCGATCACTGCGGCCTGCCAGGTGTCTTCATCGATGTAGAAGTCACGCTTGGCGTAGATGTGCCGCTGGCCCGGCTTGAGGGTTGCGACCACGTGCCAGACGCGGCGCAGCTCGTAGCGCGACAAGTCTTGGTTGATGTGCCCGGCCTTGATGATGTCGGTGTACTTCAGCTTGGGGTCATCCAGCTTGAAGGCGTTGGAGGCGATGTACAGTTCCTTCTTGCCTTCCAGCTTCCAGTCGTAACGGTCTGGCGCACCGTTGAACATGTCCAGGTTGTCCGAGGTACGCAGGCCGTCGGCAGCGGTACCGGGGCCGTCGTATGACACTTGCGGTGCCTGCCGTACACGACGCTGGCCGGCGTTGTAGATCCACGCCTTGCGCGGCTCCTTCACCTGGTCGAGGGTTTCGTGCACCAGCAGCACGGTCCCGGCCAGGCGAGCGGGCGCGGTCACTTCCTGCTTGAAGTAGAACAGGATATTACCCGGGTTGCTTGCGTCGTAATCCTTCATCTTGTCGCGGAAGACGAACTGGTCGGAGAAATACACCGGGTTGAAAGAGCCGTTCTGCTGTGGCGTAGCCTGAGTAACCAGGCGGCTGACACTGCCCCCTCGGTAGCGTGTGATGTGGTTCCAGATCACTTCCAGGCCGCTTTTCGGGATCGGGAACGGCACCGCCGTATCGAAGTTGTTCAAGCCGTTGCCGCCTTCCACCAGTGTGGTCTGGGTGGCGTTTTTCTTGATGGCGGCGAATACATCGTCAGGCACGGTGGAGCCGCGGTGGGTCTTGAACACCGGGATCTTGAAGGTGTCTGGGTAGCGCTTGAACATTGCCACCTGGCCCGGCGAGAGCTTGTCCTTGTACTGGTCGACGTTCTGCGCGGTGATGGTGAACAGCGGCTTTTCGCTGCCATACGGGTCGGAAAGGAACCCCTTGGCATCGACGCTGCCCGCTGATTTCGACAGCGGTTGCCAAGCACTGATCGAGCCATCGGCGTTACCGGCCTTTTCGGCGCCCATCGGGGTCAGGGTGCTGCCCAGCTTGGCCGCCTCATCGGCAGACACCGCTGCCATGACACTGGTCGCCAGCAGGGACAGGCCCAGCACACCGGCTTGCAGCAGACTTCTGGTCTTGTTCATGTCGTGTCGTCCTGGATCAGTATTCTTAGAAGTTCACGCCGAAGCTGAGGGCGACGAAGTCGCGGTCATCCACGGTGCTGTACTTGCCGTCGAAGAAGTTGGTGTACGACAGGCTCGCCGTGTAGGTGTTCTGGTACTCGGCGTCCAGGCCCAGGCTGACGGCCTTGCGGCCTTCTTCAAAGTTGGCGCCAGGGCCGGGCGAGTAGCCGGAAACGTCATGCGACCAGGCCACGCTCGGCTTGAGGTTGACCCCGGCGAAGACGTCGTTGTAGTCCCAGATGACCCGGCCGCGGTAACCCCAGGAGGTGCTGGTGGTGTAGCCGTCGTTCTCGCACTTGCGATTCAGGTTGGTGGTCGATGCACCGGCACCCGCGCCTGCGATGGTGCTGGCGTTGAGCGCCTGGCAGGTGTCCGCGCCACCTGTGGCTGGCAGTGGGCCGGGGCCGAATACCGGGTCGCGGCCGTAGCGGGTTTCGTGGGCGTTTTCCAGGCCGCCGACATGGGTAACCCCCACCTCGCCCACCACGGTCATGCGGCTGGCGCCCATCACCTGGTCGAAGAAGTGCGTCAGGGTGGTCTGGAACTGGGTGATTTCCTTGCGGCGGTAGCCGTGCAGGTCCTGGCCAGGGGTACCGGAGAGCAGCGAAGCGTTGCTCAGGGCGCCACCAATTGGGCGTACACCCGAGAACAGGATGTCGGTGGTATTGAGCTGCACAGGCGCGTTGGGGCGGTAGCTTACTTCACCACTCCAGGCGGTACCGGTAGGCAGCGTGGTGGAGAAGCTCAGGCCGTACAGGCGGATGTCCTCAGGGTACTCGACGAAGTACTCGGAGTTACCGGCCACGATCAGCGGTGCCAGCGCGCGCAACTGTGCCGGCAGGGCACTCAGGCCAGCGAACACGGAGGGCGGGGCACCGGTGGCGCTGAAGATCGGCGCACGGCTGTGGTAGTTCATGAAGTAGGCACCGAACTCGGTGTCCAGCGGGTCGAACATGTAGCGCAGCGCCACACCGAACTGGCCGCTGTCACGCGCATCACGGTCGGCCCCGCGGCGCACCATCACGCCTTCCTCGTTGATGTTAACGCCCTGGGTGGCGAGGAACTGCTGGGCCGCGCCCGGTACTGTGCGGCTGCTGTTGAGCACGCGCAGGTTGTCGGTACAGCCGTCGGCAATGATGTCCGGCTGCGAGAAGAACGTGCCGCAGTTGTCGACGACGGTCTGGTCCCATTCGATCTGGTAGAAGGCCTCGGCCGACAGGTTGTCGGTCAGGCTCTGGGAGATGTAGAACATGTTGACCGGGATCAGGCCTTCCTTGATCTCGGCCCCAGGGCGGCGGAACGCGGACACGTCGATCGGGTTGATCGAGTTGATACCACCGCCGATGAAGGTACTCTCACCCCAGCTGACAACCTGCTTGCCCAGGCGCACCGAGCCTGGCATGTCGCCAATCGAATAGTTGTGGTAGACGAACGCATCGAGCAGTTCGGCGCCGGACGACTTGGCGCCTTCCTTGCGATTGGAGTCGCTGATGTCCTTGAACTGGCGGCTTTCGTCCTTGAGCTCGAAGTCATACCAGTACTTGCCACGCACGAACACCCCGGTGTCGCCGTACTTGAGCTCCAGGTCGTGGATGCCCTTGAAGATCTTGGAGAAGGTCTCGCCACGCTTGAAGTTGAGGTGGCCGTCATCGGAGGTCTGCGACAGCCCCTTGCCGCCATTGTTGACCCCGATCAGGTTCTTGTTCGGGCTGGCGGTCGACCAGCTGGCGCCAACGGAGAGCGACGAGTCGAACTGCCCTTCGATTTCACCTATGTTGAAACTGACAGCGAAAGCAGGACTTGCGAGCGTGGAAGCAAGGCTGACGGCCAAGGGCAACTTGGCCCGGCGCCAGAACAGGTTTGCAGATTTCATCGACGCTACTCCATGTACTTTTTTGTTATGGCAGTGAGTCCTTTCAGAAACGGTCCGTGGGACCGGTGTGCAGGTTTGCACCTGCGGCAACACGGCTTGCGCGTGTCGCCCTCCCCCATTCCTGAAAATCTCCTGGCCTCGACTATAGCCAGCAAGGCACAGGCGCTTGATCCCTCTAAAGTGTGATTTGCGCTCCGTGCCGCCAACTCGCTACGAGGTTTTTCGGGTTACGTGCTGGCCGTGCTGAAGCATGGCGCATTTTTCCTGTTTGGCAAGGCGCCGAGCTCTCTAGCCTGCGGGTCGTGTTCTGTCGTCCACGACCCGCACGGGGTTTACAGGGTAGAAAGGAACGCACTGTTACTGGCCTGCCACTGGACGATGTCCTGGCGGATGCGTTTCTTGTCGAGTTTGCCGACACTGGTCTTGGGAATTTCAGTAACAACGGCGATCTGACTTGGAATCGCCCATTTATTGATGTGCCCTTCTTCGACAAAAGGCTTGAGGTGGTCCTTGAGTGACTTGGCATCGATGGCCTGCCCATCACGTACCACCAACAGGGCAAACGGCCGCTCGCCCCACTGCGGGTCGGCGATCCCCACCACCGCCACTTCGCGCACGGCCGAATGACGGCTGATCAAGTCTTCGAGGTCGAGCGAGGATATCCACTCCCCGCCGGTCTTGATCACGTCCTTGATGCGATCGCGGATATCGATGTAGCCCATGCCGTCGAGGGTCGCGACATCACCGGTGTGCAGCCAGCCGCCCTGCCACAGCTCCTCGCTCTTTTGCGCCTCCTTGAAGTAACCCATGGTCAGCCAGGGCGCGCGCAGCACCAGTTCGCCCTGGGTCTCGCCATCGGCCGGGAGGAAATTGCCCTCGCCGTCGACGATCGCCGCCTCGACCAACGGCACCGGCACACCGGCCTTGATCCGGTAGGTGACACGCTCGTCCTCGCTGCCCGCCTGTAGCTCATCGTTCAGGTGCGCTGCCGAGATCAGCGGGCAGGTCTCGGACATGCCGTACGCGGCAGTCAGCTGGATGCCACGCGCCAGGGCCGCCTGATACAGCGAGCGGTTGAGCGCGCTGCCGCCGATGATGATCTTCCAGCCTGCGAAGTCCTGGCCCTGGGCGGTCGGGCAATTGAGCAACATCTGCAGGATGGTCGGCACGCAATGGGAGAAGGTGACCTGCTCTTCACGCCACAGCTTGACCAGCATGTCCGGCTCGTAACGCCCCGGGTACACCTGCTTCATGCCCAGCATGGTGGCGGCGTATGGGATGCCCCAGGCATGTACGTGGAACATCGGGGTAATGGGCATGTACACATCATCGCTGCCAAGCAGGCGCACACTGTCGATACTGCCAGTGACCGACGTTTCGGCCAGGGTATGCAGCACCAGCTGGCGATGGGTGAAGTACACCCCTTTGGGGTTGCCGGTGGTGCCGGTGGTGTAGAAGGTGGTGGCCACCGAGTTTTCGTCGAAATCCGGGAAGTCATAGCGCGGGCTGGCGGCGGCGAGCAACTGCTCGTACTCGCCGACCAGGTTGGGCAGCTCGGCGGACTTGTCCGGGCCGTCGGTCAGCAGCAAGGTCTTGTCGACGGTGGTCAACTGCCCGGCAATCGCTTGGTAAAGGCCGACGAAGTCGCTGTTGACCAACACCACGCGGTCTTCGGCGTGGTTCATGGTGTAGAGGATTTGTTCTGGCGACAGGCGCACGTTGATGGTGTGCACCACCGCGCCGATCATCGGGATGGCGAACATGCATTCCAGGTAGCGATGGCTGTCCCAGTCCATCACCGCCACCGTGTCACCGGCCTTGACCCCGGCCTCAGTCAGCACATTGGCCAGGCGCGCGATACGCTCGTTGAGCTGTGGATAAGTCAGGCGCAGCTGATCGCGATAGACGATCTCGCGGGTTTTCTCGTAGCGGCTGCCGGACATCAGCAGGCGTTTGATCAGCAGGGGGTAGGCGTAGGCGCCTTCGGCGGGTTTGATGATGCGGGTCTGCAACATGGGTATCCCTTTTCTGAAAAACGGGCCGGACAAGTCTGGATCTACTGTAGTAGCTGAATGTGACGGTCAAATCAGCCGAAGGAATGATTTGGACCGACGAGGTATGAGTGGCAGGCGTTGACGCGTGGTAACCGCGGGCTAGACACTGCGCTCAACCGCTTCGGACAGTGCCCCCGAAGTTGATGGCCCATTTCCCGTCCTGCCACCGGAGAACCCCATGCCCAGCCCGCGTCGCGCCGTGTTTCTCGATCACCAGTCACTGGACTTGGGTGACCTCGACCTGTCCCCTTTGCGGGACCAGTTCGACGCATTCGAGCTGTTTGCCGCCACCCGTCCGGAGCAGGTTGCCGAACGCCTGCAGGGCGCCGTTGCGGTAATCAGCAACAAGGTCATGCTGGATGCCGCGACCCTTGCGGCCAACCCGCAGCTCGAGCTGATCCTGGTGGCCGCCACCGGCACCAACAATGTCGACCTGGCGGCGGCCCGCGCCCAAGGCATCACCGTGTGCAACTGCCAGGGCTACGGCACGCCGTCGGTGGCCCAGCATACCCTCGCCCTGCTGCTGGCCTTGGCCACGCGGCTGTGCGACTACAACCAGGCAGTGGCCGACGGCCAATGGGCCAAGGCCAGCCAGTTCTGCCTGCTGGACTTCCCCATCGTCGAGCTGGAGGGCAAGACCCTCGGCCTGCTCGGCCATGGCGAACTGGGCGGCGCAGTGGCGCGCCTGGCCGAAGCCTTCGGCATGCGCGTCTTGAGCGGGCAGATCCCCGGCCGCCCGGAGCGCGCCGACCGCATGCCCCTGGAAGACCTGCTGCCGCAAGTGGACGCGCTGACCCTGCATTGCCCGCTGAACGAGCATACCCGGCACATGATCGGGGCCCGTGAGCTGGCCTTGCTCAAGCCCGGCGCCCTGGTGGTGAATACCGCACGGGGTGGCTTGATCGACGAACAGGCTCTGGCCGACGCCCTGCGCCAAGGCCACCTGGGTGGCGCCGCTACTGACGTGCTGAGCGTCGAGCCACCGGTCAACGGCAACCCGCTGCTGGCAGGCGATATCCCGCGGCTGATCATCACCCCGCACAGTGCCTGGGGCGCAGTGGAGTCGCGCCAGCGCATCGTCGGCCAGCTTAGCGAGAATGCCCAGGCCTATTTCGCCGGTCAGCCACGCCGCGTGGTCAGCTGAGCGCAGCGTTAGCCTCTGCTACACTGCGCGACTTTTTTTACAGGAGGCGTCGTCCATGGACCCGCGCAGTGAAGTGTTGCTCCGCCAGGCGGACCTGTTCCAAGGCCCGCTGCTGCTCGCCGGCGCGCCCGCCGACGACCTGCTCGGCCACCTGCCCATGGCCCATGGCTGGACCTGGCATGCCGGTGACCAGGCCATGCTCGAGGGCCGCTTCGCTGGCCGTAGCCATTACGGTGTCGAAGCCCCCCCGGTGGCCTTCGACAGCGCTGTGCTGTTCCTGCCCAAGTCCCGCGAGCTGGCCGCCTACCTGCTCAACGCCCTGGCCTCGCGCCTGGCCGGGCGCGAGCTGTACCTGGTCGGCGAGAAACGCGGCGGCATCGAAGGCGCGGCGAAGCAACTGCAGGCCTTTGGCAAACCGCGCAAGCTCGACAGCGCCCGGCATTGCCAGTTGTGGCAGGTGACCGTTGACCACGCGCCTGCGGCCACGCCGCTGGAAAGCCTGGCCGAGCGCTTCGAACTCGACCTCGAAGATGGCCCACTGCAGGTGGTCAGCCTGCCGGGCGTGTTCAGCCACGGCCGCCTCGATCGCGGCAGCGCCCTGCTGCTCAAACACCTGGATGGCCTGCCAAGCGGGCATGTGCTGGACTTCGGTTGCGGTGCCGGGGTGCTGGGCGCCACGGTGAAACGCCGCTACCCGCAAAGCCGGCTGACCCTGCTCGACGTGGACGCGTTTGCCGTGGCAGCCAGCCGCCTGACATTGGCCGCCAACGGCCTGGAAGGTGAAGTGATCAGCGGTGATGGCATCGACGCGGCCCCTGCCGAGCTGAGCGTGATCCTGAGCAACCCGCCGTTTCATACCGGGGTGCACACCAATTACCAGGCTTCGGAGAATTTGCTGAAAAAATCCGGCGTTCATCTGCGAAAAGGTGGCGAAATGCGCCTTGTTGCCAATAGCTTCCTGCGCTACCAGCCACTGATCGAAGGGGCCTTGGGTAACTGCCAGGTACGCGCCGAGGCGGACGGTTTCCGGATCTACCAGGCAACACGCGGTTAAAAACAGCGCTTGCCGAAACCGCTTCGGCTAGGCAGAATCCGCACCGTCCTAGGGGAGTAGTCTCCCGCGAGCACCCAGCTCGCCCGGCACGCGTCAACATACTTGGCCCACAGGCCATGGCGCGTGCGACCCACTATGCAGAGCCTGCATAGAGAGATCCGCACAGACGGATCCGCGGTTTGACAAGACCTATGACACGCACACCTTACCCGGGGCGGGAAGGCTGTACGTGTCATAGCCGTGTCGACCCGCCCCCGTAGGAAACCTGATGCTGGAATCTCTGCTGGTCCCCACCGCCATCGTTGCCCTCGCCGAAATCGGCGACAAGACGCAACTGCTCGCGCTCATTCTCGCCGCTCGCTTCCGCAAGCCTTGGCCGATCATCGCCGGCATCATCGCCGCTACCCTGGCCAACCATGCCGCCGCGGGTGCCGTGGGCGCGTGGGTCGGCGGGTTCTTCAGCGACTCGGCGCTGCACTGGATCCTGGCCGCCAGCTTCACTGCCACGGCGCTGTGGACACTGGTGCCAGACAAGATGGATGACGATGAAAACCCTGCGCGCCGCTTCGGCCCGTTCCTCACCACGCTGATTGCGTTTTTCCTGGCCGAGATCGGCGACAAGACCCAGGTGGCGACAGTCATGCTTGCCGCGCAATACCCGCACCTGATCATGGTCATCATCGGCACCACGCTGGGCATGCTGATTGCCAACGTGCCGGTGGTATTGGCGGGTAACTTTGCGGCAGACAAACTGCCGTTGACCCTGATTCGCCGACTGGCGGCTACCGCGTTCTTCGTGCTGGCGGTGGTGGCCGTGTACTCGGCGATGAAGGCCAGTGGCTGGGTAGGCTGATAGTCGCTGGGTAGGCTGACCTGTAGGAGCAGCCTTGCGCTGCGAAGAGGCCAGTGACAGCACAGCAGACCTTCGGCGCTGTCACCGGCCTCTTCGCAGCACAAGGCTGCTCCTACAGGACGCAGATTACTTCTTGGCAGCCTGATACAGCGGCATCACCTTCGGAATCGCGGCCTGCAACGAGGCAATACGGCTTTCGGACGCCGGGTGAGTGCTCATGAACTCAGGTGGCGCGCCTTCGGAAGCCTTGCTCATCTTGTTCCACAAGGTGATCGCGGCATTCGGGTCGTAACCGGCACGTGCCGACAGCTCCAGGCCGATCAGGTCCGCCTCGTTCTCATTGGCACGGCTATTGGGCAAGGTCATGGCGTAGTTCACCACGGTGTCGGCCATGGCCATGCTGCTTTGGCCCAGGCCGAAGATGGCACCCGCACCCTGACGGGCCATTTCCACGCCATAGGCCTTGGACATGGCTTCGCGGCTGTGCTCACGCAGGGCGTGGGCGATCTCGTGACCGACCACCGCCGCAATCTCGGCATCGGTCAGCTTGAGTTGGTCGATCAGGCCGGTGTACACGATGATCTTGCCGCCAGGGCCACAGTTGGCGTTGAGCTCGTCGCTCTTGATCACGTTGACTTCCCAGTTCCACTGGGCGGCATCCGGGCGAAACTTCGGCGCCTGGGCGATCAACCGGTCAGCGATGACCTGCACGCGCTTGGCATCGGCACTGGACTTGTCCAGCACGCCCTTGTTCGACGCCTCACCGAGGGTCTGCTGGTAGGACTGGGCGTACATCTGGTTGACCTCATCGGTCGAGAGCATGCTGAACATGTACTGCTTGCGCTCGACACCGACGGCTCCGCCGCTGGTGGTATTCACCGCCTGGCAGCCTGCCAGCAGGATACCGGCACTCAACACACTGACAACAAATGACTTACGCATGGAAACACTCCCTTTTACATGCGGCGTATCCTAGGCCTAGTCGCCTGGACCCGCCATAGCCGCAGGGAAGAATTTTACCGGCTGCACGGCCGCGCGTTCTGGCCGGCGTCAGGCCGGCGTCAGGCACTCCGGGGCATCCAGTTTCGGGTCATTGACGAAGTTTGCCAAGGCCCGCTCACGCAGCGTAGCCGGAGGGCTGGCCAGCAGTTCCTGCAGGCGTGTGATCGGCGTATCAGGGTCCAGCCAGGCCGCCTGGCCCGCCTCGTCCAGAATCAACGGCCGGCGCTGGTTCATGGCGGCCTGGGTCACCACTGCGCAGCTCAGCCAAACCTGGTCCTGCACCGGATAGGCCTCCCACACCGCCGCAAAATACAGTGACGACCCCTCCCCTGGGGTCAGCCAGTAGGGGCGTTTGCGCACCGTACCGCGCCATTCATAAAAGCCATTGGCCGGCATCAGGCAGCGGCGCTGGCGAAACGCTTCGCGGAACATCGGCTGTTCGGCAAGGGTTTCGGCTCGGGCATGGGCAGGCGTGCGGGACAGGTCAGTGAGCCAGGCTGGCGTCAGGCCCCAGCGCGCCTTGGCCAAGCCATGCTCGCCGTCGACCTGGCGCTGGATCAACACCGACGCACCGGGCGAGATATTCCATTGTGCCGGCTGGCCGACGGGGAAGCCCGGCAGACTGGCAAGGGCCTGGGGCCAGCGAAACAGGGCGTAACGTCCACACATGGGCGAATTTTTTACCTAGCAGATCAAGGTACCGGGATAGCTCTCCGGTTCGTCACCAACCAGTGGCTGGGCATCATTGTACGCATCGATCAGCTGCCGTGCGTACTCGGCCTGCTCGTCGGGCACGGCAAGCCCCAGCAAACCCTGCATCGGCAGCTCACCGGCAGCACCCACCAGGTCGCGGCCGACCAGGTGCACCGAGATGCCCTCACTGGCCAGCATGCCCACCAGCATTTCAGCCTCCAGCAGGCTTTCCGGTTCGTAGATCCGTTGCATCAGGCATCGTCCTCGCGTCTGACTTCGAGCATCCATTCGTCACCGTGCACCTGCAGGATGAACACCACTGGCTGGCAACAGACCTGGCAATCCTCGGTATAGACCTGGTCGCCACTGGAGATATCGACAGTGGTTTCCACCCGTTCGCCACAATACGGGCAATCATAGAAGTCAGTTTCCAGCATCGCGGCCTCCACGGTGACTTATGCGTATAATTGCCGGTCTGATTACAGGGCCTGTGCGTGTTCGAGCCGTTTTTCGAACCCCGTCCCTACCTATTACCCTAGCCGTTTCCAACAAGAGAGCATGATGGGCGAATTCGATGCCATCCGACCGTACGACGACGCTGAGGTCCCTGCCGTGTTGGCACGCCTGCTCAGCGACCCGGCATTCCTCGATATCCTCACCCACTTCCGCTTCCCGCGTGCTGCCGCCCCACTCGGCTGGCTGCTCAAGCCACTGATCGCCCGCCGCCTGCGCAAGGAATTCGCCGGCGTTACCTGCGTGTCGACCTTGCAGGACAAAGTCGAATACTACGTCGACCAGACCATCGAGCGCGCCACCGACGGCGTTACCTATTCGGGCGTCGAGCAACTCAAGGCTGGCACCGCGTACTTGTTCCTGGCCAACCACCGCGACATCGTCATGGACCCGGCCTTCGTCAACTACGCCGTGTACCACGCCGGCCTGCCGACCCCGCGCATCGCCATCGGTGACAACCTGCTGCAAAAACCCTTCGTCAGCGACATGATGCGCCTGAACAAGAGCTTCATTGTGCACCGCTCGCTCAGCGGTCGTCGCGAGAAGCTGGCGGCTTACCAACTGCTCTCGGCCTACATCAACCACTCGATCCGCAACGATGGCGCATCGATCTGGATCGCCCAGGCCGAAGGCCGCGCCAAGGACGGCGACGACCGTACCGACTCGGCGATCCTCAAGATGTTCCACATGAGCCGCAAGGACGAGCCGTTCGGCGCGGTCATTCAGAGCCTGAACCTGACGCCGGTTTCGATCAGCTACGAGTACGACCCCTGCGACCAGGCCAAGGCCCGCGAGCTGTACATCCGCGCCACCACCGGCACCTACAAGAAGGCGCCGGGCGAGGACGACAACAGCATCGCCAAGGGCATCACCGGCTACAAAGGCCGAGTGCACATCAACTTTGCCGCGCCGGTGACCGAGTACTTCGAGGACACCAAGCAGCTGGCAGCCGAAATCGACCGGCAGGTCCTCGGTGGCTACCGGTTGTTCCCGGTGCACTACCTGGCCTACGCGATGTGGGACGAGAAGGATGAGGCACTGCAAGTGCCGAGCGCCGAGAAGGTGTTCCCAGGCGAAGAGCTGGCGCGTGCCAAGGAAGAATGGCAGCGTCGCTTGGAAGCTTGCCCTGAAGAACAGCGGCCGTACCTGGTGTTGCAATACGCGACGCCGGTGCGCAACCAGTACCAGGTCAAGCAGCAAACGCCAGTTGCCTGATCAACCCGGGGCTGCTTTGCAGCCCCAAGGTTTTACACCCAGGTACTGAACCAGGACAGCAGCAGCGCCATGGCCAGGCACGAAAAACCGAGAATATAGAAGTAACGCGGCACCCTCAGGTCAAACGCATCCACCACCCCCTCATCCACCGCCAGGCTTTCCCGCGTGACAGCCTCGCGCCGCCGTGCGCTGTGCAGCAGCATCCCGCCGGGGCACGTCATCAGCAACGCCAGCAGGTTGATCAGCTTGGTCGGATGGGCGGCCAGAAACCCCCAGAGCACTTGCAACGACATTACACAACCTCGGTTTGAAGGACGGCAAAGGCCGGCATTCTACCCAAGTCCGGCGTGGGCGCTCGGGCTCGGCGACAAAGTGTCACTAAATTTCATCTGTCACAGGTTCGTCATCAGAACAGGCCACTCTGTCGGCCTTTTCCCGATCCGGAGCTCGTTCATGCTGCACGCCGAAAACCAGGACCGCCTCTATCTCGTAGCCCAGAGCGACGAACAGCAGGCGTTGATCGACGGTTTTGCCATCAATGTGCAGGACCGCCAGTGGCTGGTCTATTGCGCGCTGGGTGGGCACGCGCATCAGGACTTGCCGGAGGTGGATGTGGCCACCGGTTTCAGCCTGCTGGACTTCCACATCCAGGCGGCCTGAAGCCCCCCAAAAAAAACAAACCCGCTGCCTGTCAGCCAGGCAGCGGGTTTGTTTTAGCAGGGCTGAACGCTTATTCGCCCAGTACTTGCCCGATGGTCGGGTCTTTGAACAGGCGGGTCAGGGCGTCGCTCAGCACGTCGCTGACCAGCTTGGTGTTGGTTTCCTGGTTCGGCGCCATGCCGAAACGCTGGTCCAGCGAAGCACCGTAACGGCCGCTGTAACGGCGGTTGGCGTTGGCCACGTCGGCACGGAAGGTGGCACCGATGGTGGCCTCGGTCACGTACAGGTTGTCCTTGGGCGACTGGTACTTAAGCTCGGCCAGGGTCACGGTCAACTGCGGGGCATTGTAGGCATTCGCCGTCGGGGTGAAACCGAGCAGGCGCACAGCGGCTTCGGCCTGGGCCTGCAGCTTGGGCAGCACATCATTGCCACTGACACTGATGGTGCTGGTCTCGGGGTACATGCCACCGCGCGTGCCCAGGGACTGCGAAGCCCGGCCATCAACCACTTTGACCACCACCGGCTGACCGTGGCCGACAGGTGCGAGCTGGGCGGTGAGCTTGGGTTGCGGGCTGAGTTGTTGCGGGCTGTGGGCACATCCGACCAGGCTGAGGCTGGCCACCGCGATCAAACCGAACAACAGACGTTGCAACATGCGCGTTTCTCCAGAAAATGCGGCTAAGGCGCACAGTATACCTAGCGGCAACCTACAAGCGGCAAGCCACAAGAAAAAGCAGTACGCAGCGGTAGCCGGCTTTATATTGCCGGTTGCAGCCAGCCGCCCACTGCCCGCCAGCGCCCGGGTTTGCGCCCGCGCAAACACCCGTTGGCATCAACACAGCCTGCTGGCCTGACAAACGCTGCAATAAAAACCACGAATAACGACCTTTCTGCCTTCGACATCGCTATAATCTCCCCCCGATTATAAGGACGTCTCCTGATCGGGCCCCGCATTTGCCGCTTGACCCCGGCACCTTCACCGCTTCGCCCACAGAGAGCCTTCCACTCAGGTCTTGCATCGGCTGTCGTGCCTGCTTTTCCGGCCCTTCGCACTGCATGAACCTGTGGGTTGCCATCGCGCAGTCCCCTTTTGAGGTTCACGTCTCCAAAAGAGCGTGAAAAAACGGTTTTTCACAACTTCACGAGAGTGTGGCGAGCAAATGAACAGTCTGGCATGTGCAAAAGCGGCAGATGTGTCCCGAACAGCCCTGAACAGGCGGCAACTGCGCTCATCCCGGATGAGTGTCTGAGGCCGTTCCATAACGCACGCACGACACCTTGACCATAAGTCGAATTGCCGCACCCGTGGCAATCGGGGTTCAATACCCGAACCCGAAGACTGATTGGCGGTGTCCGCGGAAGTTGCAAGAACTGCGAAAAGTCGGACATGGCGATCCTGGCGAACCCAGGGATCCTATGCTGTCAATTAGGTAGCTGTAGATTGTGGAGACGCGTTAAATGGCGCAGAACGAATCGGTTGATGTAGTACTGGTAGGCGCGGGCATCATGAGTGCCACCCTGGCCGTACTGCTCAAGGAGCTCGACCCGACCCTCAAGCTGGAGGTCGTCGAGGCGATGGACTCCGGGGCCGCGGAAAGCTCCAACCCCTGGAACAACGCAGGTACCGGCCACGCTGGCCTGTGCGAGCTTAACTACACGCCCCAGGCCGCCGATGGCAGCATCGACATCAAGAAGGCCGTACACATCAATACCCAGTTCGAGGTCTCGCGCCAGTTCTGGGCTTACCTGAGCAAGAAGGGTAACTTCGGCTCGGCGCGTGCCTTCATCAACCCTGTCCCGCACCTGAGCTACGTCGAAGGTGACAAGGGTGTTTCCTTCCTCAAGAAGCGCTTTGAACTGCTCAAGCAGCATCACGCCTTCTCCGAGATGGAATACACCGAAGACAAGGCCGTGATGAGCGACTGGATGCCGTTGATGATGCCCGGCCGCCCGGCCGACCAGCACATCGCCGCCACCCGCGTGGCGAAAGGCACCGACGTCAACTTCGGCGCACTGACCAACAAACTGCTCAAGCTGCTGGGCGACTCGCCCGACGCGCAGGTCAAGTACAGCAAGAAAGTCGTCGGCCTGCGCCGTAACGGCAACGGCTGGACCGTGAGCATCAAGGACGTCAACAGCGGCGGCAGCCGTGAAGTCGACGCGCGCTTCGTGTTCCTCGGTGCCGGTGGCGCGGCCCTGCCGCTGCTGCAACTGTCGGGCATCCCCGAGAGCAAAGGCTTCGGCGGCTTCCCGGTCAGCGGCCAGTGGCTGCGTTGCGACAACCCGGAAATCGTCAAACAGCACCAGGCCAAGGTTTACAGCCAGGCTGCGGTCGGCGCGCCACCGATGTCGGTGCCGCACCTGGACACCCGCGTGGTAGACGGCAAGACCTCGCTGCTGTTCGGCCCGTACGCAGGCTTTACCACCAAGTTCCTCAAGCATGGTTCGCTGATGGACCTGCCACTGTCGGTGCGCATGGGCAACATCGGCCCGATGCTGGCCGTGGCCCGCGACAATATGGACCTGACCAAGTACCTGGTCAGCGAAGTGATGCAGTCGATGGAACAGCGCCTGGAATCGCTGCGCCGCTTCTACCCGCAAGCCAAAGCCGAAGACTGGCGCCTGGAAGTGGCCGGCCAACGTGTGCAAATCATCAAGAAAGACCCGAAAAAGGGCGGCATTCTGCAGTTCGGTACCGAGCTGGTCTCGGCCCAGGACGGCAGCCTGGCCGCTCTGCTCGGCGCATCGCCGGGCGCTTCGGTAACCGTTTCGATCATGCTGGAACTGATCGAGCGTTGCTTCCCCGAGCAGGCCAAAGGTGCCTGGGCTGCCAAGCTCAAGGAAATCTTCCCCGCTCGCGAGAAGGTCCTGGCAACCGATGCCGCGCTGTACAACAAGATCAGTGCCGACAACGATGCCGCGTTGGAACTGGTGGAAGACAGCCCGGCCAAGCATTACGCCTGAGCTGGCTGAAACGAAAAAACGCCCCTCGGGGCGTTTTTTTGTGCCTGCGTTTTGGCCTGTGCCGGTCTCTTCATGGGCAAGCCCACAGGTTTTTCACAGATCTTGAGAGCGGTGCAATACCTGTGGGAGCGGGCTTGCCCGCGAAGAGGCCAGTACAGGCTTAACAATCAGCCGCGGGCTTTATCGATGATCTCGATGTACTCAGGGGCATTGCGCTGGTCGGCGATCTGTTCGACGAAGGTCTTGCCGTGCTCGTCCTTGCCATCCAGGTCCAGGCCCGCTTCGACGAAGAAGCCGACGAAACGCTCGAAGTCGTCGACACGCAGGCCACGGTAAGCCTTGACCAGCTTGTGCAGCGACGGCGAAGTCACACCATCGGCCGGCTCGAACTGAAGGAACGACTTGATGTAGTCGTCGCTGATTTCGTCACCGATTACCTGTTTCTTGTCTTTACGCATTGCCGACTCCAACTGGACCATCACGGAATTTCGAAGGCCGGCAGTTTACCCCCCGCAGGGCGCGCGCCTCAACGCGTACGTACGGTGCCGGTGTGCAGGTCGGCCCAGATATGGCCGTTGCCGTAGGTCAGAAACTGCACGTAGAGCGTTTCGTTGCGCAGCAGGTCCATGATCACGCGGTAATCACTGACCGGGTAGTTGAGGCTCAAGGTGCGGGTTTTCTCATCATAAACCGGCTTTTTCAAGCTTTTGCCAGCTTCGCCATCGAAGGTCAGCAGCACCTGGGCGATGGTGGCGCCCTTGCTCAGCGGCTTGCCCTTGAGGCGCATTTGCAACGATGCGGTGATGGGGATTGGTTGTTGGTCGGACTGGCGCTGGGCACCGACCACCACTGCATAATCGGTCACTTGCAGCAGTTGCTGACCGGTCGGTGCTTCCTGGCGCAGGGACAGGTCGTCAGACGGCAGAAACTGGCTGTGCAGCGGGGCGGCACAGATCGGCAGGCTGACCGCCAGCAGGAGGGGAAGAATCGCACGCATGTGAGGCTCCTTGGCTTGAACAGGCACTCTAGCATGCTGTGTTCAGCCTGTACCGGGAGCCCGCGATCAATCGAACTGGGCGCGCATCCAGGCCTGGTACTCGGCCACGCCGGCCTCGCCTTCACGCGGCGCCCAGTGGGCATGCTCGCCCTCGCCCACTGGCCGGTACGGCCCTGCCTTGCACTCGAAGAGGATGCTGTCCGGTTCCAGTACCACCAACCCGTGGTAGGTACCGGACGCCAGGTCTACACCCAGGCAGTCGCCGCCGGCCTGCAGCACCCGCTTTTCAGTCACCGCACCGTGCTCATCGAAGATCAGCAGGCCAAGGCGCCCCTTGAGCACGATCAGTGCTTCGGCCTTGTCGTCGCTCAGGTGCCGATGGGGTGGGATGTAGGTCGTCGGCTGCAGCCCGACTGCCATGCGGTGGCAAGGCTCTTCCATCTCATGGAAGTTATGGTGCTGCCGCCCGCGAGGGTTGGCGGCAGCCTTCTGCGCCAGCTCGGCGAACAGCGATTGGTCGATGAACGCGGGCTGGCGCATGGTTACAGCCCCTTGACGGCGAAGATGCCGTTAGCGTTACGCCAGTAGCCCTTGTAGTCCATGCCATAGCCGAAGATGTAGCGATCGACGCAGGGCAGGCCGACGTAGTTGGCTTTAAGGTCCGGGCTGGCTTTGCGATCGTGGTCCTTGTCGATCAGCACCGCGGTGTGCACCGAGCGCGCACCGGCGTGCTTGCAGAACTCGATGATGGCGCTGAGGGTGTGGCCTTCGTCGAGGATGTCGTCGACGATCAGCACGTCACGGTCGATGAACGAGACTTCTGGTTTGGCTTTCCAGAACAACTCGCCGCCGCTGGTCTGGTTGCGGTAGCGGGTGGCGTGCAGGTACGACGCTTCCAGCGGGAACTGCAGGTGGGTCAGCAGCTTGCCCGAGAAGATAAGGCCGCCGTTCATCACGCAGAAGACCACCGGGTTCTTGTCGTGCAGGTCTTTGCAGATCTGCTCGCCGACCTTGGCGATGGCCGCTTCGACTTCGGCTTCGGTGTACAGACAGTCTGCTTCGCGCATGACTTGACGGATGTGCTCGAGATCGGCGGGCATTGCGCTCTCCAGGGGGGGGTATTTTGGAAAAGCGGGCAAAGGTACGCATCCGCTCGCCACAGATCAAGCATTTATGGACTAACGTCCAAAAGGACTACACGACAGCACAGGCTGAATAGATTAATCTAGCGCGGTTTTTTTGCCCGCCTTTCGGAGCCCCCCCTATGCCCACTCGTGAGATCCGCCATCCGCTGATCCGCCACAAGCTCGGCCTCATGCGCCGTGCCGACATCAGCACCAAGAATTTTCGCGAACTTGCCCAGGAAGTCGGCGCGCTTCTGACCTATGAAGCCACCCAGGACCTGCCACTGGAAACCTACGAGATCGACGGGTGGTGTGGCAAGGTGCAGGTCGAAAAAATCGCCGGCAAAAAGATTACCGTCGTCCCGATCCTGCGCGCCGGCATCGGCATGCTCGACGGCGTGCTCAGCCTGATTCCGGGTGCCAAGGTCAGTGCCGTCGGCGTCGCGCGCAACGAAGAAACCCTCGAAGCTCACACCTACCTGGAAAAGCTCGCGCCGGACATCAACCAGCGCCTGGCCCTGATCATCGACCCGATGCTGGCCACCGGCGCCTCGATGGTCGCCACCATCGACCTGCTGAAAAAAGCGGGTTGCAAAGAGATTCGCGCCATGGTGCTGGTCGCCGCACCCGAAGGCATCAATGTGGTGGAAAAAGCCCACCCGGATGTGCAGATCTACACCGCTTCGATCGACCAGCGCCTGAACGAGCACGGCTACATCGTGCCGGGCTTGGGTGATGCCGGCGACAAGATCTTCGGCACCAAGCAAAAGGACGCCTGACCATGCAGGACGGCTTCAACGACCCGCTTTGGCGCCAGGTCGTTTCGGGCGCGCAGATGCTCTTCGTGGCATTTGGCGCGCTGGTGCTGATGCCACTGATCACCGGCCTCGACCCGAACGTCGCGCTGTTCACCGCCGGCATCGGCACGCTGCTGTTCCAGCTGGTCACCGGCCGTCAGGTCCCGGTGTTCCTGGCATCCAGCTTTGCCTTCATCACCCCGATCATCCTTGCCAAGGGCCAGTTCGGCCTGGCCGAAACCATGGGCGGCGTAATGGCCGCAGGCTTCGTCTACACCTTCATGGGGCTGATGGTAAAAATCAAAGGCACCGGTTTCATCGACCGCATGCTGCCGCCTGTGGTGATTGGCCCAGTGATCATCTCGATTGGCCTGGCCATGGCGCCCATCGCTGCCAACATGGCCATGGGCAAGGGCGGTGACGGTGCTGCGCTGATGCCTTACAAGACCGCCATGCTGATCTCGATGCCGGCACTGCTGACTACCTTGATCGTCGCAGTTTTCGGCAAGGGTATCTTCCGCCTGGTGCCGATCATCTCCGGCGTACTGGTGGGCTTTGCCCTGGCGTTTGCCTTTGGCGTGGTCGACACGGCCAAGATTGCCGCTGCACCGTGGTTGGAGATCCCCAACTTCACCGCGCCGGCGTTCAACTGGCAGGCCATCCTGTTCATCGTGCCGGTAGCCCTGGCACCGGCGATCGAGCACATCGGTGGGGTGATTGCGGTGGGCAGCGTCACCGGGCGCGACTACCTGAAAAAGCCTGGCTTGCACCGCACCCTGCTGGGTGACGGCCTGGCGACCACGGCTGCCGGCCTGTTCGGTGGCCCACCCAACACCACCTACGCCGAAGTGACCGGCGCGGTGATGCTGACCAAGAACTACAACCCGAAGATCATGACCTGGGCGGCGGTGTTTGCTATTACCCTGGCCTTCATCGGCAAGTTCGGCGCGCTGCTGCAGAGCATTCCGGTACCGGTCATGGGCGGCATTCTGTGCCTGCTGTTCGGCTCAATTGCGGCGGTGGGCATGAACACCATGATCCGCCACAAGATCGACCTGGCCGAGGCGCGCAACCTGGTGATCGTTTCGGTGACCCTGGTGTTCGGTATTGGCGGCGTGTTGATCGGCAGCGGTGACGGCCCGGACGACTGGGGCCTGAAGGGCATCGCCCTGTGCGCCGTGGTGGCCATTGCCCTGAACCTGATCCTGCCGGGCAATGATGGCTGGAAGAACAAGAAGCTGGATGATCAGCTGCCTTGATTGCCACGCGCTCCTGCCGCAAAACGCCTCCCCTGTAGGAGCAGCCTTGTGCTGCGAAGAGGCCGTTGAAAACACATCAATCTTCTGTGTCATCACCGGCCTCTTCGCAGCACAAGGCCGCCCCCACAAGGGCGGACTCATTCAGGCTTTTTCGCACATCCCCGCCAGCACCTTCACCCACTCTGGGTGATCATTCAGGCACGGCACCAGCAGCAATTCCTCGCCCCCGGCTTCGATGAACTGTTCTTTGCCGCGATCGCCGATCTCTTCCAACGTTTCGATGCAATCGGCAACGAACGCCGGGCACATCACCAGCAGCTTCTTCACCCCCGCCTTGGCCAACTCGTCCAGCCGCGTCTCGGTATAGGGTTCGATCCACTTGGCGCGCCCCAGGCGCGACTGGAACGACACCGACCACTTGCCATCTGGTATGCCCATTTTCTGCGCAAAGGCCTTGGCCGTGGCCAAACACTGCCCGCGATAACACACGGCGCGCATTTCGGCACTGGCGTCCTTGCAGCAATCGGCCGCCTGAAAATCATGCTTACCGGTGGGGTCGAGCTTTTTCAGGTGCCGCTCCGGCAGCCCATGAAAACTCAGCAACAGGTGGTCGTAATCCTGCTGCAGGTAAGGCTTGGCGCTGGCCACCAACGCCTCGATGTACTCGGGATGGTCGTAGAACGGCTGCAGCACGCGCATCTGCAACGGCAACTGGCGCTCGCTGACCGTCTGTTTGGCCAACGCCACCACAGTGGTCACCGTACTGTCGGCGAACTGTGGATAAAGCGGTGCCAAGGTGACCTTGCGCACGCCCTGAGCTGCCAGGCGCTCCAGCACTTCGGGCAACGCCGGCTGGCCGTAGCGCATGGCGATTGCCACCGGGCCATGGGGCCAGTGCTCGACCATCGCCGCCTGCAGGCGGCGGGTCAGCACCACCAGTGGCGAGCCTTCGTCCCACCAGATCGACGCGTAGGCGTGCGCAGACTGTTCCGGGCGCTTGATCAGAATCAACGACACCAGCAAGCGCCGCACCGGCCAAGGCAGGTCGATCACATACGGGTCCATCAGGAACTGGTTGAGGTAACGGCGCACATCGGCCACCGAAGTGGAGGCCGGGGACCCCAGGTTAACCAGCAGCAGGGCGTGATCGGTCATGCAGCGTCCTATGTCAGAGGCGGCTGGACAAGTCGTCCAGGGCCGATTGCAGATCGTTGAAACGGAAAGTGAAACCTGCCGCCAGCAAGCGCACCGGGCGCGCCCGCTGGCCGCCGAGCAGCAGCGTCGACAGCTCGCCGAGCCCTGCCTTCAGCAAAAGCGCAGGCACAGGCAGCAGCGCCGGCCGGTGCATCGCACGGCCCAGCCGCCTGGCGAACTCACGGTTGCGCACAGGCTCTGGGGCGCAGGCATTATAAGGACCGCTGGTGTCCTTATGCTGCAAGAGAAAATCAATCAGGGCGACCTGGTCGTCTATATGGATCCACGGCATCCACTGCCGACCATCGCCCAACGGCCCGCCCAGCCCGAGCTTGAAGGGCAACCGCAGGCGCGACAAAAAGCCGCCATCGCTGGCCAGTACCAACCCAGTGCGCACCAGCACCACGCGGATGCCTTGAGCTTGCGAACGCTGGGCCGTTTCTTCCCAGGCAATACACAACTGGCTGGCAAAATCTTCGCGCACCGGCTGGGACGCCTCGGTGAGTTCACGCTCACCGCCGTCCCCATACCAACCCACCGCAGAACCAGAAATCAGCACCTCAGGGCGCTGCTCACGCGCACCCAGCCACGCCAGCAGTTGCTCGGTGAGGGTGATACGGCTGGCCCACAACAGGTTGCGCCGGGCTCCGGTCCAAGGCCGGTCGGCGATCGGCGCACCCGCCAGGTTGATGACCGCGTCGAGGTGATCGTCCGCTTGCAGTTCGTCCAACTGGGCGATACCGCGCACCCCGCTACCGCACAGTTTGGGCACCTGCTCCGGTCGGCGGCTCCAGACCGTGAGGCGATGGCCCTGGCCGAGCCAGAACTGGCACAGATGCTGGCCAATCAAGCCAGTGCCGCCTGTCAGCAATATATGCATGGCTGTGTCCTCGCAGAATGCGGCTGTGGTCTATTTTTAAGATCAAGGCACTTTTTTGACCCGACGCTCTCGGATAAACATAGGCCAACCTGCTCTATAAAGCGGAATAACCTTATACAAAAGTTGTGCATTGTACAGGTTTGCCTGACAGCGTAGTCTGCTCACAGCAAGGTTTGAAGAGGCCATCATGACAGTACCTATTGCCATCATCGGTGCCGGTATCGCCGGTCTGTCCGCCGCCCAGGCGCTACAAAAGGCCGGGCAATCCGTGCACCTGTTCGACAAAGGCCACGGCAGTGGCGGGCGCATGGCCAGCAAGCGCAGCGACGCTGGCGCGCTGGACCTGGGCGCCCAGTACTTCACTGCCCGTGATCGGCGCTTCGTCGAACAGGTCCAGCAATGGGTAGCCGCCGGTTGGGCCGAGCAGTGGAAGCCGCAGCTGTACAACTACCGCGATGGCGAACTCACCCCCTCCCCAGACGAGCAAACACGCTGGGTCGGCGTGCCCCGCATGAGCGCCATTACCCGTGGCCTGCTCAAGGATGTGACCGTCAACTTTGGCTGCCGCATTGCTGAAGTGTTCCGCGGCAAACAGTACTGGCACCTGCAAGACACCGAAGGCTGCAGCCACGGCCCATTCAGCCGCGTGGTAATCGCCGTGCCGGCGCCACAGGCCACGCCGCTGCTGGCCTCGACCCCCAAACTCGCTGCGGTGGCCGCAGGCGTGCAGATGGAGCCCACCTGGGCGGTTGCCCTGGGCTTCCAGACCCCATTGGACACCCCGATGCAAGGCTGCTTCGTGCAGGACAACCCGCTCGACTGGCTGGCCCGCAACCGCAGCAAGCCAGGGCGGGACGAGCACCTCGATACCTGGGTGCTGCATGCCACGTCGCACTGGAGCCGGCAGCACATCGACCTGTCGAAGGAAGAGGTGATCGAGCAGTTGTGGGGCGAGTTCGCCGAACTGGTCGGCTGCGTGGTACCGGCCCCCACCTTCGCCCTCGCCCACCGCTGGTTGTATGCACGCCCCACCAGCAACCACGAGTGGGGCGCCTTGGCCGATGCCGATCAAGGCCTGTATGCCTGTGGCGACTGGTGCTTGTCCGGGCGTGTCGAAGGCGCGTGGCTGAGCGGCCAGGAAGCGGCCCGACGGCTGCTGGAACACCTCGACTGAGCGGGCGCTGAACCTGTACAAAAAAACTTGTTTGCATAACTCCGTAGCTGTGCTGGAATAAACTTGTACAAATTTGATTTCACGTACAGGTTTTCCGGAGACAGCCATGCAAGCCGCCACCGCCCACAGCAAGCCTCGCATCGCGATCAGCGCCTGCCTGACCGGCCACAGTGTGCGCTACAACGGCGGGCACAAGGCCTCCGACCTGTGCCGCACACAACTGGAAGCGCATTTCGAATGGGTGCCCGTTTGCCCAGAAGTGGCTATCGGCCTCGGCATTCCACGCGATCCTATCCGCCTGGTCGGCAACCCTGAGCAACCCGAAGTGGTCGGCACCCGCAACCCCGGCATGGACCTGACCGGCCCGCTGCGCACCTATGGCGAGCAGATGGCCGGCGAGCTCGATGATATCTGCGGCTACATCTTCATGCAGAAGTCGCCCTCCTGCGGCCTGGAGCGGGTCAAGGTCTACCAGGACAACGGCCACCCCGCCTTCCATGGCGGCCGCGGCGTTTATGCCCACGCTTTCTGCAGCCTGCGCCCGGACCTGCCGGTGGAAGAGGAAGGCCGCCTGCACGATGCCGTGCTGCGCGAAAACTTCATCAGCCGCGTGTACGCCTACGCCGATTGGCAGCGCCTGTTGGCCGAAGGCCTCAGCCGCGGCGCGCTGGTGCGCTTTCATGCGCGCTACAAGTACCTGTTGATGGCCAACAACCCCCAAGCCTACCGCACGCTGGGGCGGCTGCTCGGCACCATGAGCCGCGATGACGACCCACAGGAGATCGGGCCACGTTACTTCAGCGAGCTGATGCAAGCGCTGCGTCGCTGTGCCAGCCGTGGCACGCACTGCAACGTGCTGCAGCACCTGAGTGGCTACTTCAAAGATGCCCTGACCGCACAGGACAAAGCCGAATTGCAAACCCTCATCAGCCAGTACCAACAAGGCGTGGTGCCGCTGGTCGTGCCACTGACCTTGCTCAAGCATCACCTGCGCAAACACCCCGACCCTTACCTGATGCAGCAAGCCTACCTGCAACCACACCCCGAGAGCCTGGGGCTTCGTAATGCCGTCTGAAAGCCTGCTGCCTATCGGCGAGCTCGCCCGCCGCACCGGCGTCAACCCCGTCACCCTGCGTGCCTGGGAACGTCGATACGGCCTGCTCAAGCCGCAACGCACCGCTAAAGGGCACCGGTTGTATTCCATCGAGCAGGTCGAACGGGTCGAAGCGATCCTGGCCTGGCTGCAGCGCGGCGCGTCGGTGGGCCAGGTGCGTGAGCTGCTCGACAAACCCACCAGCAGCGCCCCGCAAAGCGACTGGCAGGCCCGGCAGGCGCAGTTGATCGAGGCCATCGCCAACCTCTCGCAACGTGCACTCGACCAGCAACTCAACCAAGCCATGGCGCTGTACCCCGCCATCACCCTGTGCGAGCAACTGCTGCTGCCCCTGCTCGACAGCCTGGAGCTGCGCTGGCGCAACTATTTCAATGCCCGGCTTGAACAGGTGTTTTTCCATACCTGGCTGCGCAGCAAGCTCGGCGCCCGGGTGTACCACGACAACCAACTGCTACAAGGCCCAGCGGTGCTGCTGGCCGAAGACAGCGAGCAGGCGTTCGACCCCGCCTTGTGGCTATGCGCCTGGCTATTGAGCAGCAATGGCATCCCTGTCGAAGTGCTGGAACAGCCGGTTGGCGGCCCGCAGTTGCAACGGGCGATCGCCGCACTGCAGCCGCGCGCCCTCCTGCTGCACCTGGGGCCACGCATCGACAGCAAAGCCTTGCAGCGCCTGCTGCAAGGCATACCGGGGCCAAAACTGCTGGGCGGCGCCACGCTCGCCCTGCATCAGGCCCACCTGAACGCCCTCGACCTTCCCGAGCTCTTCCTGTTCGATACCCCACAGTCGGCATTGCGCGTGCTTCAAGGCAATGGCCGCCGGCCTGTAGAGATGAATGCACCATGCAACTGATCTGGCTGCGCAGTGACCTGCGCATCGACGACAACACCGCCTTGAGCGCAGCTTGCGAACGCGGCCCGACCCTTGCCCTGTGGCTGGTCAGCCCCGGCCAGTGGCAGGCGCATGACGACGCCGCCTGCAAAGTCGACTTTTGGCTGCGCAACCTGCGCACGCTGCGTCAGTCGCTGGAGGCCCTCAACATCCCGTTGCTGATCCGCACCGTCGATACGTGGGATCAGGCGCCACAGGCCGTGTTGGACGCCTGCCGTCAGCACCGGGTCGAGGGCGTGCACTGGAACGAGGAGTACGGCATCAACGAAGAGCGCCGCGACCAGGCTACACGGGCACTGCTGGAACAGTCAGCGATCCAGGCGCACAGCTACCTCGACCAGCTGTTCTTCCGCCCAGGCACGGTCCTCACCCGCAGTGGTGACTACTTCCAGGTCTTCAGCCAGTTCAAGAAAAACTGCCTCGAACACTTGCACCGCAGCCTCCCGGCGTTAGCCCCTCGGGTTAAACCGCAGTCGCCCCTGAAAATCGCCAGCGATCCCATACCCGAGCAAATAGAGGGCTTCGACACACCGCCGCGCACCTTGAGCGACCACTGGCCAGCAGGGGAAGCCGAGGCGCAGAGCCGCCTGACGCGCTTTCTTGATGAGGTGATTGACGACTACCATCACCTGCGCGACCTCCCCGCCAAGCCGGGCACCAGCCAGCTCTCGGCTTATCTGGCCGCTGGGGTGATCTCGCCCCGGCAATGCCTGCACGGCGCCCTGGCGTGCAACCGGGGCGAGTTCGACAGCGGCAGCACGGGCGTCCAAACCTGGATTAACGAGCTGCTGTGGCGGGAGTTCTACAAGCACATCCTGACGGGTTATCCACAGGTCTCCCGGCACCGCGCCTTCCGCACCCACACCGAAGCCTTGCCATGGCGCGATGCGCCTGAAGACCTCGCGGCCTGGGAACAGGGGCGCACCGGCTTCCCGATCATCGATGCCGCCATGCGCCAGTTGCTGGACACCGGGTGGATGCACAACCGGCTGCGCATGATCGTCGCCATGTTTCTCAGCAAGAACCTGCTGATCGACTGGCGCAAAGGCGAACGGCATTTCATGCGCCATCTGATAGACGGTGACCTGGCGGCCAACAATGGTGGCTGGCAATGGAGCGCGTCCACCGGGACCGATGCAGTGCCCTACTTCCGCATCTTCAACCCGGTTTCGCAGTCTCAGCGCTTCGACCCGCAAGGGCGATTCATTCGCCACTGGGTACCGGAATTGCAAGCACTGGATGAGAAAGCCATTCATCAGCCCGTAAAGGCTGCGGATCTTTTTGCACCTAATTCGTATCACAATCCAATAGTCGATCTCGGCAGCAGTCGCCAGCGTGCATTGGAAGCCTTCAAAGGCCTTCCGCGCCGGCAGGATCAGGGGGCAGTATCGTGAACAGTACTCGCAGTTTCTGGGTAACAGGGGCCAGTAACGGATTAGGGCTGGCTTTGGTAGAGCGGCTGCTCGAGCAAGGGCATCGGGTGGCCGCCAGTGCCAGGGAATGCGAAGCACTGGATACACTGGGCGAACGTTTCGCCCCGCAGTTGGTGCGGCTGCCGGGGGAGTTGCAGGTACTGGAACAGGCGGATGCAGCCAGTACATTGTTGCTGAATACTTGGGGTTCGCTGGATTGCCTGATCATCAATGCCGGCACCAGTGATTACCTGGCCGACGACGTGCCCGATGACGAGCTGTTCGAGGCCATCGCCAGCGGCAACCTGGTGGCCAGCGAACATTGCCTGACCAGTGCCTTGCCGCTGCTGACGAAGGGTGATGCACCTCAGGTAATGGCCATCCTCAATCGCTACTCGGCCTCGCAGCTGTTTGCACCCACCCAGGTTGCCAGCGGCTTCAACAGCACTGCCCAGTGGCTTCGCGAGCAACGCCAGGTACTGGATAAGCTGCAGATCAGCTTGACGGTAGTGGGGCCACAATCGTTGAAAACACCCGTGACAACGGCGCAAGCGATACCCGAGGCCTGGACGCCTGAAAGCGCTGCCGAGGAACTGTTGCAGCGATTACCGCAACGCGAGCCGGAATTGGTACTGGAGACGCTGGACCTGAGCAGCTTGTGGCCACTACGGCCCTGATCTTGTAGGAGCAGCCTTGCGCTGCGAAGAGGCCGGTGAAATCACAAAGAATCTCGGCTGACATCACCGGCCTCTTCGCAGCGCAAGGCTGCTCCTACAAGGGTGCGGGGCAGCTTAGAGCGCCATGCGGTAACGCAGGCTGTAGCGCTCTACACCGTCATTGAGCTGCTTGATACCAGCATTGGAAGACGCCAGGTACCGGAAACGCTGGACCTGTAGGAGCAGCCTTGTGCTGCGAAGAGGCCGGTGAGACCACAAAGAATCTCTGCTGCTATTACCGGCCTCTTCGCAGCGCAAGGCTGCTCCTACAAGGGTGCGGGGTAGCTAGAGCGCCATGCGGTAATGCAGGCTGTAGCTCTCTACACCGTCGTTAGGTTGCTTGATGCCAGCATTGGAATAGTGAATGGCACGCACACCAATTTCATGCCCGCCCGCAAAGCGCAGTCCAAAACCGATTCGGTCTTCGAACTGGAACGCCGAGCCCAGTTCATTGCTTTCAAGCTCAGTGCTGGAAAAGGCCGCGACGCCAATCCCGGCCTCGATATAGGGCTTTACCGAATCCCCCGCAAACTCATAAACGAATACCGGTGCGAACGACAGGCTGTGGTTGCTCGCGGTCTTGTCGCCATCCCAGTAGGTGTAAGCCCCATCCCAATACCCGGTCAGGCGGCCAACGTTGGTCTGCCACCAGCTCGCGTCCCAGTTCGATTGCAGACCCAGCCGGTAGACCATGGTCGAGTCACCCGTCTGCCCCACCGAAAATGAAACATCGGCCGCCTGCGCCGACACTGCTTGCCCCAAGGTAAAGACGGCAGCCGCCGCCAAGCCGAGCAGTTTCCTCATAAGAAACATCCTTCTTCCTAATGCTGTTGTTAGTGTTCGCCTCGTGTCAGGCAAATCGGTAGAAATCGGCAGTGGTACGATAGTTCAGCTGATTTTCACGTTTTTTTCACAACGTAAAGCGTTGCACACTGTCGGACTTCTGCCACAGCAACGGTAGGATTTTTCTCAGGGATTGTGGGTCGGCACTGGTCCAGAAGCGGGTATCCACTGCCGGGCCCTCAGCCAGCAGGTCGCTGGCGCCCAGCAGACGCTGCAGTTGACGTGCCACGGCGGCGCCGGTATCGATGATGGCTACGTCCGCCGGCACCATGTCGGCCAGCAGCGTGCGCAGGAAGGGGTAATGCGTGCAGCCCAGAATCAGCGTGTCGCAGCCAGCCGCCAGCAGCGGCTGCACGTAGCCGAGCAACAACTGGCGCAAGGCCGGGCTGCTCAGGTCGCCGGTTTCGATCCGCTCGACCAGGCCGGGGCAAGGCTGGGTGACCACGCGCACATCGCTGGCGAAGCGGTCGAGCAACGCCGCAAACTTGGCGCTCTGCAAGGTGCCGGTCGTGGCCAGCACGCCGACTACACCGGAGCGGGTGGCTGCAGCAGCCGGCTTTACCGCTGGCTCCATGCCCACCAGCGGCCATTGCGGGTACAGCTCACGCAGGTCGGCAACGGCCGCCACTGTCGCGGTATTACAGGCCAAGACAAAGGCCTTGGCGCCCTGCTGCTGGAAGAACTCGGCAATACGCCGGCAGCGCTGGCGGATGTAATCCGCCGACTTTTCACCGTAAGGCACGTGCCCGCAATCGGCCACATACAGCAGTGATTCGTTAGGCAGCAGGCGCTGGATCTCGGCCAGTACCGACAAACCGCCGACCCCCGAATCCATTACGCCAATCGGCGCCGAACGCTCAGCCATCGCGCTTGCCACAGACCGCGCAAGCCGGGTCGCGCTTGACCCGCAGCTCACGAATGCGCGTGCCGAGGGCATCGATCAGCAATAGGCGGCCCACCAGCGGCTCGCCAAACCCCGCCAAGAGTTTCATGGCTTCCAGGGCCTGCAGGCTACCTACCAGCCCCACCAGCGGGCCGATTACACCGGCTTCGCTGCAGGTCAGTTCAGCCTCGCTGCCATGGCCATACAGGCAGTGGTAGCAAGGGCTGTAGTCACGCCGCGGGTCGAACACCGACAGCTGGCCTTCGAGGCGGATCGCCGCGCCACTGACCAGCGGTTTACCGGCAGCAACGCACGCAGCGTTGACCGCCTCGCGGGTAGAAAAGTTGTCGGAGCAGTCCAGCACCAGGTCGACCGCCGCCACCGCAGCGGCCAGCGAGTCCTCGTCCAACGCCTGGCGATGAGCGACCAGGCTGATCTCTGGGTTGATCGCCTCCAGGCGCTGCAGCGCCGAGTCCACCTTGCTCATGCCGACACTGGCGCTGTCGTGGATCACCTGGCGTTGCAGGTTGGTCAGGTCAACGGTGTCGAAGTCCGCCAGGTGCAGCTCACCCACGCCCGCTGCTGCCAGGTACAGCGCGACAGGCGACCCCAAACCACCGAGGCCGACGATCAGGGCCTTGCTCTGCTTGAGCCGCAGTTGGCCGTCGATATCGATCTGCGCCAGCAAGACCTGCCGGCTGTAGCGCAACAGTTCCTGATCACTCAGCATGGCAGGCGCCCCAGGGTAATGCGTTCATGGCGGCCCAGGTCCGTGCGGCTGGCCACCTCGCTAAAGCCGTGTTCAGCCAGCAAGGCACGCACCGCTGCGGCCTGATCGTAGCCGTGCTCCAACAACAACCAGCCACCTGGCAGCAGGTGACGTGGCGCCTGGGCGGCAATCACCCGCAGGTCGTCCAGGCCATCGGTGCCCGCCACCAGCGCGCTGCTGGGTTCGAAGCGCACGTCGCCGGCGACCAGGTGCGGGTCTTCACTGGCGATGTACGGCGGGTTGCTGACAATCAGGTCAAAGCGCGCATCGCCCAGGCCATCGAACCAGTGGCTGACACGCACCTGGACGTTAGCCAGCCCCAGGCGCTGTCGATTACGCTCGGCCAACGCGACCGCCGCCTCCACCCGGTCTACCGCCGTCACCTGCCAGGCCGGGCGATCGCCGGCCAACGCCAGGGCAATGGCCCCGGTCCCGGTGCCCAGGTCGAGCACCTTGGCCGGGGTTGCTGGCTGAAGCTCAAGGGCAGTCTCGACCAGCAGCTCGGTGTCCGGACGCGGGATCAGCGTATGTGGCGCCACTTCCAGGTCGATGTTCCAGAACCCTTGCTGCCCGAGGATATAGGCGACCGGCTCGCCACTACGGCGGCGCTGCAGGTAACCGGCGTAGGTGTCGGCCGCTTCGCTGCTGACGATGCGCTCGGGCCAGGTATGCAGGTAGCTGCGCGACTTGCCGATGGCCGCAGCCAGCAACAGTTCGGCATCCAGCCGCTCGGTGGGCGATTCGGGCAACTGCGCATTGCGCAGCAAGCTGGCGATGATGGTCATCAGTCCCCCAGGGCGGCCAGTTGATCGGCCTGGTATTCGGCCAACAGCGGTTCGATCACGGCGTCTACGCCACCGGCGAGGATGTCGTCCAGCGAATACAAGGTCAGGTTGATGCGGTGATCGGTGACCCGGCCCTGTGGATAATTGTAGGTGCGGATACGCTCGGAGCGGTCACCGGAGCCCACCAGCAGCTTGCGCTCACTGGCAATGGCGTTCTGCGCGGCACTGGTCTGCATGTCGTTGAGCTTGGCCGACAGCCAGGACATGGCGCGGGCGCGGTTTTTGTGCTGCGAACGTTCTTCCTGGCACTCGACCACCATACCGGTGGGTAAGTGGGTGATGCGCACCGCCGAGTCGGTCTTGTTGATGTGCTGGCCGCCGGCGCCGGAGGCGCGGTAGGTGTCCACGCGCAAGTCGGCCGGGTTGATTTCGATCGCGGCCTGCTCGTCGGGCTCGGGCAGCACCGCCACGGTGCACGCCGAGGTGTGGATACGGCCTTGGGACTCAGTTTCCGGCACGCGCTGCACGCGGTGTGCGCCCGATTCGAACTTGAGCTTGCCGTACACGCTTTCGCCTTCGACGCGGGCAATGATTTCCTTGTAGCCGCCGTGTTCGCCTTCGTTCTCGGAAAGAATCTCCAAGCGCCAGCCACGCTTCTCGGCATAGCGCGAATACATGCGGAACAAGTCGCCCGAAAAGATCGCCGCCTCGTCGCCACCGGTGCCGGCGCGGATTTCGAGGAACACGTTGCGCCCATCGTTAGGGTCCTTGGGCAGCAGCATGCGTTGCAGCTGGGCTTCCAGCGTCAGCAATTGCTCCTTGGCTTCGCGCACTTCTTCCACGGCCATTTCACGCATGTCCGGGTCGCTGTCCTTGAGCAGCGCCTGGGCGCCTTCGAGGTCGTCCTGGACTTTGCGCCACGCTTGATAGGCAGCGTAGACCGGCTCGACTTCGGCGTATTCGCGGGAATAGGCGCGGAAACGCGTCTGGTCGGAGATGACTTCAGCGTCACCGAGCAGTGCGGTCAGTTCTTCGAAGCGGTCCTGGATGATATCCAGTTTGTTCAGCAGCGACGCTTTCATTGCGAGGATTTGTCCGTCGAGCCCTCGTTGAGGGCAAAGAGTTCCTGGGCCATGGCCAGCGCATCGAGGCGGCCCTCGGCCGAGAGCTTTTTCAGCTGCACGCTGGGGGCGTGCAGGAGTTTGTTGGTCAGGCCCCGGGCCAGTTGGGCCAGCACGTCTTCGGGGTTGCCGCCGTTGGCCAGCAGACGCTGGGCTTTTTGCAGTTCTTCATCCCGCAGCCGCTCGCTTTGCTGGCGGTAGGCCTTGAGCACGTCCACCGCAGCCAGCTCGCGCAGGCGCACCATGAAGTCTTCGGCGCCCACCGACACCAGCTCTTCGGCGGCCTGGGCAGCGCCCTGGCGGCTCTTGAGGTTTTCTGCGACCACATCGTGCAGGTCATCGACGGTGTAGAGGTAAACGTCGTCGAGTTCGCCGACTTCGGGCTCGATGTCACGCGGGACGGCAATGTCGACCATGAAGATCGGCTTGTGCCGGCGTTGCTTCAACGCGCTCTCGACCGCGCCCTTGCCGAGGATCGGCAACTGGCTGGCGGTGGAGCTGATGACGATGTCGCTGTTGGCCAGCTCTTGCGGGATGTCGGCCAGCAGCACGGCATGGGCGCCAAACTGCTCGGCCAGGGTACTGGCGCGCTCCAGGGTCCGGTTGGCCACGACGATACGCCGCACGCCTTGCTCGTGAAGGTGGCGGGCGACCAGGGTGATGGTCTCGCCGGCGCCAATCAGCAGCGCCTGGCTGCGCCCCAGGTCACTGAAGATCTGCCGCGCCAGGCTCACTGCGGCGAACGCCACCGAGACCGGGTTCTCGCCGATCGCGGTGTCGGTGCGCACCTGCTTGGCGGCACTGAAGGTGGCCTGGAACAGGCGCCCGAGCAGCGGGCCGACAGTGCCGGCCTCACGCGCCACGGCGTAGGCGGACTTCATCTGGCCGAGAATCTGTGGCTCGCCAAGCACCAGCGAGTCGAGGCCCGAGGCCACGCGCATCATGTGCCGCACAGCGTCGTGCTCTTCATGGATGTAGGCGCTGGCGCGCAGTTCATCCAGGCTCAGGCGGTGATAATCGGCTAGCCAATGCAGCACCGCGTCGGCAGACAAGTGGTCCTGCTCTATATAAAGCTCGCTACGGTTGCAGGTCGACAGGATCGCCGCTTCACGGCTGGCGGTCAGTCGGCAGAGCTGCTGCAGGGCGTCCACCAGCTGCTCTGGGGTAAACGCCACGCGCTCGCGTACGTCTACCGAGGCAGTCTTATGGTTGATACCAAGTGCAAGAAAGGCCATGCAAGGTCGCTGGTTGTGACGAGAAGCCGATAATTGTCCTCTTTCGCAGGTTCCAGAACAACCACCGTTCGCTATTGTCGTGATGGCGCCGGAATATCCCCTGCCAGCGCTCACCCGGAACCTGCTTGCCCCTGCCATGGTCGCAGTTAACCAAATGCTTCGCAGGTGGGTTTGCCACCGCGCTTGTGTCATCATGCTCCGACCGCCGGTGAGTCCTTTTAAGCCTTTTTATGAACAGACCCTACGCACTGCTGCTTGCCTTCGCCCTGCTCCAGGGTTGCCAGAGCCTGGCCCCGCAAAAAGCCGAGCCTCCCGTTGCCGAGGCCGGCACAGGCGAGGCCGAAAAACCCGTGGTGTACGGTTCGTTCAAGCAAGACACCCTTTATAGCCTGCTGGTCGCGGAGCTGGCCGGCCAGCGCAACCGCTTCGACATCGCCCTGGCCAACTACACCGACCAGGCCGAAAAGACCCAGGACCCTGGCGTGTCCGAGCGTGCCTACCGTATCGCCGAATACCTCGGCGCCGACGAGCCGGCCTTGGACAACGCCCTGGTCTGGGCCCGCAACGACCCTGACAACCTCGACGCCCAACGCGCCGCCGCCATCCAGTTGGCCCGTGCCGGGCGCTACGACGATGCCATGGTCTACATGGAAAAAGTCCTGCAGGGCCAGGGCGATACCCATTTCGACTTCCTCGCCCTGTCCGCCGCCGAGACCGACCAGAGCACCCGCGACGGCTTGCTGCAGAGCTTCGAACGCCTGCTGGTCAAGTACCCGGACAACGGCCAACTGGTGTTCGGCAAGGCGCTGCTGCTGAACCAGGACGGCAAGACCGAAGAAGCGCTTGAGCTGCTTGAGGCGCACCCGCCGCAAGACGGCGAGATCGCCCCGGTCCTGCTGCGCGCCCGCCTGCTGCAAGCCCTCGACCGCGGCAAAGAGGCCCTGCCCCTGCTTCGCGGTGCGATCCGCGACAACCCGGATGACAAACGGCTGCGCCTGACCTACGCCCGCACCCTGGTCGAGCAGGACCGCATGGCCGATGCCAAAAGCGAGTTCATCAGCCTGGTCCAGCAGTACCCCGAAGACGATGAGCTGCGTTACTCGCTGGCCCTGGTCTGCCTGGAAAACAAAGACTGGGATGAAGCCGAAGGCTACCTGCAGGAGCTGGTCGAGCGTGACAGCAACGTCGATGCCGCCCACCTGAACCTGGGCCGCATCCGCGAAGAGCGCCACGACCCCGAAGCCGCCTTGCGCGAATACGCCCTGGTCGGCCCCGGCCCCGACTACCTGCCGGCGCAACTGCGCCAGGCCGATATCCTGATTGCCAACGGCCGCGGCAGCGAGGCCTCGCGCCTGCTCGCCGAAGCCCGCGAGGCGCAGCCGGACGTCGCTGTGCAGCTGTACCTGATCGAGTCGGAAAGCTACAGCAACAACAACAAGGATGCCCAGGCCAACCAGGTGCTGCAGCAGGCCATCCAACGCTACCCGGACGACCTCAACCTGCTGTACACCCGCGCCATGCTGGCCGAAAAGCGCGACGATCTGCCGCAGATGGAAAAAGACCTGCGCGCCATCATCGCCCGCGAACCCGAAAACGCCATGGCGCTGAACGCCCTGGGTTACACCCTGGCCGACCGCACCACCCGCTACGCCGAAGCCAAGGCGCTGATCGACAAAGCCCACCAGCTGACGCCGGACGACCCGGCTGTGCTCGACAGCCTGGGCTGGGTCGCCTACCGCCAGGGCAAACTCGACGAAGCCGAAGGCTACCTGCGCCAGGCCCTGGCGCGCTTCCCCGACCATGAAGTGGCCGCCCACCTGGGCGAAGTCCTGTGGGCCAACGGCAAGCGCCGTGAAGCCCGCCAGGTCTGGGCCAAGGCCTTCGAAGCCCAGCCCGACAGCCCTATCCTGCGCAAGACCGTACTGCGCCTGACCGGATCAGAGACCCTTTAACGCCATGTTCCTGCGCCATTTCATCACCTTCACCCTGATCGCCCTGCTCGCGGGCTGTGCCGGCTTCGGTAGCCGCGAAGCCCTGCAGGGCCAAGGCGACCCGCAGCAGTGGCGCCAGCACAAGGCGCAACTAAGCACCCTGGATGGCTGGCAGATCAACGGCAAGGTCGGCATCCGCGCCCCGCGCGATTCCGGCAGCGGCACGTTGTTCTGGCTGCAACGCCAGGACTACTACGACATCCGCCTGGCAGGCCCATTGGGCCGTGGCGCCGCCCGCCTGACCGGCCGCCCCGGTGGCGTGGTGCTGGAAGTGGCCAACCAGGGCCGCTACGAAGCGACCAGCCCCGAGGCCCTGCTGGAAGAACAACTGGGCTGGCAACTGCCGGTATCGCACTTGGTCTGGTGGGTGCGTGGCCTGCCCGCGCCCGACAGCAAGAGCAAGCTGACCCTGGACGGCGACAGCCGCCTGGCCAGCCTCGACCAGGATGGCTGGCAGGTCCAGTACCTGAGCTACACCGAGCAGAATGGCTACTGGCTGCCCGAGCGCCTGAAACTGCACGGCAAGGACCTCGACGTGACCCTGGTGGTCAAGGATTGGCAGCCACGCCAGCTGGGGCAATGATCGATGAACACGCTCACCCTGCCGGCCCCGGCCAAGCTCAACCTGTGGCTGCACATCATCGGCCGCCGCCCGGATGGTTACCACGAGCTGGAAACCGTCTTCCAGTTCCTCGACCACGCCGACGAATTGACCTTCGCCCTGCGTGAAGACGGCGTAATCCGCCTGCACACCGACATCGAGGCGGTGCCCCACGACAGCAACCTGATCGTACGCGCCGCACGCAAACTGCAAGCGCAATCCGGCACAACGCTTGGCGCCGACATCTGGTTGACCAAGGTCTTGCCCATGGGCGGAGGTATCGGTGGCGGCAGCTCGGATGCCGCGACCACCCTGCTGGCGCTGGCGCACTTATGGCAACTGGGCTGGGATGAAGACCGCCTGGCGGCCCTGGGCCTGAGCCTGGGCGCCGACGTGCCGGTATTCGTTCGCGGCCACGCGGCATTCGCCCAGGGTGTCGGCGAACAACTGACCCCGGTCGACCCCGACGAACCCTGGTATGTCGTGCTGGTGCCGCAAGTGTCTGTCAGTACTGTAGAAATTTTTTCACATCCGCAGTTGACACGTGATTCCCTCCCCCTTAAGATGCGCCCCGTTCCCGAGGGAAACAGTCGAAATGACTGCCAACGGGTGGTTGAGCAGCGTTATCCAGAAGTTCGAAACGCATTGAATTCTCTGGGTAAATTCACCGAAGCTCGGCTAACCGGAACTGGAAGTTGTGTGTTTGGGGCCTTCCCAAGCAAAGCCGAAGCTGATAAAGTTCTGGCCCTTCTTTCAGCGACCCAAACAGGGTTTGTGGCGAAAGGAAGCAATATTTCGATGTTGCATCGCAAGCTACAAAGTCTGGTCAAGAAGTCGAGTGCATAGCGCTCGCAGCAACAGATACAGGGGCGTCGCCAAGCGGTAAGGCAGCAGGTTTTGATCCTGCCATGCGTTGGTTCGAATCCAGCCGCCCCTGCCATTTTCCTTATACTCATCCAGGTATACCCTCAGCCTTCAGGTACTGCGCGTGTCCAAGATGATGGTCTTTACGGGGAACGCTAACCCCGATCTGGCTCGGCGTGTCGTACGTCAGCTGCATATCCCTCTCGGTGACGTCTCTGTCGGTAAATTCTCCGACGGCGAGATCAGCACTGAGATCAATGAAAATGTCCGCGGTAAAGACGTCTTCATTATTCAGCCGACCTGTGCCCCGACCAACGATAACCTGATGGAACTGGTAGTGATGGCCGACGCCTTCCGCCGCTCCTCAGCATCCCGAATCACCGCCGTGATTCCTTACTTCGGATACGCCCGCCAGGACCGCCGTCCGCGTTCGGCACGTGTTGCTATCAGCGCCAAAGTCGTCGCTGACATGCTCACTGTCGTAGGTATCGACCGTGTACTCACCGTCGACCTGCACGCTGACCAGATCCAGGGTTTCTTCGATATTCCTGTCGACAACATTTATGGCTCGCCCGTATTGGTCGACGATATCGAAGACCAGCGTTTCGAGAACCTGATGATCGTCTCTCCGGACATCGGTGGTGTCGTGCGCGCACGCGCCGTCGCCAAGTCCCTGGGTGTCGATCTGGGTATCATCGATAAACGCCGCGAAAAGGCTAACCACTCCGAGGTTATGCACATCATCGGCGACGTCGAAGGGCGCACTTGCATCCTGGTAGACGACATGGTCGACACCGCCGGCACCCTGTGCCACGCGGCCAAAGCCCTGAAAGAACACGGCGCTGCCAAGGTTTACGCCTACTGCACGCACCCTGTCCTGTCGGGCCGCGCGATCGAGAACATCGAGAAGTCGGTACTGGACGAGCTGGTGGTGACCAACACCGTTCCGCTGTCCGCCGCTGCTCAAGCCTGTGACCGTATCCGCCAGTTGGATATCGCACCGGTTGTCGCTGAAGCGGTACGCCGCATCAGCAATGAAGAATCGATCAGTGCGATGTTCCGCTAAGCGGAACACGTGTTGATGTGAAGCGCCCCGCCCCAGCATGTGTTGGGGCGGGGCTTTTTTGCCCACCCCGTTTGGCGCTGGTCGCAAACGCCTGCGGGAGATGGCTATTTTGGAGAAGCAAAATGACTGATTTCATCCTGAACGCCCAAAAGCGTACTGACCTGGGGAAAGGTGCGAGCCGCCGCCTGCGTCACTCGCTGAGCATCCCTGCCGTTGTCTACGGTGGCGGTAAAGACGCCGAGTCCCTGACCATCGTGTCGAAGGAAATCGCCAAACTGTTCGAAAACGAAGCTGCCTACAGCCACGTGATCGAGCTGAACGTTGACGGCGTCAAGCAAAACGTCATCGTCAAGGCCATGCAGCGCCACCCAGCCAAGCAATTCATCATGCACGCTGACTTCGTTCGCGTCGTTGCTGGCCAGAAGCTGACCGCCAAGGTTCCGGTTCACTTCATCGGCGAAGAAGCCCCGATCAAGAAAGGCGGCGAGATCTCGCACGTTGTTTCCGAGATCGAAGTTTCTTGCGAAGCCAAAGACCTGCCTGAGTTCATCGAAGTTGACCTGGCCAACGCCGAAGTCGGCAGCATCATCCACCTGTCGGACCTGAAAGCTCCGAAAGGCGTAGAGTTCGTCGCTCTGGCCCACGGTGATGACAAAGCTGTTGCCAACGTTCACGCGCCACGCGTTGCTCCAGAAGCTGAAGGCGCTGCCGAGTAATCCACTCGCACGCCGGTGTTGATCGGGTTACAGTGCCCCGCGCCCTGTAACCCACCAACTCCAAGGAAGAGCCCCTGACGTGACCGCCATCCAGTTGATCGTTGGCCTGGGTAACCCCGGCCCCGAATACGAACAGACCCGGCATAACGCAGGGGCTCTTTTCGTTGAACGCATTGCCAGCGCCCAGCGCGTCTCCTTGACCGCTGACCGCAAGTATTTCGGCCTGACGGCTAAATTCAGCCATCAGGGCAACGACGTTCGTCTACTCATTCCCACCACCTACATGAACCGTAGCGGCCAGTCCGTGGCGGCCTTGGCCAATTTCTTCCGCATCAAGCCGGAAGCGATCTTGGTGGCGCATGACGAACTCGACCTGCCTCCAGGCGTCGCCAAGCTCAAACGCGGCGGCGGCCATGGTGGGCACAACGGCCTGCGCGACATCATCGCGCAGCTCGGCAACCAGAACGACTTCCACCGCCTGCGGCTTGGCATTGGCCACCCGGGCGACGCCAAACTGGTCTCCAACTTCGTCCTGGGCCGCGCGCCGCGCGCCGAGCAGGAGAAGCTCGATGCCAGCATCGATTTTGCCCTCGGCGTGCTGCCAGATGTCCTCGCTGGCGATTTCGCCAAGGCGATGCGCGAACTGCACAGCCAGAAGGCCTGATTTCCTAGAGAGGGAATACCCATGGGTTTCAATTGCGGCATCGTCGGCCTGCCCAACGTCGGCAAGTCCACCCTGTTCAACGCCCTGACCAAGTCTGGCATCGCGGCGGAGAACTTCCCTTTCTGCACCATCGAGCCGAACAGCGGCATCGTGCCGATGCCCGACGCGCGCCTGGCTGCACTGGCGGAAATCGTCAAGCCTAACCGCATCCTGCCGACCACCATGGAATTCGTCGACATCGCAGGCCTGGTGGCGGGCGCTTCGAAGGGTGAAGGCCTGGGCAACAAGTTCCTCGCCAACATCCGCGAGACCGATGCCATCGCCCACGTGGTGCGCTGCTTCGAAGACGAGAACGTGATTCACGTTTCCAACAGCGTCGACCCCAAGCGTGACATCGAGATCATCGACCTCGAGCTGATCTTCGCCGACCTCGACAGCTGCGAGAAGCAACTGCAGAAGGTTGCCCGCAACGCCAAGGGCGGCGACAAGGAAGCCCTGGCGCAAAAGGCCATCCTGGAAAAGCTGATCCCGCACTTCACCGAAGGCAAGCCAGCGCGCAGCCTGATGAAGCACATGGCTGACGACGAAAAGGCCGTCATCCGTGGCTTCCACCTGCTGACCAGCAAGCCGGTGATGTACATCGCCAACGTCGCTGAAGACGGCTTCGACAACAACCCGCACCTGGACGTAGTCCGTGCCATCGCCGAAGAAGAAGGTGCGGTCGTGGTGCCGGTCTGCAACAAGATCGAGGCCGAAATCGCCGAGCTGGACGACGGTGAAGAGAAAGACATGTTCCTCGAGGCCCTGGGCCTGGAAGAGCCTGGCCTGAACCGCGTGATCCGTGCCGGTTACGAGCTGCTGAACCTGCAGACCTACTTCACTGCCGGTGTGCAGGAAGTCCGCGCCTGGACAGTCCGCGTCGGCGCCACCGCGCCACAGGCCGCCGGTGTTATCCACACCGACTTCGAAAAAGGCTTCATCCGCGCCGAAGTGGTAGCGTATGACGACTTCATCCAGTTCAAGGGTGAAAGCGGCGCCAAGGAAGCCGGTAAATGGCGCCTGGAAGGTAAAGACTACATCGTCAAAGACGGTGACGTGATGCACTTCCGCTTCAACGTCTGATGGGAGCCGTGGGATTCCACGGTCCTTGAAAGACTTCAAAACCCCCGTGATCGCCAAGCGATACGGGGGTTTTGTGTTTTTGGGCCACCATTTTCATCCATTGAGATCCGAGCGTTCCTTGACTAGTCTTCCGGGTACAACGCCCATAACCCGATTTCAAAAACCGGGTATGGCGAAAACCGGAGATCAGACGATGCTTACTGATACCCAATGCCGCACCGCGAAGCCCAAGGACAAGCCTTACAAACTCACGGATGGAAAAGGCCTGTATCTCGAGGTCAAACCCAACGGCACCAAAGCGTGGCGTTACCGCTTCAGCATCCGTATCACAGACACCGCCAAGGAAAGCACCTTCGCGGTGGGGTGACTATGCCATTGCGCCCCGTGGTGAGAGTGATGAGGACGCCTTGGCACGTCGTAAAGGTCGACGCTTCACACTGGCAGAAGCACGCGAAGAACGCCTCAAAGCCCGAGACCTGGTGAAACAAGGTATCAATCCCGCCAGACATCGACAACTGCTGCGCATCAAGCAGCAGCAAGACAACGCCACTACATTCGAGGCGGTCGCGCGGGAGTGGCTGGCACTCTAAAGACTGGGAAGACATCACAAAGGTCAAGCGCCTAGAAATGCTCGAACGCGTAGTGTTTCCGAAGATTGGTCCGTGGTCGATCAAAAGCATCACCCCCGCCCACATCCTGGACGTGCTCACCACCTCAGCGAAGAAAAAGGGTCTGACGGTCGCTGCGGCGGCCAAACGGAACATATCCGGTATTTTTGAACTCGCCGTCTCGACGCTGCGAGCAGATACAGACCCGGTCTATCCAGTGCGCCGCGCCCTGCCCGCTAACAAAACGCAGCACAAACGTCCGCTGACGACCGATGAAATTGGCCAGCTTTTACGCGACGTGGAAGGCCACTGCGGGCGCCATGAAACCGAAGTCGCCTTTCGCCTGATGTGGCTAACGTTATGCCGCCCAAATGAAGCGGTCGAAGCCCGCTGGGAAGAGTTCGACCTAGACGCGGCTCGCTGGCGTATCCCGGCTGAGCGAATGAAGAAGCGTAAAGAGCACAACGTGCCCCTGCCAACTCAGGCTGTCGCAGTGTTACGAGGCTTGCAAACCGTCACTGGCAAATACGAGCACCTCTTCCCCCATCGAGATGAACGCTCGAAACCCATGGTCGCGGCGTCGTTTCGCCAGATGCTGAAATCCCTGGGCTGGAGTGGGAAGTACAGCCCTCATGCCACCAGGACCACGGGGAGCACCCGCCTCAATGAATTGGGCTATCCGGGAGACTGGATTGAGCGTTAACTTGCCCATGCTGAACCGAACGCGGTGCGACGCACCTACAATCAGGCGGAATACTTGGCAGATCGCACAGTCATGATGCAGCAGTGGGCAGATATGCTCGACGCATGGATGCGCGGGCCAACGAATATTACGCCGATCACCAAGAGCATGGCCCGATAATGACGCGTCCACGGTGTGGCGACAGCGGCGACACTGGCGACATCCCACGTGCGACTTGGCCGGCAGCAGGCGACATCGGTGGCGACTGTCGCCGTGGTACGACGTGAACGACGGCTTTTCAGTCAAAGTCCCTGCGCATAGGAAGGCTCCGCATTCCCATGCACAGGGGCTCGCATCAAGAAGGCGACAAACGGCCCATCGTCCACTCACCACCACTCACGGTTACCTCTTTCCGCTATTGAATTTTGGCGCAATGAGCAGTGCCTAACTTGATTGACCCAGCCATCCCACCGGCGCTAGAAAGAAGCCTCGAAGCGCTGCCGCTGGCAGCACCCAGGTGACCCGAACCTTCAAGGTCACGCCGCGTTATGCGGTGGTTCTCCCAAGGGCGATTAGCATCCGGCAGCTCGCCCGGTCACCTTCCAGGTGATGGGTGCTCGCCCTCGTGCGCCAGCTACACCGTACTGCGCTGTCCTGCAGCAACCTAATCGCTTGGCCGATTCTTGCGCCAACTTGCGCCCGTTTCTTTTTCCAGAAAAGAGACGGGCGCTCCTGACACTGCTGCAGCCCTGATCGCACATGGCTTTGCGGCAATCCCCCTCGTGACAATCGGCGTGACAAACGCCGATGTCACCAGCAACAGCGCTGTAGATGATGGCGCCGCAGCCCAAGGAATGGACTGCACCTGACTGACAGTCAGGCATGCCCAGGTCATCGCATTGCTGCTTGCTTGTGGCTCAGGATCTCGCGGCGCTGGTCTCGTCAGTCAGTGCAGCCTCCACCCGCCCACCGCTATCGGTGATCAGGAGGCCAGATCATGAGATGCCCTTGCTCTTGGTCGTAAGGAGCCGCCAGTCCCGCGTCAGTGGACACCCTCACAGGTCGCAGGGGCCTTGATCCCTGATAACACTCAGCATTCTTGGCGGGATGACGTGAGGATGGACTTCAGGCTAGCTAAGAGAGGACACAGATCATGGCTGTAGTTGAAACGCGAGGTGGGTGGAAGGCCAGTCCCAAAACTAGCGAAGCCGGCCCCGTTCAAGCTTCACGAAAACCTGAAGTTGGACACCTCGTCATCGCAAGGGCTATTGTTTGGTAACCTCTACGCTTACCGGTTCACTGAGGATTGTAGCGAGAGGCTACAAGCTTCACCTGGGACGTAGAGGCTGAAGACGGTGATAGATACTAGCCTGGTGGCGAAGCTAAAGGCTGAGAATGCAAGATTGGTCGCCTTGCTGGATGCGCATGGCATCGATTGGCGTCTGCCGGCCGAGCCAGTCAAGATCGAGGTTGTTCAAGCAGAACACACACAACAATTTGGCACAGAAGCAAAGCTTGCCCTATTCCGGAGCTTGTTTCGTGGTAGGACAGACGTTTATCCAATTCGCTGGGAAAGCAAGGCAGGCAAATCAGGATACACACCCGCCTGCGCAAATGAATGGAAACCTGGCGTTTGTGAAAAGCCCCGAATTAAATGCGGGGACTGCGGTAATCGTCAGCTACTTCCTCTCACCGATGAGGTCGTTTATCGCCATCTCGCTGGTGAAGTGGTTATTGGCATCTACCCTCTACTCCCGGATGACACCTGCTATCTTCTGGCGGTCGACTTTGATGAAGCCGAATGGCGTGATGATGCACGAGCCTTCGCTCAGTCGTGTCATGAACTGAACGTACCAATGGCACTGGAAATATCCCGTTCAGGTAAAGGCGCTCATTGCTGGATTTTCTTCAAGCAAAGTGTTCCCGCTCATGATGCCCGACGTCTTGGTGCGGCAATCATCAGCCATGCATGTGAACGTACACGCCAATTGGCACTCACTTCTTATGATCGGTTGTTCCCAAATCAGGACTACATGCCTAAAGGCGGCTTCGGAAATCTCATCGCACTTCCATTGCAAAAGCGAGCCAGAGCTCACAACAACAGCGTTTTTGTCGACAGCGAGCTTGAACCTTATCTCGATCAGTGGGCCTTCTTAGCATCGGTTCAGAAAATGCCTCCGGAGGATATTCCGTTCGTTGTCACCCAAGCGATGGGGAAGCAGGACCCTACAGGAGTCATGTATGTTGACGACGACGGCGATGCAGAACCTTGGAAGGCTCGTGAGTCAAAGTCACCAAAATTGACGTGCCCATTGCCAGCCTCTATCAACGTCACGCTGGCTAACATGATTTACTTTGAAAAGTCGGCGTTGCCGCAACCATTAGCAAACCAGCTTGTCCGGCTAGCCGCGTTTCAAAATCCCGAATTCTACAAAGCTCAAGCCATGCGCATGTCGGTGTGGAACAAGCCGAGAATAATCGGTTGCGCCCAGAACTTCCCCAAACATATTGCGCTGCCACGTGGCTGCCTGGATGCTGCACTGGAGCTGCTAGGGGTAAATGGCATCTCCCCTGAGTTTCAAGATGAACGCTTCGCCGGTGACCCGATTGACGTGAGTTTCCTCGGGACCTTGCGTCCAGACCAGGAAGATGCCATCGGCAAAATGCTGAATCATGATACCGGAATTCTTTGCGCACCTACGGCGTTCGGCAAAACGGTCAGCGCAGCTGCATTGATTGCTAGACGTGGCGTTAACACATTAATACTTGTGCATCGGACCGAATTATTAAGACAGTGGCAAGAACGCGTGCAAGCGTTCTTGGGTGTTGGCAAGGGTGTGGTTGGAACGATTGGGGGCGGAAAAGCAAAACCTACAGGCATCATCGATATTGCCGTAATGCAATCGTTATCGCGAAAAGGTGAGATCAGCGATCACGTAAAAAACTACGGGCAAATTATCGTCGATGAGTGTCATCACCTGTCAGCAGTGTCATTCGAGGCACTACTGAGAACCGCGACTGCGCGATACGTGCTGGGCCTTACGGCAACCCCAGTGCGACGAGATGGGCAACAGCCAATCATTTTCATGCAATGCGGACCGATCCGACACTCTGCCGCTCGACCGGCGAGCGCACCTCATGATCTATCTGTCGTACCTCGACTGCTGCCAAAGCCTGTGGTGGTCCCCGACGGTTCTGGAATCCAAGACGTTTTTCGGAAGTTAGCAGACGACTCTGAGCGCACAGCCAAAATCGTCTCGGAGATCGAGCTGGCGTACAGCCAAGGTAGAAAAATTCTGGTGCTAACAGAGCGGACGGAGCATGTGGATACCTTGGAGTTGGAGTTGAAGCAGCGCGTGAACAACCTTTTCACACTTCATGGGCGAGTGCCTAAAAAACAACGAATTGCCCGTATGCATGAGCTTGAGTGCCTCCCCCCTGATGCACCACGAGTACTCTTGGCGACGGGAAAACTAGTGGGTGAAGGCTTCGATCATCCGCCATTGGACACGCTGGTGCTGGCAATGCCTATCTCATGGAAGGGAATCCTCCAGCAGTATGCAGGACGGTTGCATCGATCACATGCCGACAAAGCTGACGTGCGAGTGATCGACTTCGTTGACGAGGGGAATGCCGCGCTGGTGAGAATGTGGGATAAGCGCCAAGCAGGTTACAAAGCGATGGGCTACCGCATGACCGACCCCTTGATTACCATGGACTTACTTTGAATACGGTTTGACGGTTCATACGCCACTACTCCGCTGCAATCGCGAAACCATAGTTATCCTCAATATCCGGTTCGTTAGCCGCTTACACTCGAAACCCAATATCAGTCAGGTACTGCTCGGCAGTAGTGCCCAGACAAAAACGAATGGTGGTAAAAAAACCCGGCCAACGTTGACGGTAATAGCGCTCCGCAAGTGAGCGCAAGGCTTCCTCAGGGCGAATGTTCTGAAGGCGCAAGCTCTTCTTATTGCGTTCTATATCCCAGTGAACACGTAAGCGCGCCTCACACAAGCGAACGCAATTGAGATTGAGCATATCGATTGTGTGCTGCACCAACTCCTGGGTACTAGGGTGCTTGTTCCCCGGCAGCGCCGTGCGGGCACAGGCCTGCTCATCGGGAAGCAATCGTCCTGTACTTCTCTCCAGGAAAAACAGGCTTGGGAAAGAAGGTAAATTTATTGGATTGATGACCCAGCCCTCGCAGCTTTCAGCAAGCTTGCCAGTTCCAATCATCTGATCCTTGTAGGCATCACAACTGAGGTTGGACGGTAACGGATCTAGCGCATAGGGCGCCGGCACATGGCGCTGAGATCCGCCCATGCAGACTGCGATCATGTTCTGCCAATCAAGTGCCCAGTTATGGGCCATCGCGGTATCCGATTTGGGATGAAAATGCTCCACTCGACACTTAAGTGAATCATTGTCGCGGATGTCAATTTCACAGTAGCCACACAGTCCGCCCTGCCCATTGACTAAGCGAAACCGGATAGCCTCGTACGCAGTTCGACCAGTTGCGTCGCCCCGCATCTGATCCCAAGTACTCCGCAAATTCCCTGCACGATACCCCGCCAGCTCATCGGGTTCATCAAGCCTAATGACTTGCTTCATTCACCCAACTCCCACTTACGATTCTCAATCTGAAGATCAGCATCAAGCAGTGCTGGCTCCTGCCCCTGATAGCGCTCATCTAGCTTTTTGCGCAGTTCCAGAGCTCGCGGACTACTCCACTGGTCTCTATCAACCAACGCCAGGTACTCCTTCAACTCTTGAGTCGCAAGGCTGGCTGGAGGACGTACTTCATCAAGACCCAGCACCTGCCGAAGCATACGCTCCGGCTCCGAGCCTTCGGTGCCTGGTGGCGCGGAATAGACCTTATTGTCCTTCAGTATGCGGATGCACTCGGAAGGCACGGACGTCAACACTTGCGGGCTATGAGTGGTTATAACGAACTGGATTTGCGGGAATACTTCTCGCAATTGGGTAAGGATGATTTGCTGCCAACGTGGGTGCAGGTGCATGTCCACTTCGTCGATCAGCACCACGCCGCGTGTTTGCCTTGCTGCATCGCCCCCCAGATGAGGGTTGAGTTTGATACAGCGATAGGCGATATCACCGATCATGGCTAGCACACTTCGGATGCCATCGCTGAGTTGGTCAACATCCAAGGTGCCATGTAGGCCATGGCTGAGTACCAACGAGCTTTCCTGAGTTACGCTGAATTCCAACTGGTGCCATCCGGTCGTCGTACTGAGAAAGCTATCGATGGCTTGCTGAACAACACGAACACGATCTTCTGCAGCCTGCAGTTCCTCAACACGTGCGCGCCTTTCAAGCTGGCGAATTTGCTGTTCGCGCAGACTCTGAAATGCCCAGATGAACCATTCCTTGAAGTGCTTGTAGGATGAGGCCGGATCCAGGCAGTTCAGGTAGGCGAATGTGCGGACATAAAAGTCGGTTTCGCGAGTGTCATCTTTGCCTTTCAAATTTTCAGTCAGGCGCTTCTGCGCCCAGAGCCGCCCAGTACCGTAGTAGCCAAATACCGGCAGATCCAAAGTCGGCTTTTCCGGGTCTCGGATTTGATCCTGGACAGCACCAGCCCACTGCCGCATAAACCCAGTATCTCCGTCATCCTTGGTCTTGGTAGCTCTGGCTTCTTTATCTCGATAGCGAACCCATGTAGAGACTGCCCCGCTACCAAAGTCTCCAGACATAGTTACCCGAGCTGGTAACTGCCGGGCCATATCTCCACTGGTCAAACGCAACAGGCGCACGTCATCAATAGCGATAGCGTTACCAGGGTCATTGAATGCATTACGTGCGAGGTCGAAGCTATTGACAAAGGGCCAGAGCGCGATACGAATAGCATCCAACAGGGTTGATTTGCCCTGGCCATTTTCAGCCACCAATACGGTTAGCTGTGAATGCAAGGGGACTTCCAGATCTGCGTAACAGCGGAAGTTTTCCAGACGCAACAGATCCAGCTTCACAGGCTTTCCTCCGGCTTAATCACTAGGGATAACATCTCACTCAAGTAGCATTTGACTCTGGCAATGTCGAACTCCAGCTCGCTCTTGAATGGATGCTTAATGTAATAAAGGCTACTCACCTATCGGCCATCCACCAGTAAATTGGCAAGAATGTATTTTTCGCCCGGATTGTAGCGGGAGAAGATCTCGTTCTTGGTGTGCTCCGCGATCATCGGATCGAATAGATGCGCCAGTTGGATACAACACGCCTTCAAGGCCAGCTTGAATTCGCTAGCTGGGGCATCAACCGCCAGAGCTTTACCAGCCTGGGCCAGCTCAAGGCGGGGCTCGTCGCTGCGAAGCAGTATCTGGTCACCGTGACCACCGGCACATTTCTGGTAGCCGACGCGGACCGCCGAGTCACCAGCCTTGTCGACACTTGTGCCTTTAACCACCTCGTCGCCATGCAGGCCGCGAATCTGAGCGTCTTTTGCGATGTCCTCCAGACTGGCCATTCGAGTTTCTACAAATTGTCAACTTTATCAGTCTACTTGAATGCCGCCGACCTCGTCACTCGACCCTCTCAGAAAGAAAGCCCCGATACACGACGGCTTGGGCATCTGCTTGACGGGACGTCGGCTCCACCGAGGCAAATTCACCTGGCTTGGCCCGCGCCACGGTTCACAAATGAAGCTGAGCACCGAACTGCTACACACCTTGATACCGGGCTCACCATAGCAGAGAGGTTTGGTCAAATGCCTCAGCGTGCGGAGAAAAACGCAACCGCAGTGACAGCAAAGTCACACGCCACTCAAACCGGGCGCTAAACCGGGTATGACACATATCGACCCGTACTAAAACCCAGACCTTATGAGGCCTAAGCGCTCTGACTTCTGGTTTAACGTCTGACGTTCAGCGTTTGCCCGCCGACAAAAGCCTCCGAACGGGGGCTTTTGTGTTTCTGCAGCGTTACGGACGCTGTGGGAGCAGGCTTGCCCGCGAAGCATGCAACGTGGTTTATGGCACCGGCTTCGCCGGTGTTCGCGGGTAAACCCGCTCCCACAGGGCCCGCGTTCGCGACCACCAACTAAGCTTTCTCCAACGGGACCTCAAGCGGTTCATGCCCCCGCCCCCTGGAGCCTGCACCATGCCCGATACGCCCCCTCCCCCACGCTTCGACTGGCAACACTGGCTGCCCGGCGTGGTCACCCTGCTTCACTATCAGCGTGCCTGGCTGCCCAGGGACATCGCTGCCGGGCTGGTACTCACCAGCATGCTGGTGCCCGTGGGCATCGCCTACGCCGAAGCCTCTGGCGTACCCGGCATCTACGGCCTCTACGCCACCATCATTCCGCTGCTGGCCTATGCGCTGTTCGGCCCCAGCCGCATCCTGGTATTGGGCCCAGATTCGGCACTGGCCGCGCCCATCCTGGCGGTGGTGGTGCAGTACGCCGCCAGCGACCCGCAGCGCGCCATCACCATCGCCAGCATGATGGCCTTGGTCGCTGGGGTGTTCTGCATGGTCGCCGGCCTGCTGCGCCTGGGCTTCATCACCGAATTGCTGTCCAAGCCGATCCGCTATGGCTACATGAACGGCATCGCCTTGACCGTGCTGATCAGCCAACTGCCCAAACTGTTTGGCTTATCCATCGACAGCCAAGGCCCGCTGCGTGACATCTGGGGCCTGATCCAGGCCCTGCTTGCAGGCCAGGGCCACTGGCCCAGCTTCGTCATCGGCGCCGGCAGCCTGGCGCTGATTCTGCTGCTCAAACCCTTCAAGCGCTTGCCCGGCATCCTGATCGCCGTGGTGCTGGCGACACTGGCGGTGAGCCTGCTCGACCTGGACCAGAGCGGCGTCAAAGTCCTCGGCCAGTTACCCCAGGGCCTGCCGGACCTGGTCTTCCCTTGGTTGAGCGATATCGACCTGGTGGAAGTGCTGCTCGGCGGCATCGCAGTGGCGCTGGTGTCATTCGCCGACACCAGCGTACTGTCACGCTCCTACGCGGCCCGCCTGAAGATGCCGGTCAACCCGAACCAGGAAATGTTTGGCCTGGGGGTGGCCAACCTGGCCAGCGGGCTGTTCCAGGGCATCCCGATCAGCAGCAGTTCGTCACGTACCCCTGTGGCTGAAGCAGCCGGGGCCAAGACCCAGCTCACCGGCATCATCGGGGCGCTGGCCGTGACCGTTCTGCTGCTGGTGGCGCCCAACCTGATGCATTACCTGCCCAACAGTGCCCTCGCCGCCGTGGTGATCGCCGCCGCACTGGGGCTGTTCGAATTCGCCGACCTCAAACGCATCTTCCACATGCAGCAATGGGAGTTCTGGCTGTCGTTTACCTGTTTTGTCGGGGTGGCAGTGTTTGGTGCCATTCCGGGTATCGGCATTGCCGTGGCGATTTCAGTCATCGAATTTCTCTGGGATGGCTGGCGGCCGCATTTTGCAGTGCTCGGCCGGGTGGATGGCACCCGCGGCTACCATGATGTGCAGCGCTACCCGCAAGCCCGGCGCATCCCGGGCCTGGTGCTGCTGCGGTGGGATGCGCCGCTGTTTTTTGCCAATGCCGAGCAGTTCCAGAGCACCGTGCTGGCGGCTGTGGAACAGTCCCCTACCGCCGTGCAACGTTTGGTAATTGCCGCGGAGCCTGTGACCAGCATCGACGTGACCTCCGCAGACATGCTCGCTGAACTGGACCGGGCGCTGGAGGCGCGCGGCGTGGAGTTGCAGTTCGCGGAGATGAAAGACCCGGTGAAAGACAAGATGAAGCGCTTTGAGTTGTTCCAGCACATGGGGGAAAAGGCCTTTCACCCCACCGTCGGTGCTGCGGTGGATGCCTACCTGGAAGACACCGGGGTCGACTGGCAGCCCTAATGCACCCACTGCCGAGCCCTGCGCCGGTCGATCCAGATCAGCAGGGCACTGGCATACACCGACACCGCCAAGAACAGCGCCATGCGCACGGCGAACGCGCGGTAGACATCCTGCCCGGCCGCGCTGTCCTGCACCGACTGCCCCAGCAGTATCAACATCGTAGTCAGGCAACTGACCCAATAGGCCGGGCTATGCCGCGTCGCCACCGCGCGGTACAGCCGCCGGGCCTGCCAAAGCGTGAACAGCAGCACCCACAGGAAAAACATCCACAGGTGCACGAACAGGCTCAATGCCCCCCACAGCAGGATCGCCAGCAGCCCGGCCAGCAAGGTCGAGCCAATCAGTTCTCGGCTGGCGTTGCGGGCATGGGTCTCGCTGGCCTGCTGACCGAGGCTCACCGACTTCATGATCAGCGGCATGAACGCGTCCGGTGCGATCAGCGCCAGCAAAAAGGCCGGCATGACGATCAGCGTGGCGCGCAGTGCGACCCAACTGGCCCGTTCAGCGGCGAGCGGTGGCGGTGTCGGTTGCACAGGTGCGTCAGCCGGTTCGGGGAACATCACATGCGCCAGCGCCGTGCCCAAGGTTGCCAGGAGCATGCCTTTGGACAAGGCCTCGACCACCGACAGCGCCAGGGTGAAATCGCTGGTGCCCGCTGCGGCGATCATGGTCAGGCCGATCACCAGCAAGTTGGCCAACAGGCCGTTGCCGCCCTTCAGGGCATAACGCAGCACCAGAAACACACCAACGCCGACCATCAGCACACCACTTACCGGTGCATGGCGCAGCAAGGGAATCAGCAACAGGCCACTGCCACAACTCAGCAGCACCAGCACGGCCAACGCCGGTGCCGCGCGCAACGGCAGGGGCTGGCTACGCATGGCCAACAACAGCACCGCGAACACCGGCGCCAAAATCGGCACCGGCAGGCCAAAACCGAAGCTGACCGCCAGGCACAGCGCCACGCCCCAGGCCAGGCGAAGCGCACGCTGGCGCCGCAGCTCAATAGGCATACGAGAGCCAGCTCATCAGCCACATGAACACCCGGCCAAGCACGTTCAGCGGGTTGCCCTCGCTGGGCAGCGCCATCACCTCGGCTTGGCCCCCCACCCGCAAGCCGGACTTGTCTTCCAGCTGCTCCCGGTCAAGCTCGACAATGACCGGAAAGCGTTGGGCCGAGCGCAGCCATTCACGGCTGTTCTGCACGCTCGGCAACGTGCCCGGCGGGTTGCTCTGGCCCACGCTGACGCCATAACCGATGCTGCGTATGCGCCCCTTCAGCACCGTCCCAGGCAGCGCATCGAGCACCACCAGCACCGGTGTGCCGGGGCGCAGGCGGCCGAGGTTGTTCTCGGTCAGGTCGGCGCTGATCCACACGTCATGGATCGCAATCAGGGTCATCATCGGGCTGCCCGCGCCCACGTAGTGGCCCACGTCGGTGCGCAGGTCGGTGATCAACCCGTTGGTATCGGCGCGCACCACCGTTCGCTCCAGGTCCAGGCGGGCCTTTTGCACATTCGCCGCCGCGCTGCGCACCTGCGCATTGTCCGCCTGCGCCCCACCCTGCTGCTCACGTGCCCGCACCACTTCGGCACGGGCTGCCGCGACTTGGCTGATGGCCTGGTCGCGCGTGGCCTGCGCGCCTTCCAGGCGGCGCTGCGAAACCGTGCCGGGGTCTTCCTCGATCAGCCGCTTCAGCCGCTCGGCGTCTTGCCGGGCCTTGCGCTCGTTGGCTTGGGCCGCCATCAACGCCGCCTGTGCCGAGTCGATGCCGGCCGTGTGGGCGCCGATCTGCCGGCCCACCGTGTCGAAGTCGGCTTCGGCGCGAGCCAGGGCAATGCGGTATTGCTCCTGGTCCAGTTCGAACAACACTTCGCCCTTGCGCACTTCCTGGTTATTACCCACGGCCACGCGCTTGACCTGGCCGGCCACCTCGGCGCTCACCGGCACCACGTAGGCTTGCAGGCGAGCCTGCTGGGTGTACGGTGTAAAACGGTCGGCCAGCAGGTACCAGAGCAGGCTCACAGCAATCAGCAGCAATACCCAGCGCAGGCCACGGTCGGGCGCTTGCGCGGGCGATTTTTGCGGGGTGTCGGTCATTTTTGCTCACCTGGTGGCTGTGCGCTGGGGGCAGGCTCATCCAGCAAGTCTCCCCAATCGGTGCGTTGCTGCATCTGGCGACGGGTGGCCGGGTCGATCGGCGCACGGCCTGGGTCCCAACCACCCCCCAGGGCCTTGTACAAGGTCACCAGGCTGCTGACGGCATTGCCGCGGCTGACCAGGTAGCCATCCTGTTGTTGCAGCAGCAACTGTTGGGCGTCGAGCACCCGCTGGAAATCAGCGAACCCTTCGCGGTACTGCGACATGGCCAAGCTCAACGAGCGCTGCGCGGCTTGCGAGGCTTGATCACGAATGCCAGCACTTTGCAGCGAGCGCACCAGGCCACTGGCAGCATCGTCAGCCTCACGGGCGGCTTCGCGCACACTTTGCTGATACAGCTCGATCAATTGCTGCAAGCGCGCATCTTCGACACGCACGGCGTTCTTGCGCCGGCCGTAGTCGAACGGGTTCCAGATCAGGCTTGGGCCGGCGGCGAGGTCAAGCGTGTTGGGCAGGTGGCTGGCCGAGACGAACGTCCAGCCGAGGCTGCCCAAGAGGCTCAGCTGTGGATAAAGGTCAGCTTCGGCCACCCCGACCAGTGCCGATTGTGCCGCCACGGCCTGTTCGGCAGCGCGGATGTCTGGGCGCCGCTGCAACAGGCGAGCAGGCACGTCCTGCAGCAGTGCGCGGTCCGGCAGTGGCAACTGGCCGTATTGCGACTGCAGCTCCGGCAGTGGGCCGGGGGGGCGCCCGAGCAGGGAGCAGAGCACGTTGCGCAGGGCGTTGAGCTGGTTCTCGAACTCGGGGATGGTCGCCTGGGTCGCCAAGTACTGCGTGCGGGCCTGCTGCCAATCGAGTTCGTCATGCTCGCCATGGCGGAACAGCCGCTCGGTGATCTCCAGGCTGCGCGCCTGGCGCTTGGCGTTTTCTTCGGCAATGGCAAGGCGCGCCTCCGCGGTACGCAATGCAAAGTAGGTGTCGGCTACCTGGGCACGCAATAGCAACATGGCATCGGCGTAGTTGGCCTGTGAGGCGAAATACAGGGCATCGGCAGACTCGATGGCGCGGCTGAAGCGCCCCCAGAAGTCAATTTCCCAGGCGATGTCGAACCCTGCGCTGGACTGCCAGAACACCGAATCGCGGGCAGTGTCGGTGCCAGACTGGTCCTGCTTGAGGTAGAGGCTTTGCGCCCGCACCTGCTGCAACTGCGGGTAACGCCCAGTCTGCACGATGGCCAGCTGTGCACGTGCCTCGGCGATACGCAGGCCGGCCACGCGCAGGTTGCTGTTGTGGGCGTCGGCTTCGGCGATCAGCGCATCCAGTGTCGGGTCGGCGAACACCTGCCACCACTGGCGAAAGTCCACCGTTGCATCGCGCCGCCCGGCCTGCTCCAGCAGGGGGGTGCTCCACGGGTCCAGCCAGGCCGTTTGCGGGGGGTGAAAGTCTGGCCCGACCTGGGTGCAGCCTGACAGCAAGGCAACCAGGCCCAAGGCGCGACGCCAGGAAGGTGCAGGCATGCCAGGCCCCGGCTCAGGCCGACGGTTCGACAGGGTTTTCGGGTACCTGCAGCGCGACCCATTGCCAGAACAACACGTAAGTCACGCCAAGAATCACCGGGCCGATGAACAGGCCGATAATGCCTTTGACCACCATGCCGCCCAGTGCGCCGATCAGCACCACAGGCATCGGCACATCGACCCCGCGCCCCAGCAGCAGGGGCTTGAGCACATTGTCAGCGAGGCCGGCAACGAAGGTGTAGACGGCAAACACGATGGTCGCCAGGGTGAAGCCCTCGGCATGGAACACGTAGGCGATCACCGGCAACGTGATCAGCGTGGCCGGCGCCTGGGCAATACCCAGCATGAGGATGGCAATTGCCAACATCCCCGCCCCCGGCACGCCCTTGATAACAAAGCCAACGCCGATCAGCAGCATCTGGATGAAGGCGATGCCGATTACGCCCTGGGCAACGGCGCGAATGGTGGCGGTACACAGTTTGGCAATCGACCTGCCGCGCTGCTCGCCGGATACGCGCATGGCAATGCGCTGCGCCGCCAGCTCGCCACGCGCGCCGAAGGCCATGATCACCCCCGAGATGATGATCGCCGCGATGAACATCAAAAACGCCCCCCCGGCACTGGCCGCGGCCCCCAGCAGCACACGCCCGGCGTCCTTGAGCTGCGGCATCATGCTGTTGAGCACCTCGCTCAGGCTCTCGGATGCTGCCAGCCACAAGGCATACAGGCGCGGCCCGATCAACGGCCAGGAAGCCACCGACTCGGGGGGTGTCGGCACGCTCCAGGCGCCGCTCTTGAGCAGCGTCAGCATGCTGTCCACCGACTCGGTGATCGACACCACCACCAGGTAGATCGGCACCAGCAACACCACCAGCACCAGCAGCACCACCAGTGTCGCCGCATAGCCGTCCTTGAGCCCCCAGCGCCGCGTGATGCGGCCGTGCAGCGGGTACAGCGTGACGGCCAGGATCACCGCCCACAGCATCAGCTCGAGGAAGGGCTGGAACACCTGGAAGGAGAAGATCACCAGGGCAGCCACCAAGCCTGCCTTGATCAAGACATCGAGCAAGCCCTGCGACAGGGCACTGTCCAGCTTGAAACTCGGCTGCATGCTTCACCTCCGAACAGTCGTACGCCGTCTTGGCGCGAATCAGTGGTCGGTTTCAGGCGTGGGGCGGGTGGCGTCGGGGTCGCGCAACTGTCGGCTCAGGGCCATCATCACCAACGGCACCACCGCCATCGACAGGGTGATGGCCAGCACCAACAGGTCATGCACCTGCTGCTCTAGCACTTGGTGCGCAAGCGCGAGCTTGAACACCACGAACGCAAACTCACCGCCAGACGCTAACACCACCCCCAGGCACAACGCCTGGGGCCGGTTCAGCCCACCGGCCGTACGGCCCAAAGCCACCAAAAGCGGCAGCTTGACGCCCACCAGCAACAGCGTGAGCCCCAGCACCGCCAAGGGCATGCCGAACAACAGGCGCAAGTCGGCGCTCATGCCCACGCCGACGAAGAACAGCCCAAGCAACAGGCCTTTGAGGGGTTCGATCTGGGTTTCGAGCTCGTGACGGAACGGCGACTCGGCCATCAACACACCAGCGAGAAACGCACCAAGCGCCATCGAGATGCCGACATGCTCCATCACCCAAGCGGTGCCCAGTACCACCAGCAACGCGGTAGCGGTGGACAGCTCCGGCAACCCGGAGCCGACTGTCCATTTGAAGACCGGGGTCATCAGGTAGCGGCCCCCCACAATGATCACACCGATGCCGACCGCCACGCCCACCAGCGGCCACGTCCCTTCATCGGCGCGGCTGACATCCCCGCCCAGCAAGGGCACCACGGCAATCAGGGGGATGGCAGCAATGTCCTGGAACAGCAGAATCGCCACCGCCAGGCGCCCGTGCGGCTTGCCCAGGTCCTTGCGCTCGGCCAGCACCTGCAAGCCAAACGCCGTGGACGACAGGGCCAGCCCCAGCCCCAGCACGACGGCCGCCGCCTTCGATTGGCCGAACAGCCAAAAGGCGAGCAGGCCCAGCACCGCGGCGGTCAGCCCGACCTGCAACGAGCCAACGCCGAACAGCGCCCGGCGCATGGTCCACAGGCGGCGTGGCGAAAGCTCGAGGCCAATGACGAACAGCAGCATCACCACGCCCATCTCTGACAGGCGTGCGACGTTATCCGGGTTACCCAGCAAACCCAGCACCGAAGGGCCGATGAGGCTGCCGGCCAGCAGATACCCCGGCACGGCCCCCAGTTTCAAACGCTGCGCCAGTGGCACCAGCAGTACCACGGCCAAGAGGAACACCACCGTTGCCTGGAGCAAGCTGCCGTCATGTGGCATAGGTCTACACCCTGTAGGCTCCCCGCGGGGATGGGGTCAGTAACGCGCTTCGACAACCTTGAACGGGTAGTTCACCGCCTTGTACTTGCCGACCTTGCCGCGCTTGGGCAATTTCACGACCTGGTCGCGGGTGATGTCCTTGTAGGGAATGCGGCCGAGCAGGTGGCTGATGATGTTCAGCCGTGCGCGCCGCTTGTCGTTGGAGTGGGCCATGAACCATGGCGCCCAGGAGGAATCCGACGCGGCGAACATGTCATCGCGGGCTCTGGTGTAGTCATCCCAGCGGGTATACGACTTCAGGTCCATCGGGGACAGCTTCCACAGCTTGCGGCCGTCATTGATGCGGTCCTGCAGGCGGCGGGTCTGCTCTTCGGCGCTGACCTCCAGCCAGTACTTGATGAGGATGATCCCCGACTCGACCATCATCTTCTCGAACAACGGCACCACAGTGAGAAACTTGTTGGCCTGTTCATCGCTGCAAAACCCCATCACCCGCTCGACACCGGCGCGGTTGTACCAACTGCGGTCGAAGATCACCACCTCGCCTGCAGCAGGCAGATGGCCCAGGTAGCGTTGCACGTACATCTGGGTTTTTTCCCGCTCGGTCGGCGCCGGCAGCGCCACCACACGGAACACCCGAGGGCTGACTCGCTCGGTGAGGGCCTTGATGGTCCCGCCCTTGCCCGCACCATCGCGGCCTTCAAAGACGATGCACACCTTCAGGCCCTTGGCCACGACCCATTCCTGCAGCTTTACCAACTCGACGTGAAGGTGCTTGAGCGCCTTCTCGTAGGCCTTGCCGCCCAATTTTTCGGGCTGTGCCTGAGGGTCCTTCTTCCTGGCTGACTTCGACATGGCTCGCTCCCGCTGGCGAATGAAGACTCAGTATGGTCGATCCATGGCGGTTTGCCGCTTCGCTTATTACTCCCGCGCCGAGCTTGCTCAGGCATGGCTTGCTCGGTCTCTGCGTGTAGGAGCAGCCTTGCGCTGCGAAGAGGCCGGTGACTGCCTGAAAGATTCACTGTGCTACACCGGCCTCTTCGCAGCGCAAGGCTGCTCCTACACAGAGCCGTCCGCCGTGCGAGGCAGGGCGCTACTTGGCCAGCTTGTCGTAACTGGTCATCAGGTTGCGGTAATCGGGAAGGTGGTTGGAGAACAGCGTCCCCAGCCCTTCGACGTCATTACGCCAGTCGCGGTGCAGCTCGCAGGCCACGCCGAACCAGGTCATCAGTTGTGCCCCGGCAGCCTCCATGCGCCGCCAGGCCGAATCGCGGGTCAATTCGTTGAAGGTGCCAGAGGCGTCGGTGACGACGAACACCTCGAAGCCCTCCTCCAGTGCCGACAGTGCCGGGAACGCGACGCAGACCTCAGTCACTACACCGGCGATCAACAGTTGCTTCTTGCCCGTGGCCTTGACGGCCTTGACGAAGTCTTCGTTGTCCCAGGCGTTGATGTTGCCGGGGCGAGCGATGTAGGGGGCATCGGGGAACTGCGCCTTGAGCTCGGGGACCAACGGGCCGTTGGGGCCGGTTTCGAAGCTGGTGGTGAGGATGGTCGGCAGCTTGAAGTACTGGGCCAGGTCTGCCAGGGCCAGGACGTTGTTCTTGAAGCGGTCCGGGTCGATGTCACGCACCAGCGAAAGCAAACCCGCCTGGTGATCGACCAGCAGGACTGCGGCGTTGTTCTTGTCCAGACGCTTGTATTGGAAGGCCATGGTGAAGCTCCTTGCATCAGCAGATGGGGAGTATCAGCGTAGGCAAGGATCAGAGATGGCGGAGACCGTCAGTCGGGGCGCATGCCGCCGTCAGTATTCACGCCGCTTGCGAAACGCCCAACGCCCCACCAGCACGGTGAAGGTCGCCACCAGTGCCACCAGTACCCAGAAGCCATGTGGGTCGTCCGACAGCGGCACGCCACCGACATTCATGCCGAAGAAGCCGGCGATGATGTTGATGGGCAGCGCCAGCACGGTCACCACCGTCAGGGTGAACAGGGTGCGGTTGGTCTGTTCGTTGAGCTTGGCGGCGATCTCTTCCTGCAGCAACTTGATCCGCTCACCCAGGGCGGTGAGGTCGCTGATCACCAGGGTGAACTCTTCGGTCGCCGCGCGCAGCTGGCGCATGTCCTGTTCCTGCAGCCAGTCCGGTGGGCGGTTGAGCAGGCGCAGCAGGGCCCCAGGCTCGAGCGCCAGCAGGCGCTGCAAGCGCACCAGTACCCGACGCATGCTGCTGAGTTCGGCGCGGTTGTCACTCAGGCGCTGGGACAGCAACTGGTCTTCGATGCGATCGACGCTGGTGGTGGTCTCGCGCACGATCTGGGTCAACACATCGCCCTGGTCGCGCAGCAGATGCACCAGCAGTTCGATGGACGAATGGAAGCGCTCGCCTCGCTTGACCGACGAGCGCAGCTTGTCCACCGAATGCAACGGCTGCAAACGCGCGCTCACCAGCAGTTGGCTGCTGGCGCAGGCCCACAGCGTGGAAATGTCCGACGACACCAGGCCGAAGTTGAACACCACATCGTTGACCACCGCCAACAGGGCCGAATCGGCATGTTCGATACGGGTCGAACGGGAGCCCTCGCGCAAGGTTTCGAAAAACGCCTCGGGCAGCGTCAGGTGGGCGCGCAGCCAGCGCTCGCAAGCGGCATGGGCCAGGTTCAGGTGCAGCCATAAAAATTCGTCGGGCTCAGGCGGTTCGCCGAGCTTGCGCAGCAACTGCGCCGAATCGATCTCGCGACCGGGCTGGCCTGGGCGGAAGGCAAAAGCATAAAGCAGGCCGAACAGGTCATGGTCCTGTTGCGGATGCAGCGCGGGATGACCCATTCGAACTCGCAATGAGGCATTGAGGTTGATGGCAGAAAGGGTGCGGGATGTAGGTTGCAGTTCGATGACAGCGGGTTTGGCGTATGCCGGTCATTTGGGGATAGCCCCGCCAGTTGGCCCATACAAGCGGATCGTCGCTTACTTGGCAACTCGACGATATTGCTGTCTAGGACTGCGAGCAGAATGAGGATCAGTCATTTCGATCAAACCCATAGCAATTGCTGGTTTAAGGTAATTCTTGCTGAATGTGGGACGGTGCGAGAGCCCAAGGCGATCCATCAATTCATTGGCCTTCAATGAAATCCCAATGGGCAGAACATTGAGCAGTCTCGCTACTTGATCGGTTACTTGATCGCCTACTTGATCGCTACCCACTGCTTCGCTGAGGGCTTGAAGCAGTGCTTGGAGCATATACTCGACAAACGGGGTTGCTTCACCAGACTGATCGGCTGCGGCAAGCGCCAAATAGTAGGCTTCTTGCTGCTCACGGATTACCGTTTCTACCGGAAGGTATGCCAGGACTGGTCGCCAACGGCTAAGCAACAGCGTCTGCCAGAGCCGTCCCATTCGCCCATTTCCATCAGCAAACGGGTGGATGAACTCAAACTCGTAGTGAAATACACAGCTGATGATCAGGGGGTGCCAATCGTTTTTTACGAGCCAGTGCAATAGGCCCTGCACGAGCGTCGCGACCCGACTGGCTGGGGGCGCCATGTGCAGTAAGCGTACCCCGCGATAGATCCCTACGCCCCCCTTGCGAAAATGGCCAGCGTCATCAATCAGCCCTTGCATCAGCATACCGTGTGCAGCGAGGAGATCGTCTTGAGAATCCACGGGCAATACGAGGGTAAAGCCAGCCAAACATCACTTCACACTTTCCTGAACTGATTATTTGCCCCCAGCGATTTTTCCCCCCGCCAAGCGCCACCAGAATCGCTCACCACAATCACAAAAAGCGTGAGGCCACTCCCGTGGACCAGACACTCCAGGTACGGCAAGCCGCCGCCGACCTCATCGATGCCTTTGCCAGCAACGACACCGCCCGCTACTTCGCCTGCTTCAGCGAAGACGCCACCTTCCTCTTCCACACCTTGGCGCAGCCGCTGTTGTCGCGTGGCGCTTATGAAGCCGTGTGGGCCCAGTGGCAGGCCGACGGTTTTGCCGTGCTGGCGTGTGAGTCGGGCAATGCGCAAGTGAGCCTGCAAGGTGACGTGGCGATCTTCATGCACGATGTGGCCACGCACATCCGCATCGCCGGTGAAGAGCACCAGCTGGCCGAGCGCGAGACCATCGTGTTTCGCCGCCAGGGCGAGCGCTGGTTGGCCTGCCACGAACACCTGTCGGTCGTCACCACCGCCTGATCCTCTTTTACGCGGCCTTGCCGCTCTGCCATCGCACCCACAATAAGGCCGGCACACTGCGCCGGGCGACAACAACCGCGCTGGAGTATCACCATGAGCCACTCGACCGGTATCGAGACCAACGGCGTCGAACAGATTCCCGACGACCAACGCCACGCCTCCCCGCTTGACCTGTTCCGCCTGATTTTCGGCGGTGCCAACACCTTTGCCACGGCCGTGCTGGGCAGCTTCCCAGTGCTGTTCGGGTTGTCGTTCCAGGCCGGGGTCTGGGCGATTGTGCTCGGGGTCGGCATCGGTGCCATCATCCTCGCCCCCATGGGCCTGTTCGGTGCGCTCAACGGCACCAACAACGCGGTGTCGTCGGGCGCGCACTTCGGCGTGCACGGGCGCATCGTCGGCTCGTTCCTGTCGCTGCTCACCGCCGTGGCGTTCTTCTCGCTGTCGGTGTGGAGCTCGGGCGATGCCTTGGTGGGTGGCGCCAAACGCCTGGCCGGCCTACCAGAAACCGACCTCACCCTGGGCCTGGCCTATGGCCTGTTCGCGGTGTTGGTCCTGGTGGTGTGCATCTTCGGCTTCCGCTTCATGCTGTGGGTCAACAAGATTGCCGTGTGGGCGTCGAGCTTGCTGTTCTTGCTGGGCATCGCGGCCTTCGCCGGGCCGTTCGATGCGGGCTATGCCGGCAGCGTCAACCTTGGCCAAGCGGGTTTCTGGGCAGCCTTCGTCGGTGCGGCGATCCTGGCCATGAGCAACCCGGTGTCGTTCGGTGCGTTCCTGGGCGACTGGTCGCGCTACATTCCGCGGACCACGCCCAAGTCGCGCATCATGCTGGCGGTGATCGGCGCCCAGGCCGCGACCTTGATCCCGTTCCTGTTCGGCCTGTGCACCGCCACCTTGGTCGCCAGCCAGGCGCCTGACTACATCGCGGCCAACAACTATGTCGGCGGCCTGCTGGCGATCTCGCCGAGCTGGTTCTTCCTGCCGGTGTGCCTGATTGCGGTGATCGGCGGCATGTCCACCGGTACCACCGCGCTGTACGGTACGGGCCTGGACATGTCCAGCGTGTTCCCGCGCTTGCTCAGCCGCGCCGCCGCCACCTTGCTGATCGGCGTGCTGGCGATCGGCTTCATCTTCATCGGCCGCTTCACCTTCAACCTGGTGCAGAGCGTGTCGACCTTCGCCGTGCTGATCATCACCTGCACCAGCCCATGGATGGTGATCATGATCCTCGGCCTGATCACCCGTCGCGGCTTCTACCATGCCGATGACCTGCAGGTGTTCACCCGTGGCCAGCGCGGCGGCCACTACTGGTTCACGCACGGCTGGAACTGGCGCGGCATGGGGGCGTGGATCCCCAGCGCGGCAGTCGGCCTGTGCTTCGTCAACCTGCCGGGTCAGTTCGTTGGCCCGCTGGGCGACCTGGCCGGCGGCATCGACCTGAGCCTGCCAGTAACCTTAGGGCTGGCGGGAGTACTGTACCTCGCCCTGCTCAACCTGTTCCCTGAACCTGCTGGCGTGTATGGGCCCAATGGCCCGCGCTGGGTGCGCTGCAAAAGCACCTCGCATGCGCCGGTAATCACTGCCGAAATGGCCTGACTGGAATTTGCCCATGACCACTTCTCACTACATCGCCGGCCGCTGGGTCGAAGGCCAAGGCAGCGACTGCATCAGCGTCAATGACCCTGCACTGGGCCAGCCCTTCGCCGAATTGATGGCCGCCAGCGTTGCCCAGGTCGACCAAGCCGTGGCCGCCGCGCGCGAAGCCCTGCCGACCTGGAAGCAGACCAGCGCCAGCGAACGTGCAGCGTACCTGCGCGGTTTCGCCGAGCAACTCGGGCAGCGCCGTGAAGCGTTGATCACCCTGCAGATGCGCAACAACGGCAAGCCGCGCCACGAGGCCGAAATCGACCTGGACGACGCAATTGCCACCTTCAGCTACTACGCCGACCTGGCGGAGCAGTTGCCGCAAAAGAACCGCGACGTGCCCCTGGCCGCGCCCGGCTTCACCGCCCGCACCCGCCTGGAACCGGTCGGCGTGGTCGGCCTGATCGTGCCGTGGAACTTCCCGCTGGTGACCAGCGCTTGGAAGCTCGCCCCCGCCTTGGCCGCAGGCTGCACCGTGGTGCTCAAGCCTTCGGAAGTCACCCCGCTGATCGAGCAGGCGTACGGCCAGATCGCCGAGGCCCTCGGCCTGCCCGCCGGCGTGCTGAACATCGTCAACGGCAAGGCCGAAACCGGCGCGGCGCTGAGCAACCACGCAGGCCTGGACAAGCTGTCGTTCACCGGCAGCAACAGTGTTGGCAGCCAGGTGATGCGCAGCGCTTCTGCCCAATGCCGGCCCGTGACGCTGGAGCTGGGCGGCAAGTCGGCGATCGTGGTGTTCGATGATTGCGACGTCGACCAGGCCGTGGAATGGATTGTCGCTGGCATCAGCTGGAACGCCGGGCAGATGTGCTCGGCCACCTCACGCCTGCTGGTGCAGGACGGCATCGCCGATGCGCTGCTGCCGCGCTTGCAGGCGGCACTGGAGAACCTGCGGGTGGGCAACCCGTTGAGCGAAGAAGTGGACATGGGCCCGCTGACCAGCCAGGCGCAATGGCTGAAGGTTGCCAGCTACTTTGCCACCGCACGCGAAGAGGGCCTGCAATGCCTGGCCGGCGGCAAAGCGCTGGACCGTGACGGCTGGTTCGTCAGCCCCACGCTGTATGTGGACGTCCCTGCCCACAGCCGCCTGTGGACCGAAGAGATCTTCGGCCCGGTGCTGTGTGCACGGCGCTTCACCACTGAAGCGCAGGCGATCGCCGAAGCCAACGACAGCCGCTTCGGCCTGGTGGCCACGGTCTGCTCTGCCGACCTGGAACGCGCCGAACGCGTTGCCGATGCGCTGGAGGTTGGCCACGTGTGGATCAACTCGGTGCAGGCAGTATTCGTCGAGACCTCGTGGGGCGGAACCAAAGGCAGCGGCATCGGGCGCGAGCTCGGGCCCTGGGGGTTGTCGGGGTACCTCTCGGTGAAGCATGTGACGCGCTGCCTGGGTTAACCCCAGCGGCTGGTCAAAAAGCCCCTTGCTGACAGATGTCACAAGGGGCTTTTGCTTTGCGCTTGATTCCGTTTCACAAAGGCCCTCATGTCCACGTGACTTTTCAGTCATCGCGCAAAGTCCCACTTCTTGGTACCCCCACAATCACAACACCAGGCCGGACCACCATGCACCCTCAACGCACCGCCTTGCACAACGAACTGCACGCTCGCCCGTCGCTGTATTTCGACGGCCCGGCCCACGTCTTCCACCTCGCCTTGCTCGGCGGCGATGCAGCGTGTGCGGCGCTGCTGCAACGCTGCTGCCCAGAGGCGCAGTACATCAACGCAGCGCAGGGCATTACCCGGCTGGACGGGCACCCGTTCAAATGGGAACGGCACACCGAGTTCTTCACCCTGACCCTGGTGGTGCCCTGCTCCACCGCCAACACCGAGTGGCAAGCCCTGCCACAGGTGCTGGCCGAAGCCATCGCCCCGCAAACGGCGCAGGTGATCAATGCGGTGCAGGTGCTGGTCCGCGACGAACAGGACCTCGACCTGACCCACTATGGTTTCAAAGACCCCTGCGGCTCCTGTGTGGGCGGTGGCGATGCGTCGGTGTGGAGCGATTTTCGCCTGACCGAGGACGGTACCAACCGCTTCCTGTTCATCAATCGCCGCCTCAATGCCTACCGCCAGGGCCGCATGATCCGGCGCCTGCTGGAGATCGAAACCTACCGCATGATGGCCTCGCTGACCCTGACCACGGCCAAGGCCCTGAGCCAGGAGCTGGACGCCTTCGACAAGACCCTGGTGAGCCTGTCCGAACGCAGCGCCGGGGGCGATGGCCACGACTCCAAGGGGCTGCTCGACGCCATCGCCCTGCTCTCGCGCCAGGTGGTCAGCCATACGGTGAAGACCCGCCACCGCTTCGGCGCCACCCAGGCGTATGCGCAACTGGTGTTTGAGCGGTTGGCTGAACTGCGCGAGAGCCACGTGGGCGATTGCCAGCGGTTGGGCGTGTTCATCGAGCGCCGCTTCAAGCCCACGGTGCGTTACTGCGCAGCCACCGAGCAACGGCTGGAGCAGTTGGCGAAGAATGTCGCCAACCTGGGGGACCTGCTGCAGGCCCGGGTGCAGGTGGAGATGGAAGAGCAGAACGCAGAGATCCTGCGCAGCCTCAATGCCCGGGCCGACGCCCAGGTGAAGATTCAGCGGGCGGTGGAGGGGCTGTCGATCATCGCCATCACCTATTACCTGTTGAACCTGTTCAAGCTGCTGTATGGCGGGCTGAACGTGCTGGGGGTGGGGCTGACGGCGCGGGATGGGTTGTTGGCGATGGCGCCGCCAGTGCTGTTAGTGCTGCTGGTGATACTGGTCAGGATCAGGCAGGCCAAGCAGCATTGAAACCGGGGCCGCACAGCGGCCCCGGCTTCACGCCGGCTCGTCAGCCGGGCGCGCGCCCTCTTGCACCAACACCATGCTTTGCGGCGACGACAGCGGGATGCCCTCATCGCGTAACCGGCCAAGAATGGTAAACAGCAGGTCACTGCGCGTGCCCGACACCTGCCGCGGCCCCGCCACGTAACCACTGACGCCAATGACCATGCCACTGCTGGTCAGGTCCTTGAACGACACCGAACACGCGGGTGCATCCAGAATCGCTTCGTGCTCCTGGTACGCCGCCAGCAGCAACTCCCGCACACGGTTGGCATCGGTTTCCAGCGGCAAGGTCAGGGTAATGCTGACCACCCCAAGGGCATTGCCCATGGTCACGTTGCGCACGTTTTGCGAGATGAACTGCGAGTTGGGCACGATCACCGTCGAGCGGTCGGACATCTGAATCTCGGTGGCGCGCACGTTGATGCGGCGGATATCACCCTCGACACCGGCCAGGCTGACCCAGTCACCCACCTTTACCGGGCGCTCGGTGAGCAGGATCAGGCCGGAGATGAAGTTCTGCACGATCTGCTGCAGACCAAAACCGATACCGACCGACAGCGCACTCACCACCCAAGTCAGGCTGGTCAGGTTGATGCGCAGGGTCGACATCACCAGCATGGCCAGGAACAGGAAGCCCAGGTAACCCACCAGCGTCACCAGCGAGGCGCGCATGCCGGCGTCCATGTCGGTTTCCGGCAACAGGCGCTCGCTCAACCAGCGCTTGAGCACACGAATACCGAACATGCCGCCGAAGAACATCACCACCGCCAGCAGGATGTCCTGCGGCACGATGTTCATGTTGCCGAGCATCTTGCCGCCGGTGTCGTCCCAATCCCCCAGGCTGAGCAGCAATTCGCCGGGGCTGGTGCCCGACGGCGTCAAGGCCAGCAGTACCGCCAGGAACAGCAACACAGTGCGACCAATGCCGGCGAGAATCGTGCTGGCCTGGGCCTGATGACGCGGCGCCAGGCCCAGTGTCGACGCCAAGGCCAGGCCACCGGGCTGACGAGGCGACAGCAGGGTCTCGCACAGGTCACCGAGGAAGGTGGTCAACAGGTAGGCACAGGTGGCCACCACGCTGATCCACAGCAACTTGGCGGTCAGGAAGTAGGCCAGGGTCAGGAAACCGGCCAGCAGTGCCAGCACGATCAGCCCTACCCACACCACGATGACGAAGGGGATCAGCCCCGCCAGGCCGGTCGGGCGCTCCAGGTCATGCTTGCGCAAGGTGCGGCGGTAGCGCAGCAAGGCCACCGAGAAAATCACCGCCACCACCAGCGCGGTCAGGCCGTTGGTGGCCACGGTCAGCGCCAGGCTGGTGCCGATCACGCTGTTGATGCGCTCCTGGGTCAGCAGCACCATCAATGCCAGGGCCAGCAGTTTGGGGAACCAGCCCAGGGCGCTGGCCACTTCATCGTGGATCGGCGGCAGGCGCCAGGACGGGCGCTGCAGCATCAACATGGCGCGGCCCAGGCCCGAAATGAAGGCGCTGAACACCACCAGGGTAAGGATATGGTTGGTCAGGCTGGCGATGTCCGAACCCAGCTCGGCGCTGCTTTCCAGGCCCCAGCGCAGCAGCGACACGGAGCCAGCGATGGTACCCAGCGTCGCCAGGCTGACGCTCAGGGCCAAGGCGCTGCGGCGCAGGCGGCCTTCCGGCAGCCAGCGGATCATGGCGTCTGCCAGCAGGCGTTCGAGCAGGCGACGGACCAAGGTCCAGACCAGGATTGCCGCCACCAGGCTGGTCAGGAACAACCAGCGATGCTCGGCACTGAACGCGCTAGCCACGGCATCGGCCGCCTCGCCGCGCAGGTCTCGCAGGCGACTCAGGTCTTCAGCGGTAGGGCGGATCAGCGATTGCCAGAACGCCGGGGTCAGCGGGCTGGTCGCGCGGCTGGTGACCTGCGAGTTGAACTGGCTGCGGCGCAGGTTGACGATCTGCGTGGACAGGTCGCGGGCCGACTGGGTCAGCTTGGTCGCCTGTTCCTGCTCGGCCAATACAGACTTTTTCTGCGCCTCGAGGTCCTTGCGCTGAAGCGTGATGGTCGCGGTCTCGTCCGGCTGGGGCGGGCCAAGCACCTTGAGTTTGTCGTCCAGGCCCTCAACGTCGGTGGTCCGTAGCGCACTAAGTGCATCGGCCTGACGCTGAACCTGCATGGCGGCCTGGCGCAACTGCGAGAGCACGTCGTCATTGGCGTTGCTGGTGACGCCCTGGCGGATCTCGTCGAGTCGGTCATTCAGTTGCTCAAGGCTCGCGTTTTCTTCGAGCACCGGCAGTTCGGCAGCGGCCAGGCTGGACACTGGCGTGGCCGGTGCGGACCAGGCCGGGGTGGCCAATGCCACCATCAGGGCCAATACGCCTAGGCAATAACGGGCAAGGCTGACACGCCTCATCGAACATTCCTCTATACATTTCGATTTGGCGGGGGATTCTACGCGGCTTGAGGCGATCAGGAGAGTGCCGTTTCTCGCGTGAGCAGTTGCTGCTTGCGCTCGACGCCCCAGCGGTAGCCACTGATATCGCCATCGCGGCGAACCACCCGGTGGCACGGGATGGCCACGGCAATGCGGTTGGCGGCGCAGGCCATGGCCACCGCGCGCACCGCCTTGGGTGCGCCGATACGCTCGGCGATGTCGGTGTAACTGACCCGACAGCCGGCCGGCACCTCGCGCAGGGCCTGCCAGACCCGCTCCTGAAAAGCCGTGCCTTGTACATCCAAAGGCAGCGCCAGGCCCAGTGCCGGCGCTTCGACAAAGCCCACCACCTCGGCGACCACGCGTTCATATTCGTTGTCGCCGCCTATCAGCCGGGCGTTGGGGAACTGGTCCTGCAACGCGTGCAGCAGTGGCTCGGGGTCATCACCCAGCAGGATCGCGCAAATGCCCTTCTCGCTCTGCGCCACCAATATCGCCCCCAGCGAACACTGGCCCAGCGCAAAGCGAATGGTCGCCCCCTGCCCGCCGGCACGGTAGGCCTTGGGGCGCATGCCCAGGCGTTGCTCGGCACTTTCGTAGAAGCGGCTGTTGGAGTTGTAGCCGGCGTCATAGATGGCATCGGTGACTGAGCGCTGATCATTGTCCAGGTGCTCGCGCAGGCGCCTGGCACGAAATGCCGAAGCGTAAGCCTTGGGGGTCAAGCCCGTTTCGGCCTTGAACAGGCGGTGCAGGTGAAAGGGGCTGACGGCCAGTTGTGCACTGAGTTGGTCGAGATTCGGCGAAATCTCGTCGCCCTCGAGCAGGCGGCAGGCGCGGGTGACCAGTTCGCTACGCCGGGTTGCAGTGGCACGGCTCGCGCTCGTGCAACGCTTGCAGGCCCGGTAACCCGCAGATTCGGCAGCGGCGGCATCGCTGTAGAACGCGACGTTTTCGCGCTTGGCCATGCGCGCTTTGCAACCAGGGCGGCAGTAGATACCGGTGGTGCGCACGGCGTAGACGAAGTGACCGGCGGCGTTGCCGTCGCGAGCCTGCACGGCCTGCCAACGTTGTTCGGAGGTTGTGTAGGGTTTCATCGCGGGTTACCTCTTATCTTTATCGCCTGTACCGGCCTCTTCGCGGGCAAGCCCGCTCCCACAGGTACACCACGGGTCCCGACGACAGTGGAGACCTTGTGGGAGCTGGCTTGCCAGCGAAGAGGCCGGTGCAGGCACAGCAAATACCTCAGGCCCGCCACAGGTACCAGGCCGCCACGGTCCGGAACGGGCGCCAGCCACCGCCCAGCGAGCGCATCTGCGCCGGCGTCGGTGCTTTCTCCAGCCCCTTGAGCCGACGATACCCCTCACGCACCGCGAAGTCGTCGACCGGCAGAATGTCCGAACGCTCAAGGCAGTAAATCAGCAACATCTCCACCGTCCAGCGCCCGACCCCGCGCAAGGCCACCAGGCGCTCGATCAATGCGTCATCGGGCATGGCCAGCGCCTCCTCGCGGCTGGGCACCACCCCCGCTAGCCGGGCCTGGGCAATGCCCTGAACCGTGGCTGCCTTGCTCGCCGAAAAACCACACGCACGCATCGCCTCTGGCGTTACGGCCAGCAATTGCTGCGGTGCGGGAAAGCCGCCTTCAGGGAACAGCGCCAACAGCCGGCCCAAAATCGACTCGGCAGCGCGTGCATGCAACTGCTGGTAGGCAATCGCCCGTACCAGCGCCTCATAAGGCTCGCGTCCCGGCGTCGCCTGGTGCAGGCACGGCCCGATCGCTGCGATATGCCGCGCCCAGTCCGGGTCCGACTCGGCCAGGTAGCGGGCAGCTTCCCGGTAGGCTTCGGGCGAAAGGTCAGCCAGGATCATAGCGGCTCCAACACGTCGACTAGAGGCCTAGCTTAGCCCAACCGTTCATCGGCGAAACGCCGGATCTTGCGCGGCTAATTCCTGGCATACCATTGCTCTGCGGCGCGTTACCCGCATAGAATTGAGAACTATTCACAATCGCGCACGCTCACGGGATCAGGCCTTCGATACGATGCAGATCAACGACACGCTCAAGCCCACCGAGGTCGCTCTGCTCTATCAGTCCCACCACGCCTGGCTAAGCAGCTGGCTGCGCAGCCGGGTCGGGTGCCATGAGCATGCCGCCGACCTGGCCCAGGATACCTTCGTCCGGGTGTTGCGTGCCCGTCAGGCATCACCGCTCAAGGAGCCCCGCGCCTACCTCAGCGCCATCGCCCGTGGGCTGATGATCGACCAGTTCCGCCGCCGCGCCCTGGAGCGGGCCTATCAGGAAAGCCTGGCCCACCTGCCGGAAGCCGAAGTGCCCAGCGAGGAACACCGGCTGGTCATCCTCGATACGCTGGAACGCCTCGACCGCGCCCTGCAGGCGCTGAAGCCGCGGGTGCGGCAGGCCTTTCTGCTGGCCCAGATCGACGGGCTGAGCATCGCGCAGATCGCCCTGCAGCTGGATGTGTCCCGCGCGACCATCGAGCGCGACTTGGCCAAGGCCCTGGGTGTCTGCTACCGGTTGCGTTATGCCGAACGCTGAGAACGCCCCCGCGCAAACCCAGGTCGACCAGGCCATCGACTGGCTGGTGAAACTGCGCTTCGACACCCCCAGCCCGCGTACCGAGCGGCAATTCCAGCAATGGCTGGCCAGCCACCCACAAAACCCTCAGGCCTGGCAGCGTGTCAGCAGCCTCAGCGACGAGCTGGCCGGGTTGCCCAAGGCACTGAGCCGACGCACCCTCGACGCCAGCCAGCGCCAGCACAGCAGCCGCCGGGACCACCTCAAGCTGCTGGCGCTGTTGGCCGTTGGCGGCAGCCTGGGCTGGGCCGCGCGCGCGCCCTTGGGCCTGCCGCAGCTACTGGCCGACAGCAGCACCGCGGCAGGTGAGCGCCGGCAATTGCAAGGCAGTGATGGCAGCCGTATCCAGCTCAACACCGCCAGTGCCATCGACCTGCACTACAGCAGCCAACAACGACTGCTAGAACTGATACGGGGCGAGGTTAGCCTGGACGCCAACGCCAACGACAGCCGCCCCTTCCGCATCGATACCCGTGTCGGCACCTTGGGCACACTCGACGGCCAACTGCTGCTGCGCGAAAACGACAATGGCTTGTTGTTGGCCGTACGCCGTGGCGAGGTCACACTGTTCCCCGCGTCGCCTTCAGCGCGGTTGGTACAGGCTGGCGAAACCTTGCAGGTGCAGGCCAACGGCAGCTCGCAGGCCGTGAGCCTGCGCAGCGACCCGTGGGGCTGGACCGACGGCGTGCTCAGCGTGCAGCAGATGCCGCTGGGCGAATTCGCGGCGGAGCTGGCCCGCTACCGCCCGGGCCTGCTGCGCTGCGCCGACGAAGTGGCAAACCTCAAGGTCTCCGGCACCTACCAGCTGGCCGATACCGGGCAGATTCTGCAATTGCTCACGCGCAGCCTGCCGGTGCGGGTCGAGTACCGCACACGCTATTGGGTGAGCATCGACGCCGCCTGAACCCCGCGTGGTCAGTCCGCCACCGCGCGCAGGCGCCCTGCCCGCCGGTACGACTGCCGGGCAAAACAGACGAACAACCCTGCCATGATCGCCAGCGCCATCGGCAACCCGTGCGGTGCCACATCCATCGCCGCGCCACTGACCAGCGGCCCGATCAGGCTGCCCACACCCCACAGCAAGCCGACGCTGGCATTGGCCGTGACCAAGTCCTGCCCTTTGAAGCGCTGCCCGATCAGCACCAGCGCCAAGGTGTAGATGCCCCCCGCCACTGCGCCCAGCACCACCAACAGCGGCCACAGCAACCAGGTCATCTGCAGCAGCCACGGCAGGCCGATGCCGATCAGCATCGCCACCAGGCCGCACACCAGGTGCAGCCCGGTGCGCTCGACCCGGTCGGCCAACCAGCCCAAAGGCAGCTGGAACAGCATGTCGCCAGCAAACACCACCGTCACCATCAGCGCCGCCACACCCACGGCAAAGCCGTGGCTGGTGGCGTACACCGGCAGCAGCGACAGCACCACGGCGTCGAAGAAGGAGAAGAACAGCACCGCCACGCACAAGGCCGGCGCCACGCGGAAGAACCCGGCCAGGCCGAAGCTTTTTTCGCCTTCTTCATGCTCGACGTAGTCGTTGGGCACGGTCAGCACGATGCACAGCAGCGCCAGGCCATAGCAGGCGGTGACTACGCCAGTGATCCATGGGCTGTCGGCGCCCAGCACGGCCAGCATTGCCGGGCCGAGTACCTGGAAGCCGGTAAAGCTGGTGGCATACAGGGCCATGATTTTGCCGCGGTTGTGCTCTGGGCACAGCTCGTTGACCCAGGACTCGCCCAGAATGATGGCGATACCCATGCCGATGCCCAGGCCCAAGCGCAGCAACGCCAGCAACCAGATCGAGTCGAAAGCCGACTCCAGCAAGGCGATGCTGACGGTGCACAGGCTGAAGCACAGCAGGTAGATGGTGCGCCGGGTCAGGCGCCGGCAGCAGGCGTCGACCATGAACGCCGAAAGCATCATCCCGGCTGCCGGGATGGCCGAAATAATGCCGATTTCCAGCGTGCCTGCGCCGGCCTCATGCAGTCGCAACGACACCAACGGCAGGCTGGCCCCCAGGCTGAAGCCCACCACCGACACGGCGAACAACAGGCCCGCCAGCAAACGCATGTTCATTTACCACTCCTTGCAAACCGAAAAGACGAGCAAACACGAGCGCGCACGCCGGGACGGCGGACGACGCAAAGGCGCGGATCAGTTCAGGGCAAGGTGAGGCGAGAAGGTGAAGGCAAACAGCACGCTGCGCCGACGCTTGAGCACCGTGTCGCTCGGCCACGCACGACGCAGGGCCTGGAGTGCAGGCTGGCGAGCAGGTGGGAGGGACGGGTTACGGCGCATTGCTTTGACTACGCAGGTTGGAGAAAAGAGGCGGCACTCTAGGCTAACGGTGGTCGGGCCGTCAATCGTCAGGGGACCGCCGCACGACCTATTCTGGCCGGTCCTGTGCTCGGCAAGGCGGCTCCTTGTAGGAGCGGCCTTGCGTCGCGATTGGGCTGCGCAGCAGCCCCTTACAGGCTCAACGCTTGCCGGTAGACGGCAGGAATACCGCCAACAACCCGAACAACGGCAGGAACGAGCACACGCCATACACGTATTCGATACCGCGCAAGTCCGCGACATACCCCAGCAACGCCGCGCCAATACCGCCGAAGCCGAACATCAGCCCGAAGAAGATCCCGGCAATCATGCCCACGCTGCCCGGCACCAGCTCCTGCGCATACACCACGATGGCCGAAAACGCCGAGGCCAGGATGAAGCCGATCACCACGCTCAGCACGGTGGTCCAGAACAGGTCGGCATACGGCAGCGCCAGGGTGAACGGTGTCACGCCCAGAATGGAGAACCAGATCACCGCCTTGCGCCCGATACGGTCACCGATCGGCCCGCCGAAGAAGGTACCGGCCGCCACCGCGCCCAGGAACAGGAACAGGTGCAGCTGCGAGCTGGCCACCGAGACGTCAAACTTTTCGATCAGGTAGAAGGTGAAGTAGCTGGTGAAGCTGGCCATGTAGAAGTACTTCGAGAACACCAACAGGCCCAGCACGATCAGCGCCGCGATCACCCGCTTGCGCGAGATGCCATGGGTGGCCTGCACCACCTTGCGGGCCTTGGCCTGGTTGAGGTGCTCCTTGTACCAGCTACGCAGCATCAGGGTCACGGCGAAGAAGAACAGCCCCGCCAGGCCAAACCAGGCCACGTGCGTTTGCCCGAACGGGATGACGATCGCCGCCGCCAGCAGTGGCCCCAGCGCCGAGCCGGTGTTGCCGCCTACCTGGAAGGTCGATTGGGCCAGACCAAAACGCCCGCCCGAGGCCAACCGCGCGATGCGCGAGGTTTCTGGGTGGAAGGTGGATGAACCAATGCCCACCAGCGCCGAGGCCAGCAGGATCATCGGGAAGCTGCCGACAAAGGCCAGCATGACGATCCCCACCAGCGTGCACAGGGTGCCCATCGGCAGCAGGTTGGGTGCGGGCCGGCGGTCGGTAAAGAAGCCGACCCAAGGCTGCAGCAGCGAGGCGGTTATCTGGAATGTCAGGGTGATCATGCCGATCTGGGCGAAGCTCAGGTCGTAGTTGGCCTTGAGCATCGGGTAGATCGCCGGCAGCACCGACTGGATCAGGTCATTGATCAAGTGCGCCAGGGCGCAGAAGCCGATGATGCGCATCACCAACGGGTTGGCAGGGTTCGCCGCTGCGCTGGTGGACGCCGTGGAGGTGCTACTGATGGCCATGTGCCTGAATCTCCGTCCGCAGGTTTGGGATCCGATTATCGGGAAACAAATAGATACATAGCTACCTTTTTTATCCCTCCGTCGAAACGTACTTGTAAATGGTTCTCAATATAATTAGCATCCTCGACTCATTCCCCTGTCATCGTTGGGCGAAACGGCCCCTATCGTGAGCAGACCGATCCCATGAGCCCGATGCCCGCCAAGCAACTCCAGCCCGACCCTCAGCAGGAAGCCCTGGAGTGGTTTTCCCGTTTGCGTCAGCCCGGCTGTGACGAAGGCGAACGCCAGGTGTTTGCCGCCTGGTGCCAGGCGCCGCAGAACGCCCAAGCCTACGCTGAACTGGAAACCTTCTGGCAACAGCTGCAACCGCCACCGGCACGGCCCCGACCGCGGCAGATAAATACGCGCCGCAGCCACCTGGGCAAATGGCTGGCGCTGCTGTTTTTGCTGGTGCTAGGCGCTGTGGCCTACCTGTACTGGCCACTGATGCAACGCCTGGGCAGCGAACTGCACACCGACGTGGGCGAACGCCGCAGCTTGCGCCTGCCCGACGGCTCGACCCTGCACCTGGACAGCGCCAGTGCGATGAACGTCGACCTGCGTGGCCGTACCCGCCAGCTGCACCTGGTACAAGGCCAGGTGTACCTGGAGGTCCTGCTTGACGGCCGGGCTATGGAGGTAGAAGTGGGCGATGCGCGCATCCAGGTATTTGGTACCCGCCTGCAAATCGCGCGCTATGCGCACCACGACGAGCTGGTGGTGCTCAGTGGCAAGGCCATGGTTGTGCAGGCCGGCGAGCAGCGCCTGGTCTCGGCGGGTGAACGGGTGAGCTTCGACGGCACACGGATCGATACTGTGCAAAAGGCCGACCCGAAGACCGCCGACAGCTGGCGCAGCGGCCGCCTGCGCGCCACCGATATGCCGCTTGGGCAGGTGCTGGAACGCCTGGCCGGCTACCAGGGCGAACGCCTGTGGATACTCGACGCACACACCGCCCATCGGCGCGTGAGCGGCGATTTCAACCTCGACCGCCCTGCCGAAAGCCTCGCCGCACTGGCCAGCGCCCAGCAATTGCAGCTGCACAGCATGCTCGGGCACTGGCTGATCGTTCGCTGAAGGCGGGCCTGGCGGCTAAGTTTTTGAAAGCGTGCAAATTTTTTTTGAAATGTGTGTTGACAGAGGGGCATCACAAGGGAATAATGCGCGCCATTGGCTACATAGCTCAGTTGGTTAGAGCATAGCATTCATAATGCTGGGGTCCGGGGTTCAAGTCCCTGTGTAGCCACCAATCATGATAAAGGGCTTACCGAAAGGTAGGCCCTTTTTCTTTGCCTGTGAAAAAGTTACGGCGTCTCCGACAACTGACCCAGTGCGATGTGCTAAATCCACACTGCTGTAAGCAATGCCAGCACTGCCATCAGGGCCAGCACTTTCATTGTCGGAGCCGTACGCGCGGCAGGCGCATGCTCGTGCAAATAGGTCTCGATTTCCTGCATGCGCTTAAAGGCTTCGATGTGCTCTTCGTCTTGGGCCAACCAGACACGAAAAGCCTTGCGCTCGCGGCCACTCGGCTGGCCGTTAAGGCGCCCCAGCCATTCGACGGCTTCGTATAGGATTTCGGGGCTCATAACGGCGACCCATTGAGGCATTGGCGCAACCACACCAGCAGCCACGGGTGACAGCCCCTGCACCAGTCATCCAGGCATTTTGCGGCGGGAAATAGAGGTATTTTCATCGCGAGGCTTCGCAAATGGGAATGATTCTATTCTAAATTGCCACTACCCGACATGCAATCACCGGCTTGACGCAGGTTTTCACTTGCCTGTCCGAAGGATCCTGCCTGATGCGATCACATCGCTACAACTGATAGAAATACCAGGTGCCCACCCTGCCCTGTCAGCGCACATTCGCCATTACAACTGCCAGACCAAGGCCGATCAGCGCCAAGCCAATCACTCGGTCCATCATGACTTGCCGCTCGATCATCGCCTTGCGCAATGCCGTGCTGGAGAAGAACACCGCCACCAGGCTGAACCACACCCAATGGGCAAACGACATGAACGCGCCGTAAGCGAAGTCCAGCGCCAGCGGGCTACCCGGCTGCACCACCTGGGTGTAGGCGCTGATGACGAAGAGCATGGTCTTGGGGTTCAGGGCGTTGGTCAGAAACCCGGTGCGCAGTGCCGCCCTCAGGCTGGCACCGGTGTCTTGGCCAACGCCGTCGAGGTGGATGCGCGTGGTGTTGGTCAGCGATTTATAGCCTAGGTAGATCAGGTACCCAGCACCGACGACCTTTATGAACAGGAACAGGGGTGGGCTCTGGCTGATGATCACGGCGATACCCAGCACCGTATACAGCACATGCACCTGCACGCCCAAGGCGATCCCCACCGCAGCCGCCAGTCCGGCTTTACGGCCCTGTGCATAACTGCTGCGGGTGACCATGGCGAAGTCGGCCCCCGGGCTGATGACGGCAAGGATGGTAAACAGGGCTACGGCGATGAGTTCGGTCATTGGCGGGTCTCGATTGGCGATGAAAATGCACAGACGCGCCGATTATCTTGGGCTTATGGGCCGCTAAAAATCGATTTATAGTGGCGGATATTCGATAGTTTTTCTCACAGAGGTGCAGTGCTTGTACTGGCCTCTTCGCGGGCAAGCCCGCTCCTACAGGTGCTGTGCACACTTCATGAATGCGCGATCCTTGTGGGAGCGGGCTTGCCCGCGAAGAGGCCGGAACAGGCACCACAAAACCATGAAACTGCCCCCTCTCAACGCCTTCCGCTACTTCGACATTGCCGCCGAAACCGAAAGCTTCGTGCGCGCCGCCGAGCGCCTGCATGTCACCCACGGCGCGGTCAGCCGGCAGGTACGGCTGCTTGAGGAAAGCCTCGGCATCGAACTGTTCGAGCGCCGCAACCGGGCCATCTTCCTCACCGCCGCCGGCCGTGCGTTGCATGGCACCACCCAGGCCATGTTCGAACAGCTCGAAGGCGCCGTGCAGCGCCTGCAACAGCAGGAGCGCGACAACGTGCTGGTGCTCTCCTGCGAGCCCACCATCGCCATGCGCTGGCTGATCCCGCGCCTGCCGCGCTTCCACAGCGCCAACCCCGACCTGCAACTGCATCTGGTAGCCGCCGGTGGGCCGCTGGACTTCGCGCGCAGCGGCGTCGACCTGGCGCTGCGCCGCGATGACTTCCACTGGGACCGCCAACTGCATCACCGCAAAATCTGCGACGAATGGATCGGCCCAGTCTGCCGCCCCGGCGCCGCCACCGGCCTGGAAGGCCAGCGCTTGCTGCACAGCCGCACCCGGCCCAGCGCCTGGCCTACCTGGCTGCGCCTGAGCCAACAACGGGCCAGGCACACCGAGCGCAGCGACTATGAGCATTTCTACTTGTCGATCCAGGCCGCCAGCGCGGGCCTGGGCCTGGCCATGGGGTCAGCCTTGATGGTGCGCGACGAGCTCGACAGCGGCCAATTGCAGGCCCCTTTCGGCTTCTTGCGCGACGGCTCTGCCTACCACCTGCTCAGCCCGCAGCCGCTGGACGAGGGTGGCAAGCGCCAGCGCTTCGCCGAATGGGTGATCGACGAATGCCAGGCCTGCCTGGCTCACTTGGGTTTGATACAGAACGACGACCCGGCGCTGCCATCGCCACCCCAGGTGCGGTAGCCGGCCGTGTCGACATGGATACGACCTGACGGGTAGCGGCCCAGGCCCATGTTCCAGGCTTGGCCATGCTGTTGCCAGAAACGGCACAACGGGTTGGGGTCGGCCCAGGCCGGCAACAGCATATCGACGGCGAAGGCGCGGGTGTGGGCGCTGTTGGCGGCGCCACCAGCGCAGACGTTAAGGCGCGGGTCACGGTAGGCAGAAACCACCTCGAACTGGCGCAGGATGCCTTGATCGCCGAGGGTTTTGAGCAGCGACAGTGTCGAGCGCACCGCAGGCCATTGGCTGGCCGGCGGCACCGCAAACGGCGACGCCCGGCACAGCTTCCAGTCCGAGGCCGAGCGAAGCAGTTGGTGAATAGGCACCACCCCGTACAAGCGGGCTTCTACCAGCATCTCGCGGAACGGGCGAGTCTGATGATCGCCAGCCCATTGGGCGAACATCCACACGTCGCGGTCATCGGCCTGCGCCGCATTGACCGCCCACATCCCCGCCACCAGCAGTAGCCACTTCGTCCCTGTCATCCCTGTTCCCCTGCTGTGCGATATCACGCACTCTGTTTCAATTCATGTAAGCAGAAACGCAGGGCAACACACTTTCTTGGCATTTACGCCACGCGGTTTTTGCATTCTCGGCCATCATGAGCCCACTACTCAGCCCCGTACGCGATTATTCAGTTCGTCGGCTGTTGGGGTGAAAAAACCGGCCTAGCGCCTAATGCTGTTCACTTAAGTTATCCATCGCCTGTATTGGGGCCGCTTTGCGGCCCCGGCATTCTTAAGTGAACAGCATTAGGCCTAGCGCCGGTTTTTTCGTTTTCAGGGTAATGAAAACCTTGCGTACTGCCTGCTTTCCATCAATTTCCAGATCCGTCCCAACAAAGAAGAAACCGGCAATCAAGCCTGATTACGGGTAGCTACGTGCGGCCTTCTACTCCAACGCCCGCAACCGATACTGCGGCGGCAGTTGGGCGAACCCGCTGATGGTGGTGTCCAGGCTCTTCCAACGCCCGTCCTTGATGCCGTAGATGCAGCCATGCACCGACAGCTCCTGCCCACGGTGCCAGGCGTTCTGCACGATGCTGGTGTGGGCCACGTTGGCGACCTGCTGGATCACGTTCAGCTCGCACAGGCGATCGACCTGCGCCTCTTCGCTTTCAAGCTTGGCCAGCTCACCGCGCTTTTCGTAGTACAAGTCGCGAATCGAACGCAGCCAGCCGTCGATCAAGCCTAACTGGCGGTCCTGCATGGCGGCGCGCACGCCGCCGCAACCGTAGTGGCCGGTGACCAGGATGTGTTTGACCTTGAGCACTTCGACGGCGTACTGGATCACCGACAGGCAGTTAAGGTCGGTGTGCAGCACGACGTTGGCGACATTGCGGTGGACGAACAGGTCGCCGGGCAGCATGCCGACGATCTCGTTGGCCGGCACCCTCGCATCGGAGCAGCCGATCCAGAGGAATTCCGGGGTTTGCTGACGGGCCAGTTTGGCGAAGAAATCGGGGTCACGCTGGGTGATGGCATCGGCCCAGCGCGCATTGTTGTCGATCAGTTCCTGCAGGTCGTGCATGGTCTTGCCTCATCAGGTTGTACCTGTGTGACTGGACCTGCGCCTGAGGGGTCACTCCTCGAACATGGTGCAGGCCATCACCAGGGCGTCTTCACGGCCACCCGCGACCGGGTAGTAGTCGCGGCGGCGGCCGATTTCGTTGAACCCGTAGCGCTCGTACAACCGATAGGCCGACTGGTTGCTGGCGCGCACCTCCAGGAAGCACTCACGCTTCTTCCAGGCGTGCCTGAATGAACCCCTGGACAAAATCGCGTGCAGCGTCCTGGCCTTGGTCCATAAACGATAGATCGACAGATCTCAATCGACGC
>NZ_FXWU01000011.1:0-151098 GCF_900184205.1 Pseudomonas sp. LAIL14HWK12:I10 | reverse complement strand
GCAGAAGTCTACGTCCTGTCGAAGGAAGAAGGCGGCCGTCACACTCCGTTCTTCAAAGGCTACCGTCCTCAGTTCTACTTCCGTACCACTGACGTGACCGGTAACTGCGAACTGCCGGAGGGCGTTGAAATGGTAATGCCAGGTGACAACATTCAGATGACTGTCACTCTGATCAAGACCATCGCAATGGAAGACGGTCTGCGCTTCGCTATCCGTGAAGGCGGTCGTACCGTCGGCGCCGGCGTCGTAGCCAAAATCATCGAGTAATCACTCGACCGATTGAAAAAACCCCCGCTCAGCGGGGGTTTTTTTTATTGGGTTGACACTAAATTGGGGCGTCTATAGAATCACGCCTCCTTTTAGCGGGCGTAGTGCGTCCGTTGGGAACAGCCTGGAGTCTGAAATCCAATGCAAAATCAGCAAATCCGTATCAGGTTGAAGGCTTTCGACCATCGCCTGATCGACCAATCCACCCAGGAAATCGTGGAAACCGCGAAACGTACTGGTGCACAAGTGCGTGGTCCAATTCCACTGCCTACCCGCAAAGAGCGTTTCACCGTTCTGGTCTCCCCGCACGTCAACAAAGACGCGCGTGACCAGTACGAGATTCGCACTCATAAGCGTGTTCTGGACATCGTCCAGCCAACGGATAAAACCGTTGACGCGCTGATGAAGCTTGATCTCGCGGCAGGTGTGGAAGTGCAGATCAGCCTCGGCTAAGACTTCGGTCTTGTCCGTGTAACGCTCTGAAATGGGCGGCCATAGCGGGTGAAAGCCCCGTACACTCATGAGGTTACAACATGACTATTGGTGTAGTCGGTCGTAAATGCGGTATGACCCGCGTTTTCACCGAAGAAGGTGTCTCCATTCCGGTCACGGTCATTGAGATCGAGCCGAATCGCGTCACCCAGTTCAAGACTGAAGAAACCGATGGCTACCGTGCAGTGCAAGTCACTGTCGGCGAGCGTCGTGCTTCGCGTGTGACTGCTGCTCAAGCAGGTCACTTCGCTAAAGCGAACGTTGCCGCTGGTCGCGGTGTCTGGGAGTTCCGCCTTGAAGAAGGCGAGTTCCAGGCTGGCGACTCGATCAAAGCTGAACTCTTCACTGCAGGCCAGCTGGTAGACGTTACTGGTCAGTCCAAAGGTAAAGGCTTCGCCGGTACCATCAAGCGCTGGAACTTCCGTGGTCAGGACAACACCCACGGTAACTCCGTGTCGCACCGCGTCCCAGGCTCCATCGGCCAGTGCCAGACTCCTGGTCGTGTGTTCAAGGGCAAGAAAATGTCCGGTCACATGGGCGCCGAGCGCGTGACTGTTCAGTCCCTGGAAGTAGTACGCGTAGACGCTGAACGCAACCTGCTGCTGATCAAGGGTGCCGTACCTGGCGCTACTGGCGGCGACGTGGTTGTACGTCCGGCTGTCAAGGCTCGCGGTTAAGGGGAAACTGACATGCAACTTAATGTAAATGACGCTCAGGCGATCGAAGTTTCCGAACTGACTTTCGGTGGCGAATTCAACGAGACGCTGGTTCACCAAGCAGTCGTGGCCTACATGGCCGGCGGCCGTCAGGGCACCAAGCAGCAAAAGACCCGTTCCGACGTGGCTGGTGGCGGTAAGCGCCCATGGCGTCAGAAGGGTACTGGCCGTGCTCGTGCTGGTACCACTCGTGGTCCGATCTGGCGTGGCGGTGGTGTTACCTTCGCAGCTCGCCCTCAAGATCACTCGCAAAAGCTCAACAAGAAGATGTATCGCGCAGCTCTGCGCTCCATCCTCGCTGAGCTGGTGCGTAGCGACCGTCTGGTCGTGGTTCAGGACTTCGCTGTTGAAGCACCGAAAACCAAAGATCTGCTGAACAAGCTGAACGGCATGGGTCTGAGCGACGTTCTGATCGTTTCGGACGCTGTTGATCAGAACCTGTACCTGGCTGCTCGCAACCTGCCACACGTCGATGTACGTGACGTGCAAGGTTCCGACCCGGTCAGTCTGATCGCATACGAGAAAGTGTTGATCACTGTCTCGGCCGTGAAGAAATTCGAGGAGCTGCTGGGATGAACCAGGAACGCGTATTCAAAGTCCTCCTTGGCCCGCACGTTTCCGAGAAGGCTACCGTTCTGGCTGAGAAAAAAGGCCAGTTCGTATTCAAGGTTGCTACTGACGCAACCAAGCTGGAAATCAAGAAAGCTGTCGAAGGCCTGTTCAACGTAAAAGTTGAAAACGTGTCGACCGTTAACGTTCTGGGTAAAACCAAGCGTACCGCACGTGGTCTGGGCAAGCGTAATGACTGGAAGAAGGCAATTGTCTCCCTTCAGCCAGGCCAAGATCTCGATTTCAGCAGCAGTGCTGAGTAAGGAAGGGGTGCATCATGGCAATCGTTAAATGCAAACCGACTTCCCCTGGCCGCCGTTTCGTGGTCAAGGTGGTCAACAAGGAGCTCCACAAAGGCGCTCCTCACGCACCGCTGCTCGAGAAGAAATCGAAGTCTGGTGGTCGTAACAACAATGGCCGCATTACCACTCGTCACGTTGGTGGTGGTCATAAGCAGCATTACCGTCTGGTCGACTTCCGTCGCAACGACAAAGATGGCATTCCAGCCACTGTCGAGCGTATCGAATACGATCCAAACCGTACTGCTCACATCGCCCTGCTGTGCTATGCAGACGGTGAGCGTCGCTACATCATCGCCCCTAAAGGCGTGAGCGCTGGCGACCAGCTGATCGCAGGTTCCCTGGCCCCAATCAAGGCCGGTAACTCCCTGCAGCTGCGTAACATCCCAGTAGGTAGCACCATTCACGGCATCGAACTGAAGCCGGGTAAAGGTGCACAGATCGCTCGTTCCGCTGGTGCTTCGGCTCAGCTGATCGCTCGCGAAGGTGTCTACGTGACCCTGCGTCTGCGCTCTGGTGAAATGCGTAAAGTACTGGCTGAGTGCCGTGCGACCCTGGGCGAAGTCTCGAACTCCGAGCACAGCCTGCGTTCGCTGGGTAAAGCAGGTGCCAAACGCTGGCGCGGCGTTCGCCCAACCGTTCGTGGCGTTGCCATGAACCCGGTTGACCACCCGCATGGTGGTGGTGAAGGTCGTACCTCCGGTGGTCGTCATCCGGTATCGCCATGGGGCTTCCCAACCAAGGGTGCTAAAACCCGTGGTAATAAGCGTACCGACAACATGATCGTCCGTCGTCGCAAGTAACTAGAGGGATACGACAGTGCCACGTTCTCTGAAAAAAGGTCCTTTTATCGATCTTCACCTGTTGAAGAAGGTCGAAGTGGCGGTGGAGAAGAACGATCGCAAGCCAGTTAAAACCTGGTCGCGTCGCTCGATGATCCTGCCACAAATGGTCGGTCTGACCATCGCGGTTCACAACGGTCGCCAACATGTCCCAGTTCTCGTGAACGAAGACATGGTCGGCCACAAACTGGGCGAGTTCGCCGGTACCCGCACCTATCGCGGGCACGTGGCTGACAAGAAAGCCAAGCGTTAAGGGGTAAGGAAATGGAAGTAGCCGCTAAGTTGTCGGGCGCTCGCATCTCCGCCCAGAAAGCCCGCTTGGTCGCCGACCAGATCCGCGGGAAGAAGGTGGGCGAAGCGCTCAACCTGTTGGCCTTCAGCAGCAAAAAAGCCGCTGAAATCATGAAGAAAGTCCTCGAGTCGGCCGTTGCCAACGCCGAACACAACGAAGGCGCAGACGTTGATGACCTGAAGGTCTCCACCGTCTTCGTCAACGAAGGGCGTTCGCTGAAGCGCATCATGCCACGTGCCAAAGGCCGTGCTGATCGCATCGTCAAGCGGTCTTGCCATATCACTGTCAAGGTTGCGGACAAGTAACGGAGTCGATCAGATGGGTCAGAAAGTACATCCCACTGGCATTCGCCTGGGAATCGTCAAGGAGCACACCTCCGTCTGGTACGCAGACGGTGCTACTTACGCAGATTACCTGTTGAAGGATCTGAAAACACGTGAGTACCTCCAAGACAAACTAAAAAGCGCGTCCGTAAGCCGTATCGATATTCATCGTCCGGCTCAAACTGCACGCATCACCATCCACACCGCTCGTCCCGGTATCGTTATCGGTAAGAAAGGTGAGGATGTCGAGAAGCTGCGTCAGGACCTGACCAAGCAGATGGGTGTGCCTGTGCACATCAACATCGAAGAGATCCGCAAGCCGGAACTCGACGCTATGCTGGTTGCGCAGAGCGTAGCTCAGCAGCTGGAACGCCGCGTAATGTTCCGTCGCGCCATGAAGCGCGCCGTACAGAACGCCATGCGTATTGGTGCCAAGGGCATCAAGATCCAGGTGAGCGGTCGTCTCGGCGGCGCCGAGATTGCTCGTACCGAGTGGTATCGCGAAGGTCGTGTGCCTCTGCACACCCTGCGTGCCGATATCGACTACAACACCTACGAAGCTCACACCACTTACGGTGTGATCGGTGTGAAGGTTTGGATCTTCAAAGGCGAAGTTATTGGTGGTCGCCAAGAAGAACTGAAACCACAAGCACCAGCGCCTCGTAAAAAAGCTGCTAAGTAAGGGGTACGCCAAATGTTGCAACCAAAGCGTACAAAATTCCGCAAGCAGATGACTGGCCACAACCGTGGTCTGGCACTGCGCGGTAGCAAAGTCAGCTTCGGCGAATTCGCCCTGAAAGCTGTTGCTCGCGGTCGCCTCACCGCTCGCCAGATCGAGTCGGCACGTCGTGCTCTGACTCGTCACGTGAAACGTGGCGGTAAGATCTGGATCCGTGTCTTCCCGGACAAGCCGATCTCCAAGAAACCTCTCGAGGTTCGTATGGGTAAAGGTAAGGGTTCCGTGGAATACTGGGTTGCCCAGATCCAGCCAGGCAAAGTCCTGTACGAGATCGAGGGTGTTTCTGAAGAGCTGGCGCGCGAAGCTTTCGCCCTGGCTGCTGCAAAGCTGCCTCTCGCCACCTCCTTTGTTAAGCGGACGGTGATGTGATGAAAGCGAATGAACTTCGTGAAAAATCGGCACAGCAGCTGAACGAGCAACTGCTCGGCTTGCTGCGCGACCAGTTCAATCTGCGTATGCAGAAAGCAACTGGCCAGTTGGGGCAGTCGCACCTGCTCTCGCAAGTTAAGCGTGACATCGCTCGCGTGAAAACTGTGCTCAACCAGCAGGCAGGTAAGTGATCATGGCTGAAGCTGAAAAAACCGTCCGTACGCTGACTGGCCGTGTCGTCAGCGACAAAATGGACAAGACCATCACCGTTCTGATCGAGCGTCGCGTAAAGCACCCGATCTACGGTAAATACGTTAAGCGTTCGACTAAGCTGCACGCGCACGACGAAGCCAACCAGTGCAAGATCGGCGACAAGGTTTCCATCCGTGAAACCCGTCCGCTGGCCAAGACCAAGTCCTGGGCACTGGTTGAAGTCCTCGAACGCGCTGTTGAAGTCTAAGGGCTAGGGGTCGGAGAAATTTTATGATTCAGACTCAATCCATGCTCGATGTGGCCGATAACAGCGGCGCTCGTCGCGTCATGTGCATCAAGGTACTCGGCGGTTCGCACCGCCGTTACGCCGGCATCGGTGACATCATCAAAGTAACCGTCAAGGAAGCAATTCCGCGCGGTAAGGTCAAAAAAGGCCAAGTGATGACCGCTGTTGTCGTCCGTACCCGTCACGGTGTACGTCGCGCTGACGGTTCCATCATTCGTTTCGACGGCAACGCTGCTGTTCTGCTGAACAACAAGCAAGAGCCGATCGGCACTCGCATCTTCGGGCCAGTGACCCGTGAACTTCGTACTGAGAAGTTCATGAAGATCGTCTCGCTCGCCCCTGAAGTGCTGTAAGGAGATCCGACATGCAAAAGATTCGTCGTGACGACGAGATCATCGTGATCGCCGGCAAAGACAAAGGTAAGCGCGGTAAGGTGCTGAAGGTTCTCGCTGATGACCGTCTGGTCATCGGTGGCGTGAACCTGGTCAAGCGTCATACCAAGCCTAACCCGATGGCGGGCGTTCAGGGCGGTATCGTCGAGAAAGAAGCGCCTCTGCACGCTTCCAACGTTGCCATCTTCAACGGCGAAACCAACAAGGCTGACCGCGTTGGTTTCAAAGTAGAAGACGGTAAGAAAATTCGTGTCTTCAAGTCGACCCAAAAAGCGGTTGATGCTTGAACACTGCTAGGTAGAAGACCATGGCACGACTGAAAGAGATTTACCGGAACGAAATCGCTCCCAAGCTTAAGGAAGAACTTAAGCTGTCGAACGTGATGGAAGTTCCGCGCGTTACCAAAATCACCCTGAACATGGGTCTGGGCGAAGCGATCGGCGACAAAAAAGTCATCGAGCACGCTGTTGCCGACCTGGAAAAGATCACCGGTCAAAAGCCGGTCGTGACTTTCGCTCGTAAATCCATCGCGGGCTTCAAAGTCCGTGAAGGATGGCCGATCGGCGTCAAGGTGACCCTGCGTAGCGACAAGATGTACGAATTCCTGGACCGCCTGCTGGCGATCTCCCTGCCTCGGGTTCGCGACTTCCGCGGCCTGAATGCCAAGTCCTTCGATGGCCGTGGCAACTACAGCATGGGCGTGAAAGAGCAGATCATCTTCCCGGAAATCGATTACGACAAGATCGATGCTCTGCGCGGTTTGGACATCACCCTGACCACCACTGCTCGTTCGGATGACGAAGGCCGCGCTCTGCTGCGTGCTTTCAAATTCCCGTTCCGCAACTGATTGGAGTAGGAAAATGGCCAAGAAGAGCATGAAAAACCGCGAGCTGAAGCGTCAGCTCACGGTAGCCAAGTTCGCCAAAAAGCGTGCTGAGCTGAAAGCGACCATCGTCAACCTGAACGCCTCTCCAGAAGAGCGTTTCGCTGCCGTTGTCGCTCTGCAGAAGCAGCCACGTGATGCCAGCGCTGCGCGTCTGCGCAACCGTTGCCGCCTGACCGGTCGTCCTCACGGTGTATACCGTAAGTTCGGCCTGGGCCGTAACATGCTGCGTCAAGCGGCAATGCGCGGTGACGTACCGGGTCTGGTCAAGGCCTCCTGGTAATCGCTGCAGGTGTGATCCCGGCGGAAGGGGAGCAATCTTCCGACCGCCGGTGACCTCGCCAACAAACAAGCCCCTATATGGGGCTTGTTTCGTTTCTACCTTGTGTCTAGAATGACCGGCTCACCTGAGCCTGGGTTTTTTGCCCAATCCGCTCGGGTGGTTGTGATAGCCGCAAGGCTAATAATTCTTGTATCAGGAGCATCTAGCCCATGAGTATGCAGGACCCGTTAGCGGACATGCTAACTCGCATCCGTAATGCCCAGATGGCTGAAAAGTCCGTCGTAAGCATGCCTTCCTCTACGCTGAAGGTCGCGGTTGCCAAAGTTCTGAAGGATGAAGGTTACATCGCTGGCTACCAAGTCAGTGGCGAAGCCAAGCCCTCCCTGTCGATCGAACTGAAGTACTTCGAAGGCCGTCCGGTCATCGAGGAACTGAAGCGCTCCAGCCGTCCAGGCCTGCGCCAGTACAAGGCCGTTACCGATCTGCCGAAAGTACGTGGCGGTTTGGGCGTGTCTATTGTCTCCACCAACAAAGGTGTGATGACTGATCGCGCTGCGCGCGCTGCCGGTGTCGGCGGCGAAGTTCTCTGCACAGTGTTCTAAGGGGGGATAGACATGTCTCGCGTCGCTAAGAACCCCGTTAAGCTGCCATCTGGTGTCGAAGTCAAATTCGCCGGCCAGCAGCTTTCGGTGAAGGGTGCCAAAGGCACTCTCGAACTGAACGTTCACTCGTCTGTTGAAGTTACCGAAGAGTCTGGTGAGCTGCGTTTCGTCGCTCGCAATGGTGACCAGCAAGCTCGCGCCATGGCCGGTACTACCCGCGCTCTGGTCAACAACATGGTCCAGGGCGTAAGCCAAGGCTTCGAGCGCAAGCTCCAGCTGGTCGGTGTTGGTTACAAGGCACAGGCCAAGGGCACTATCCTGAACCTGGCCCTGGGCTTCTCGCACCCAGTGGACTACGAACTGCCAGCCGGTATCACCGCTGAAACGCCTAGCCAGACCGACATCCTGATCAAGGGTATCGACAAGCAGCTGGTAGGTCAGGTGGCCGCTGAAATCCGCGACTTCCGTCCACCAGAGCCTTACAAAGGTAAAGGTGTGCGTTACGCGGATGAAGTAGTCCGTCGTAAAGAAGCCAAGAAGAAGTAGGGCCTAGCAAATGACCGACAAAAAAGTTACTCGACTGCGTCGCGCTCGCAAAGCACGCCTCAAGATGCACGAACTCGAAGTCGTGCGCCTGTGCGTGTTCCGCTCCTCGCAGCACATCTACGCCCAGGTCATTTCGGCCGACGGCAGCAAGGTTCTGGCAAGCGCCTCGACCTTGGACAAAGACCTGCGTGATGGCGCCACTGGCAACATCGACGCGGCCACTAAGGTTGGCAAGCTGGTAGCTGAGCGTGCGAAAGCCGCCGGTGTATCTCAAGTTGCCTTTGACCGTTCCGGCTTCAAGTACCATGGCCGCGTCAAAGCGCTGGCTGATGCTGCTCGTGAAGGCGGGCTGGAGTTCTAAGTTATGGCAAATAACGATCAAAAGCGCGACGAAGGCTACATCGAGAAGCTGGTTCAAGTTAACCGCGTTGCCAAGACCGTAAAAGGCGGCCGTATCTTCACCTTCACCGCGTTGACCGTGGTTGGTGATGGTAAAGGTCGTGTCGGCTTCGGCCGTGGCAAATCGCGCGAAGTACCTGCTGCGATCCAGAAAGCCATGGAAGCTGCTCGTCGCAACATGATCCAGGTTGACCTGAAGGGCACCACCCTGCAGTACGCCACCAAGGCTGCCCACGGCGCCTCGAAGGTTTACATGCAGCCTGCCTCGGAAGGTACCGGTATCATCGCCGGCGGTGCAATGCGTGCTGTCCTGGAAGTTGCTGGCGTTCAGAACGTTCTGGCCAAGTGCTACGGTTCGACCAACCCAGTGAACGTGGTTTACGCCACCTTCAAGGGTCTGAAAGCCATGCAATCTCCTGAATCCATTGCTGCCAAGCGCGGCAAGAGCGTCGAGGAGATCTTCTGATCATGGCAACCGTTAAAGTAACGCTGATCAAGAGCGTCTCGGGCCGTATCCCTAACCACAAACTGTGCGTTAAGGGTCTGGGTCTGCGTCGCATCGGTCACACTGTAGAAGTCCAGGATACTCCCGAGAATCGCGGGATGATCAACAAGGCTTACTACATGCTGCGCGTCGAGGGTTAATCGATGAAACTCAATGATCTGAGTCCAGCGCCGGGTTCCCGTCGCGAAAAGCATCGTCCGGGTCGTGGTATCGGTAGCGGTCTGGGTAAGACCGGCGGCCGTGGCCACAAAGGTCAGACTTCCCGTTCGGGTGGTTCGATCGCTCCGGGCTTCGAAGGCGGTCAACAGCCGCTGCACCGTCGTCTGCCGAAATTCGGCTTCGTTTCCCTGAAAGCCATGGACCGCGCAGAAGTGCGTCTGTCCGAGCTGGCCAAAGTGGAAGGCGACGTGATCTCCGTGCAATCCCTGAAGGATGCCAACGTGATCAACCAGCACATTCAGCGTGTGAAAATCATGCTGTCTGGCGAAGTTACTCGCGCAGTCACCATCAAGGGCATCGCAGCCACCAAGGGTGCGCGTGCGGCTATCGAAGCAGCTGGCGGCAAATTCGAGGAATAAATGGCTAAGCAAGGTGCTCTCTCTTCGCTCGGTAAGGGCGGGATGTCGGAACTCTGGGCTCGTCTGCGCTTTCTGTTCATGGCGATCATCGTCTATCGGATAGGTGCGCATATCCCGGTTCCAGGCATCAATCCGGACCGTCTGGCGGATCTGTTTCGGCAGAATGAGGGGACCATTCTTAGCTTGTTCAACATGTTTTCCGGTGGCGCGCTTGAGCGCATGAGCATCTTTGCACTGGGGATCATGCCGTACATTTCGGCATCGATCATCATGCAGCTGATGACGGCGGTCAGCCCGCAACTGGAGCAGTTGAAGAAGGAAGGTGAAGCTGGCCGTCGCAAGATCAGCCAGTACACCCGCTACGGCACCGTTATCCTGGCGCTGGTCCAAGCCATTGGCATGTCCATTGGCCTGGCCAACCAGGGCGTGGCGTTTTCTGTCGGCCTGGGCTTCCATGTCGTCGCGGTTTCCACGTTTGTGGCCGGCGCGATGTTCATGATGTGGCTGGGCGAGCAGATCACCGAGCGCGGTGTGGGCAACGGTATCTCGATGTTGATCTTCGCAGGTATCGTTGCCGGTCTTCCGAGAGCAATCGGGCAGTCTTTCGAGTCTGCGCGTACAGGCGATATCAACATTTTCGCCCTGGTCGCAATCGGTTTGCTGGCAGTAGCGATTATCGGTTTCGTGGTGTTCATTGAGCGTGGTCAGCGTCGTATCGCCGTTCACTACGCCAAGCGTCAGCAGGGCCGCAAGGTCTTCGCTGCGCAGACCAGCCACTTGCCGTTGAAGGTGAACATGGCGGGGGTTATCCCGGCTATTTTCGCCAGCAGCATTTTGCTGTTCCCGGCTTCGCTGGGTGCCTGGTTCGGTCAGTCCGAAGGTATGGGCTGGTTGCAGGACATCTCGCAGTCGATCGCTCCTGGTCAGCCGTTGAACATCTTGCTGTTTAGTGCAGGGATCATTTTCTTCTGCTTCTTCTACACAGCGCTGATGTTCAATCCGAAAGACGTAGCGGAAAACCTGAAGAAGTCCGGTGCCTTTATTCCGGGTATCCGTCCTGGTGAACAGTCGGCTCGCTACATTGATGGCGTTCTGACCCGTTTGACCATGTTCGGTGCTCTTTACATGATGGCCGTCTGCCTTCTGCCCCAGTTCCTGGTGGTGGCAGCAAATGTGCCGTTCTACCTTGGCGGGACCTCGTTGCTGATTGTGGTAGTGGTTGTGATGGACTTCATGTCCCAAGTACAATCGCACCTCGTTTCGCACCAGTACGAATCCCTGATGAAGAAAGCCAACCTGAAAGGCTACGGTGGCAGCGGTTTGCTGCGCTGATACGCCCCTAAGGTTCGAGGAGTCGGTAATGAAAGTTCGTGCATCGGTGAAAAAGCTGTGCCGTAACTGCAAGATCATCCGTCGCGAAGGCGTCGTACGAGTGATCTGCAGCGCGGAACCGCGTCACAAACAGCGCCAAGGCTGAGTGTGATCGTCGCTTCAAACCCAGCAGCTAGTGTGCTGCTGGGTTGATTATTCGTTTCTACAGCGATATTATCTCGCGCCCTATTTCTTGGCTTCCGGGGCGTAGGTAGCTGTCAATTGGAGTCCCACTGAATGGCCCGTATTGCAGGCGTCAACATTCCAGATAACAAGCATACTGTTATCTCGCTGACCTACATCTATGGTGTCGGTCGCACAACTGCGCAGAAGATCTGTGCAGACGCTGGTGTAAACCCAGCCGCTAAGATCAAGGATCTGAGCGACGAGCAAATCGAAACCCTGCGTGGCGAAGTCGCGAAGTTCACCACCGAAGGTGACCTGCGTCGTGACATCAACATGAAGATCAAGCGCTTGATGGACCTGGGTTGCTACCGCGGCCTGCGTCATCGTAAAGGTCTGCCGGTTCGCGGTCAGCGCACCAAGACCAACGCACGCACCCGTAAGGGCCCGCGTAAGCCGATCCGCAAGTAACCGCCCAGGAATATAGACATGGCAAAACCTGCTGCTCGTCCTCGTAAGAAAGTCAAAAAGACAGTGGTTGATGGCATCGCCCACATCCATGCGTCTTTCAACAACACCATCGTGACCATCACCGACCGTCAGGGCAATGCTTTGTCCTGGGCGACCTCCGGTGGTTCGGGTTTCCGTGGTTCGCGCAAATCCACCCCGTTCGCAGCACAGATCGCTGCTGAGCGTGCTGGTCAAGCTGCGCTGGAATACGGTCTGAAGAACCTCGACGTTAACGTCAAGGGTCCAGGTCCAGGTCGTGAGTCCGCCGTTCGTGCATTGAACAGCTGCGGCTACAAGATCGCCAGCATCACCGACGTGACGCCAATCCCGCACAACGGGTGCCGTCCGCCGAAGAAGCGTCGCGTGTAATCAGGAGACAGAAGAATGGCACGTTACATTGGTCCAAAATGCAAACTGTCTCGTCGTGAAGGCACCGATCTGTTCCTGAAGAGCGGCGTTCGCGCTCTGGAATCGAAGTGCAACATCGAAGCAGCCCCAGGTATCCACGGCCAGCGCCGTGGCCGTCAGTCCGACTACGGTACCCAGCTGCGCGAGAAACAAAAAGTCCGTCGTATCTACGGTGTTCTGGAGCGTCAGTTCCGCGGTTACTACCAAGCTGCTGCCTCGAAAAAAGGCGCAACCGGTGAGAACCTGCTGCAACTGCTCGAGTGCCGTCTGGATAACGTCGTCTACCGTATGGGCTTCGGCTCGACTCGTTCCGAGTCCCGTCAGCTGGTTTCGCACAAAGCGATCAGCGTCAACGGTAAGACTGTAAACATTCCATCCTACCAAGTTCGTCCGGGTGACGTGGTCGCGGTTCGCGAGAAGTCGCTGAGCCAGCTGCGCATTGTTCAAGCCCTTGAACTGTGCGCCCAGCGTGGCCGCGTTGAGTGGGTTGACGTGGATGCTGCTAAAAAGTCGGGCGTTTTCAAGAACGTTCCTGCTCGCAGCGACCTGTCTGCCGACATCAACGAGAACCTGATTGTCGAGCTCTACTCCAAGTAAGGGCTAGAAAATAGGTGCATCCATGCAGATTTCGGTAAATGAGTTCCTGACTCCCCGCCACATTGATGTGCAGGTAGTCAGTCCGACCCGCGCCAAGATCACGCTCGAGCCTCTCGAGCGTGGCTTCGGCCATACCCTGGGCAACGCGCTGCGCCGCATCCTGTTGTCCTCCATGCCTGGCTGTGCAGTAGTCGAGGCCGAGATCGATGGCGTACTCCATGAGTACTCCGCGATCGAAGGTGTTCAGGAAGACGTAATTGAAATCCTGTTGAACCTGAAAGGCCTGGCTATCAAACTGCACGGTCGTGACGAAGTTACGCTGACCTTGTCGAAAAAGGGTTCGGGGGTGGTTACCGCTGCCGATATTCAGCTGGATCACGATGTCGAGATCGTCAACCCCGATCACGTAATCGCGAACCTGGCGTCGAACGGCGCCCTGAACATGAAGCTCACCGTAGCTCGTGGTCGTGGTTACGAGCCGGCCGACTCCCGTCAAACCGACGAAGACGAAAGCCGTAGCATTGGCCGTCTGCAGTTGGACGCTTCGTTCAGCCCGGTGCGTCGTATCGCCTATGTGGTCGAAAACGCCCGTGTTGAACAGCGTACCAACTTGGACAAGCTGGTCATTGATCTGGAAACCAACGGCACCCTGGATCCTGAAGAGGCAATCCGCCGCGCTGCGACCATCCTGCAACAGCAGCTGGCCGCGTTCGTCGACCTCAAAGGTGACAGTGAGCCTGTCGTAGTCGAGCAGGAAGACGAGATCGATCCGATCCTGCTGCGTCCGGTTGACGACCTGGAACTGACTGTACGTTCGGCCAACTGCCTCAAGGCGGAGAACATCTACTACATCGGCGACCTGATTCAGCGTACCGAAGTAGAGCTGTTGAAGACTCCTAACCTGGGCAAGAAGTCCCTGACTGAAATCAAGGACGTCCTGGCCTCTCGTGGTCTGTCTCTCGGCATGCGCCTCGACAACTGGCCGCCTGCAAGTCTTAAGAAAGACGACAAGGCGACCGCCTGATCGTCGTAATCACCGAACGTAGTGTTTGGTAAGGAATGAATCATGCGTCATCGTAAAAGTGGACGTCACCTGAGCCGTACCAGCTCTCACCGCAAAGCTATGTTCCAGAACATGGCTGTGTCGCTGATCGAGCACGAGCTGATCAAAACCACCCTGCCGAAAGCCAAGGAACTGCGCCGCGTTGCCGAGCCGCTGATCACCCTGGCCAAGGAAGACAGCGTTGCTAACCGTCGTCTGGCCTTCGACCGTACCCGTTCGAAGTCCGCTGTTGGCAAACTGTTCAACGATCTGGGCAAGCGTTATGCCACCCGTCAGGGCGGCTACCTGCGCATCCTGAAGTGCGGTTTCCGCGCTGGCGACAACGCGCCTATGGCGTACGTCGAGCTGGTTGATCGTCCAGTCGGTGGTGCTGTAGAAGCTGCCGAGTAAGACGTTCTGTCTGCTACAAAGAACCGGGCCTTGTGCCCGGTTTTTTGTGCCTGCAAGTATTGTTAATTTCTATTGATACAAGTCATGTAATGAATTTGTCCTGAAGCGACCGCTCGTCAATACTCCTATCCAAGCCGATTAGCCGGCAGTTCTAGACCGATAAGGAGAGCCCATGAGCAAGATTCTCACCACCGCCAGCGGTGCACCTGTAGCTGACAACCAGAATTCCCGCTCTGCCGGCCCCCGCGGCCCGCTGCTTCTCGACGATTTCCACCTGATCGAGAAGCTCGCCCACTTCAACCGCGAGAACATCCCAGAACGTCGTGTTCACGCCAAGGGTTCGGGGGCGTACGGCACCTTTACCGTTACCCGCGACATCACCGGCTACACCAGCGCCAAGCTGTTCGAACAGGTCGGCAAGCAGACTGAAACCTTCCTGCGCTTCTCCACGGTCGGTGGCGAACGTGGTTCGGCTGACACCGAGCGTGATCCGCGTGGTTTCGCCGTCAAGTTTTATACCGAGGAAGGCAACTGGGACATCGTTGGCAACAACACCCCGGTGTTCTTCATCCGTGACCCGCTTAAGTTCCCGGACTTTATCCACACCCAGAAGCGCCACCCGCAGTCCAACCTGAAGAACGCGCAAATGATGTGGGACTTCTGGTCACACTCGCCCGAGGCGCTGCACCAGGTCACCATCCTTTTCTCTGACCGCGGCATCCCGGACGGCTACCGTCACATGCACGGCTTTGGCAGCCACACCTATAGCCTGATCAGCGCCGCCGGTGAACGTACCTGGGTGAAGTGGCACTTCAAGACCCAGCAAGGCATCAAGAACCTCGCCCCTGCTGACGCTGCACGCTTGGCCGGTACAGACCCGGACTACGCCCAGCGCGACCTGTTCGAGGCCATCGAGCGCGGCGACTACCCGCGCTGGACCGTGTACATTCAGGTGATGACTGAGGCCGAGGCCGCCAGCCGTGACGAGAACCCGTTCGATGTGACCAAGACCTGGTCGCAGAAGGACTATCCGCTGATTGAGGTGGGCGTACTGGAGCTCAACCGTAACCCGCTCAATTACTTCGCTGAGGTCGAGCAAGCGGCGTTTGGCCCGAGCAACATGGTCCCAGGTGTCGGGCTGTCGCCTGACCGTATGCTGCAGGGCCGGGTGTTCGCCTACGCCGATGCGCATCGCTACCGCGTGGGCACCAACCACCAGCAGTTGCCGGTCAACGCGCCGCGCTCTGCGGTCAACAGCTACCAGCGTGATGGTTCGATGGCCATTGGCAGCTACGGCAGCGCGCCGAACTACGAGCCCAATAGCTACGGCGATGCACCCAAGCAGTCGCCACGCCATGCTGAGCCTGCCCTGGCCCTGAATGGCTCGGCTGATCGCTACGATCACCGTGAGGACAATGACTACTACAGCCACGCCGGTGCACTGTTCCGCTTGATGAACGAACAGCAGAAGGCCCTGCTGATCAACAACATCGCGGGCGCCATGGCAGGCGTGAGCGACGATGTCATCCAACGCCAGTTGCAGTACTTCTTCAAGGCCGACGCGGCCTACGGTGAGGGCATTGCCAAGGCGCTGGGCGTGAATCTCGCCTAAGTCGAAGTGATAAGAAGAACCGCCCTCATTTGGGCGGTTTTTCAATGAATATCACTACTGTTTAACCGATTTTTTGCATCTAATTGCGCGTTTTTCAGTGACCGCGAGCAAAACGTGGTTCACACTATGTCCATTGATGTTTTCACATGGAGAAGCAGGGCGATGCAAGGTCACCCGGACGTAATCAACTACCTCGTCACGTTGCTGAAGGGCGAACTGGCAGCACGCGACCAGTACTTCATTCACTCGCGTATGTATGAAGACTGGGGCCTGTCCAAGCTCTACGAGCGCATCAACCACGAGATGGAAGAAGAAACGCAGCACGCCGACGCGCTGATGCGCCGCATCCTAATGCTCGAAGGCACCCCCGACATGCGCGCGGATGACCTCGAAGTGGGCAGCACTGTGCCGGAGATGATCGAAGCCGACCTTAAGCTGGAATACAAGGTCCGCGCCGCGCTGTGCAAAGGCATCGAGCTGTGCGAGCTGCACAAGGACTACATCAGCCGCGACATCTTGCGCGCGCAGTTGGCTGATACCGAAGAAGATCACACCTACTGGCTGGAGAAGCAGCAGGGCCTGATCAAGGTTATCGGCCTGGAGAACTACCTGCAGTCGCAGATGTAAGTTATCCACAGTCAATAAAAAGCCCCTGGCACTTACGGTGCCAGGGGCTTTTTTATGCACAGGCGGATCAGGCCCGGTCACGCTCCAACAGCGGCTTGAGGTAATGCCCGGTGTAGGACTGCTTCATCTTGGCCAGTTCTTCCGGTGTACCGCTGGCAATGATCTGCCCACCTTTGGAGCCACCTTCCGGTCCCAAGTCCACCAGCCAGTCGGCGGTCTTGATCACGTCCAGGTTGTGCTCGATCACCACCACGGTGTTGCCGTGGTCGCGCAGGCGGTGCAGCACATCGAGCAATTGCTGGATATCGGCAAAGTGCAGGCCCGTGGTTGGCTCGTCGAGGATATACAGGGTCTTGCCGGTATCGCGCTTGGACAGCTCGCGGGACAGCTTCACCCGTTGAGCCTCACCGCCCGACAAGGTAGTCGCCGACTGGCCCAGCTTGATGTAGGACAGGCCTACGTCCATCAGGGTTTGCAGCTTGCGCGCTAACGCAGGGACCGCGTCGAAGAACTCGCGGGCGTCCTCGATGGTCATTTCCAGCACCTCGTGGATGTTCTTGCCCTTGTACTTGATCTCCAGGGTTTCGCGGTTGTAGCGCTTGCTCTTGCACACGTCGCACGGCACGTAGATGTCGGGCAGGAAGTGCATCTCGACCTTGATCAGGCCATCGCCCTGGCAGGCCTCGCAACGGCCGCCCTTGACGTTGAACGAGAAACGCCCTGGGCCGTAGCCGCGTGAGCGCGATTCTGGAACACCCGAGAACAGCTCGCGAATCGGCGTGAAAATGCCGGTGTAGGTTGCCGGGTTCGAGCGCGGTGTGCGGCCAATCGGGCTCTGGTCGATATCCACCACTTTGTCCAGGTGCTGCATGCCATCCATGCTGCTGTGCGGCGCGGCTTCCAGGCTGCTCGCGCCGTTGAGCGCGGTAGCGGCGAGCGGGTACAGGGTGTTGTTGATCAGGGTCGATTTGCCCGAACCCGACACGCCCGTTACGCAGGTCAGCAGGCCGATCGGGATTTCCAGGTCGACGTTCTGCAGGTTGTTACCGCGCGCGCCCTTGAGCTTCAGCGAGAGTTTTTTGTCGCGTGGCGTGCGTTTGGCTGGGACGACGATTTTCTTGCGCCCGGACAGGTATTTGCCAGTCAGCGAGTCAGGATGCGCCATGACCTCCTCGGGCGTGCCCTCGGCGACGATCTGGCCGCCATGCACCCCGGCACCCGGGCCGATGTCCACCACATAGTCGGCTAAACGAATAGCGTCTTCGTCGTGTTCCACCACGATGACCGTATTGCCCAGGTCGCGCAGGTGGTTGAGGGTGGCCAGCAAGCGGTCGTTGTCGCGTTGATGAAGACCGATGGACGGTTCATCGAGGATGTACATCACCCCGACCAGGCCCGCACCGATCTGGCTGGCCAGGCGGATGCGCTGGGCCTCACCACCCGACAGTGTGTCGGCGCTGCGGTCCAGGGTGAGGTAGTCCAGGCCGACGTTGACCAGAAACTGCAGGCGCTCGCAGATTTCCTTGAGAATTTTCGCTGCAATTTCGCCACGGCGCCCGGTCAGGGTCAGCTCGCCGAAGTAGCTGCTGGCTTCACCGATCGGCAGGTTGGTGACGGCCGGTAGGGTTTTTTCGCCCACCCACACGTGCCGAGCTTCGCGCCGCAGACGGGTGCCGCGGCAGTCAGGGCAGGGTTGGGTGCCGAGCAGCTTGGCCAGCTCTTCACGCACGGTGGCCGATTCGGTCTCGCGGTAGCGCCGCTCCAGGTTCGGCACGATGCCTTCGAACGGGTGCGAGCGTTTGACGATGTCGCCGCGGTCATTCAGGTATTTGAAGTCGACGCTCTGCTTGCCGCTGCCTTGCAGGATCACCTTCTGGTGCTCGGCCGACAGCTCGCCGAACGGCGCCTCAAGGCTGAACCCGTAGTGCGCGGCCAGCGAGCCAAGCATCTGGAAGTAATAGACGTTGCGCCGGTCCCAGCCGCGTATAGCGCCCTCGGCCAGGGTCAGCTCGGTGTTGACCAGGCGTTTGGTGTCGAAGAACTGCTTGACCCCCAGGCCGTCACAGGTCGGGCAAGCACCGGCCGGGTTGTTGAAGGAGAACAGCTTGGGCTCCAGCTCACTGATCGCATGGCCACAGACCGGGCAGGCGAAGCGGGCGGAGAAGATCATCTCTTCGCCTTCTTCGTCGTCCATCGGCGCCACCAAGGCGATACCGTCGGCCAATTTGAGTGCCGTCTCGAACGACTCGGCCAGACGCTGCTGCAGGTCGGTGCGGACCTTGAAGCGGTCTACCACCACATCGATGCTGTGCTTCTTCTGTTTATCCAGCTTGGGCAGCTCATCGAGCTCGTAGAGCTTGCCGTTGACCCGCGCGCGGACGAAGCCCTGGGCGCGCAGCTCGTCGAACACTGCCAGGTGCTCGCCCTTGCGCTCGCGTATCACCGGTGCCAGCAGCATCAGCTTGCTGCCTTCGGGGCGCTCCAGTACCAGGTCGACCATCTGGCTGACGGTCTGCGCCTCCAGCGGGATGTCGTGGTCCGGGCAGCGCGGCGTGCCAACGCGGGCGTAAAGCAAGCGCAGGTAGTCGTAGATCTCGGTGATGGTGCCCACGGTGGAGCGGGGGTTGTGCGAGGTCGACTTCTGCTCGATGGAAATGGCCGGGGAGAGGCCTTCGATGGTGTCGACGTCGGGCTTTTCCATCATCGACAGGAACTGCCGGGCATAGGCCGACAGGGATTCGACATAACGGCGCTGGCCTTCGGCGTACAGTGTGTCGAATGCCAGGGAGGACTTGCCGGACCCGGACAGGCCGGTGATGACGATCAGCTTGTCCCGCGGCAGGGTCAGGTCGATGTTCTTCAGGTTGTGGGTACGTGCCCCACGAATCAGGATCTTGTCCACTGCGGCCTCGCTCGGCGGGCATAAACAAAGAAGTATACGGCGCGCTGCCAGTACGCGGCAAAGCGTCGCGTATATGCCGTCAAGCTGTCGGACTGATAGAATCGCCGCCGGTTCACACGAGGTTAATCCATGCACGACACCCACAACGAGCGCATGAGTGGCAGCGAAACCCGCGCCGCAGGCGGCCTGGCCCTGGTCTTTGCCTTTCGTATGCTGGGCATGTTCATGGTCTTGCCGGTGCTGGCCACCTACGGCATGGACCTGGCCGGTGCCACCCCCGCGCTGATTGGCCTGGCCATTGGCGCCTACGGCCTGACCCAGGCGGTCCTGCAGATCCCGTTCGGCATGGTGTCCGACCGCATCGGCCGGCGCCCAGTAATTTACCTGGGGCTGGTGATCTTCGCCCTGGGCAGCGTGCTGGCGGCCCAGGCCGACTCTATCTGGGGGGTAATCGCCGGGCGCATTCTGCAGGGCGCGGGGGCGATTTCCGCCGCCGTCATGGCACTGCTGTCCGACCTGACCCGGGAACAGCATCGCACCAAGGCCATGGCCATGATCGGCATGAGCATCGGCCTGTCGTTCGCCGTCGCCATGGTCGTCGGCCCGCTGTTGACCCGTGCCTACGGGCTGTCAGGATTGTTCTTGTCCACGGCAGGGCTTGCGCTGGTGGGCACCCTGCTGATCGCCTTCGTCGTGCCTAGCACTCACAGCACCTTGCAGCACCGTGAGTCAGGCGTTGCCCGCCAGGCACTGGGCCCGACCCTGCGCCATCCGGACCTTCTGCGCCTGGACATCAGTATCTTCATCCTCCACGCCATCCTCATGGCCAGCTTCGTCGCACTGCCCTTGGCCTTCGTCGAGCGTGGCGGCCTGCCCAAGGAAGAGCACTGGTGGGTCTACCTGACCGCGCTGTTCATCTCATTTTTTGCAATGATCCCGTTCATCATCTACGGCGAAAAAAAGCGCAAGATGAAACGCGTACTGGCCGGAGCGGTCAGTGTGTTGCTGCTGGTCGAGGTGTTCTTCTGGCAGTGGGCTGACAACTTGCGCGGACTGGTGATTGGCACCGTGGTATTCTTTACCGCATTCAACCTGCTGGAAGCCTCGCTGCCTTCGTTGGTGAGCAAGGTGTCGCCTGCGGGTGGCAAGGGAACGGCGATGGGGGTGTACTCCACCAGCCAGTTCCTGGGCGCCGCCCTGGGGGGCATCCTCGGTGGCTGGTTGTTCCAGCACGGTGGGCTGAACATGGTGTTCCTCGGTTGCGCGCTGCTGTGTGCCGTATGGTTGGTCGTCGCATTGCGCATGAACGAGCCGCCGTATGTGACCAGCCTGCGCATGCCGCTGACGCCCGAGGCAGTCCGGGAAGCCGGGTTGACCGAACGCCTGATGGCCGTGCCGGGTGTGACCGACGCCGTTGTGGTGGCAGAAGAAGCCGCCATCTATATCAAACTGGATACGAAAATTTTGGACCGTACGACCCTCGAGCGTCTGGTGAACCCAGCCTCTTCGGCGTGCGAAGCCTAGGAGAACGTTATGGCCCGTGGGGTTAACAAAGTCATTCTGGTCGGCACCTGTGGCCAGGATCCCGAAGTCCGCTACCTGCCCAACGGTAACGCCGTGACCAACCTGAGCCTGGCTACCAGCGAGCAGTGGACCGACAAGCAGTCGGGCCAGAAGGTCGAGCGTACCGAGTGGCACCGTGTGTCGCTGTTCGGCAAGGTTGCCGAAATCGCCGGCGAATACCTGCGCAAGGGTTCGCAGGTGTACATCGAAGGCAAGCTGCAGACCCGCGAGTGGGAAAAAGACGGCATCAAGCGCTACACCACCGAGATCATCGTCGACATCAACGGCACCATGCAGCTGCTGGGCGGCCGTCCGCAGAACCAGCAAGGTGGCGGCGACCAGTACAACCAGGGTGGTGGAAACAACTACAACCAGGGTGGCCAGCAGCAACAATACAACCAGGCGCCACCACGTCAGCAGGCCCAGCGCCCGCAACAGGCTCCTCAGCGCCCAGCGCCGCAGCAGCCAGCGCCGCAGCCGGCGGCTGACTTTGACAGCTTTGATGACGATATTCCGTTTTAAGCAACGATAAAGACGAGGTTGTACAACAGTCTTTGAAAGGCCCCGCGCTAGCGGGGCCTTTCGTTTCTGCAGTGTGTCGACAGAAGTTATACATCACAGTAAGCACTTACGCCGTCTATCATGACGTGCTCAGCGGTAATCTCCAGTTTTAGAACCCCGTTATCAGCATTCAGTCGAATAACACCGTTTTCTTTCGTAATGTTTAGGTCAAGCATGCAGTTTGATTGCATGCCAGAAATTTGCAGTTCTCTGACGCCTACGGCTAGCAGTCTTAATTGGATGCGGTTGAATCCTGCGGTTTTCCACTTTGTGGGTGGGTGATTGGGGAATTCCCTCAGGTCAAACCTTAGGAGGACTTTTGGGCCATCACGCTGAATTTCAATGCCATGCACATTGACACCTTTTAGTAAGGGCGTGTCCTCCCCGTATAGGGACTTAAGTGCTGTCGGGTCGACAAGGTGTTCAGTCCAATTAATCATTTTGCCTCGCTAAGAATCCCATTAGTATTCAGTCCGCCGGATAAGCCAATAGGATCACTTTCGACATACCTCCAAGTCTGCGGTCATGACCACGGAAGTAATTGTAGTGCAGCCCGCTCTCAGCGTCGTAGTGCTGCCCAGGAAAACGCAGATTGAGCAACGTCTGTTGTCCTGAACCTGTGGATCCTGATTAGGTTTGCCCTCGCCAAAGGCACCCGACTGCCACTGCCAGACGATCTGCTGCTTGGCCGAAGTGGCCAGGCGTAGCGTGTCGAGGTGGTCGCTGTGCAGATAAAGCAGCTGCGCAGCGCCCGTGCCGCGCATATTCACGCTGGCCAGTGGCAGCGAATCCAGCCACAGGTAGGACTACGTGCGCTGCAAGGCCCCGGTAGGGGGCGCGTAGCGAATAAGAAAAAACCGGCACAAGGCCAGTGTCATAAACGTTCTTATAATCCATATATTACTGAAGCTTAACTAATTTTTTTGAGTATCGGTACATAAATCAGTCAATGCATAATTATCAGCGACGAAGATTTTCAGCAGCCGATTTGAGTTGCTCAACAAATTCCTCTAATGGGATGCGCGAACCTAATTCTCCGTCTTTACCAGGTAAAGCAACACAAACGTTTTCACGCCCATCTTCCCGGTCAAGCAACAGTAAAACTGATCACCGAAATGCAGCTCTGCTACTAAATGCTCATACTCCGGTTCGCTTAAAACAATCGTGTGCCAATCAGGTTTTTCATTATTATCTCAGTTCAAGAGGGCCCGTAAATTTCCCATTCTGATCAAACCTCGCTCCTCTACCATCTGGACTGTCATGCACATCGGTCCCGCCATGTCGCGACTCACCAGCACCCATAATGGAATCGTGTCAGCTCCATTATGTACTAGGAATTTTATCCACTCTGGTACCTGACGGAGCCAGAGTGGATTTTTAGGTAATCAATGGAGGTTGTTATTTTTTCGCTAATCGGTCATGACAATTAGGTCGGCAGAACCTTCCTCAAGTTCTTTGTATGAATCCCGGAAGTGTAAGTGGTCTGAAGGGCTAATAGATTTATTTTTTTTTCCGGTTTACAGCCTCTTGGAGCAAACGCACAAGCTCGTTGAGTTCGGCTGCGCTTGCAACTATAGATGCTTCAGATAGCTCTATTAATTCGCTCGAATTTTTACCATATCCATATATCTTCATTGTATTTCCTCGCAGTCCGAAGGTCTGGTCATGCATTGGCCGTCATATGGGTTTTGTACGCAATATTCATTCATGATTTGCCCCGTGAGCGCGAGGGCGCCCCGCAACTCAGAGCGTCGTTGATTCGGCCTTCCTGGATTGAGAGGCTGAGTGGGGCGGGGTCTTTGGAGGGGTCGACGGGCTCGGGTTTGGCTTTTTCGCAGAGCCCACTGGCATTATTGAAAATCTGGCCCGTTGGGCAATACTCACCCGTCCAGAATATCGGAATGGTTTGGTTGCATTCTTCTTGAGTACAGTTGGCGAGCGGATATAAACATCTCGCCATGTAGAAGTCGACATTTGGCTCCGGCCGGCTTACCGAACCAATGCCGAGATATTCATATTCTTGTTTCGTACTAAACGCCTGGCAAAGTGCAGTGGCAGATGCATTGGGTGGCACAATATTCCCAATACTCCATTCCCTATCACCCGCAACCGCAAGAACACTACAGCTGACCAATAGAGCGGCCAGTATTGCTTTCATCCATGTAAATCGCACTGTTTCCATCCTTGGTGTGTATTGCAACAAGGATTATATACAGGTTGAGTTGCTTCAGCGGGAGAGTGCCTGGCGGGATTTTACGTGATCTGTGGCGGTGTTCACTGCTTGCAAGTATGCAATGTGGCAACCGACCCAGCGTCAAAGTCGCCGCGAATTCAGGCTTTGCTGCCGCGTTGCGGCAGATCGCGGGGCAAGCCCGCTCCCACAACAATGGATGACCATACTTTTCGTACAAAAACCTAGTAAAAAAGCCGCGGCTCCGGCGAATCCAGCAAGCTGACCAGCTTGGTCAGGGCAAAGCCCAACTCCGCGCGGCTTGGCGTCATCAGTGCGATACGCACGCCGCAGGTGGCAGCGCTGCGCTCCGGCAGGAACTGACTGCCACTGACCACGGTGACGCCATTGTTGCGCGCCAGGTTGGCAAATTCGTCGCTGGTCCACGGCTCGGGCAACTCCAGCCAGAGATGGAAACTGTTGGGCTGGCTGCGGACCTTGTAGTTACCCAGGATCTCGCGGGCCATTTGCTGGCGCGCGGCCGCTTCGTCCTGCTGCACCTGCACCAGTTGGTCGGCCATGCCGCTGTTGATCAGGTTGCTGGCCAGTTGCGCCATCAACGGCGAGGGCATCCAGACGCTGCTGCGCACCATCGACGAGAGCCGCGAAAGGGTTTGGGGCGGGGCATAGAGATAACCGATCCGCAGCGCGGGGAGCACGCTTTTGGACAAGCTGGTCAGGTACACCGAGCGCTCTGGGGCATAGGCCGCCAACGGTTTGTAATCAGGGGCCGGTTCAAGGAAGCCATAGATATCGTCATCGACGATGAACAGGTCGAACTCGCGGGCGATCTCGGCGATGGCTTCTCGGCGCGCGTGGGGCATGATCGAGTTGGTCGGGTTCTGGTGGGTGGTCACGCACACCAGCAGGGAAGGGCGGTGCTCCAGGCACGCCGCGCGCAAGGCCTCGGGAATTAAACCGTGCTCGTCCATGGCCACGCCGCGCAGGCGGCGCCCCATGCTGTGCGCCAGGGAAATGATGCCCGGGTAGCAGAATGACTCGCACAGGATGACGTCATCGTTCTTGGACAAACTGCTGATGGCCACCAGCAGCCCGTGTTGGGCGCCCGAGGTCAGCACCACCTGCTGCCAGTTCGCTTCGGGTAGCCAGCGTTGAATCCAGGCCGCACCGGCCTGCTTGTGCGTCGCGTGGCCGCCCTCGGTGACGTAATCGAGCACCTGGGCCAGGTCGGGAGATGCTGCCAGTTCGTTTATTGCCCCGCGCAACCAGTCGGTCATGTGCGCGTCATTGGGTTTGATGATCGAAAGGTCTATCTGGCCACTCTCGCGCTCGGCTGGCGCAGGCATGGGGCGTGCTGCCGAGGCTGGCGCATGCGCCGGGCGTTGCTGCAACACAAAGGTGCCGCGGCCGACCTCGCCCACCACCAGGCCCCGTTTGGCGGCTTCGTCATAGGCGCGCCCAATGGTGCCAGGCGTCACGTTCAATGATTCGGCCAAGTCCTTGAGGGTCGGCAGGCGATCGCCAGCGGTCAGTCGGCCGCTGCCGATGTCCTGTTCAAGGGCGTCGGCGATCATCAGATAGACCGGCTGCGCCAGGTCGCTGTAGTGAGGAACCCACATAGAAATGGCACCAAAGGCTGCAAGAACGCGGAAGCCTAGCACGAAAGGTCTGATAGGAGTAATTGTGTTTTCTTGTAGGCAAATTACATCGATTGAGCTGGCTTTTGCCGGCGAGATGAGCGACTGAAGGTCCTTCAGCTTCGGCAGAGCTCGGCGAACTGCTTCAGGGAATTCAGTGGTTTTTCCAGAAATCTTTTGAAATCAATAAGTTGATTGAATCGATGCAATCGATGTGCTTGCGCTATGTTGAAATAAATTGAGTCGATTCTATTTTTGTAATTACAATGATTGAGTCGATGCAATTTGCGGGGTGCCGCCCTGGCTCCACTTATCTCATCGCACAGCTGTGAACGGCTTCAAAAAAAGACAACGTCTGCCGCCTCTGCCCGGCTTAGCACGACACCGAATGGCCTCAAGCTAGCTCAATGGAATATCACTCGAAATGGAAAGCGCACACCTGCAACAAGGAGCCGAGCCTCAGACTTCACTGGAGATCCGCCTGCCTTGGGTAACCTCAAGTGCCTGGCAAATCTTGCTGAACAATACCCCCCTCGATTTTGAAACCAGCAAAGAGCTCTACCCTCAGCTCAAGGATCAGGCGCAGGAGGTGCTGGGCAACGCACTGTGCCAGCAGATTCGTGGTTTCGTCGAAGACCCGCAACTGACCAGCATGATCGTGCGCAATTGCCCACGCGACCGTGACGTACCTCCTACGCCGTACTCGGGTGTGCTCAGCCCGCGCAGCACGCCGATTGCCTGCCTGGTCAGCCTGACCATGCAGAGCCTGATGGGCATCAACCCGATCGTTTATGAGGGGGAGAACGACGGCCGGCTGTTCCGCCATGTCATTCCGGCACGCACTTCATCCAGCCACAAGAGCTCCCACGGCTCGCGGCTGCGTTTTTCCTACCACGTCGACAACCCCGACCTGCCGCTGTCATCCGAACCACTCGGCACGGCCTCCTGCTGCCCGGAATACCTGTCGTTCTTTGGCATGCGCTGCGACCCGCGCATCAGCACAACGCTGGTCAACCTCGATGCGGTAGTGGCGGCGCTGCCGTCGGCCACCGTGCGTGAGCTTTGCCTGCCTCAGTTCGAAATCCGCCGCCCCGACTCGTTTACCGCCAATCGGCGATGCACCGCCGAGTTGCCCGTGCTGGCGCATGGCAATGCCGGCGAGTGGTTGTGCCGTTTCGACAGCGAGAACACCCACGGCCTGAACCTGCGTGCCGAGCAAGCCCTGGCCAGCTTGCGCGGTGTGCTGGAGACCCGCCGCTTTGACGAGCCACACCTGCTGCTGCCGGGCGACTTCATGATTTTCAAGAATCAGCGTGTGTTGCATGCCCGTGAAGGCTTCGAGCCGCAGAACGACGGTGCCGACCGCTGGCTGTTGCGCCTGTTCGCGGTCAACGACCTGAACCGAGTGCATTTCGCCCGTGCGGACCACCTCTACGAAGTGCGCTCCTGATCTTTCTCAACGACTCGATGGAAGTAACGATATGGAACTGTTAGGCGCTTTCTGGGCGGAACACTGGCTGCTGGCGATCCTGATGCTGGGGGCGATCGCGTTCATTGCAGGCTTCGTCGACAGCATTGCCGGTGGCGGCGGGTTGTTCCTGGTCCCTGGGTTTCTGTTAGTGGGCATGCCGCCTCAGGTGGCTCTCGGGCAAGAAAAACTGGTGAGCACACTCGGCACGCTGGCCGCCATCCGCAACTTTCTGGCCAACAGCAAGATGGTTTGGAAGGTGGCGCTGGTCGGGGTGCCGTTCTCGTTGCTCGGTGCTTATCTGGGGGCGCACCTGATCGTGTCGATCTCCCAGGAGACCGTGGGCAAGATCATCCTGGCGCTGATCCCGTTCGGCATCCTGATCTTCCTCACCCCCAAAGACCGACCGGTCGAGGAGCGCGAGCTGTCCCCGCGCACGCTCTACACCGTGGTGCCGTTGACCTGCCTGACCATCGGCTTCTATGACGGCTTCTTCGGCCCAGGCACCGGCAGCATGTTCATCATCGCTTTCCATTACCTGCTGCGCATGGACCTGGTCTCCAGCTCGGCCAACTCCAAGACCTTCAACTTCGCCTCCAACATCGGCGCGCTGGTGGCGTTCATCATGGCCGGCAAGGTTGTGTACCTGCTGGCCCTGCCACTGGTGGCCTGCAACATTCTCGGCAACCACATGGGCAGTGCCCTGGCCTTGCGCAAAGGCAACGACGTGGTGCGCAAAGTGTTGGTGTTCTCGATGCTGTGCCTGTTCACCAGCCTGGGCGTGAAGTACCTGGTTTGACCTACCTACTCGGAGATAACTGATGAAAACCGCATTCGTAACCGGCGCCTCCTCGGGGTTTGGCCGAGCCATCTGCCGTACGTTGATTGCCAAGGGCTACCGCGTGATCGGTGGCGCCCGGCGCATGGACAAACTGCAGGCGCTGGAGGGTGAGCTGGGGGTCAACTTCATCCCCTTGGCGTTGGATGTCACCGACCCTGCGTCGCTTGAAACGGCTGTCGAGCAGATTCGTGATGCCTCGCTGCAAATCGATCTGTTGGTCAACAACGCCGGGCTGGCGCTGGGGGTCGATCGCGCCCAGGCCAGCAGCGCCGAGAACTGGCAGCGGATGATCGATACAAACATCACCGGGCTGGCCATGGTCACCCACAAGATCCTGCCGCAGATGGTGGAAGCAGACAGCGGGATGATCATCAACATCGGCTCGATTGCCGGCACCTATCCCTATCCAGGCGGCAACGTGTATGGCGCCAGCAAGGCATTCGTGCGCCAGTTCAGCCTCAACCTGCGTGCCGACCTGGCCGGTACCCGCGTGCGGGTGAGCAATATCGAGCCGGGCCTGTGCTCGGGCACGGACTTTTCGGTGGTGCGCCTGAAGGGCGACCTGGACGCGGTGGAGGCGCTGTACCGCGACGTGGAAGCCATCCTGCCGGAGGATATCGCGGCTACGGTGGCGTGGATCGCCGAGCAGCCCGCGCATGTGAATATCAACACCCTCGAAATCATGCCGGTGGCGCAGAGCAGTGCTGCACTGAATGTGGTGCGTAATCTGCCCAGGCCGTTGGGCGCTGCTTGATAGAGGGGCGCGCGCAGGGTGTTCGCCGTAACATTTTCGGCGCTTATGAGATCGAGCGCCGCCCGCGCGGCGCTTCGCAGCACAAGGCTGCTCCTACATCTGTTTCGGGCCAATGAGGCCTGTGGCATTTGCGCGCGACCGCCTTGTTTGTACGACGCGATATCGAGGCGGGCGCCAAGGGGCCGCGCGCCAATGCATCAGGCATAACTGGCCCGAAACAGATGTAGGAGCAGCCTTGTGCTGCGAAGCGCCGCGCGGGCGGCGCTCGATCTCACAGGCGCTGAAGATGTTGAGAGGAGCACCCCCCTGACCCCTGTCATAGCACCTTCCCGATTCTTGACTAGGCTTACCTATCGGCGGCCATCAAAAACCCGCCACCGTGACTACCAAGAGGCGCCGGCCATGTTCCGCGCGTCCACCACCTGATCAGGAGTGCACGATGGACCTCAACCGTCGGCAGTTCTTCAAGGTCGCCGCTGTCGGCCTTGGAGGCTCGAGCCTGGCGGCGTTGGGCATGGCCCCGACGCCGGCCTTCGCCGAGCAGGTGCGTCACTTCAAGCTGGCGCACACCAAAGAGACCCGCAACACCTGCCCCTACTGCTCGGTCGGCTGCGGCCTGATCATGTACAGCCAGGGTGATGCGGGCAAGAACGTCAAACAGAACATCATCCATATCGAAGGCGACGCCGACCACCCGGTCAACCGCGGCACCCTGTGCCCGAAAGGCGCGGGCCTTCTGGACTTTATCCACAGCCCAAGCCGCCTGCAGTACCCCGAGGTGCGCAAGCCGGGCAGCAAGGAATGGGTGCGGGTGGAGTGGGACGAGGCGCTCGACCGCGTCGCCGACCTGATGAAGCAGGACCGCGATGCCAACTTCATCGAGAGGAACGCCCAGGGGCAAACCGTCAACCGCTGGCTTACCACCGGTTTTCTCGCCGCCTCCGCCGCCTCCAGCGAGGCCGGCTACCTGACCCACAAGGTTGTTCGTGCAACAGGCATGCTGGGGTTCGATAACCAAGCACGTGTCTGACATGGCCCGACGGTGGCAAGTCTTGCCCCGACGTACGGCCGTGGTGCCATGACCAACCACTGGTCCGATATCGCCAACGCGAATCTGGTCCTGGTGATGGGGGGCAACGCAGCAGAAGCGCATCCGTGCGGCTTTAAGTGGGTGACCGAAGCCAAGGCGCACAACAAGGCGCGGCTGATCGTGGTCGACCCGCGGTTTACCCGTACCGCCTCGGTGGCGGACTACTACGCGCCCATCCGCACCGGCAGCGACATCGCCTTCATGGGCGGGCTGATCAATTACCTGCTGAGCACCGACAAGATCCAGCACGAGTACGTGCGCAACTACACCGACGTGTCGTTCATCGTCAAAGAAGGCTATGGCTTTGAGGACGGGCTGTTCAGCGGCTACGACGCGGCCAAGCGCGTGTACGCCGACAAGTCCGGTTGGGGCTACGAGCTGGGTGAGGACGGCTTTGCCAATGTCGACCCGACCTTGCAGCACCCGCGTTGTGTGTTCCAGCTGATGAAGCAGCACTACAGCCGCTACACCCCGGAGCTGGCCAGCATGACCTGTGGCATGCCGCAGGACGCCATGATGAAAATCTGGGAAGAGATCGCCACCTGCTCGGTACCGGGCAAGACCATGACGATTCTCTACGCACTGGGCTGGACCCAGCACTCGATCGGCGCGCAGATCATCCGCAGTGCGGCGATGGTGCAGCTGTTGCTGGGTAACGTCGGCATGCCGGGTGGTGGGGTCAACGCCTTGCGTGGGCACTCCAATATCCAAGGCCTGACCGACCTCGGCCTGCTGTCCAACTCGCTGCCGGGTTACCTGACCCTGGCCGGTGATGCCGAGCAAGACTACGCCGCGTTCATCGACAAGCGTGCCTCCAAGCCGCTGCGCCCTGGGCAGCTGTCCTACTGGCAGAATTACGGCAAGTTCCACGTCAGCCTGATGAAGGCCTGGTATGGCGCCAATGCCACGGCGGAAAACAACTGGGGCTACGACTGGCTACCCAAGCTCGATGTGCCGGCCTACGACGTGCTGCGCATGTTCGAGATGATGGGCCAGGGCAAGGTCAACGGCTACATCTGCCAAGGCTTCAACCCGATTGCCGCGTTGCCGGACAAGAACCGTGTCACCGCCGCGCTAGGCAAGCTCAAGTGGCTGGTGATCATGGACCCGCTGGCCACCGAAACCTCGGAGTTCTGGCGCAATGCCGGGCCGTTCAACGACGTCGACACGGCCAATATCCAGACCGAAGTGATCCGCCTGCCCACCACGTGTTTTGCCGAGGAGGACGGCTCGCTGGTCAACAGCAGCCGCTGGCTGCAATGGCACTGGAAAGGTGCCGACGGCCCGGGCCAGACCCGCACCGATGTGCACATCATGAGCGAGCTGTTCTTGCGCCTGCGCCAACGCTACCAGGCTGAGGGCGGCGCTTACCCCGATGCGCTGATGAACATCAGCTGGCCGTACAAGGTCCCTGAAGAGCCGTCCCCGGAGGAGCTGGCCAAGGAAATGAACGGCTGGGCGGTAACCGACGTCACCGACCCGACCGGCGCGGTGCTCAAGGGCGGGCAACAGTTGTCGGGCTTCGGCCAGCTCAAGGACGACGGCAGTACCGCTTCGGGTTGCTGGATTTTCGCCGGCTGCTGGACCGAGCAAGGCAACCAGATGGCACGCCGCGACAACAGCGACCCGTACGGCATGCACCAGGTGCAGAACTGGGCCTGGGCCTGGCCGGCCAACCGCCGCATCCTCTACAACCGTGCCTCCAGCGACCCGCAAGGCAAGCCATGGGACCCAGAGAAAAAACGCCTGGTGTGGTGGAACGGCAAAGCCTGGACCGGTACCGATGTGCCCGACTTCAAGGTCGACTCCCCACCGGAAGCTGGGATGAACCCGTTCATCATGAACCCCGAGGGCGTGGCGCGGTTCTTTGCCATCGACAAGATGGCCGAAGGCCCGTTCCCCGAGCACTACGAGCCGTTCGAAACGCCGATCGGCATCAACCCGCTGCACCCGCAGAACAAGAAGGCCACCAGCAACCCGGCCGGGCGGATCTTCGATTCGGTGTGGGACAGCCTCGGCACCCATGATGAATTCCCTTACGCGGCGACCACCTACCGGCTGACCGAGCACTTCCACTTCTGGAGCAAGCATTGCCGGCTCAACGCGATCGCCCAGCCCGAGCAGTTTGTCGAGATCGGCGAGGTGCTGGCGAACGAGAAGGGCATCAAGGCAGGTGACCGGGTGCGGGTGTCGAGCAAGCGCGGGCATATCGACGCGGTGGCGGTGGTGACCAAGCGGATTCGCCCGCTGCAGGTCAACAACCAGACCGTGCACCAGATCGGCATCCCGTTGCACTGGGGCTTCACCGGGGCAACCCGGCACGGCTACCTCACCAACACCCTGGTGCCGTTCCTGGGTGATGGCAACACCCAGACGCCGGAGTCCAAGTCGTTCCTCGTCAAAGTGGAGAAACTCTGATGGCCAGCCAAGACATCATCGCCCGCTCGGCCACCACCACCGTACCGCCTTCGGTACGCCAGCAGGAGGAAGTCGCCAAGCTGATCGATACCACCAAGTGCATCGGCTGCAAGGCCTGCCAGGTGGCCTGTTCGGAGTGGAACGAGCTGCGTGACGAGGTTGGCCACAACCACGGCACCTACGACAACCCCCAGGACCTCACGGCCGAGACCTGGACCCTGATGCGCTTCACCGAGCACGAGCGCGACGACGGCAACCTGGAGTGGCTGATCCGCAAGGATGGCTGCATGCACTGCGCCGACCCCGGTTGCCTGAAAGCCTGCCCGAGCCCGGGGGCGATCATCAAGCACGCCAACGGTATCGTCGATTTCAACCAGGACCACTGCATCGGTTGCGGCTACTGCATCACCGGCTGCCCGTTCAACATCCCGCGCATATCGCAGAAGGACCACAAGGCGTACAAGTGCACGCTGTGTTCCGACCGGGTGAGCGTGGGGCTGGAGCCGGCCTGCGTGAAAACCTGCCCGACCGGGGCGATCGTTTTCGGCAGCAAGGACGAGATGAAGGTGCATGCCGCCGAGCGCATCGTCGACCTCAAGTCACGTGGCTACGACAACGCCGGGCTGTACGACCCGGACGGCGTCGGCGGCACCCACGTGATGTACGTGTTGCACCATGCCGACACCCCTCGGCTGTACGCCGGCCTGCCGGACCAGCCGGTGATCAGCCCGCTGGTAGGCTTGTGGAAGGGCTTCACCAAGCCGCTGGCGCTGCTGGCCATGGGCGCGGCGGTGCTGGCTGGGTTCTTCCACTATGTGCGGGTTGGCCCGCAGCGGGTCGAAGAGGACGAGCACCCCACGCCGCCTGATGACAGCGTGCACCAGGTGGACCCTGCGGTGCATGTGTACGATCCGAAGCAGCCCGGTGGGCAAGGGGAGCAACGGCCATGAACCACAACAAGCCTATCCTGCGTTACAACGCCAACGAGCGGACCAACCACTGGATTGTCGCCATTCTGTTTTTCATGGCCGGGCTGTCTGGGCTGGCGCTGTTCCATCCGGCACTGTTCTGGCTAAGCCACCTGTTCGGCGGTGGGCCGTGGACACGCATCCTGCACCCGTTCATGGGCGTGGCCATGTTCGTGTTCTTCCTCGGCCTGGTGGTGCGTTTCTGGCGCGCCAACTTCATCACCGCCAACGACCGCCTGTGGCTGCGCCGCATCGACCGGGTGATGGTCAACCGTGAAGACGGCGTGCCGCCCATTGGCAAGTACAACGCCGGGCAGAAGCTGCTGTTCTGGACGCTGCTGCTGTGCATGCTGGTGCTGTTGCTGAGCGGTGTGGTCATCTGGCGCGCGTACTTCAGCCATTTCTTCGATATCGGCTCCATTCGCCTGGCAACCTTGCTGCATGCGCTGGCGGGTTTTGTGCTCATCCTTAGCATCATTGTGCACATCTACGCCGGTATCTGGATCAAGGGCTCCATTGGCGCCATGCTGCATGGCTGGGTCAGCCGCGCCTGGGCCCGCAAACATCATGAGCTGTGGTACCGCGAGGTGACCGGCGACAAGCAGCCAGGTGATCACGGACGTAAAGAAGGATGAGTACATGAGTACGATACTCGTACCCGGGCAGATCGAGGCGTCGGCGGTGGCGCCACCCTTTTTGCACCTGCCACCCAAGGGCTTGTTCGCCCTGCGTGCCGAGCGGCTGGAGCTACTCGCTGAAGATAATGCCCTTGGCGATTACCTGTGGCTGATCGCGCGGCTGTGCCACATCCAGCAGTGGCTTGTGGATAACCCACCTGGTGCTTTGCCTGTGGCCGAAGATCGCCAGCGGCTGTGCATAAGTCATGGGCTGCCGCCGCTGGCAGCCGACAGCCTGGTGCGCGAAGGGCCGTGGCTGGTCTGGCTGCAGACGTTGCTCGATAAGTTCGGTGAAGTGGCCACGGGGCCGTTGGCTGAAGCGCTGCAGGCACTGCGCAAAAGTGACGACGGCCAGCGCAAGGGCTGGGGCATCGCGTTGCTGGCAGGGCAGTTCGATGCCGTGCCGGCCGCGTTTGTGCCGTTTCTGGGCGCTGCGCTGCAAGCCGCCTGGTCCTATTGGCTGCTGGCGCTGCCGGCTTGCGAGCTCAAGCCGGCCGGCAGCTTGGCCCAATGCCCGGCCTGCGGGTCGCCGGCGTTGGCCGGTGTGGTGCGTAACCGTGGCAAGCATAACGGCCTGCGTTACCTGGCCTGCTCCTTGTGTGCCTGCGAGTGGCATGTGGTGCGGGTCAAGTGCGTTTACTGCGAGTCGAGCAAGGACCTGCGCTATACCAGCTTGGAGGATGATCGCCATGCGCCGGGCAAGGCACCGTTGCAGGCCGAGTGTTGCCCGGGGTGCAACACCTACCTGAAGCAGCATTATCTGGAGAACGATGCCGCTGCCGAGCCGCTGGCCGATGACCTGGCCAGCCTGGCGCTGGATATCCGGCTGGATGAGGAAGGGTTTCATCGCCTGGCGCCAAACTTGCTGCTGGCGCCGGGTGGCGGGTGAGTGTCTACACTGCAAGATCGAGTCGCGCCCTTCGCGGGGCAAGCCCGCTCCCACAGGTACTTCGCTGTATTCGGAACCAGCAAGTTCTCTGTGGGAGCGGGCTTGCCCCGCGAAAGGGCCAGAACAGACAACGGATCAGCTGAAGGTAGTACCTGATGTCTTCAAGCCTCGCCAACGACACCCCACGCCTGCCTTCCATCGACACCCTCCTGCGTCATCCGGCCTGCCTCCCGTTGATCGACCGCCACGGCCGCGACGCTGTCCTCGCCACCCTGCGCCTACTGCTCGACGACCTGCGCGAGCCCGCCCATCTGGGCCAACTCAGCACCGCCGAGTTGGCCGCAGAGGTACTGCTCGGTCGCACTGGCGAGCGCCTGGCTACCCAGCAACGCAGCCAGGTCCGCCGGGTGTTCAACCTCACCGGCACCGTGCTGCACACCAACCTCGGCCGCGCCCTGTTGCCGGAAGAGGCCATCGACGCCATGCAGACCGCCGCCCGTTACCCGCTCAACCTTGAGTTCGACCTGGCCACCGGCAAGCGCGGCGACCGTGACGACCTGATCGAAGGCCTGATCCGCGAATTGACCGGTGCCGAAGCCGTCACCGTGGTCAACAACAATGCCGCAGCGGTGCTGCTGGCGCTGAACAGCCTGGGGGCGCGCAAGGAGGGCATCATCTCCCGAGGCGAGCTGATCGAGATCGGCGGGGCCTTTCGTATCCCCGACATCATGGCCCGTGCAGGCGTACGGCTGCACGAGATCGGGACCACCAACCGCACCCATGCGCGCGACTACGAGGCCGCCATCGGCCCGCGCACCGGCCTGCTGATGCGCGTGCACTGCAGCAACTACAGCATCCAGGGCTTCACGACCCAGGTGCCTACCGCCGAGCTGGCGCGCATTGCCCATCAACATGAACTGCCGCTGCTCGAAGACCTGGGCAGCGGCAGTTTGCTTGACCTTTCCCGCTGGGGCCTGCCCGCCGAACCGACCGTGCGCCAGGCACTGGCAGATGGCGCCGATATCGTCACCTTCAGCGGCGACAAGCTGCTTGGCGGGCCACAAGCCGGGATCATCGTCGGGCGCAAGGACCTGATCGCCAAGATCAAGAAGAACCCCCTCAAACGTGCGCTGCGCGTCGACAAGATCACCCTCGCCGCCCTTGAAGCGGTGCTGGCGCTGTACCGCAACCCGGACCGGCTGGCCGAGCGCCTGCCCAGCCTGCGCCTGCTGACCCGCAGCCAGGCCGAGATCCAGGCCCAGGCCGAGCGCCTGGCGCCCGAACTCAAAGCCCGCCTCGATGGGCAATGGGCGGTCAGTGTGGAGCCGGCACTGGGCATGATCGGCAGCGGCAGCCAGCCGGTGGCGCGCCTGCCCAGCGCCGCGCTGTGCCTGCGCCCGCAGGTGTCGAAGAAGCTGCGCGGGCGCAGCCTGCATGTGCTGGAGCGCGCCTTGCGCGAGTTACCGGTGCCGGTGCTGGGGCGTATCGACGACGATGCGCTGTGGCTCGACCTGCGCCAGCTGGACGATGAAGCCCAGTGGCTGGCGCAGCTGCCTGCCCTGCAACTGGGGCCGGTGCAGTGATCGTCGGTACCGCCGGCCATATCGACCACGGCAAGACGGCGCTGCTGCAGGCCTTGACCGGGCAGGCTGGCGACCACCGTCAGGAAGAACGCGAGCGCGGCATGACCATCGACCTCGGCTATCGCTATGCCGCACTGGCCGAAGGTGCGCCACTGACCGGTTTCATCGATGTGCCGGGCCATGAGCGCTTTATCCACAATATGCTGGCAGGGGCGCACGGCATCGACCTGGTGTTGCTGGTGGTGGCTGCGGACGACGGCGTCATGCCACAAACCCGCGAGCACCTGGCGATCATCGAGTTGCTGGGCATTCCTCAGGCGTTAGTGGCGGTCAGCAAATGCGACCGGGTAGCGCCGGCGCGCCAGGCCGAAGTGCACGCGCAGATCGCCGCGCTGCTGGCGCCGGGGCCGTATGTGGGGGCCTCGCAGTTTGCACTGTCGAGCATCACAGGCGAGGGTGTGGAGGCATTGCGCCAAGCACTGCTGCAGGCGCAAGGGCGGGTGCGGCAGCGCAGTGTGCGCGGCGGTTTTCGCCTGGCCATCGACCGCGCCTTCGCGGTGTCTGGCGCCGGCGTGGTGGTCACCGGCACGGCATTGGCCGGCCAGGTCAGTGCGGGCGACACCCTGTTGTTGGGCAAGGCTGGCAAACCCGTGCGGGTGCGCGGCCTGCATGCCCAGAGCCAGGCCGCGCTGATGGCCGAAGCGGGCCAGCGGGTGGCGCTGAACATCGCTGCCGAACGGTTGGCCGTCGAACAGTTACACCGGGGTGACTGGCTGGTGCCCGAATGGCTGCACGCACCCAGCGTTCGGGTCGATATCGAGCTGACGTTGCTGGCGGGAGAAACCCGCCCGTTCGAGCACTTCAGCGCTGTGCACGTCCACCTCGGCACTCAGGATGTGACCGCCCGCGTGGTGCTGCTCGAAGGTGAGGCACTGCTGGCCGGCCAGCGCATGTTTGCCCAGTTGCTACTCAACGCGCCGCTGCAGGCCGTGCATGGCGACCGGCTGGTGCTGCGCGACCAGCGCGCCCAGCGCACGCTGGGGGGCGGGTGGGTGCTTGACCCGTTTGCGCCCAGTCGGCAGCGTCGCAGCGAGGCGCGGCTGCGCCAGTTGCAGGTGCTGCGTGATGCCGAGGGCCTGGAGCAAGCGTTACCCGCTTTGCTGGATGCCGCGCCCGCAGGGCTCGACCCGCAGCGGCTGGAGCGGCAGTTCAACCGCCTGCGTGCGAGCTGGCAGTTGCCCGCGAATGTTCTAGTGATTGCCACACGCCAGGGGCCGTTGCTATTTGCTCGTGCGACGTGGGATGCGTTGAAGCAGCAGGTGCTGGAGCGGCTGGCACTGTTTCATCAGCAGGAGCCCGACCAACTCGGCCCGGACCGCGACCGTTTACGGCGCTTTGCTGCCTTGCCGCTGGAGCGTCCGGCGTTTGTCAGCCTGCTGGATGAATTGCTTGATGAGGGGCAGGTTGCCAGCAGCGGCCCGTGGTTGCACCTGCCCGATCACAAGGTGCAATTGAGTGAGGCCGATAACGCGCTATGGGCGCGGTTGGAACCCCGCTTGCTGGAAGGGCAGTACGACCCGCCGTGGGTGCGGACGCTGGCCAGTGAATTGGGCTGCGCCGAAACGGATGTGCGCTTGCTGATGCGCAAGCTGGCCAGGCTGGGCCTGGTGCACCAGGTGGTGCGGGACCTGTTCTACCCGGCAGCGACGGTACAGCGCATGGCCGCGCTGCTGCTTGGCCAGGTGAGTGAAGCGCCGGTAGTGCAGGTGGCTGCGTTTCGCGATATGTTGGGCATCGGTCGCAAGCGCAGTGTGCAGATTCTTGAGTATTTCGACCGCATCGGCCTGACCCGCCGGGTGGCCGACCAGCGTTACATCCGCGCCGACAGCGCCCTGGCCCAGCAGCAGGCCAGGCACTGAGTTCAAGGAAGGCAATCGCGCCCGGTGGCGCGGCCGGGCTTCAAACCCGGTTGGGGACGGCAGCCGTTCCCGGGCAGGTTCGACTCCCGCTGCCTTCCGCCATTAACTTCTCCCTTTAGGGCCTCTTCGCGGGTAAACCCGCTCCCACAGGGGCTTTACAGTTCTTGAGACGTGTGCAGTACCTGTGGGAGCGGGTTTACCCGCGAAGAGGCCCGAAAGCGCGACGCTTAAGCCCGCTCTCCACACAGATCCAGCGCAAACCACTGCTCAGCAGCTTCTGCACCCAACCCAGCCCCCAGCAGCGCAAACAGTTTGCCCAGCGCTGCCTCACGGGTCATGCCGCCGCCACTGACCAGGCCAGCGCCACGCAGGCGGTTACCCGCCGCATAGGTATCGAACACCACCGACCCTTCCGGGCACTGGCTGATCGCAACCAGCACAACACCCCGCTGACGCGCCGCTTGCAGTACGTCCAGCAATGCCTGGTCATCCGAGGGCCCTGTGCCGCTGCCGTAGCACTCCAGCAGCAAACCTTGCACGCCGCTGTCGAGCACTGCCCGCAGATGCCCGGCCTGCAAGCCAGGGAAAACCGGCATCACCGCCAGGTTGACCGGCTGGCGCGGGTGCTGGTAGCCAAGCTCGGCGGGCAGGGTGGTGGCACGCTCACCGTCGCGATGGCGCGGCAGTGCGGCAAAGGCATCGAAGGCCTCGCTGCGCAGTTTCGAGGCCCGGCAGCCGTGCAGCAACTGCCCGTGGAAGTACAGCTGCACGCCGTCTTCCAGGCCTTGTTCGAACTGGCGCAGGGCGCCGCACAGGTTGTCCCAGGCATCGCTGCCCGGTGCACCGGCCGGCAACATCGAGCCGGTCAACAGCACCGGCACCGGCAAGCCAAGCAACAGGAACGACAACGCCGCGGCGCTGTGAGCCAGGGTGTCGGTGCCATGCAGGACCAGCACCGCATCATGGCCGGCAACGTCCACCGCCTCGACGATGGCATCGCGCATGGCCAGCCAGTAGTGCTGCTGCATGTTGGCGCTGTCGAGCAGCGGGTTCATTTCCTGCAGTGTCCAGTGCAGTTGGGGTGCATCGGCCATCTGGGCGAAATGCTCGCGCATCCGCGCCTCGAAACCACCCGCTGGCGCCAGGCCTTCAGGGGTTTCGAGCATGCCGATGGTGCCCCCGGTGTAGAGGACGAGAAGATTCTTTACTGCGCGCATGGAGATCATCCGAGGCGGTAAGCGGAGAAAGAAAAGCCGCCCGCAGGTGGGGCGGCTGGGCAGGGCAGGATATCAGCGCTGAAGCTGGGCTTGGCCCACGGCTTTGTCAGCGGCTGTTTCGGCCTGCGTATTGGCAGGCCAGGCATTGCGGTCCAGGTCCAGGTCGGCAAACTTGGCCGAATCGAACACTGGCTGCTTGATGCCAGCCTTGCGCTGATCATCGTAGTCGCGCATCACCCGCAGGCCGACCTTGAACAGCAGGGCCAGGGCGACCAGGTTGACGAAGGCCAGGCAGGTCATGGTGATGTCGGCGAAGGCGAACACGGTCGACAGGTCCTGCATCGAACCCCACACCACCAGCGCCAGCACCAGGCCGCGGAACAGCATCAGCACGGCACGGTTGCGGGTCAGGAACTGCAGGCTGTTTTCGCCCAAGTAGTAGTTGTAGAGGATGCAGGTGAAGACGAACAGCGACAGCGCGACGCTGACGAACAGGCGCCCCCAGTCACCGACCACGGCGGCCAGCGAGTTTTGGGTCAGGACGATGCCGTCACCTTCGAAGCCTGGGGTGTAGAAGCCCGACAGCAGGATCAGCAGCGCGGTGCAGGTGCAGATCACGAAGGTGTCGAGGAATACGCTGAACGCCTGGACCACGCCTTGCGCGCCCGGGTGCTTCACGGCCGCCACGGCAGCGACGTTGGGCGCACTGCCCAGGCCCGCTTCGTTGGCGAATACGCCACGCTTCACGCCCATGACGATGGCACTGCCCAGCAGGCCGCCGAACGCGGGGTCGAGGCCGAAGGCGCTCTTGAAGATGGTTTCCAGCATGGCAGGCACGTGCTCGATCTGGGTGCCGATCACGTACAGCGTCACGCCGATGTAGGCCAGCGTCTTGACCGGTACCAACAGGTCAGATACGGCGGCGATGCGCTTGATGCCACCGAGGAAGGTGATGGCCAGCAGCACGGCCAGGACGATACCGGTGTGCTTAGGGTCGAAGGCAAAGGCGTTCTGCAGCGAGTGGGTCACGGTGTACGACTGCAGGCCAATGAAGGCGAAGCCGTAGGTGACCAGCAGCAGAATCGAGAACACGATGGCCATGTTCTTGCGCTTCAGGCCGTGCTGGATGTAGTAAGCCGGGCCACCACGGTACAGGCCGTCACCGTCTGCGCGTTTGTAGACCTGGGCCAGCGTGCATTCGAAGAAGCTGCTGGACATGCCCACCAGCGCGGTGACCCACATCCAGAAGACCGCGCCTGGGCCGCCCAGGGTCACGGCAATGCCAACACCGGCGATGTTACCGGCGCCAACGCGGCCGGCGAGGCTCAGCATCAGGGCCTGGAAGGAGCTCAGCTGGCCTGCCTGGCCACGCAGCGATTCCTTGAACACACCGAACATGTGGGCGAAATGGCGGAACTGGACGAACCGCGAGCGGATGGTGAAGTAACCGCCGAGACCGACGATCAACACGATGAGGAGTTTCCCAGACAGGAAATCGTTGAGTACTTCGAGCATTAAAATGACCTCGATTCTTATTCTTCGTGTGGAATGACCAGCGGACGGCAGGCGCACCGCTATCGTTGGGGCGCATGTTTGGCTATGACAAGAGTGGTTACAATTTCGCGGGTTGCTCTGACTTGATGCGACTTGATGCTACACTTGCGCCATTCGCGTCACCTGGATTCTGAACATGAGCGATCATTTCGCTACCAACCTGAAACTGGCCTGCAGCCACTACCGCTCTATCTCGGAAGTTTGCCGACAGCTGTCGATCAACCGCGCGCAGTTCAACAAGTACCTCAGCGGCCAGAGCCGTCCGACGGCTTTCAACCTCAAACGCATCGGCGATTTCTTCGGTGTCGAGGATTACGAGCTGAACCAGCCGCCCGAGCAGTTCGCTCGGCTGATCGGCGCCCGTGTGTCGGCGGTGGCTGAACAGCCAAGCGACCCGATCAGCGAGTTGTTCCGCCCCTTGCACGAGCACGCGGGCAACCTGTCGCGCTACTGCGGCTATTACTTCGAGTACTCCAACTGCATGTCGGTACCGGGGTCGATCCTGCTGTCGCTGGTGCACCTGCGTGAAGAGCGCGGCCGCTTCCTGTTCGAGCGCCAGGAGCGTCAGGAGCGCAGCAGTGCCACCGACCTGCATGCCGAGGTGCGTTGCCGCTACTTGGGCGCGGCGTTCCAGTTGCAGGACCGGATGTTCCTGATCGACTACGAGTCGCTGACCCTTAACGAGATGAGCCAGACCATCCTCATCCCCAGCTTCAAGAGCCGCATCACCCGCCTGAACGGCCTGAAGACCGGCGTTTCCAGCGGCGACCGCCGCAACCCGGCCTGCACCCGAGTGGTGTGGGAGTACCTGGGGGAAGAGATCAACCGCATCAATGCCTATCGCCAGGTCAAGCTGTACCGGCCGGATGACCCGCGTATCGATGACGACGTGCGCGAGCGGTTGAGTGTGGGGCCGTTGAGTAATGGCTTGTTCGAGATCGAGTAACCTCTCGCTCGCTACTTAAAGCAGCATTTAATACACCTGCCCTGTACTGATGAGCTGTATCCAGCATTGCCTGACCCATTCTCCGATTGGGTTGTTATCGCTGAGCAGGAGCTTGGTTGCCATCAGGCAGCACACTGTAATCAGCAAGGGTTTGATCAGGCGTGGCCCGAAGTGCAGCGCGCAGCGCGCGCCTGCTTGTGCACCGATGATGGCGCATGCTGCCATTGTCAGTGCCAAGTGCCAGATGATCGAGTCACTCAGCACGAACACCGATAGTGCTCCCAGGTTGCAGGATGCGTTGAGCAACTTGCTGTTGCATACCGCCTGCAAGATGTTCTGCCCGAGCAATACAGTGAACGCAACCATGAAGAATGAGCCGGTGCCTGGGCCAAAGATCCCATCATAGAAACCGATCAGCGGCACAATCGTTGCCGCGAAGCAGGCTGTCGATACTCTACGTTTGCGTTCTTGCTCGTTGAGCTTGGGGCTGAGTGCGAAGTAGCCAGCGACTGCGATCAACAAGACAGGTACGCATGCTTGCAGAAATGCTCTGTCGAGCAGGCTGATCGATAATGCGCCCGCCGCACCGCCTGCAAATGACAGAATGGCCATGGGCAAGCCAGCTCGCCAATCAATCATGCGCTTGCGTGCAAATGCCCACACTGCAGAAACGCTTGCCGACGACGCTTGCAGTTTGTTGGTGGCCATTGCAGCCAGTGGGTCAATGCCTACGATGAACAGCGCGGGCAGCGTTAGCATTCCCCCGCCCCCTGCAATGGCATCAAAAAAACCAGCGAGCAATGCGACAACCGCGAGAATTATCAGTGTAGAAACTTCAACTTCCACTCGGTGCCTCCTTGCAACCAAGCGTACCAATAGGCGCCGGTTATCCAGGATAATTTCAGGTGCGTGAAGCGTCTGGCTGTTGTTGATCAGCGGCGCTGTTTGGGCTTGCAGGCCTTATGAAGAAGGGCGAACTGGTAACTGCCCTATTGCAGTGTTAAATCAAGGTGCTGATCGAACTGCAGGTGGAATCTAAAGTGCAGTATTTCAGGCAAGGTTATCGCGATAACGTCCTGTCATTATTTTTTCTTGTATGTAGGTTTTGTCGGGTTTTTTCTGGATCTGCGAATTATTAAGCCAGGCTTTTTTCAGTTGTGATGCAGGACCAGGCTCATGCGCTGTGTAGGGCATTTCTCATGCAGTGGTAGGAATGGGCTGTGCAAGTTCATCCCAGCCTAGGGTTGGACTTCCCCGCCCGGAAACCGCAAAATGACCCCTTTCCCTCAATCAACCTCTCCGGATCTGCTGACTCTATGCGTATGCGCCTAATGCTGTTGGGTGGTGGCAATGCCCTCGGGCAAGCGCTGATTCGTCTCGGGGCTGAAGAGGACATTGCATTCCTGGCACCGCGCCCGCCGGAGAACGGCTGGGACCCGGCCAGCCTCACTCAGCTGCTCGACGATCACCGCCCCAATGCCTTGGTCAACCTGGCCTATTACTTCGACTGGTTCCAGGCCGAGTCGGTCAGCGAACAACGCCTGGCTCAGCAAGAGCGGGCGGTGGAGCGGCTGGCAGAGTTGTGCCAGCACCACCAGATCACCTTGGTGCAGCCTTCGAGCTACCGGGTTTTCGACGGGTCGCGGGCCACGGCCTACAGCGAGAAAGACGAGCCGGTGCCGCTCGGCCTGCGTGGCCAGGCCCTGTGGCGCATCGAGCAGAGCGTGCGGGCGGCGTGCCCGCAACATGTGCTGCTGCGCTTTGGCTGGCTGCTCGATGAAAGCGTCGACGGTGCACTGGGCCGTTTCCTGACCCGCGCCGAACAACCCCAGGAATTGCTGCTGGCAGATGACCGCCGCGGCAACCCGACGCCGGTCGATGACGCTGCCCGGGTGATCCTGTCGGTGCTCAAGCAGCTCGATTGCAGCGCGCCGCTGTGGGGCACCTACCATTACGCCGGCAACGAAGCGACCACGCCACTGGCGCTGGGGCAGGCGATTTTGACCGAGGCTGGCCAGTACCGTCAGCTGGCGGTGCAGGCGCCCACGCCACAGGCCCATGCCGCGCGGCCGGACGCCAGCGAAGAGCCCCAGCACGCCGTGCTGGCCTGCAAGAAAATCCTTCACACCTTCGGTATCAAGCCCCGCGCCTGGCGCGCCGGCCTGCCGCCCCTACTGGACCGTTTCTACCGCCATGGCTGATGCCCCCATCCTGATCACCGGCGGTGCCGGCTTCATCGGCTCTCACCTGTGCGATGCGCTGTTGGCCAAGGGTTACGCCGTACGCATTCTCGACGACCTGTCCACTGGCAAGCGGGACAACCTGCAGATTACCCACCCACGCCTGGAACTGATCGAAGGCGATGTCGCCGATGCCGGGTTGGTCAGCCATGCGGCCGCTGGTTGCGCTGCGGTGGTGCACCTGGCGGCCGTGGCGTCGGTGCAGGCTTCGGTCGAGGATCCGGTAAAGACTCACCAGAGCAATTTCATCGGCACCCTGAATGTCTGCGAAGCCATGCGCCTGCACGGTGTGCGTCGGGTGCTGTTCGCCTCCAGTGCTGCGGTGTATGGCAACAACGGCGAAGGCGAGTCGATTGCTGAAGAAACACCGAAAGCGCCGTTGACCCCTTACGCTGTGGATAAGCTGGCCAGCGAGCAGTACCTGGATTTCTACCGCCGCCAGCATGGTCTGGAGCCGGTGGTGTTCCGCTTCTTCAATATCTTCGGCCCGCGCCAGGACCCTTCCTCGCCGTATTCGGGTGTGATCAGCATCTTCAGCGAGCGTGCCACCCAAGGGCTGCCGATCACGGTGTTCGGGGATGGTGAGCAGACCCGGGATTTCCTTTATGTAGGGGACCTGGTGCAGGTGATGATCCAGGCGCTGGAGCAGCAGCAGGTCGAGGAGGGCGCGGTGAACATCGGCCTGAACCAGGCGACTTCGCTCAACCAGCTGTTGACGGCCCTGGAAAAGGTAATCGGCAGCTTGCCAGCGATCAGCTATGGCCCAGCCCGCTCGGGCGACATTCGCCATTCGCGGGCGGATAACCAGCGCTTGCTGACACGCTTCGATTTCCCGGCGCCAACGCCATTGGTCGAAGGCTTGTCCCGCTTGCTCGGCAAGGCCTGACCGCAGGCTCGGCAACGCACGCCGTCCTGTAGGAGCAGCCTTGCGCTGCGAAGAGGCCGGTGGCAACACAGTAGATTTTCACTGCTGCCACCGGCCTCTTCGCAGCACAAGGCTGCTCCTACAGGAGTCTTGGCTTGCCAGCCACGTGGCGCCGGGCTCAACCGTGCCGCACCACCGTGCGCTGGCAATCATCAGGCCCCAACACCCGCCCATCCCGAGCACGCACTTGCAGGGTCTCGAGCGTTTCCCCTGTGGCGCGGTCCAGCAACGCCGATCGCGTTTCTCCCGCCTCGAACAAGAACTGCTCTCCCCACTGGCGCAAGGCGATCACCAACGGAAACACCGAACGCCCTTTTTCGGTCAGCACATACTCTTTGTAGGCACTGCCATCCGATGCCGGCTGCAACGCCAACAGCCCACTCTCCACCAATAACTTGAGCCTCGAGGCCAGGATGTTCTTGGCCAGCCCGAGGTTCTTCTGAAACTCACTGAAGCGGCGTAAGCCATCGAAGGCGTCGCGCAGGATCATCAGCGCCCAGCGATCACCCAATACTTCAAGGGCCCGGGCTACCGGGCATTGTCCGTTCGTTTCGTCGAGCATCGTGCGGCTCTCTCAAGGGTTCTGGTTGCAGATTAAAACTACATTTGCTAGAAATCCATATGTGGTTTTAATTTGAAACCAGATTGAAGGGATACGCCATGCACACCCCGAACGCTACACAACCCCGTCTGACCCGCGCGATGACCCTGTTACTGGCCCTCACCTGCGGCATTGCAGTGGCCACGGTGTACATCGCCCAGCCCTTGCTCGAGTCCATGGCACGGGACCTGGGGGTAGGGCAGCAGCGCATAGGCTGGGTGGTCGGCGCCACCCAGGCCGGTTATGCGCTGGGCTTGCTACTGATCGTGCCGCTAGGCGACCTGATCGACCGCAAGCGCCTGATCGTCGGCCAGTTGTTGGTTTCGGCCCTGGCCCTGATGGCGGTGGGCATGGCCTGGGACTGGGCGGTGCTGCTGATGGCGCTGGCGCTGGTCGGGTTGATGGCCGTCATGGTGCAGGTGATGGTGGCGCATGCCGCCACCCTGGCCACCCCCGCACAGCAGGGGCAGGCGGTGGGCACGGTCACTAGCGGGGTGGTGCTGGGCATTCTGCTGGCGCGGCTGGTGTCTGGCTTCGTCGCCGACATGGCGGGCTGGCGTGTCGTCTATTTTGCCGCCGCTGGGGTACTGATGCTGATGGCCTGCCTGCTCTGGCGCGGCATGCCGGGTGCCCGGCCGGCGGCGCAGCGCCTCGGTTACCTGGCATTGACGGGCTCGCTGTGGGCCTTGTTCAAGGAAGACCCTGCCCTGCGCCGACGCGGGTTATACGGCTTGATGATCTTTGCCGCCTTCAGCGTGCTGTGGAGCGCGATGGTGCTGCCGCTGAGTGCTTCGCCCTTGGCGCTCAGCCATACCCAGATCGGCCTGATTGGCCTGGCCGGCGTGGCGGGCGCGGTTGCCGCTTCCCGGGCCGGCCGGCTGGCCGATCAAGGCCGCGGCGAGCGTACCACCGGTTTCGCCCTGGCGGTACTGACGGTGTCGTGGCTGCCGACGGCGTTCGTCGAGCATTCGCTGCTGGCGTTTCTAGTGGGGGTGGTGTTGCTCGATTTTGCGGTGCAGGCCGTGCATGTCACCAATCAGAGCCTGTTGCTGGCCGGGCGCAGCGCACAGGCGAGCCGCCTGATTGGCGCCTACATGTGCTGCTATTCACTGGGTAGCGGATTGGGCGCGGTGCTGGCGACCTGGGTCTATGCCCGATGGGGGTGGGCGGCGGTGTGCGGGCTGGGGGCGGGGATCAGTGCGACAGCCTTGGGTTGCTGGCTGGGGGCAAGAACAGGGAGCGTGGCAATGGCCGCCCTCCCTGCCAGGGATCAGAACTTGTAGCCAAGGCCAACCATGTAGACCCACGGGTCGACGTCGACGTCGACCTTGGTCTTGCTGTAGCCCAGCGCGGTCGGGCCGTTGACGCTGGCCTTGGTGTCGATGTCGACGTACCAGACCGAGGCGTTGACCAGCAGGTTGTCGGTGAGCATGTAGTCCATGCCCAGTTGGCCAGCGATGCCGACCGAATCCTGCAGCTTCAGGTTGCTGAAGCCTTGTTCTTTGCGCGCGCTGCTCAGGTCTTCATCGAAGAACAGGGTGTAGTTGATGCCCACACCGGCATATGGCTGGAAGCGGGAGTTCGGCTCCATCGGGTAGTACTGCAGCGACAGGGTCGGTGGCAGTTGCTTGATGTCGGCCAGCTTGCCGTCCAGGCCGCCGCCCAGGCCCTTGACGCCCACGGTGTGCTTGAACGGGGTGGCCGCCAGCAGCTCCAGGCCGATGTGGTCGGTGAGCATGTAGGCGAAGGTCAGGCCCAGCTGGGTGTCGCTGTCCAGGGTTGCCTTGGTGCCCGACACCTTGTTGCCGTCGAACTTGAGGTCGCCGCTGCTTTCGTTCGGTGCGGTAGTGATGGCACCGGCGCGCAGGATCATATCGCCTGCCTGATAGGCGTGGGCGGCAGGGGCGGCGAGCGCAAGGGCCACAAGCGAGGCGCCGAGCAAGGACTTGTTCATGGAAGCTCCCAGAGGACATTAGTAATTGAGTAGTCCAATGGTACGGATGCGTCTAAACCGAAAGTTTGACCCAGCTCAAAGAAGCGTCGGAACGAATTCGAAACAGTTCTCACTTCAGCTCATAAGCGTATATTTTCTCGGCTTCCATCTGGTATCCGGCGTCGGCCAGTTCGCTGCTGGAGGCGCTCACCTGCAGCTTTCCCTCGATCCAGTAGGGCTGATACAGGTCTTCGACGCGCACGCCCATCTCGCTGAAGATGTGCACGATCTGGTTCGAGGGTGGTGGCGGCACGTGGATGCAAGCGCCGTAGTAGGGCACCAAGAGGAACTCGGTGGTGCGGCCTTCTTCGCTGACCTCCAGCGGCACGATGTAGCCCGGCAGCTTGATCTGCTGGCCATCCAGGCTTTTCGCCACCGGGGCATCCGGCGCCTGCTGGCGGGCGGCGGGCGCCGATTCGGCGGCCAGAGCGTCGCTCAGCTGTGACAGGTCGTGCAGCGGAGCCAGTTGCGGCGGGATGACAGGGGCGCCTTCCGGGATCAATGCAGACCAGTCGAGTTCGCGGGGTTCGGCCGCCCAGGTGGGGGCGGCGAGTACTACCAGTGATAACAGAAGCGCGCGGAGCATGGCGTTTTCTCAGAGGTGGATCGACAAGCCATCGGCCAGCGACTGCCGATAGGCTCGCCAGGCCGGCACGCTGCCCATCAGCAGTGCAGCCCCGAGGATAATAGCCAGCAGCGTCCATTCATGGGCACTCGGCAGGGCCAGCGGCAGGAACAACCCATAGTTGGCCTGCACATAGCCCTGCGCCAGGGCGATGCCGGTGTACAGCAAGCCTAGCCCGGCGACGATCCCCACCACGGCCAGCGACAGCGCCTCCAGTACCAGCAACCCGGCGATATGCCAGGGCCGGGCACCGACCGAGCGCAAGATCGCCATCTCCCGTCGGCGCTCGTTGAGGCTGGTGAGAATCGCCGTCAGCATGCCGATCAACCCGGTCAGCACCACGAACAGCGAAACCACGAACAGCGCCTGCTCGGCGGTGCCCATCAGGCTCCAGAGCTCCTGCAGGGCCACCCCGGGCAAGATCGCCAGCAAGGGTTCGTTGCGGTACTCGTTGATTTCCCGTTGCAGGCTGAAGGTAGCGATCTTGCTGTTCAAACCAAGCATGAACGCGGTGATGGCGGCCGGTTGCAGGTCCATGGTACGTGCCTGGTCGGCACTGATGCGCCCGGCACCGCGGGCGGGCACGCCGTTGTGCCAATCGATATGGATTGCCTCCATGCCACCCAGGCTGATATGCAGGGTGCGGTCGACCGGGGTGCCCGTACGCTTGAGCACGCCGACCACGGTGAACGGCTTGTCGTCATGCTTGACCAGGCTGATCGCCGCAACGCCATGCGCCAGTACCAGCTTGTCGCCCAGTGTGTAGTGCAAGGCGTCGGCCACTTCGGCGCCGAGCACCACTTCGAACGGGTCGTCAGCGAAGGCGCGGCCCTGGCTCAGTTCCAGGTGCTGCCTGCGGCCATATTGATAGTGGCTGAAGTAGTCGCCAGTGGTGCCCATCACGCGATAGCCGCGGTGCGAGTCGCCCAGCGAAATAGGGATCGCCCACTTCACCCGTGGGTCCTGGGCGTAATGCTGGTAGCTGTCCCAGCGGATGTTGTTAGTGGCGTTGCCGATACGAAACACCGAATACAGCAGCAGGTTCACCGAGCCCGAGCGGGCGCCGACGATCAGGTCGGTACCGCTGATGGTGCTGGCGAAGCTGGCGCGGGCTTCGGTGCGCACGCGCTCTACGGCCAGCAGCAGGCACACCGACAGGGCAATGGCGAACGCGGTGAGGAAGGCGGTGAAACGGCGGTTGGCCAGGCTGGCCAGGGCAAGACGAAGCAGGTACATCAGGCCTCCCGGGGCTTGGCGGCGCGGTTGAGCTCGGCCAGGGAAAGGTGACGGTCGAATAGCGGTGCCAGGCTCTGGTCATGGCTGACGAACAACAGGCTGGCGCCGGCTGCCCGGCACTCGTCGAACAGCAGGCGGATGAAGGCTTCGCGGGTGTCGGCATCGAGGGCCGAGGTCGGTTCGTCGGCGATCACCAGTTCGGGTTGGCCGATCAGTGCTCGTGCAGCGGCTACCCGTTGTTGCTGGCCGATCGACAGGCTGTCGGCGCGCCGGGCAAGCAGGGCGGGGTCGCCCAGGCCCAGGTGGGCGAGCAGCGTGGCGGCGGCCTGGTCGACACTGCCATGGCGCTGGGCCGCGCGCGTGGCGCGGCTGCGCGAAAAGCGGCAAGGCAGCTCGACGTTCTCGCGCACCGACAGAAACGGCAGCAAGTTGAACTGCTGGAAGATGTAACCCGTGTGGTCGACCCGGAAGCGATCGCGCGCGCCTTGGCCGAGGCCATTGAGGTCGTGGCCGAGCAGGCGAATGCGGCCCTGGCCAGGCAGGTTCACGCCGCCCAGCAGGCCCAGCAGCGTGGTCTTGCCACTGCCGCTGGGGCCTTTGAGAAACAACGCCTCGCCGGCCTCCAGCTGGAAGGCGGGAATATCCAGCAGGGCCGGTTGGCCAGGCCAGGCAAAGACCAGGTCATGCAGTTCGATCAGCGGCTGGCCCATTCAGAACGCGACCGCGGCCTTGGCGGGTGTCGCTTCAACGCCTTTCTGACCTTTAGGGCCGATCAGTTGCACGTTGATCTTCTGGGTAGCGGGGAAGGCCTTGAACAGCGGGGCAAGGTCGATCTGGGTGAGGCTGTCCGGGTTGGCGCAGGTCAGTTGGTAATGCGCACCAATATCGCTGTGCTCATGGCCGTGCTCATGCTCGTCGCCATCGTCGTCGGCTTTCGGGGCATCGCCGAACAGCGGGCTTTCCAGCTCCTGTGCATCGTCCTTGCATCCAGCGGCTGCTGCCAGGCCGAACAGCTGCAAGGGTTGCTCGAGCTGCTGGCGCACGGCGGCGACCTTGGCTTTGTCGGCATCGCTATTGGCAGCGTGCTCGAAACCGACCAGGTTCATCGCCGGGCTGTCCAGCTCCAGCTCCAGGGTGTTGCCATCGAGCACGGCGTTGAGCTTGGCCACGCCATGCTCATGGGCACCGAGGGTGCCATGGGCGTGATCATGGTCATCGTGGGCCTGGGCCATGGCGAGGGGCAGCAGAGCGAAGGGCAGGGCGAGCAGCAGGCGACGCATGGAAGACTCCAGGAGCAGACTGGGAATGATTTGGTAATGTTATAACAATTTTTCCGCCTCCCGCCAGCCTGTGTGGCGCAGGTTTCATGTTGCTGTAGCATGGCTGCATTGACCTGCGTTCAAGGAAAGCATCATGAGAATTCGTGGACAGATTGGTGACTGGCCCGTGGACCTGACTGTCGAGCTGGAGCCGGCCGAGTGGGCGCAGTTGGGGCGACACCTCGAGGTGCCGGTTACCGCCGAAGCGGCGGCCGCCTCGCCAGCAGCGCCGGGGCAAGATGATGGGCAGTGGGCCGCAGCGCGCGACGTGCTGCGCCAGGCTGGGCAGATGAATGGGCCAGCGTTGCTGGACCGCCTGGAAGGGCTGGCGGGGAGTACCGCGGCGGGCAAGCGACTGCTGGTGCGGTTGCGGCACAGCAGCGAGGTGAAGGTGGAAAGTGGCGCGGATGCGCCGGTGTATCACTGGGTCGGCTGACAAGGTCACACGCGTTCGGGGGTAGGAGCAGCCTTGTGCTGCGAAGAGGCCGGTGAAAGCAGCGCAGATTGACTGTGCTTTCACCGGCCTCTTCGCAGCACAAGGCTGCTCCTACAAGGGCGTGCCTGCCTCAGAACAGGGCTGAAGACAGCTTGCGGCGATAGACGCTCACCAGCGGATGATCACCGCCCAGCAGTTCGAACACCTGCAACATCGCCTTCTGCGGCAACCCGTTCTCGTAGCCGCGGTTGCGCTTGAACAGCTTCAACAAGCCTTCCAGCGCCGCCTCGTACTGCTGACGGGCCAGTTGTTGAATGCTCAACTGGTAGGCCGCTTCATCGTCTTCTGGGTTCTGCGCCAGGCGGCTCTTCAGGTCGGCGACTTCCGGCAGGCTGGCAGCCTGGCGCAGGAAGGTCAGCTGTGCCTTGGCTCCGGCCAGGGCTGCCTTGTGCTCGTCGGTCTTGACCGCGTCCAGCACCACCTGGGCCTCGCCCAGCTCGCCCCGCTCAGCCAGGCAACGGGCGTACAGGATCAGCGCCTCGGCATTGCGGTTGTCTTCACCCAGCAGCGCCTGGAGCAGTGCTTCGGCCTCGGCGAAGCGGCTTTCGGCGAACAGCGCCTTGGCTTGCTCCAGCGGCGATGCGGCAGGCTCGGCCGGCATCTGCACGTGCGGTTCGAGCAGCGCGCGGATTGCCGACTCCGGCTGCGCCCCGGCAAAACCGTCGACCGGCTGGCCGTCTTTGAACAGCACCACGGTCGGCAGGCTGCGAATGCCGAACTGGGCGACCACCTGCTGCTCCACGTCGCAGTTGATCTTGGCCAGCAGCAGCTCGCCCTGATAACCCTCGGCGATTTTCGCCAGCAGTGGCATCAGCGCCTTGCAGGGCGCGCACCACTCAGCCCAGAAGTCCACCAGGACCGGTTTGTGGAAGGAGTTTTCGATGACCAATTGCTGGAAGGTGGCATCGGTGGCGTCGAAAATGTACGGCGTGTCTTGGCTCATCGCGACTCTCGCAAACTCGTGAATGGCACCACTATAAAGGCTCGCGGCTGGCGTGGTACAGGCTGACCCGGCGGAATTCGTGGGGCTCGGCCAGGTCTGGCAGGGTCAGTGCGTCGAGCACGCCCAATTGTTGGTACAGCGGGTGGCTGAAGTCGCGAACCCGCGAGTCGGCCACCAGCGCCTGGCGACCGCGGCCGAGGAAGGCATCGAGCAGTGGCAGGTTGGCGCGGTCATACAGCACATCGGCGACCAGAATCAGGTCGAAGCGGTCGTCCTCGGCGAAAAAATCGTTGCTGTAGCCGAGCTCCACCCCGTTCAACGCGGCGTTGGCGCGGCAAGCGTCGAGGGCCAGTGGGTCGAGGTCGCACGCCACCACTTCAAGGGCGCCTGCGCGGGCTGCGGCAATGCCGGCGATGCCGCTGCCCGCGCCAAAATCGAGCACACGCTTGCCCGCCACCCATGCCGGGTGTGCGGCCAGGTAGCGGGCCATGGCCAGGCCGCTGGCCCAGCAGAAGCTCCAGTACGGAGGTTCTTCGAGAATGCGCCGGGTTTCTTCGCTGCTGAAGGCGCGGTCCATGTTCTGGTCGTCGATCAGCCACAGTTTCAATTCGCAGTCAGGCAGGTCGCTGACCACCAGGCGCGCCTCGCCGATCAGGCCACTGAGGGCCTGTTGCAGTGCCAGTGGCGCCACTTACGGTGCCTTCTCGAAACGCAGCGGGCCGGTGGCCTGGGTTTGCGGCTGGGCGATGCGCACAGGGGGCAGGTGCATGATCAACTGCCCGGAGCTGCTGGCGCGGCCGCGCAGTTCGACGCGGGCACCGGCCGGGAAGGCTTCGGGGTTGAAGCGCAACTGATAAGGCAGCGCCTGCCCGGTGCCGGTCAGGTTGCTGCTGGCCAGCAGGCGTTGCGGGCGGTCGCGTTCGTCGATCACCAACAGGGCCAGCTCCACGTCGGCGCCGGCCGGGATTTCCAGCAATGTACCGCTCAGCTCACGCTGGTAGGCGGGCAGCGGGCCAAGCGGTTGGGCCTTCTTGGCCACTTTGGCTGGCGCAGGCGCCTGGCCTTGATCGGGCTTGGGCTGGTCGCTACCGCAAGCGGCAAGCAGGGCGGCGCAGCACAGCACGACGAGCGCTCGATAGTGCATTGGGGCATCCTTCACGGGCAGATTTCCCTGGATGTTAACCCCTTTGGCTTGTCTTGCCAGTGGGATGCGCTACCATGGCCCTCCCTTTTTTTGTTGCCTGCCACCATGCACTGTCCCTTTTGCGGTGCCAACGACACCAAGGTCATCGACTCTCGTCTTGTCGCCGAGGGCGAGCAAGTGCGCCGCCGTCGTGAGTGCGTTGCCTGCGGCGAGCGTTTCACTACCTTCGAAACCGCCGAACTGGTGCTGCCCCGGCTGATCAAGCAGGACGGCACGCGCCAGCCTTTCGACGAAGACAAGTTGCGTGCAGGCATGCAGCGGGCGCTGGAAAAACGCCCGGTCAGCGTCGAGCGCCTGGAAGCGGCGCTGGCGCACATCAAGAGCCGCCTGCGTGCCACCGGCGAGCGCGAGGTCAAGTCACTGGTGGTGGGTGAAATGGTGATGGCCGAGCTGCGCAAGCTCGACGAGGTGGCCTATATCCGCTTCGCCTCGGTCTACCGACGCTTCCAGGACCTCGACGAATTCCGCGAAGAAATCGACCGCCTGGCCCGTGAGCCAGCTAAAGAGTGAGCATGCCCAGCCAGACCGCGATCCTCGATGCCCACTACATGGCCCGCGCCCTGGAGCTGGCCCGCAAGGGTATTTACAGCACCCACCCCAACCCGCGTGTGGGGTGCGTGATCGTGCGCGATGGCGAGGTGGTCGGCGAAGGCTGGCACGTGCGCGCTGGCGAGCCCCATGCCGAGGTGCATGCCCTGCGCCAGGCCGGTGAACGCGCCCGCGGCGCTTGCGCCTATGTCACCCTCGAACCGTGCAGCCACCATGGCCGCACGCCGCCGTGCGCCGAAGCGCTGGTCAAGGCTGGCGTGGCCCGCGTGGTGGCCGCGATGCAAGACCCCAACCCGCAAGTGGCGGGGCAGGGGCTGCGGCGCCTGGCAGAGGCCGGTATCGAGGTCAGCAGCGGAGTGCTTGAAGCTGAGGCCCGCGCGCTCAACCCAGGTTTTCTCAAGCGCATGGAGCATGGCCTGCCGTTTGTCAGAGCCAAGCTGGCCATGAGCCTGGACGGCCGCACGGCCATGGCCAGCGGCGAAAGCCAGTGGATTACCGGCCCTGCCGCCCGCGCTGCGGTTCAGCGGCTGCGCGCGCGCGCCAGTGTGGTGCTCACCAGCGCCGCCAGCGTGCTGGCCGACAATGCGCGTATGACGGTGCGGGGCGCAGAGCTGGGCCTGGACGACGAAACCCGCGCCCTGGCCTTGAGCCGCACGCCGTTGCGCGTGCTGATCGATGGCCGCCTGCGCCTGCCGCTGGATGCGCCGTTCTTCCAGGCCGGCCCGGCCCTGGTGGTGACGGCCGCCGCTGAAGCGCCGCGTTACGCCGAGGCAGGCCATGAGCTGTTGAGCCTGCCAGGCACCGATGGCCAGGTCGATCTGCCCGCGTTGATGCGTGTGCTGGCCGCGCGTGGCGTCAACGAGATTCTGCTGGAAGCCGGCGCAGGCCTGGCTGGCGCGTTCGCCCGGCAAGGCCTGATCGATGAATACCAGTTGTTCGTCGCCGGCACCTTCTTGGGGTCCCAGGCCCGCCCGCTGCTGGACTGGCCCCTGGCGAAGATGAGCGAAGCACCGCGACTGAAAATTACCGAAATGCGCGCAGTGGGCGATGACTGGCGGGTCACGGCCGTCCCCCTGCCGGCGCCCGGCGTATAATGCCAGGCTTGCCCTGCGCAACCCGTTCTTGAGGAAGACCCCATGTTTACCGGCATCATCGAATCCATCGGCACCATTCGCAGCATGACCCCCAAGGGCGGCGACGTGCGCGTCTACGTCGAGACCGGCAAGCTCGACCTGGGTGACGTCAAGCTTGGCGACAGCATCGCCGTCAACGGCGTGTGCCTGACCGCCGTCGAACTGCCGGGCAATGGGTTCTGGGCCGACGTCAGCGTCGAGACCCTCAAGCGCACCGCCTTCATCGACCTCAAGAGCGGCAGCAAGGTCAACCTGGAAAAAGCCCTGACCCCCACCACCCGCCTGGGCGGTCACCTGGTCAGCGGCCACGTCGACGGCGTCGGCGAAATCATCTCGCGCAGCGATAACGCCCGCGCCATCCAGTTCCGTGTGCGTGCACCCAAGGAGCTGGCCAAGTACATCGCCCACAAGGGTTCGATCACCGTCGACGGCACCAGCCTGACGGTCAATGAGGTCAATGGCGCCGAATTCGAGCTGACCATTGTCCCGCACACCCTGTCCGAAACCATCATGGCCGACTACCGCGCAGGTCGTCGGGTCAACCTTGAGGTCGACCTGCTGGCCCGTTACCTGGAGCGTCTGCTGCTGGGTGACAAGGCGGCCGAACCGAGCAAGGGCAGTGGCATTACCGAAAGCTTCCTGGCCGCCAACGGCTTCTTGAAATCCTGATTGAGAAGGGGGTGCCGAGTGGCGCTCAACAGCATCGAAGAACTGGTCGAAGACATCCGCCAGGGCAAAATGGTCATCCTCATGGATGACGAAGACCGCGAAAACGAAGGCGACATCATCATGGCAGCCGAGTGCTGCCTGCCTGAGCACATCAATTTCATGGCCAAGCACGCCCGCGGCCTGATCTGCATGCCGATGACCCGTGAGCGCTGCGAAACGCTGAAGCTGCCGCTGATGGCGCCGCGCAACGGGTCCGGCTTCGGCACCAAGTTCACCGTGTCGATCGAAGCCGCTGAAGGCGTCACCACCGGTATTTCCGCTGCCGACCGCGCGCGTACCGTGCAAGCGGCCGCGGCCAAGGACGCCAAGGCCGAAGACATCGTCAGCCCGGGGCACATCTTCCCGCTGATGGCCCAGCCCGGCGGCACCCTGGCCCGTGCCGGCCACACCGAAGCCGCCTGCGACTTGGCGCGCATGGCAGGCTTCGAGCCGAGCGGCGTGATCTGCGAAGTGATGAACGATGACGGCACCATGTCGCGCCGTGCCGAGCTGGAAGTGTTCGCCGCCGAGCATGGCCTGAAGATCGGCACCATCGCCGACCTGATCCACTACCGCATGATCCACGAACGTACCGTGCAGCGCGTTTCCGAGCAGCCGGTCGAAAGCGAATTGGGCGAGTTCAACCTGGTCACCTACCGCGACGCGGTGGAAGGCGACGTGCATATGGCCCTGACCCTGGGCAAAATCTGCGCTGAAGAGCCGACCCTGGTACGCGTGCACAACATGGACCCGCTGCGCGACCTGCTGCTGGTCAAGCAGCCGGGCCGCTGGAGCCTGCGCGCGGCCATGGCTGCCGTGGCCGAGGCCGGCAGCGGCGTGGTGCTGCTGCTGGGCCACCCGCTGGACGGCGACGTGCTGCTGGCGCACATCCGCGAAAGCGCGGGCGATGCACCGACCAAGGCACCGACCACCTACAGCACCGTCGGCGCCGGTTCGCAGATCCTGCGCGACCTCGGTGTGCGCAAGATGCGCCTGATGAGTTCGCCGATGAAGTTCAATGCGATATCCGGATTCGATCTGGAAGTTGTAGAATACGTGCCCTCCGAGTGACTTGAGACGGCGCGCGCGCCCTCACGCTCGAGTCCAAACCCTCCCGAGGCCGCCAGCGAGCGGCCTCGCTCTTGAAGATGAGAACATCGGAATGACCCTGAAGACCATCGAAGGTACCTTCATCGCCCCCAAAGGTCGCTATGCTTTGGTGGTTGGCCGCTTCAACAGCTTCGTCGTCGAAAGCCTGGTAAGCGGTGCCGTTGATGCCCTGGTACGCCACGGTGTCAGCGAAAGCGACATCACCATCATCCGTGCCCCGGGCGCGTTCGAAATCCCGCTGGTGGCACAGAAGGTCGCCCAGCAAGGCGCGTACGACGCGATCATCGCCCTGGGCGCCGTGATCCGCGGTGGTACCCCGCACTTCGAATACGTGGCGGGCGAATGCACCAAGGGCCTGGCCCAGGTGTCCATGGAGTTCGGTGTTCCGGTGGCCTTCGGCGTTCTGACCGTCGACTCCATCGAGCAGGCCATCGAGCGTTCCGGCACCAAAGCCGGCAACAAAGGTGCTGAAGCTGCCCTGTCCGCTCTGGAAATGGTCAGTCTGCTGGCGCAGTTGGAGGCCAAGTGATTAGCGACGAAAGCGATCGTTTCAACCCGCGCGATCCAAAACCTGCGGATGCCGGCAAGCCCTCGAAGAGCGCCAAGCGCCGCGAAGCCCGCAAGCTCGCGACTCAGGCGCTGTACCAGTGGCACATGGCGCGTCAGTCGGTGAACGAGATCGAAGCGCAGTTCCGGGTCGATAACGATTTCACCGATGTCGATGGCGCCTACTTCCGCGAAATCCTGCATGGGGTTCCGACCAAGAAGGACGAGATCGACGCGGCCCTGACGCCTTGCCTGGCGCTCGCGCTGGAAGAGCTCGACCCGGTTGAACTGGCTGTGCTGCGGTTGTCCACCTGGGAACTGATGATGCGCGCCGATGTGCCGTACCGTGTCGTGATCAACGAAGGTGTCGAGCTGGCCAAGGTCTTCGGTGCCACCGACGGCCACAAGTTCGTCAACGGCGTGCTGGACAAGCTCGCCCCTTCGCTGCGCGAAGCGGAAGTCAAGGCGAACAAGCGCTGATCCCGGCGCTGGCGGACCATGGGTGAGTTCGAGCTGATCAGCCATTTCTTTGCCGCCGCGCCCTGTGCGCAAGGCGGTGAAGGCGTGGCGCTGGGCATCGGTGATGACTGCGCGCTGCTGGATGTGCCTGTTGGCGAGCAACTGGCGGTGTCCACCGACACCCTGGTGGCCGGCGTGCATTTCCCTGCGGTCTGCGACCCTCTGCTGCTCGGCCAGCGCTCGCTGGCCGTGGCGGCCAGTGACCTGGCGGCGATGGGCGCTACCCCCATCGGCTTCACCCTTGCCCTGACCCTGCCCGAGGTCAGCGCCGACTGGCTGCAAGCCTACGCTGACGGCCTCAACCGTATGGCCCGGCAGTGCCAGTTGAGCCTGATTGGCGGTGACACCACCCGTGGTCCCTTGAGCATCACCCTGACCGTGTTCGGCCGCGTGCCGGCCGGGCAGGCGTTGCGCCGTGGCGGTGCCCGCCCGGGTGACCTGCTGTGTGTGGGTGGTGAACTGGGTAACGCTGCGGGCGCCTTGCCGCTGGTCCTGGGCGAGCGCCATGCCGATGCAGCCATTGCCCAGCCGTTGCTCGACCACTACTGGTCGCCCTCGCCGCAATTCACTTTGGGCCAGCTGTTGCGCGGGCGTGCTACGGCCGCACTGGATATTTCCGACGGCCTGCTGGCCGACTGCGGGCATATCGCCAAGGCGTCCCGCGTGGCGCTCGAGGTGAACCTGGACCAGGTGCCGGTGTCATCCGCTTTGCAGGGCTTCCTCGGTCATGAGGCTGCCGTGCAGGCTGCCTTGACCGGGGGTGACGACTATGTGCTGGCGTTCACCTTGCCGCCGGCTCAGCTTTCATCCCTGCAGGCCCAAGGCCTGGCGACGTTCCATGTCATCGGGCGAGTGCTTGAAGGCCAGGGCGTCAGCCTGCGTGACGGGCAGGGCCAGGACATCACCCCGCGGCAACGCGGCTATCAACATTTTAGGGAGACACCGTGACCGATCACCCCAATCAGGTGCCTGCGGAGTTCGTTCCGCCCTCGGTCTGGCGCAACCCCTGGCACTTCATCGCCTTCGGCTTCGGTTCCGGCACCTTGCCCAAGGCACCGGGCACCTGGGGTTCGCTGGTGGCCATACCCTTCATTCCGCTGTGGCAGATGCTGCCGGATTGGGGCTACTGGTTGCTGCTGGGCATTACCATGCTGTTTGGCTTCTGGCTGTGCGGCAAGGTCGCCAATGACTTGCGCGTTCACGATCATGAAGGCATTGTTTGGGACGAGATGGTCGGCATGTGGATCACCCTCTGGCTGGTGCCAGAAGGCTGGCAATGGTTGCTGGCCGGGTTCCTGATGTTCCGTTTCTTCGACATCCTCAAGCCGTGGCCGATTCGCTGGATCGACCGCCATGTGCATGGCGGGGTCGGGATCATGCTCGACGATATCCTGGCCGGCGTGTTCGCTTGGCTGGGCATGCAAGTTCTGGTGTGGGCGGTTGCCTGAGGCAGGGAGCGCGTGAATGGCCATAAGGACTGTGCTGTTGGCAATGCTGCTGGGTTGTGCTCCCTGGGTGGGGGCGGCCGAAGGTGTGCCAAAGCAGGTCCATCTGGTCAGCGAAGAATGGCTCGACTACACCAACGCCAACGGTACCGGGGTTGCCTGGGATGTGCTGCGCAAGGTGTTCGAGCCGGCCGGGGTCAAGGTCGTCACCCAGAGCGCGCCCTACAGCCGTGCAGTGGGGCTGGTAAAGCGGGGCGAAGCTGATGCCTGGGTAGGCTCCTACAAGGGCGAGAGCAAGGATAATCTCTACCCGCGCTGGCACTTCGACATGGACCACATCTATGCCTTGGGGCTTGCCAGCAAGCCGGCGCCTACGCCGAGCACGGTTGGCCAGTATCGCCTGGCTTGGGTGCGTGGCTACGACTACGCCAGCTACTTGCCCAATGCCCATGACTACCGCGAAATTCAACGCCGTGAAGGCATTCTGCCGATGCTCGAACACGACCGTGTGGACTTCTACATCGATGCGCTGACCGAGGTCGACTACGTGCTTGGCCAGGCGTCGGAGCCTGCACGCTTTCGTAAAAGCCACGTCGCCGAACTGCCGTTGTACCTGGCGTTCGCCAATAACGGTGAGGCCAAGGCACTGCGGGAACTGTTCGACAAGCGTATGGCCGAGCTGGTGCGCAGCGGTGAATTGAAGCCGATTTTCGAACACTGGAAGCAGCCGTATCCCTTCACTGCCGACAGCAAGCCGCTGTAGGAGCAGCCTTGTGCTGCGAAGAGGCCGGTGACAAGCGCAACGATCGGTGGTGCTCCAGCGGGCCTCTTCGCAGCACAAGGCTGCTCCTACAGGGGGTGCGGAAAAATAAGCATCGAACTTTTCGATCTTAAACCGCGGTATTCAGCCAGCGCACTGGCGCCGACCTGCTGATACAATCGCCCCACGAGAAATTTACTACTTATTTCAGGAGCACAACGTGCCCGTCGTCTTTGTTGCCGCCTCTAAACTCCCGACCCCGTTCGCGACTTTCACCATGCACGGCTTCCTCGAAGAAGCCACCGGCCGTGAGCACGTGGTGCTCAGCCTGGGTGATATCGCTGACGGTGAACCGGTGTTGGGGCGCCTGCACTCCGAGTGCCTGACCGGCGATGCCCTGTTCAGCCAGCGCTGCGACTGCGGTTCGCAACTGGAAGCTGCCCTGCAGGCCATCGCACGTGAAGGCCGTGGTGTGCTGTTGTACCTGCGTCAGGAAGGCCGTGGCATCGGCCTGTTGAACAAGATCCGCGCCTACGAGCTGCAGGACGGTGGTGCCGACACCGTCGAAGCCAACGAGCGCCTGGGCTTCGCTGCCGATCAGCGTGACTACGCCATCTGCCTGCCGATGCTCGAACACTTGGGGGTGAAATCCCTGCGCCTGATGACCAACAACCCGCGCAAGGTCAAGGCACTGACCGACATGAACATCGTCGTCGCCGAGCGCGTGCCGCTGCACACCGGCCATAACCCGCACAACCGCTACTACCTGGCGACCAAAGCCGGCAAGCTCGGCCACATGCTGGGCAATGAACACCAGGGCGAGGTGCCCCAGGCGTGACCCGCGCCGAGGTCAAGCGGCGCCTGGCGCTGGCCTGGTGGCAATATTTGGCGGTAGGCCTGGTGCCGCTGCCGGTGATGGCCTGGGCGTTTGGTGGCGGTGATGCGTTGATCCCGGTGCTGGCCATGCCACTGTTCATCGCGGGTGCGGCGACCATGTTCCTTAGCCTGCCGCGCTTCGGTGCCTACAAGCGTGCGCTGATCGCGACCTCCAAGGTGCTCGGCAGCACCGAAGAGCCGGCAGCCTGGATCACCCTGGCGCGAGTGCGGCGCATGGCCATGCTGTATGCCTGCTTCCCCGCCTGGGTTGCCGCGCTGTCGGTGCTGGTGGGGCTGGAGGCCGTACCGCAAATCCTTTTGGCGCTGTCCACCGTGGTGGTGCTTTACCTGTACCGCATCCCACGTCAGCTGGGCTGATGCGCAGCCTTCTCTGGCTACTGGCGCTGTGCGCCTGTAGCGCCAGCGCCGGCGAGCCGCTACGGGTGGTCAGCCTGGCACCTTCGATGACCGAAATCATGCTTGAGCTGCACGCCGATGACCTATTGGTCGGTGTGCTCGACGGCGGTGATCGCCCGCCAGCATTGCGTGAGGTGCCTTCGGTCGGCCGCCAAGGCCAACTGAACATGGAGCGTCTGCTCAGCTTGCAGCCTGACTTGTTGCTGCTCTGGCCCGGCAGTGTGGCGCCAGCACAGCGTGATCAGCTCAAGCGCCTGGGCATCGCCACCTTCAGCGCCGAACCCCACGACATCGACCAGTTGATCGATCAGATCGAGGCCATCGCCCTGCGCGTCGGCCGCGAAGGGCAGGGCCAGCAATACGCCCAGGCCCTGCGTGACAGGCTGCGGCACCTGCGCCAACAGTATCGCCGTGAGCAGCCGCTGCGCGTGTTCTACCAAGTCTGGGACCAACCCTTGTACACCCTGGGTGGCAGGCAGGTGGTCAGCGACGCGCTGGCCGTGTGCGGCGCGCGTAATGTGTTCGCCGACCTCAACCAGCCAGCCCCTCAGGTGAGCGTGGAGTCTGTACTGCTGCAAGACCCGCAGGTGATTCTGGCGGGTGATCAGGCGCAGTTGGACAGCTGGAGGGCTTGGCCGCGCCTGCGCGCGGTGGCCGATGAGCGCTTGCTGGTCGTGCCCGACAAAGGGCTGGAACGGCCCAGTGGGCAGATGATCGAGGCCACCGCCCGCTTATGCGCATTGCTCGAAGCTAAAGCGCCGGCGTCCAGGTGACGCTGAACAGCACGGTGCGGCCTTCTTCGCGGTAGCTGTGGCTGGCGCCTTCATAGCTGTACAGGGCGCGGCTGTGGGTGTGGTCCAGCAGGTTGTCCAGCTTCGCTTCCAGTTTCAGTTCATCCGTTGCCGCCCAGCTACCGCGCAGGCCGAGCAGGCCAAAGCCGGCGAGCCGGTTGCGGTTGGCTTCGTCATCGTAGCTGGCGCTGACGGCTTGCCAGCTTCCGCCCACGCTGAACCGTCCAAATGCGCGGTCCAGGTCCAGGCTCACGGTACGGCGAGCGCGGCGGGCGAGGGTATGGCCACTGTCGCGGTCGCGCGGGTCGATCAGCGCCAGGCCGAGCTGGCTGCGCCATGCGCCCCATTGCTGGTCGAGGGACAGCTCTACGCCGTTGATGCGCGCCGAGGCGACGTTGCGGGGGATCGAGTCCTGGCCAAAGATGATCGCGTCGCGCAGGTCGGTGCGGTACAGCGACGTCTCCAGGCGGCTGTCCGAGGTGAGCTGGCTGCGCCATTGCAGTTCGTAGCTTTTGGAGTGCTCTGGGCTCAGGTCTGGGTTGCTGAATGCTGGGTAATACAGGTCGTTGAACGTCGGCGCTCGGAAGCCTTCGCTGTAGGACAGCAGCACATCGTTGGACGCGTTCACGGGTACGGTAAGGCTACCGCTCCAGGTGGTCTGGCCACCAAACTGCTGGTTCTGGTCGCGGCGCACGCCCAGCTCGGTGGAAAACTGCTCTCCCCGGTACCGATGTTGAACGAAGGCCGCCCGGTTCCAGCGGCTGTCTTCGGTGAAGTCAGTGCTGCCGTGCACGCGGTCTTCGTACCAGTCGCCGCCGATCAGCAGCGTGTGCTGGTCGTTCAAGGCCAGGTCGTTTTGCCAGGTGAGTTGATCACGATAGGTGTTGAACACGAAGCGCTCGTCGCTAAGCTTGTCGCGCTTGTCGTCACGGTTTTCGCTGTGGGCAAGTTCCAGGCGCGAATGCCAGCTGTCGTTGAGCTGGGCATCGAAGTAGGTGCCCAGGCTGCTGACGCTGAAATCGGTGTAGGGCTTTTGCCCGAAGCTCTCGAAGGTGACCGGGTTGAAGCCACCGAACGGGTTGTCGTATTCACTGCGCCCATGGCTGTCGAGGAGGTTGAGGCCGGCCTCGAAGCGTTCGCCGAAGGTGTGGCTGAGGCTCAGGTTGAATGACTTGTTGCGGTACGCATCGTGATCCCCATCGCTGGCAAAGGACGGGCCGGTGGCGTCGATGCCGGCAGTTTCGTCCAGGCTGGCGCCCAGGTTGAAGCGGGTGGCGCCGTTGCCACCGGCCAGGCCCAGGCTGCGTTGGAAGGTCTGGTTGCTGCCGGCGGCCAGGCGCAGGCGCGGTTGCAGGCCAGGGCCGCTGCTGCGCCGGGTGAAGATCTGAATCACGCCGCCAATGGCATCGCTGCCGTAGATCGCCGAGCGGGAGCCGCGCAGTACTTCGACACGCTCGATCTGGTCGACGTCGATAAATTGCAGGCCGCTGTCGCCGGAGGTGGCGTTGGCGATGCGCACGCCATCGACCAGTACCAGGCTTTGCGCTGCCTTGGTGCCGCGGATGAAGATACCGGGCAGGCTGCCGCGCCCCCCCGTGGGAGCGACTTGCACGCCGGGGACGCGGGCTAGCAGGTCGGTGACGCTGGTGGGTTGCAGGCGGTCGATGTCGGTGCGGGTGAAGACAGTGTTGGCGGCGCTGGTGGCGGTGCGCGACTCGACTTGGCGGTTGGCGCTGATCAGCACATCGGGGAGTTTCAGGGCGTCGTCGCGTTCAGCGGCTAGAAGCGGCAGCGGTAGGCACAGCAAAGTCGCAGCAAGGGTTGGAGTCTTCATAGGCATTACCATGGCAATCGCCGGCAAGCCGGCTCCCACAGGTCCTCGCTGTTCTCAGGTTCAGCGCAATACCTGTAGGAGCTGGCTTGCCGGCGATGGGCCGCAAAGCGGCACCAGGGGTTACAAGCCGAGCTTGGCCATACGCGCTGTAACCGAAGCCTCGATGCCAGCAGCATCCAGCCCACACTCAGCCAGCATCTGCGCCGGCTTGGCATGCTCGACATAAATGTCCGGCAAGCCCAGGTGCAGCAGCGGCTTGACCAGGGCCTGGCTAGCCAGGAACTCACCCACGGCAGCCCCTGCACCGCCCATGATGGCGTTTTCTTCGATAGTCACCAGCAGCTCATGGCTGCCCGCCAATTCGAGTACCAGTGCCTCGTCCAGCGGCTTGACGAAGCGCATGTCGACCACCGTGGCGTTGATCTGCTCGGCAACCTGCAAGGCTTCGGTCAGTTGAACGCCAAATACCAGCAGGGCGACTTTCTCACCCTGGCGGCGGATGACGCCCTTGCCGATTTCCAGGGGCGTAAGGTCACCACTGATCGGTGCGTTGGGGCCGGTGCCGCGCGGGTAGCGCACTGCCGCCGGGCCGTTGTACAGGTGGCCGGTGGTGAGCATCTTGCGCAGTTCGTTCTCGTCGCTCGGGGTCATCACCAGCATGCCGGGGATGCAGCGCAGGTACGACAAGTCGTAGCTGCCGGCGTGGGTCGGGCCGTCTTCACCCACCAGGCCGGCGCGGTCGATGGCGAACAGCACATCGAGGTTCTGTACCGCCACGTCGTGGATCAGTTGGTCATAGGCGCGCTGCAGGAACGTCGAATAGATCGCCACCACCGGCTTGCTGCCTTCGCAGGCCATGCCCGCCGCCAGGGTGACTGCGTGCTGCTCCGCAATCGCCACGTCGAAGTAGCGCTCCGGGTAGCGTTCGCTGAAGTCGACCAGGTCGGAGCCTTCCTTCATCGCCGGGGTAATGCCAACCAGGCGATTGTCGCTGGCGGCCATGTCGCACAGCCACTGGCCGAACACGGCGGAGTACTTGGGCCCGCTGGGTTTTTTCGGCGCGGCGGGCTTGTCGGCGGGCTCGAGCTTGGTGATGGCGTGGTAGCCGATCGGGTCGACCTCGGCCGGGGCGAAGCCTTTGCCCTTCTTGGTCACCACGTGCAGGAACTGCGGGCCTTTGAGGTCACGCATGTTACGCAGGGTGGCGATCATGGTCGGCAGGTCGTGGCCGTCGATCGGGCCGATGTAGTTCCAGCCCAGTTCTTCGAACAGGGTGCCGGGGACCAGCATGCCTTTGGCATATTCCTCGGTGCGACGGGCGATTTCCCACGCGCCTGGCAGGCGCGAAAGCACCTTCTTGCTGCCCTCGCGCATGCTCGCGTAGGTGCGGCTGGAGAGAATCTTGGCCAGGTAATTGGACAGGCCGCCGACATTGCGCGAAATCGACATGTCGTTGTCGTTGAGGATCACCAGCATGTCGGCGTTGACTTCCTGGGCGTGGTTCAACGCCTCGAAGGCCATGCCGGCGGTCAGGGCACCGTCGCCGATCACCGCGATCGACTTGCGTGCGCTGTTCTGCAGGCGGGCGGCGATGGCCATGCCCAGCGCTGCACTGATCGAGGTGCTGGAGTGGCCGACGCCAAAGGTGTCGTACTCGCTCTCGCTACGGCGCGGGAAGGCGGCGATGCCGTCCTTCTGGCGCAGGCTGAGCATGCGCTGGCGGCGGCCGGTGAGGATCTTGTGCGGGTAGGCCTGGTGGCCGACGTCCCACACCAGCCGGTCGTCCGGGGTGTCGAAGACGTAGTGCAGGGCGATCGTCAGCTCGATCACGCCCAGGCCGGCGCCAAAATGCCCACCGGTCTGTCCCACGGTGTAGAGCAGTTCCTGGCGCAACTCGTCGGCCAGGGTCTCCAGGTCGGCTTCGGCCAGCCGGCGCAGGCCGGCAGGCGTGTCAGCGCGGTCGAGCAACGGCGTGACCGGGCGTTCGCGGGGGATCTCTTGAAACGTCGTGGGCATCAGGCGAGTCGTTATAGGTGTGAAGACGCGGCAGTTTACCCCATTGTGGGAAAAGTGCCCATTGAGAGGGGGTAGCACGGGGCTGCTTTGCAGCCCATCGCCGGCAAGCCAGCTCCCACATGTTCACCGTTTTGCTGTGGGAGCCGGCTTGCCGGCGATGGGCCGCATGGCGGCCCCGTTGAATCAGTTGCGGCGTTCGACGATGTAGCGCGCCAGCGCCCGCAGCGGCTCGGCAGTTTCACCAAACCCTTGCAATGCGGCCAGCGCCTGGTCGCGCAGTTCGATTGCATAGGCCTTGGCGGCCTCCAGGCCAAGCAGCGCCGGGTAGGTCGGTTTGTCTCGGGCGATGTCGGCACCCTGGCGTTTGCCAAGGGTGGCGGTGTCGCTTTCTACGTCGAGGATGTCGTCCTGCACCTGAAACGCCAGGCCAATGGCCTGAGCGTAGGTCTGCAAGGCATCCAGTTGCGCCGGCTCGGCGCGGGCGCTGGCCAGGGCGCCCAGGCGCACGCTGGCTTCGATCAGCGCGCCGGTCTTGTGCCGATGCATGAATTCCAGCGCCTGCTGGTCCAGCTTGATGCCCACCGAGCCGAGGTCGATGGCCTGCCCCCCCACCATGCCCGCCGGGCCGGCAGCCTTGGCCAGGGCCTGGACCATGGCCAGGCGAAGGGCGTCGGACTGTGGGCTCAGGCGTGGGTCGAGCAGGGCGCTGAAGGCCAGGCTCTGCAGGCCGTCACCGGCGAGGATGGCGCAGGCTTCGTCGAAGGCTTTGTGGGTGGTCGGTTGGCCGCGACGCAGGTCGTCGTCATCCATCGCCGGCAGGTCGTCATGCACCAGCGAATACGCGTGGATCAGTTCGACCGCGCACGCTGCACCGTTGGCCTGTTCGGCTGGTGCACCCAGGGCTTCGCAGGCCGCGTAGGCGAGCAGCGGGCGTACACGCTTGCCGCCGTTCATTACGCTGTAGCGCATGGCGGCGTAGAGGCGCTCGAGTTCTTTGGTAGGCGCTTGAAACAGCGGTTCTAGGGCGGCGTCGACGCGGGCCTGGCAGTTGGCCTGGTAGGTGCTGATCATGCTTCTGGCTCCGCGTCGAAGGGCTGGGCTGCCAGCTCACCGTCGCGTTCCAGAAGGATTTGCACTTTCTGCTCAGCCTGGGCCAGTGCGCCCTGGCAATCGCGGGTCAGGGCGATGCCTTGCTCGAAGGCGGCCAGCGAATCTTCCAGCGACAACTCGCCGTTCTCCAGGCGCTCGACCAGGGCTTGCAGGTCTGCGAGGGATTGCTCGAAATCGAGGGAGGCTTTTTTGCGGGCCATGGCGACTGTCTCGGTGGCGTTCTGAACGGCGCGACACTAGCAGAGCGGGGCAGGGGGAGCAAACTTGTGTGGGGGAGTGCATCGGGTTCGGGCCAATCACGCCTGTGATAAAGGTGGTCACGCGCGTATGCCGCAGGAATGATTGGCCCGAAAAAATGTAGGAGCAGCCTTGTGCTGCGAAGCGCCGCGCGGGCGGCGCTCGATGTGCGCGCCGCCATCTTCCTTAAGCCAAGCGTCTGAAAGCCATCAAGCCGTAGCCGCTTCGCGCTCCACCATCGCCTCGCGGTACCGCGCCAACTCTTCAATGGTCAGCACCGGCATATTGTACTGCCGCGCATACACCGCCACCTGCTCCCCACGGGCCATGCTGCCGTCGGGGTTCATCAATTCGCACAGCACCGCTGCCGGCCGCAGCCCGGCCAGGCGCGCCAGGTCGACCGAACCTTCGGTATGGCCGCGGCGGGTCAGCACACCACCATTGCGTGCCCGCAGCGGGAACACATGCCCAGGGCTGACGATATGCCGTTGCTCGGCGGTCGAACTGAGCGCCGCAGCGATGGTGGTGACACGGTCTTGCGCCGAAACGCCGGTGGTGATGCCGTCCGCCGCCTCGATGGTGACGGTGAACCCGGTGCCATGGCGCGCCTGATTGTTCTGCACCATCGGCGCCAGTTGCAGGGCGTCCACGGTCGCTTCGTCCAGGCACAGGCAAACGATGCCGCTGCAGTCACGAATCATCATGGCCATAGTTTGCAACGAGATGTTTTCGGCGGCGGCAATGATGTCCGCTTCGTCCTCGCGGTCATCGTCGTCCAGCAGCAGTACGGGGCGCCCGGCCTGGAAGGCGGCGATGGCGGCAGAAATGTTGGGGTATTGCTTTTGCAGCATAGGGGACATGAAACGCTCCTCGTAAATGATCGATGAACGTCTCGGGGCGAACAAAACGCGCGCGCAGGGGCGCCCGAATGGCCCCTGCCTGACGCCTTCTTTCATCCGGACTATGACCGTCGGCTCTGGAGTCTCACCAGATCTGCTGACCCCCGGCATGGCCGGGGCGCTCGCGGGCTCATCTTTCGATTTACCGCCGGTGGGGACTTACACCCCGCCCTGAAGACCCGGCAAGCATACCCCACAGTGCCACCCTGCTGGCAACCCGCCCGGCTAAGACCTTAGGCGAGCATCGGCGGTATCATGGCAGGCATGTTCTATTCGGAATCGACAGCATGGACATTCTCCAGGTCGCCGGCGGCAAGCCAATCAAGTTGTGGACCGACGGCGTGACGATCGAAGACGAAGCGCGCCAGCAGTTGCTGAACACGGCCAAATTGCCGTTCATCTTCAAGCACCTGGCCGTGATGCCGGATGTGCACCTGGGCAAGGGCTCGACCATCGGCAGCGTGATCCCCACCGTTGGCGCGATCATCCCCGCTGCCGTTGGCGTCGACATCGGCTGCGGCATGATCGCCGCGCGGACTTCGCTGCATGCCCGCGACCTGCCCGACAACCTGCACGGTTTGCGCACGGCGATCGAGCAGGCCGTGCCCCATGGCAAGACCTTCGGCCGCCACGACCAAGGCGCCTGGGACAACGTGCCAGCCAAGGCTGACAAACGCTGGGGCACGCTGGCAACGCGCTTCAAGGCCATCACCGACAAGTACCCGCGGCTGGAGAAAACCAATAACCGGCATCACCTGGGCACCCTGGGCGGCGGCAATCACTTCATCGAGGTTTGCCTGGATGAGGCCGACCGCGTGTGGTTCATGTTGCACAGCGGCTCGCGTGGCGTTGGCAATGCCATCGGCAACCTGTTCATCGAACTGGCCCAGGCAGACATGCGCCAGCACCTGGCCAACCTGCCGGACAAGGACCTGGCGTACTTCGAGGAGGGCAGCCGCCACTTTGCCGACTACGTCGAAGCGGTTGAGTGGGCGCAGGATTTTGCCCGGCAGAACCGCGAACTGATGATGCTGGCAGTGGTTGCCGCGACCCGCAAGGTGCTTGGCCGGCCGTTCGAGGCCAGCCTGGAGGCGGTGAACTGTCACCACAACTATGTGCAGCGCGAACAGCATTTCGGGCGTGAAGTGCTGGTGACGCGCAAGGGCGCGGTGTCGGCGCAGAAAGGGCAGTTGGGCATCATCCCCGGCTCGATGGGGGCAAAGAGTTTCATCGTGCGCGGGTTGGGCAACGAAGAGGCGTTCTGCTCTTGCAGCCATGGGGCCGGGCGGGTGATGAGCCGAACCCGGGCCAAAAGCCGCTTCACTGTGGAAGACCAGCGACGGGCCACTGCGCATGTGGAGTGCCGCAAGGACAAGGCGGTGATCGATGAGATACCGATGGCCTACAAGGACATCGATGCGGTGATGCGTGCGCAGCGCGACCTAGTGGAGGTGGTGCACACGCTGCGCCAGGTGGTGTGTGTGAAGGGGTGACCGGGCCGGCCTCTTCGCGGGGCCTGCCCATATAATCTGCACTGCCCTCAGGACCGGAGGGGTAACCTGTGGGAGCGGGCTTGCCCCGCGAAGAGGCCGGCGCAGGTTTACCGAGACATCCCTTCAATTACGCTTTTCAGCGAGGCCGGCAACATCGGCCCATGCCCCAACCCGTCGAACCGCTCGAAGCGCACCTGCAACCCAGGCACCTTGGCCAGGTCCGCTACCAGCTCACGCGCCGGCCGCTCCGCGTCGCCTTTCACCGCCGCACGCGGGTTCGACGACTCATCGCCACCGCGCATCAGCACCAGCCTCGGGCGGCTGCCACCCAAGCGCTGCTGCAGCCCCTGGGCTTCCCGCACAATCGCCCCGTCATGCCACCACAGTGACGGGCTGGCCGCCGCGTAGTCAGTGAACTCTGCCGGCCGGGTGAACAGCGCATGCAGCACCGCCAGGCCACCATAGGAATGCCCCCACAGTGTTTGCCGTTGCAGGTCGATCGGCGCTGCAGCGGCAACCATCGGCCGCATGCGCTGGCTCAGCAGGTCGAAGAACGCCTCCACGCCACCGCTGGGCTGGCCCGTCAGCGGGTCGCGCTGTTCCGCTTGCCCAGGCAGTGCGGGGGTGTAGTCATACGTTCGCCCGGCACGTTCGATGCGTTGGTCGGTCTGGTAGCCCACGGCGACCAGCAACGGGGCTTGGCCTGCGGCAAGCTTGCCCAGTTGTTCGCTGTCCAGGGCACCCAGCGCGGCGTTGCCGTCGAGCATCCACAGCACCGGGTAGCCTGCCGCGGGCGCCGGGCGATTCGGCTGGCCGATCCATAGACGGTAATGGCGCTGGCCATCGGCCGAATCCAGGTCATGCTGGCTGAAGCGATAGGCCAGGTTCTGGCGCTGCAGCAGCGACGTGTCCATTTTCTGATCGCGCACCGGTTGCGCCAGGGCTGCTGGTGCAGCGAGGGCCAGTGCCATGGCCAGGTACAAGGGCATTTTGCTCATCGGGGAATCTCGCTCGGTCGTTGCTTTTGATCAACGGCTAATGAATACGTGCCTGCCGGTGTGTCGAACCTGCAGCGTGTAGGTCTGTGCCAGCATGGCCAAGGCCAGCGGCAAGTCATCGATGGGGAATGTGCCAGACACCCGCAGCTCACCCAGCGCGGGGTCGCACTCAAGCTGTTGGTCGGTGTAGCGCATCAATTCATGCGCCCACAGCCGTACTGGCATGTCGTCGGCCACCAGCAAGCCGTTGCGCCACGCCAGGGTGGTCTCCCGGGCCTGCTCGATGAGCCCCATGCGCTCGCGGCTGAAACGGACTTGCTGCCCAGCACGGATGATGTTTTCGCCAGGGGCCACGCGGGCGTGTTCTGGGCGAACCTGTACGGCGCCTTCGTACACCGCTAGCAAGGTTTCATCGGCCAGCTGGCGCACGCTGAATCGCGTACCCAACGCGCGCAGTTGGCCTTGCTGGGTCTGTGCCATGAGCGGGCGTGGGTCGGCAGCGGTCGCGATGTACACCTCGCCACGGCGCAGGTGCAGCAAGCGTTGCGCGTTGTTGAAAAGCACGTCCACGGCGCTGTCGCTATTGAGGGTGATCTGTGTGCCGTCGGCGAGCCGTGCGTGTTGGCGTTCGCCCACAGACGTCTGGTAATCGTTGCCAACGCCTGAGCGCCATGCCCACCAGCTGAGCGGTGCGGCACCGATCAGCAGAAGCAGCCCGCGCAGCACAGCGCGCCTGCCTGTCGGGCGATCCAAGGTCTGCTTGGCCAGCGTTGGAGGCAGGCTGCCCAGGCGTTTTAGCAGGCGCTGTGCCCTTTGCCAGGCCCGTTCATGCTCAGCACTGGCACGCCGCCAGCGCTCTAATTCGCGCTGTTGCGCTGGCAGCAGCGGCGCTTCCTGCATCAGCATCAGCCATGAGGCCGCTTGGGCCAGCACTGGCTGGGGGATGGCATCGTCAAGCGGTGCCGTGCGGTTATTCATCGGGCATCTGCGTCAGGCAGGCCAGGTAGGCCTCGTGGATGTACTTCTTGACCGTCGGCAGCGCGATGTTCAGGGCCACGGCAATGTCTTTCTGCTTCATGCCGTCCAACGTTGCCATCAGAAACGCCTGCCTCACGCGGGGCCGCAGCGTATCCAGCAGCGTGTCGATCTCGTGCAGGGTCTCGAGGATCACGCTTTGCAGTTCAGGCGAAGGGTGATCGGGTTCTGGCAGCAACTGCAACGCTTCGAGCCAGGCACGTTCCAGCGACTGCCGGCGCCGCCAGCTGACCAGCACACAATTGGCGATGCGGGTTAGGTAGGCGCGTGGCTGACGGATCGGTTCGACCCGCGCACCCTCCCGGCTGGTAAGCACCCGCAGGAAAATGTCATGCGCCAGGTCATCGGCCACCCCGCGTCCCCACGACCTCAGCCGATAGGCGAGCCAGTTACGTAACCAGGCGTGATTCTCGATATACAACGTCTCGACGCTGCACGGCTCGGTACTGTTCGGCGGGGAGAGGGGTGCATTCATCGTGGGTTGAGTCGGCACAAGACTGTCGCAAATGAAAACCATTATCACTAGAATTGCTCAGATCACAAGGCCGAACCGGCAAATTCAGCCGGTGGCCCTGCACACATATCCTTTTTTCGATCTCGTGCGACAGAGGAGGTAACAGCCCGCAGCCAGTGGTGGGCGCACACCCTACGAGCGAGAAAAGCATGCTCCCAGTACGTTGTCCTTCACCTGCTCCGCGCCCTCGACTTTGCCTGTCGCCCATCACCTTCGCCCTGCGTTGCACGATGATCAGTTGCTGTGGCGCCGGCCTGCTGAACAGCAGCCTGGCCCTGGCCCAGGGCTCTGGCACGGCAGCGGTCGCCGCAACCCGCCTGGACGATGCCACGCCGCGTGACTACAACATTGCCAAAGGCCCGCTGGGCGCAGCGCTGGGCAGTTTCACCAGCCAGTCCGGGCTGCTGGTGTCTTATGATCCTGACTTGACCCGCGGGCGCACGGCGCCGGCCCTGAAGGGGCGGTACACCGTCAGTGAGGGCATCCAGCGGTTGCTGGCCAATACTGGGCTGCAGCTGGTGGCGAGCTCGACCGGCAGCTACGTGCTGATGGCGCAGGGCGCTGCAACGAATGCCGCAGCAGAGTTATCGCCGACGATGGTCGACGCTGCCGCACAGGGGCCTCAAGCGGATACTTACCGGGCCCCACGCTCATCGGTGCACCTGAGCAGCGAACAGATCGACCGCTTCGGCCGGGTCTCCGTGGGCGACCTGCTCAACGGTGTGCCGGGTGTGCAAGTCGGTGACACCCGCAACGGCGGCGCCCTGGACGTCAACATTCGCGGTATCCAGGGGCAGAGCCGGGTAGCGGTGAAAGTCGATGGCTCGGAGCAGGCCCTGGATGTCTATCGCGGTTATGGCGGCACGCAGCAACGCAGCTACATCGACCCCGACCTGATCAGCAGCCTGACCGTGAACAAAGGGCCGTCAACCAAATCCGGAGCGATTGGCGGCACGGTGGAAATGCAGACGATCGGCGTGCAGGACATTCTGGTCGACGGCAACCAGGTTGGCGTGCGCCTCAAGGGCGACCTCTGGGACAACGGCGTAGCCCCCGCCCATCGCAGTTCCAGTTCCAAGGATGAAAGCCTGTCGGCGCCTCCGCGCGACAACCGCGGCAGCCTGTTCGGCTCTGAAGCCGAATCGGGCAGCGCCGCGTTTGCCTTTACCACCGAACAGCTGGATGTGGTGGCGGCCTACGCGCACCGCAACCAAGGCAACTACTTCGCCGGCAAGAAAGGCCAGGACCGCTACCGCCTCTACAACGATTACGGCAGTGAACAGCCCAGCGTGGCGATGACCTATAACGCGGGCGAGGAAGTGCTCAACGCCTCATCGAAAACCGACTCGTACCTGCTCAAGGCGACCTGGCGGATAACCGACGATCACACCCTGGACTTGGGCTACCGCCGCTACGACGGGCGCACTGCCGAGATCATGCCCTCTGACATCTACCGCTTCGGTACCGCCGGTATTTATCAGTACCCCTTGGGCGAGGTGAAGATCGATACCTATACCGCACGCTACCACTACCTGCCCGCCGGCAACCCGTGGGTCGACCTGACCAGTAACCTGTGGATGACCGACGCCAAGACCAGCTCGTTGAGTTCGGCATGGACGGCGCCGGTGTCCCAGTTGTTTCGTTCTGACCGCAGTTGGACACGCCAGGACAACCGCCGTATCGGCGGCGACCTGAACAACCTCTCCAGGTTCGAAACGGCCCATGGCGACTTCAAGCTTGACTTGGGTGGCGCGTTCCAACTGGAAGACCTGCAACCGCAGAAAAGCGTGTTGATCACCCAGCACGACGTCGATGCCAACCGCACCCTGCGCGATGCTTCGCGGCAGGAGTTCAGCTTCAACGGCAAGCTCGAGTACCAACCGATCGAGCAACTGACCCTGTGGGGTGGGGGCCGTTACAGCCACTTCCGCACCAAAGACAATACCGTGCTGGCCACCGCCCGCCGCGAGGATCGCGACGTGCGCTACATCTCGGCGAGTGGCCCCAAGGGCTGGGGCAGCATGACCTGGTTCCCCGACCAGAACGGCCAGTACACCGACGCCACCGACCCCCGGCTGAACAACGGCATTGTCTTCGGCAACAGCAACGAGCCGTTCAACGGTGTGCGCTTCAATGACTTCGGCGCGACCAGCGTTCAGGTCAGCCCCGAAGGCATCAGCAGCGTGGTCACAGGCTACGACCATACCCCGCAGGGCAGCAGCAGCGGTGGCGGCTTTTCGCCGGCATTTGGCATCAATGTCGAGCTGATGCCCGACACGTACTTCTATGTCACCTACACCCAAGGCCTGCGCCTGCCGTCACTGTTCGAGACCAGCCAGGGCACCCAGCAAGTCACCCCCGGCAAAAGCCTCAAGCCTGAGCGCTCGCAGAGCTGGGAAATCGGCGTCAGCGCCTTGCGCGACAACCTCTTTACCGATCACGACTCAGCCGCGATCAAGTTGGCCTTCTTCGACAACAAGATCAAGCACTACATCACCCGCTATTACGACCCGAGCCCTGGCCTGTGGGGGCAGATGAGCTTCAGCAACACCGACAGCTTCAGCACCCGCGGCCTTGAGCTGCAGTCAAACTACGATGCCGGCCGTGTGTTCGCCGACCTCTCGGCCACCTACTACCTCAAGACCGAGACCTGCGACGCGGACTTTGCCGGCAAACTGCGCGCCAGCGCCAACCCGTACCAGAAGACCCAAGACACGCCAAACTGCACACCGGGCAGCTACATGGGCTCTTACACCAACACCCAGAACCCACCACGGATCTCCGCCAACCTGACCACTGGCCTGCGTTTCTTCGACGAAGCATTGACGGTAGGCGGGCGCGTGACCTACACCTCCGGGCCTACCAGTACCCTCGACAAGCCCTGGCAGTCCGGCGCTACCACGCCGCAGGTCGAGTACCGCTCGGTGGCGCTGTTCGATCTGTTCCTCAAGTACACGCTGCTTGAGAACACCGAGGTGAATGTTTCGCTGCAGAACCTGACTGATCGCTATTACCTGGACCCGCTGGCGCAGAGCTTCATGCCGGCTCCGGGGCGGACGGTACGGATGGGGGTGGTGACGCGGTTCTGAAGTCAGCTGAGGGCGGTGCTGGCGGTTAGGCGCTTGAGCGCAATATCAAGTGCCTGATCGTCGAACAGCTTGCTTTTGCGAGCCGCAGAACCGGCTCCGCCTTCCCAATGCGTTAACGCATCGCGCACGGCAGGAACAGTCGGGCAAACCCCTTCGTGGCTCAGCAACCAATCAACCGTTGCCAATAACTCCATGCCGAAGGGTGACTCAAAGCCATCAATCAGCTCGATCGTGCGTTCCAATGCTTGGGAATACGCCTTTGCTTCTGTATTGAGATAGGTGTGTAGAGTGGGTTTACGTTTCTCTTCAAACCAGATCACATCACCGATCTCTGCATCCTTGATGCGTTTTTCGCACTGCAGATAGCTGCCATCAAGGTCATTGAGCAGAGGCTGTAGTCGATTGGCATACGGGCCATATCGATGCGCTACAAACTTGAGGTTCAGAGGGTTCTCAGTGTCTGGCAGCTCTTCTATGGCGCGTGCCAGAAACCAGGCCAGCTTCTGTATTTCAAGCAGGCTGCATTCCATCCCTAAAACCCAATAACGCCTAACCAATTCGGCAATGAGTGCGCGAGCCGGTGTGAGCTTTTCTACGCCGCTACGTTTGGCGACATTCAGATATTGGCTGGATGGCTCATATACCCATACGTCCACATTCAGATCGCTCAGTACATGAATAATCTGTTCACGGACTTCAGGCCATTTCAAGCCACCATTGCCGGCCCCCAGCGCTGGGACGGCCACGGATTTGACCTGGTTTTCAATCAAAAAACGGCGCAGATCGTGCAAACCTTCTGTCACCCAGGCCATCTGCGAAGGGGATCGCCAGTGACGTTTGGTAGGGAAGTTTACGATCCACTGCGGGCCTTCCAGTTCATTGACCGCAGTCACGTGGACTTTGCCAGTTACCACCTCGCCAGCTTTGCAGGCCGCTGCGTACAGGCGGTAATTCTCCACAAAGCGCTCTTTGAACATCAGCGCAATACCTTTGCCCATCACGCCAACGGTATTGACTGTATTGACCAGGGCTTCGGTCTTGGCCTCTAGAAGGTTACCTTGGGTAAATCGGATCATTGGAAATACCACCCCGGACGCGCATGCACAGACACGCTCAGACCTCTAGCGGCCACGTCATGTTCTATGCGCTCTTTGATTGCATCGTTGTAGCACATGATGCCCAGCAGCCCAGTGATCGGTAGGTGATGGTGAATCAGCGCTTCTGCCTGATAACGCTCCATCTTTCGAGGGTCGTCAGGATCACGCGTGAAGTCGCGCCGTTGAAGCAGGGGCCAATCGACCTCGCCCAGATACGCCAGATCACTGTAGTAGCTAGTCCACGCCGGGTAGGCCAGTGCGTTTGTGAAGACGAACGGCAGGCCAAGCGCTTGGACGCGGTAAAGGCTGGACACCAGAATCACGATTTCGTCATTGCTGCGCTGCTGCACACCCCACCCTGCATGAGTATTCCTCATCATCACGGAGAAGGGGGTGAAGCAGAAGGGTACGTAGTCGGCCAGTACCCCTCCAGGCGCTATCGGGACCTGCCGAGATCGGCGTTTGTCGATCAGCTCAGCGTTGTCTATGTTCACACACTGCGTTGCCTGAACACCCGAGTTTTCGCAGTGCAGACCATTGTCCAGAATCCAAGGCAGGGTATCGCGATGGACGATACGCCAAATCAGAGCCTTGTCCGGATTCAGTCTGCTGTAGCTCATTTATAGGAACATTCCGGAATTCACGCTGATGGGGACCTTGAGGTTGATCTTGCGCATTTTAGCCTCACACAGCTTTTCGATCTCATCGGTTGGTACGTAAATCCTGGAAAAATCCTGCGGGAGTACCACGGAGGGGGAGAGGCATTCAGCCATGCAGACGCTTTTGCAGTCGGCATTCTGATAGTCCCGCGTGTTCATGAGCGCCCAGTCGATGGCTTCGAAGCCATCGTGATAGTCGAGTAGTTCGATCTCATCATTGGCAAGGGGGTGGCGAGGGATGATTTTCCATTTGTTTTGCTTGGCAAAGGATCTGTAAACCGAAATCAGTACAAATTTGGATGTGGGCCTGTCGAGCTGCACCCGCCCATCAAACGGATTGGCAGCAAACCAGTGAAAGGGCACGTAGCTATCGAGCTTGAGGGCTTTGCGTTTGTCGAGGATTTCACTGTCTGCTACGTCAGTGAAGTTAATGAGGCTCGCCCGAGGCTTCAGACCTTGTGTGAAAATCCCATCCAGATTCTCAACGGAGGTCAGGTGGTAGACAAAAAATTGGTCCTTGATACTTCTCACGTCTGGCATTGCGGTCCCCTTGACCTATGCATTCATCTAAACGCTTCATGTTCCCCAAACCTCAGTCCGTGGGGTTTAGCAGGGGGTTCGTTTGGATGCTAATGTGCCGTCGTTGAAGCCCGCAAGGTTCATGTGGGTATTTGCGTGCTTTTCAGAAAAGCCCTACAAAACCTCTATTAAACGCGGTCTTGCTAAAGCGGGTTTTAGTAGGGGATGGCTTTCAAGCAGGCATTAAAAAGCCGGCTTGTGGCCGGCTTCTCGGGGACGCTTCCGACTAATTTATGGTAAGCCGCAACCGCCTTAACTGTGTGGTCACAAGGACCTGATAGAGATGGTCAACACCCGTGTGGGATGTCGCCGAGCCCTCTGGACCGCGGCTTGCGCCGGTCGGGGCTAAATGTGCCGCGTAGCATACAAGGGCTTGCGCAGTATGCCCAGCAAAAAATGGCACAGCGTGTTTCAGCTGGGGCGATGGCGGCGGAAATGCGACCAGTGGAAGACCCAGCCGAGAACCTCCAGGCCTTGGGCCTGGCGCTGGGCGCGGGTGTAGCGCTCGACGGCGTAGTTGCGCCGGTCATGGCTGTGTAGGTACAGGGTGCCGTGCGGGCCGAGGCTGAGGTTGTTCACCCTCAGGGTGCCGTTGTGCAGCAAGGCATAGGTCTCGCCCTCGATGACTTCGGTCATGCTCAGGTCTACCGCCAAGGTGGCTTCCAGCGGGATCAGCGGAGCCATGTTGGCGGCAGGCATGGCCAGGCAGATGGCATTTTGCGCAGCAACGCCCAGCGCCTTTAACGCCGTGGTGGGCAGGCGCAGGTGATGGTTGGCCACGGGGGCAAGCAGGCCGTGCTGCAGTGCGTAAAACGGCACCTGCAGCAGCCGGCCGCTGTGTGCTGAGAGCGGGGTGGGCGGGTTGGTGTGCGGTGGCCGTGGCGGGCCGCTGCGCAAGATCGGGTTGGGGTGCTTGGGGCCTTCGCCGCTGCGTAGCCAACGGCGATGCACGCAGAACAAGTCGGCCATTTCATCGAGGCGAGCCAACGGAACACCCCGTCTGAACCAGTTGTTGACGTGCTGGGGTGTGACGCTGCGTTGGGCAGCGAAATCGGAAGGGGTCAAGCCACATTCGTGCAGCAGGGCTTTGAGGCGGTCACCGGATGTGTTCATGGCCGCGAGTGTAGCGGCCGGGTGCCAGCTGGCATATGAACCGGATGTTGATGCGGCTTGTGCGAAAGGTGCTTAGTTGTAGGGCGTTGGAGTAGGGCGATGTAGGAATTTTTACTGGAAGGGTGTTCCCTCGCGCATAAAAAACCCCGCCGAGGCGGGGTTTTTCAGCAATCGGTATCAGCCTTTGTAGGCAGCGACCGATTTGGTGATCGCAGCACGGGCGGCGTCGGCGCCGTCCCAGCCTTCGATCTTGACCCACTTGCCCTTCTCGAGATCTTTGTAGTTCGCGAAGAAGTGCTCGATCTGCTGGATCAGCAGGGCTGGCAGGTCGGTGTATTCCTTGACGTCGACATACAGCTGCGACAGCTTGTCGTGCGGCACAGCGATGACTTTGGCGTCGCCGCCGCCGTCGTCGGTCATGTTCAGGATGCCAACCGGGCGGGCACGGATGACCGAGCCTGGGGCAACTGGGTATGGGGTCACGACCAGCACGTCGAGCGGGTCACCGTCGTCGGCCAGGGTGTTCGGGATGAAGCCATAGTTGGCTGGGTAGAACATCGGGGTAGCCATGAAACGGTCGACGAACAGGGTGTCGCTGTCCTTGTCGATCTCGTATTTGATCGGCGCGTGGTTGGCCGGGATCTCGATGGCGACGTAGATGTCGTTCGGCAGGTCTTTGCCCGCCGGAATCTTGCTGTAGCTCATTGGGCAGTGCCCCCGTAGTTGACCAAAAAGTGGCGGCGATTATAGGCACATTCCGCATGGGCATGCCACGCTTGGCCTGATGTGCGGCCGCGTCAGGCGTGGCCTTCGCGGTAATCGGGGTGTTCGGCCTGCAACTGGCTCAGGCGCGCCAGTGGGTCTTGGCGGTAGAACAGCGACAGTTGCTGGTAAACCTGCGGATACGCCTGCTGCAACAGGTCGGGGGCGCTGAAGAAGTATTCGCTGGTGACGGCGAAGAATTCTGCAGGGTTTTCTGCCGCGTATGGGTCGATGGGCGTTTCGGCGTCGGGGTTCAGGTCCAGCTGGCGGTTGAGGTCGTCATAGGCCTGTTGCATAGCCGTCGCCCACTCATCCACGGGCATGCCACTGTGCAGCGGCGGCAGGCCGTTGGCGTCGCCATTGAGCATGTCGAGCTTGTGCGCCAACTCATGGATGACCAGGTTGTAGGCCTCCCAACCACCACTGGCCAGCACCCCGTTCCAGGCCAGGATCACCGGCCCCTGTTGCCAGGCTTCACCGCTGTGTTCGCCGTCCCACACATGCTCCACACCACTGGCATCGCGGTGGCGCTGAGGGCTTTTGAAGTCGTCGGGGTAGAGGATGATTTCGTGGAAACCCTGGTACCAGTTCAGGTCACCCAGGTGCAGCAGTGGCAGCTGCGCCTGGGCAGCGAGGAACAGGCGCTGCTCATCGCTCAGCTCGACACCGGGCAGGGTGGTCAGGTGCTTTTCAAGCAGAAACAGGATGCAGGCTTCACGCAACCAGCGATCTTCTTCATCGCTGATACCGTCGAGCAACGGCAGGTGTTGGCGAACCGCCTGCCATTGCTCGGCTGTGATCGGGTAGCGCTTCAGGGTGCGCCGACGCCGCCAGGCGCTGAAAGACCACATGGCTGGGGTCAGTGAGCCTTGGCAGCACGGCCCAGGCGACCGCGCAGCAGGCCGAGCACCATCGGCACCAGCGACAGGAAGATGATACCCACCACCATCAGCGACAGATGCTGCTTGATGAACGGTACATTGCCGAAGAAGTAGCCCAGCGTCACCAGGCCTCCGACCCACAGCAACGAACCGGCGACACTGAAGCCCAGAAAACGCGGGTAGTGCATGTGGGCAATTCCGGCGACGAACGGCGCGAAGGTACGCAGAATCGGCAGGAAGCGCGCCAGGGTCACGGTCTTGCCGCCATGGCGTTCATAGAATTCGTGCGTGCGCTGCAGGTAGTCGCGGCGGAAGATCTTCGAATTGGGGTTGTTGAACAACCGCTCGCCCGCCGTTCGGCCAATCACGTAGTTGGTACTGTCGCCCAGGATCGCCGCCGCCATCAGCAGGCCCGCCAGCAGGACTGGGTCCATGCCGCCACCGGCCGCCACGGCGCCGGCGATGAACAGCAGCGAATCACCTGGCAGGAACGGCATCACCACCAGGCCGGTTTCGCAGAAGATCACGGTGAACAGGATGGCGTAGATCCAGGGACCGTAATTGGTGACCAGCAGATCGAGGTAGGCATCGAGATGCAGGATAAGGTCCAGCGGGTTGAAATCCATGTACAGCACCTGTGTTCTGGGGCGTAGGCTCGGTTACCAGGGGATGGGTAAATTTTCACACATGACAAGTGGGGCATTATACGGCGAAGTGAGGATCATGCCCGGGGAGTTTGTAGCGGCGGGTTACGGAAGGGGAAGATTCATGCTGCCTGTACCGACTTCACTCGGCAGGCCCACCCATACCTCTGGCCATACGCGACCCTTGTAGGAGCAGCCTTGTGCTGCGAAGAGGCCGGTGCCAGCACTGTTAATCTCGACTGCTGGCACCGGCCTCTTCGCGGCACAAGGCTGCGCCTACAGGTACAGGTGATAAGGCCTGCGCAGGTCAATCCTGATGGATCGGCAGGATGTAGCTCTCGAACTCGGTGTCCTTGCGAAAGCCGATGGACTCGTAGGTCTTTTGCGCTGCCTCATTGTTGGCGCTGGTCGACACCCGCATCCGCACGGCATTGGTCTCTTTCGCCATCTTCTTGGCCTCGCGCATCAGGTGGTCGGCCACCAGCATGCGTCGCGAGTCTTCGGCCACATAGATGTCATTGAGAATCCACACGCGTTTGAGCGACAGCGACGAAAAGCTTGGATACAGCTGGCAGAAACCGAGCAACTTGCTGGCATCGTCATCCGCCAGCGCCAGGTAAATCACCGACTCGTCCCGCTTCAGGCGCTTTTCCAGAAAGCTGCGTGAGCTGTCCGGGTAGGGCAATTGCCCATAGAACTCGCGGTATTTGACGAACAGGGGGGTCAGCAGGTCGAGGTGTTCCAGGGTTGCCTTGATGATACGCATGTGCGGCCCTCAGGATCCATTTGGGGAAACAGCGGATTGCCAGCCGCTCTCAACAGCATGCTGCCTAATGCGTGCGAGAAGCGCAATCCGCCTTCCGTGACATGATTTTTACCCTTTTCCGAGCAGAAAGTTTCCTTTTTGGCTGGCGGGGGTATCGCTCTCCAGGCTATGGACCTCGGCTTCGTCCTTCAGATTCACCCCGGAAAGCTGCCGGCGACAGGCTTCACGCATCAGGTACAGCAAGCGGTGGGCCGCCATGCCATAGCTCAGGCCCTCAAGGCGCACGTTGGAGATGCAGTTGCGGTAGGCGTCAGTCAGGCCGACCCGCGGCGCGTAGGTGAAATACAGGCCGAGGCTGTCGGGCGAGCTCAACCCCGGGCGCTCGCCGATCAGCATCACGGTCATCCGTGCGCCCAGTAACTCGCCAACCTCATCGGCCACGGCCACGCGGCCCTGTTCCACCAGCACCACCGGGGCGCTGGTCCAGCCGTCGGCAGCGGCCTGTTCCTCGAAACGGGTCAGAAACGGCAGGGTATGGCGGTGCACGGCGAGGGCCGAGAGGCCGTCAGCGACGACGACGGCCAGGTCGACACCGCCCGGGTTGGCCTGGGCATGCTGGCGCAAGGTTTCGATCGAGTCTTCGTTCAGCCGCCGGCCCAGGTCCGGGCGCTGCAGGTATTGGTCGCGGTCGTGGGCGGCGCTGTGCAATACCAAGCTGTCGCGCCCGCGGTCACTGAGCTGGGCGGTCAGCCCGGCATGGTCGAAGGGCAGGTGCACGGCATCGCGGGCCTGGGCGTGGGCGAATTGGAAGTCCAATTGTGCGCCGGTCGGCAGGCTGGTGCCGGTGCGGCCCAGGGCGATACGCGCCGGGGTCAGGGTACGCAGGGCCAGCCAGGGGTTGTCGGGGGTTACGGTGCGAGGGTCCATGGTCATCCCTATGCAAGCTGTGCCAACGCCTGGCGGAACGCCGGCGGCAGGTTGTCACCAAAGCGCACCCGGCCATCGGCCTGGGTAAAGATGCCGGTGCGCGCCAGCCATGCTTCAAATTCGGGGCCGGGCTTCAGGCCCAGGGTCTGGCGCGCATACAGCGCGTCATGGAACGACGTGGTCTGGTAGTTGAGCATGATGTCGTCGGAGCCGGGGATGCCCATGATGAAGTTGATCCCGGCCACACCCAGCAAGGTCAGCAGGGTGTCCATGTCGTCCTGGTCGGCTTCGGCGTGGTTGGTGTAGCAGATGTCGCAACCCATCGGCACGCCCAGCAGCTTGCCGCAAAAGTGGTCCTCGAGGCCGGCGCGGATGATCTGCTTGCCGTTGTACAGGTACTCCGGGCCGATGAAACCGACCACGGTATTGACCAGAAACGGCTTGAAGTGCCGGGCCACGGCGTAGGCACGGGTTTCGCAGGTCTGCTGGTCGACGCCGTGGTGGGCGTTGGCCGACAGGGCGCTGCCCTGGCCGGTCTCGAAATACATGAGGTTTTGCCCAAGGGTGCCGCGCTTGAGCGACAGGCCCGCTTCGTAACCCTCCTGCAATACGTTGAGGTTGATGCCAAAGCCTGCGTTGGCGGCTTCGGTGCCGGCGATCGACTGGAACACCAGGTCCAGCGGCACGCCACGGTTGATCGCTTCGATCGAGGTGGTGACGTGGGTCAGCACGCAGGCCTGGGTGGGGATGTCGTAGCGCTGGATGATTGCATCGAGCATTTCCAGCAGGGCACAGATCGAGGCGATGCTGTCGGTGGCCGGGTTGATGCCGATCATGGCGTCGCCGTTGCCGTACAGCAGGCCATCGAGGATGCTGGCGGCGATGCCGGCGGGTTCGTCGGTCGGGTGGTTGGGTTGCAGGCGGGTCGACAGGCGCCCGCGCAGGCCCATGGTGCCGCGGAAACGGGTGACCACGCGGATCTTCTGCGCCACCAGAATCAGGTCCTGGACGCGCATGATCTTCGACACCGCCGCCGCCATTTCCGGTGTCAGGCCCGGCGCCAGCGCGCGCAGGCTGTCTTCGTCGGCTTCTTCGCTGAGCAGCCAGTCACGCAGGCCGCCCACGGTGAGGTGGCTGACCGGTGCGAAGGCCTGGGCATCGTGAGTGTCGATGATCAGGCGGGTGACCTCGTCCTCTTCATAGGGGATCAGCGCCTCGGTCAGAAAGTGCGTCAGCGGGATGTTGGCCAAGGCCATCTGCGCGGCGACCCGCTCACCGTCGTTGCTGGCGGCGACACCGGCCAGGAAATCCCCAGAACGCGCGGGGCTGGCCTTGGCCATCACGTCCTTGAGGCTGTCGAAGCGGTAGACCAGGTGGCCTACCGTGTGTACGAAACTTGCCATACAGATTCTCCAGAGCGCCGCGGGGCTGGCCCGCGGCGGGTGTCGGCGATCAGTGCAAGGCCTCTTCGGCCTTCTGGATCGCGGCGAATTCCTCTTCCGGTGTGCCCGCTACCAGGTGGTGGCGGCTGTAGAACGCAAAGTAGGCAATTAATACTCCATAGATCACCGCGGCGCCAATCACAACCCGCGGGTCGACCAGGAAGCCCGCCACCACGGCGATGCACGCCAGTACCAGGGCTACGCCCGAGGTGAAGATGCCGCCCGGGGTGCGATACGGGCGTTCCATTTTCGGACGGCGGATGCGCAGGGTGATGTGTGCAGCCATCATCAGCACGTAGGACAGCGTGGCCCCGAACACCGCGACCAGAATCAGCAGGTCGCCCTGGCCGGTCAGCGACAGCCCGAAACCGATGAGGCCAGGGATGATCAGGGCCAGGACCGGCGCCTTGCTTTTGTTGGTCTCGGAGAGTTTGCGCGGCAGGTAGCCGGCGCGGGACAGCGCGAAGATCTGCCGCGAGTAGGCATAGATGATCGAGAAGAAGCTGGCAATCAGGCCAGCCAGGCCGACCAGGTTGACGAAGCTGCCCATCCAGGTGGAACCGCCATAGGCTTTGGACAGTGCCTCGACCAGTGGGTTACCGGAGGCCTTGAGCGCTTCGGAGCCCGCCGCGCCAGGGCCGATCACCAGAATCAGCAGGGCGAAGGCCAGCAGCACCAGCATCGCGCCGATCAGGCCGCGGGGCAGGTCGCGTTTCGGGTTTTTGGTTTCTTCGGCGGCCAGCGGCACGCCTTCGACGGCGAGGAAGAACCAGATGGCGTAAGGGATTGCGGCCCACACGCCGACGTAGCCGAACGGCAGGAAACTGCTGGCGCCAGCGGCGTCGGTCTTGGCGATGTCGAACAGGTTGGCTGCATCAAAATGGGGCACCATGCTCACCAGGAACACGCCCAAGGCAATGGCGGCAATGGCGGTGATGATGAACATCAGCTTCAGCGCTTCGCCGACGCCGAAGATGTGGATGCCGATGAACACGATGTAGAACGCCAGGTAGATGACCCAGCCACCGATGCCGAACAGTGACTCACAATAGGCGCCGATGAACACGGCGATGGCCGCCGGGGCAATGGCATATTCGATGAGGATGGCCGTGCCGGTAAGAAATCCGCCCCATGGGCCAAAGGCGCTGCGGGCAAAGCCGTAGCCGCCGCCTGCAGTGGGGATCATCGACGACAGCTCGGCCAACGAGAAGCACATGCACAGGTACATGGTGGCCATCAGCAGGGTGGCGAGGAACATACCGCCCCAGCCGCCTTGGGCCAGGCCGAAGTTCCACCCGGCGTAGTCGCCGGAGATCACATAGGCGACCCCGAGGCCAACCAACAGCACCCAGCCGGCTGCGCCTTTTTTCAGTTCACGTTGCTGGAAATAGTCCGAACCGACTTTTTCGAAGTCGACAGAAGAGCCTGCCGGCACATTACCGGAATGATCGCTTGGCATAGTTTCACCTGTTGTTTTTCTTGGTGGCCGGAGGGACTTCCAGCCCATGGTGATAGGTACTGCAGGAAGCGAGCCAGAGCGGTTCGTGCACGGGAACCGCGCTGGCTTGTGGTGGTGACGAACCGCTGCGGTGGGCTGCAAAGCAGCCCCCGCAGCCATCTCAGGTTTAGAAGAAGCCCAACGGATTGATGTCGTAACTCACCAGCAGGTTCTTGGTCTGCTGGTAGTGATCGAGCATCATCTTGTGGGTCTCACGCCCAACGCCGGACTTCTTGTAACCGCCAAACGCGGCATGCGCCGGGTACAGGTGGTAGCAGTTGGTCCACACGCGGCCAGCCTTGATGCCGCGGCCCATGCGGTAGGCGCGGTTGATGTCGCGGGTCCACACACCGGCACCCAGGCCGAACTCGGTGTCGTTGGCAATCGCCAGGGCTTCGGCTTCGTCCTTGAAGGTGGTGACGCTGACCACCGGGCCGAAGATTTCTTCCTGGAATACGCGCATCTTGTTGTTGCCCTTGAGCAGGGTCGGCTGGATGTAATAACCGGTCGACAGCGCGCCTTCGAGTTTTTCCACCTTGCCGCCGGTCAGCAGCTCGGCGCCTTCTTCCTGGGCAATTTCCAGGTACGACAGGATCTTCTCGAACTGCTGTTGCGACGCCTGGGCGCCGACCATGGTGTCTGTGTCCAGCGGATCGCCACGCTTGATCTGCAGGACCTTCTTCATCACCACTTCCATGAACTGCGGGTAGATCGACTCCTGCACCAGGGCACGCGACGGGCAGGTGCACACTTCGCCTTGGTTGAAGAATGCCAGCACCATGCCTTCGGCGGCCTTCTCGATGAAGCTCGGCTCGGCCTGCATGATGTCTTCGAAGTACACGTTAGGCGACTTGCCGCCCAGCTCGACGGTGGACGGGATGATGTTTTCGGCGGCGCATTTCATGATGTGCGAGCCGACCGGGGTCGAACCGGTGAAGGCGATTTTGGCGATGCGTTTGCTGGTGGCCAGCGCTTCGCCCGCTTCGCGGCCGTACCCTTGGACGACGTTGAGCACGCCTTTGGGCAGCAGGTCGCCGATCAGCTCCATCAGTACAGTGATGCCCAGCGGGGTCTGCTCGGCGGGTTTGAGGACCACGCAGTTGCCTGCGGCCAGGGCTGGGGCGAGTTTCCACGCGGCCATCAGCAGCGGGAAGTTCCACGGGATGATCTGCCCGACCACGCCCAGAGGCTCGTGAATGTGATAGGCGACGGTGCCTTCGTTGATTTCGGCAGCGCCGCCCTCTTGGGCACGGATGCAACCGGCGAAGTAACGGAAGTGATCGACCGCCAGCGGGATGTCGGCGTTGAGGGTTTCGCGGATGGGCTTGCCGTTGTCCCAGGTTTCGGTAATGGCCAGGACTTCAAGGTTCTGCTCGATGCGGTCGGCGATTTTCAGCAGCACGTTGGAGCGGTCCTGGACGGACGTGCGGCCCCAGGCATCGGCGGCGGCGTGGGCGGCATCCAGGGCTTTGTCGATGTCTTCGGCAGTGGAGCGGGGAAACTCTGCGATCAGCTTGCCATTCACCGGGGAGGTGTTTTCGAAGTACTGCCCCTTGACCGGAGCTACGAATTCACCACCGATGTAGTTGCCGTAGCGGCTCTTGAAGGAAACCTTCGCGCCTTCGGTACCGGGATGTGCGTAACGCATGGTGTGTCTCCTGGCTATTGTGTTTGTTAGGGAGTTGAAAAGCGTAGAGCAAAGGTTGGGCCAGTGTTTTGAGGTTCTGCTAAATCAAGCACTTAGCGTAATTTTCAGAGGGCTGTGAAAGCCCGCTGTGCCAGCCGTGGTACGGCCTGTGTGACACTTTGTGCCATTTGCGACACGCTGCCGGCAGGTGCATTGCAAAGGCCCGCCGGGTGGAGGATGCTGGCTGAACGCTCGATCTGCGGAGAACCACAACACATGCAGAGCAATCACTTGAGTCGCCATGCCCAACAAGTGCATACCGTTGCCCACGGTGAAGCCGGGGCGGGCGGCAGTGACCCGGCGATCGCCCGGTCCTGGCTGCGCTGCCTCGAGGATTACCACCTCGACCCGACGCTGATCGAGGCCCCCGTGGTGCTTGAACACGGGCGCTTGCTGGAAACCCGCGAGCGCCTGCACCAGGTGCTGAAAATTGCCGACGCCGAGATGAACAGCCTGCATCAGCAGCTCTCTGGCGCTGGCCATGCGGTGCTGCTGACCGATGCCCGTGGGGTGATCCTCAACTGTGTCAGCGCCCCCAGCGAGCGGCGCATCTTCGAGCGGGCAGGGCTGTGGCTGGGCGCCGACTGGAGCGAGGCGCGCGAAGGCACCAACGGTATCGGCACCTGCCTGGTCGAGCGCCAGGCCCTGACCATTCATCAGCACGAACACTTTCGTGGCCGCCACACCGGCCTGACCTGCTCGGCAAGCCCGGTGTTCGACCCGCATGGCGAACTGCTGGCGGTACTCGACGTGTCGTCGGCGCGGCCCGATGTGTCGCGGCAGAGCCAGTTCCACACCATGGCCTTGGTCAACCTCTCGGCGAAGATGATCGAGAGCTGTTATTTCCTGCGTCATTTTCAGCAGCAGTGGCTGCTGCGCTTTCATCTGCAGGCTGAGTCGGTCGGCTTGTTCAGCGAGGGCTTGCTGGCCTTCGAGGGTGACGGGCGGATTTGCGCCGCCAACCAGAGCGCGCTCAACCTGTTGGGCACCGTTCGCGGTGGCGTGTTGGGGCAACCGGTGGAGCGGTTTTTTGCCTGCAGCCACGACGAACTGTTCAGCCGCGCCGTGCCGGGCGGCAGTACCGTCTGGCCGTTGCAGACACGCGACGGCCGCCAGGTGTTTGCCAGCCTGCGAGGCCAGGCGCGTACGCCGGTATGGTCAGTACCGCTCAGCCAGCCCCAGCCCCAGCGTGCTGAAGCGCCAGGCATCTGCCTGCTCGACCCGGCGTTGCAAAACGACTTCCGCCGCTGCGTGCGGGTATTCGAGCGTGATGTGCCGCTGCTGTTGCGTGGCGAGACCGGTTGCGGCAAGGAGGCATTCGCCCAGGCCGTGCACCAGGCCAGCCAGCGTCGCGGTAAGCCGTTCGTGGCGATCAACTGCGCCTCGATCCCAGAGAGCCTGATCGAAAGCGAGCTGTTCGGTTATCGCGGTGGCAGCTTTACCGGCGCACGCAAGGAAGGCATGCGCGGCAAGCTGCTGCAGGCCGATGGCGGCACGTTGTTGCTGGACGAGATTGGTGACATGCCACTGGCCTTGCAGACGCGCCTGTTGCGGGTCCTGGAGGAGCGCCAGGTGGTGCCGATTGGCGGCGAGCCCCAGGCCGTGGACGTGCGCATCGTCAGTGCCACCCACCGCGACCTGCTGGAGCGGGTGGCGCAGGGGAGTTTCCGCGAAGACCTGTATTACCGGTTGAACGGGCTGGAAGTGGCCTTGCCAGCAGTGCGTGAGCGCAGTGACAAGGGCCAGTTGCTGGACTTTTTGCTGCGTCAGGAAGCCCAGGGGCAACGGGTTGAACTGGAGCCCAGTGCGCGTCAGGCGTTGCTGGACTTTGCCTGGCCGGGGAACGTGCGGCAGATGCGCAATGTATTGCGCACGCTCGTGGCGCTTTGCGATAACACCTTCATCGGGTTCTCCGACCTGCCCGCGACTTTCCGGAGTCATGCGGCCCCTGTGGGGGCGGGCTTGCCCCGCGAAGCAGGCAACGCGGTGGATGGCACCGGCTTTGCGGGTGTTCGCGGGGCAAGCCCGCTCCCACACGAGGAGCAAAACAGTCTCACCCACAAGAGCGCGCCAGTGCGCCTTGAGGACGCTGAGTGCGAAGCGCTGCTGTCAGTGCTGGAGGCAAAACACTGGCACTTGACCCGCGTTGCCGAGCACCTGGGCATCAGCCGCAATACTTTGTATCGAAAACTGCGCAAACACGGCATCGCCCGAGGTGGCTGAACGAAACAGCGGGTGCGATTTCCCGCGCCCTGGGCTACCCTGCCTCGATGTTTTGCGAGGTCGACCATGCATATTCACATTCTCGGTATTTGCGGCACGTTCATGGGTTCCCTGGCGGTCCTGGCCAAAGAGCTTGGCCACCGCGTCACCGGCTCCGATGCCAATGTCTATCCCCCGATGAGCACCCAGCTCGAGGCCCAGGGCATCGAGCTGACCCAGGGCTATGACCCGGCTCAGCTAGACCCGGCACCCGACTTGGTCGTGGTCGGCAACGCCATGTCGCGGGGCAACCCGGCGGTGGAATACGTGTTGAACAAGGGCCTGCCCTATGTCTCTGGCCCACAGTGGCTGGCTGACCACGTGCTGCAGGGCCGCTGGGTATTGGCCGTTGCCGGTACCCATGGCAAGACCACCACCAGCAGCATGCTGGCCTGGGTGCTGGAGCATGCCGGCATGAGCCCTGGGTTCTTGATCGGCGGCGTGCCACAGAACTTCTCGGTGTCCGCGCGTTTGGGCGACACCCCGTTCTTCGTGGTCGAGGCCGACGAGTACGACAGTGCGTTCTTCGATAAACGCTCGAAGTTCGTCCACTACCACCCGCGCACCGCGATTCTCAACAACCTAGAGTTCGATCACGCGGACATCTTCCCCGATCTGGCCTCCATCGAGCGCCAGTTCCACCACTTGGTGCGCACGATCCCGAGCGAAGGCCTGGTGATCCATCCGACCACCGAACAGGCGCTGGAGCGGGTCATCGGCATGGGTTGCTGGACCCCGGTGCAAACCACCGGTGAAGGCGGCCAATGGCAGGCGCGCCTGCTCAGCCCCGATGGGTCGCGCTTCGAAGTGCTGTTCGAGGGCGAGGCACAGGGCGTGGTCGATTGGGCGCTGACCGGTCAGCACAACGTCGCCAATGCCTTGGCAACCCTGGCTGCGGCCCGCCATGTCGGTGTAGTGCCGGCCATGGGTATCGCCGGGTTGAGCGCCTTCAAGAGCGTCAAGCGGCGCATGGAGAAGGTCGCTGAAGTGCAGGGCGTGACCATCTACGATGACTTCGCTCACCACCCGACCGCCATCGCCACCACCCTCGACGGCCTGCGCAAGCGCGTAGGTGAAGCACCGGTGATTGCGGTGATCGAGCCGCGCTCCAACTCGATGAAGCTGGGTGCCCACCGCGATGGCCTGCCGGAAAGCGTCAACGATGCCGACCAGGTCATCTGGTACGCACCGGCCAACCTGGGCTGGGACCTGGCCGCCACGGCGGCGCAGTGCACCGTGCCGAGCGTGGTTGCCGACAGCCTCGAAGCAATCATCGAGCGCATCAAGGGCCAGGCACGGCCGGGCACCCACGTCGTGATCATGAGCAACGGCGGCTTCGGCGGCTTGCACGGCAAATTGGCCGAGGCGCTCAAGTGAGCGGGCCGGAGCGCATCACCCTGGCCATGACGGGCGCCTCTGGCGCTCAATATGGCCTGCGCCTGCTCGATTGCCTGGTGCGTGAGGACCGCGAGGTGCATTTCCTCATTTCCAAGGCCGCGCAACTGGTGATGTCCACCGAAACCGATGTGTTGCTGCCGCCCAAGCCCCAGGCGATGCAGGCGTTTCTGACCGAATACACCGGCGCTGCCGCCGGCCAGATCCGCGTGTATGGCAAGGAAGACTGGATGTCGCCGGTGGCCTCGGGCTCTGGCGCACCGGCGGCGATGGTGGTGGTGCCGTGTTCCACGGGTACCTTGTCGGCGATTGCCACCGGTGCTTGCAACAACCTGATCGAGCGGGCCGCCGACGTCACCTTGAAGGAGCGCCGCCAGTTGATCCTGGTGCCGCGTGAAGCCCCGTTCTCGACGATCCACCTGGAGAACATGCTCAAGCTGTCGCAGATGGGTGCCGTGATCTTGCCAGCAGCGCCGGGCTTCTACCATCAGCCGCAGACCATCGACGACCTGATCGATTTCGTCGTTGCACGCATTCTCAACTTGCTGGACATCCCTCAGGACATGCTGCCGCGTTGGGGTGAACATCACTTTGGGGCGGATGATTGAAGCGAGTTCTGTCGGGGTTGGTGGCGTTTGCGCTGCTCAGTGGCTGCGCCACGGTGCGCACGCTGGATGCCAACAAGCCGGGCGCGCCGGTGGTGTATGCCGGAACGCGGCTGGACCTGTATGTGATGAACGGCGGGTGCTGCCCGAAAGATCATTTCGGCGCGCTGGCGCCCGCCTACCCAGGCCTGGATCTGCCCGGTAGCCTGTTACTGGATACGCTGCTGCTGCCGTTGTCGTTGCTGACGGCAGCAGGCGTCGGCTTCCAGGCCACCGGCGGGCTTTGATTACGGTATTAACGCGTAATCCGTGCGGGAGCGCGCGCGGCGCTAGTTTTTGCCCAGGCGGCGCAGTTCATCCGACTCGATCACCCGCACCCCGTCTTCTTCCTCCAGCGCCAGGCGCCACAGCGCCCGTGCCAGGGTGCACGCCTCGATACCCCGATACTTCCCAGGTATCAGCTTGGAAAGCGGCGAAATCAGTTGCTCGCCAAAGCGCGGCTCAATGCGATCACCCAGCAGCACCGACGGGCGGACGATGGTCAGCTGTGGCCAGTCCTGGGCCTTCAGCGCTTCCTCCATTTCACCCTTGACGCGGTTGTAGAAGATCGATGATTTAGGGTCGGCGCCGACTGCGCTGACAACCAGCAAATGGCGCGCACCGAGTTCCCGGGCGCGCTTGCTGAAGGCCACGACCATGTCCAGGTCGACGGCGCGGAAAGCCGATTCGGAGCCAGCCTGCTTGAGCGTGGTGCCCAGGCAGCAATAGGCGATATCGACACGCCCGGCCAGCTGCGGAAGAAACACCGCCGGGTCGCCCACTGGGTTTTCCAGGTGCGGGTGTTCGGCCAGCGGCCGGCGCGTAGGGGCCAGCACCCGGCTGATGGTCGGTTCGTTGAGTAGGCGGTCTAGCAGGTGTTCACCCGTCAGACCCGTGGCACCGGCAAGCAGGACATGCTGAGGCGTCAAATACATGATGTCTCTCCCTTGTTACACACAAGCTTAGTGGTTGCCGGGCTTTTTTTCCTGCTGCTCCACCGTCGCTTGTGCGGCATTGCGTAGCGCTTCCTCGGCCTGTTGCCGGCGTAGGTGCTGCCAGTGTGCCAGTACTGCTGGCGGCGCCCAAAGCTGCGGTTCAGAGGCTTCGAAACCGTCCTTTCGTTCTCTTTCGGCAACGCTGGCGCGTGCCAGTTCAAACGCCTGTTTCAGGTCGTCGGTCTGGTTCAGCGCCTCGGCGAAGAGGGCATCGCCAAAGTAGGTGAAGTCGGCTTCCTCCGAGCAACCGAACGACACCCGATCGGCGCGGGCGGCGGTCATGATCACCGTGCGATCATCTTTGAGCGGCGCGATGTAGCCTCCTGAATAGCAGGCCGAGATGACGATTACCTTGTCGCGCTCTTTCAGCGGGGCCAGGGCACCGGCCAGCTCGTCGGCGGACAGGTCGGCCAGTTGCAGGCGGGGTTGGTCGAGCACCAGTTGGTGATCGTGGCTGCCGTGGCTGGTGAGGTAGATGAACACCAGGTCCTCGGGGCCGCTGCGTTCGGCCAGGGTACGGGCAGCGCGGGTGAGGTTCTCGCGGGTGGCCATGGGACGGCTGGCCATGTGGTCCCGATGGTTGACCAGGGTAACCTGGCCGCGGGCGCCAAAACGGACCTTGAGCATGTTGCTGACATAGTCGGCTTCGCGCAGGAACACGCTTTGCTGGCCATCGCCGGCCACGACCAGGCTGTATAACTGAATGGCCGGCGCGGTAGGCGGCACCCGTGCCAGTGCGTCCTCTAGCAGGCGGCCCTGGTTGAGCAAGGCCAGGTCCAGCGGGTCGGGCAACAGCGTGCCCTTTTCGTCGCGCACGCGTACGCCATTGACCCAAGTGCCACCCTCGACCTTGCCGTTGCTCAGGGTCAGCCGGCCTTTGCCATGGTAGGCATCGTTTTCGAAGGCGCCGATGTACTGGCTGCCGTCGGCCAGTTGCAGGTTGCCTTGGCCAGAAAAGTGCCAGTCAACGAAACCGCCTTTGTAATGGCTGCCATCGCTGCCGAGCAGTTCACCTTCGCCCACCAGTGAGCCATCCTTGAATTCGCCGATCCACACGTCACCTTCGGCGCTTTCATAGCGGCCGCGGCCTTCCAGGCGGTTGTCCTTGAACTCCCCGATGTACTGCTCGCCGTCGACGCTGTCGTAGGTGCCGCTGCCTTGCAGCAGGCCATCGACGAAACGGCCGCTGAACTGGTTGCCGCTGGCGTCGCTGCGCACGCCGGCGCCGTTCGGTTTGCCTTTGGCGAACAGGCCCTGGTAGCGGCTGCCGTCGGCCAGCTCCAGCTCGCCTGCGCCTTCGTATTGGTCGTCCTTGAACTGGCCGCGGTAGGTCTGGTCGGCTTGCTTGAGGGTACCTTCACCGTCGCGTCGGCCGTGGCTGAAGGTGCCGGCATAGTGGCTGCCCGGTGTGGTCAGGTCACCGAGGCCCTGGAACAGGCCCTCGGCGAACTGGCCCCGGTAGACCTCACCGTTTTGGCCATGCCACTCGCCCTGACCATGCCATTGGCCGTCCTTGAAACTGCCGGCGTACCAGCTGCCATTGGGGTAGTCGATGCGGCCCTCGCCTTGCAGCAGGCCATTGACCACCTCGCCCCGGTAACGCCCGCCGTCGGGCAGGCGCGCGTCCGGAGGCAGTAGCGATTCGCCATCTCCGCACGCGGCGAGCAACAGGATCAGGGTGACAGGGAGCAGTGGACGCATGGTGGAGACCGGGCAATAGGTCTGCCGAGTATGACGCAGAATGGGGGGCTGAGACAGATAGGTGCATGCCTTGTGGGGTGTGTTGCCTGTGAGATCGAGCGCCGCCCGCGCGGCGCTCGATCTCACAGGCGCAGAACCCCTCAAGGCATGCACTTCTAAACCCAGACACCACCCCAAGCCATGCCCCTCATTCCCTCAATGCCCCCGCAAGAAATCCACCATCTTCCGGTTGACCTGTTCAGCCGCCTCCATCTGCACCATATGGCCAGCGTCCGGCAGTACCAGCACTTCGGCTTCCAGCCCGTCGGCATGGCTGGCCGGGATAATCGCGTCCTTCCCGCCCCAAATCACCAGCGCCGGGTGCTGCCCCAGCACACCGCGCAGGTCGTGGCGCTGCTGGTCGCCCTCGGCGATGGCCGACACCAGCTGGCGCAGCGCCGCATCGACGCCCTCCAGGCGCTTGAACTTGAGCATGTCCTCCAGCAATTGCCGGGTGACCAGCGCTGGGTCGGCAAACAACTGCACCATTTGCGGCTTGAGTGCATTGCGGTTTGCCGCAGCCACGAAACCTTGGAGGTACTGCCCGTTGATGGCAGTCCCAAGCCCAGCACTGGCCACCAGGGTGAGGCTGGCCACCCGCTGTGGCGCCAGGCGCGCCAGGTTGAGGCTGACAGCGCCGCCCATCGAGTGCCCGGCCAGGTGGGCGCGGGGGATGTCCAGGTGGTCGAGCAGTGCCAGCACGGTTTCGCTCAGTTCATCCAGGTCGCCGCGTTGCAGCGCCTTGGCCGACTCCCCGTGCCCCGGTAGGTCGAGGGCGATGACGCGGCGCTCGGCCGCCAACGCCGGGTGGTTGAACAACCAGTTGTTCAAATCACCGCCAAAGCCATGCACCAGCACCAGCGGCGTTGCGCCTTCGCCCAGTTCGAACCAGCGCAACAGGCGGCCGCCCACGTCGGCTTTTTGTGGGGTTGGCCCTTGTGCCTGGTCGGCGCCACCTTCGGCGACGAATTCGGCCTGGAAGCGCTGCACCACGGCATCGATCTCGGCCTCGTCGGCTTCGCCTTCCACCACCACCGCCAGCAACGCGCCGACCGGCAGGGTTTCATCCGGCTGGGCCACCAGGCGGCGCAATACACCGCTGAAGGGGGCTTCGACGCTGCTGCTGATCTTGTCGGTCTCGACGTCCAGCACTTCGTCGCCTTTGTTGATGGGGTCACCTTCCTGCTTGAGCCAGGTGTCCACCCGGCCCTCGGTCATCGACAGGCCCCACTTGGGCATGGTCAGCGTATGGATCTGGCTCATGCGGCGCTCCTTGCAGCTTCGATCACTTTGCGCACGGCGGCCTCGATCTTCGCCGCGTCGGGGATGTACAGGTCTTCCAGCGCATCGGAGAACGGCACCGGCGTGTGCGGCGCGGTGACCATCTCGATCGGGCCCCTGAGGGCGCCGAAGGCTTTCTGCGCCACCAGTGCGCTGATGTCGGTGGCCATCGAGCAGCGCGGGTTGGCTTCGTCGATCACCACCAGGCGGCCGGTTTTCTCGACGCTTTCCAGGATGCTGTCTTCATCCAGCGGGCTGGTGGTGCGCAGGTCCAGCACTTCGCAGTCGATGCCTTGGCGGGCCAGGTTGTTGGCGGCTTCCAGCGCCACATGGACCATGCGCCCGTAGGTCACCAGGGTCACGTCGTCGCCGTCGCGCAGGAAGTTGGCTTCGCCGAACGGCACGCTGTAGACCTCTTCCGGCACCTCGCCCTGCAGGCTGTAGAGCAACTTGTGCTCGCAGAAGATCACCGGGTCGTTGTCGCGTATCGCCTGGATCAACAAGCCCTTGGCATCGTATGGCGAGGACGGGCACACCACTTTGAGGCCGGGGATGTGCGTCCACAGCGAGGTGAGCATCTGCGAGTGCTGGGCCGCAGCGCGCAGGCCAGCGCCGTACATGGTGCGCATTACTAGCGGGGTCACGGCCTTGCCGCCGAACATGTAGCGGAATTTGGCGGCCTGGTTGAGGATCTGGTCCAGGCAGCAGCCGGCGAAGTCGACGAACATCAGTTCGCACACCGGGCGCAGGCCTTGGGTTGCGGCACCCACGGCGGCGCCGACATAGCCGATTTCCGACAGCGGCGCGTCGAGCACCCGCCCAGGGAACTGGTGATACAGGCCCTTGGTCACGCCCAGCACGCCACCCCAGGCGTCCTCTTCCCCGGGCGCGCCGGCACCGCCAGCCACGTCTTCGCCAATGATGAACACAGTGCTGTCGCGGCGCATTTCCTGGGCCAAGGCTTCGTTGATGGCCTGCTGGTAGCTGATCTTTCTTGCCATGGTGATTCTCCTCTTGTTCTTGTAATCCGCGGCTCAGGGGTAGCTGACGTAGACGTCGCTGAGCAGGTCGGCGGGCTGTGGCTTGGGATCGGATTTGGCGCGGCGCACGGCGTCTTCGATCAGGTCTTCGACACGCGCGTCGATGGCGTCGAGTTGCTCGGCGCTGAGCAGGCCGGCACGGGTGGTCTTGTTGCGGAACTGCATCAGGCAATCACGGGACTCGCGCAGGTTCTTCACTTCATCCGGGGCGCGGTAGGTTTGCGCATCCCCTTCGAAGTGGCCGTAATAGCGGCTGAGCTTGACCTCGATCAGCGAGGGGCCTTGCCCGGAGCGCGCACGCTCAATGGCGGCGCCCGCGGCTTCGTACACGGCGAAGAAGTCAAAGCCATCGATGGTCACGCCCGGCATGCCAAAGCCGGCAGCGCGGTCGGCAATGTGGTCGCAGGCCACCGACCAGTTCGACGCCGTGGCCTCGGCGTAGCCGTTGTTCTCGGCGACGAAGATGCACGGCAGGTTCATGATCGAGGCCATGTTCATGGCTTCGAATACGGCGCCTTCGTTGGAGGCACCGTCGCCGAAGAAGGCCACCGACACGTCATCGCGGCCCTTGAGCTTGGCGGCCAGCGCGGCGCCTGCAACCAATGGCGCACCGGCCCCGACGATGCCGTTGGCACCGAGCATGCCTTTTTCCAGGTCGGCAATGTGCATCGAGCCGCCCTTGCCGCCGCACACGCCGGTCTTCTTGCCGTAGATCTCGGCCATCATGCCGTACACGTCTACGCCCTTGGCGATGCAGTGGCCATGGCCGCGGTGGGTCGAGGCGATGCAGTCGCTGTCACGCAGGTGGGCCATGACGCCTGCGGCGGACGCTTCTTCGCCGGCATAGAGGTGGACGAAACCGGGGATTTCGCCGGTGGCGAATTCCACGTGCAGACGTTCCTCGAAGGCGCGGATGGTGCGCATCACTTCATAGGCATGCAGTAGTTGTTCTGTACTGAGTTGATTGGACATCTTGTTGTTCTCCAGGGTTGTCTCAACACGCGGTTGCAGGGTGTAGCCGGTGGCCGCGCGGCACGGCCAGCAGGTGATGGCGGGCGGCGTGGGCCAGCACGGCCTCGACGTCCACGGTGAGCGGGCCTTGGTGGTCCAGGGTGATGGTGGGGGTGTCGTGCTCGGCGAATTCGATCTCGCGTTCGCCATCCAGGGCCAGGGTGCCGCTGCTTAGGCTCAGGCGATGGGCGACGCCCGGCGTCAGCACGCCGCTGGCGGTGATGCCGCACCCTTGCAGCAGGCCAGGCGCCAGGGGCGCGAGCAGGGCCTGCTCGGCGCCGGGGTTCAGGCGCACCCAGGCGCCGTGCGGGTCCTGGCGTGACACCGGGCACCACAAGCCGCACAGGGCGGACAGGCCAATGGCATGGGGTTCGGCGAAGCAGGCGAACACCTCGCTGAGGTCTTCGCTGCGGCTCAGGGCGCGGGCGCCAATGAAACGCTGGGGCGAAACGGCGACTTCCACCAGTGCCCACTCGTCCAACTGCTGCTCGGGCACCTTCACCCGCAAGCGCTTGTTGCGGCGCAGGCCGATGCTGGCGGGCACGCGGCCGCTGGCGAGCAAGCCGCCCGCCAGGCCGGCGCTGGTGGCTTCGCGTAATTCCGGGAAGGCATTGTTGGTGCCGGTGGACAAGGTCAGCAGTGGGATGTCACCGGCTTCTGCTGCCACTGCCTTGTGGGTGCCGTCGCCGCCGAGCACCGCGATCATCGCCACGCCTTGGCCGACCATGCGTCGGGTGGCCAGGCGGGTATCGGCAACGGTCTGGGTCAATGGCAGGTCGAGCACCTCGATATTCGGCCAGTGCTGGTCGCGGGCAGCGGGGCCTTGGCTGGCCTTGAGCACGGCGGCGGCGATGCCGGTCATGTCGGTTGGCAGCAGCACCCGGCCGATGCCGGTGGCACCGAAGGCGGCCAACAGCCGCTGGATCGCCGACGCCTTGTCGGTGCTCGAATAGAGCCCGGCACTGGCGGTCAGGCGGCGCAGGTCGCGGCCGGAGGCAGGGTTGGCAATGATCCCGACAGTCGGGGTGGGTTGCGGCATGGCGCACCTCGTATTCTTGTTTGTCAGGGACAGAGCAAGGGAGGTGCCAGCTTTGTTTCATCTGCCTGAAGTGGCTGTGCCAGAGCGGTCTGTGCGTAGGAAAGGGCGTGCGCCCAGCATGCCCGGCGAGACGCGGGGTACCAGGCTGCGGCGGCGTTTGCCGAGACGCTGAGACGCTGCGTCTCAAGCGAGCCGGTATTCACACAGTGCTTGTCGGGGCATGCCTGGAAGCGCTTAATGGCCGCACAACGATAAAAACAGCAATGAGAACCGGAGGGCCTGAATGCTTGCCGCGAACTCCCGAGCCCATGTCGACTGCGTCAGCCGGGTGCTGAAAAACGCCGACCGCCTGCCACAGGCACCGGTGCCGCCGCTGATCCTCGACTCCTGGCGCCGCTCCATGCACTTGTATCGCCTCGACCCAGGCTCCCAGCAGGGCCCACGTATCCTTTCGCAAAGCCTGCTCAACGAATGCCGCGAACGTGCCGAGCTGTTTCTGCGCATCGCCGGCGACGCCGTGGCACGGCTGCATGAGCAGGTCCGCGGCGCCGACTATTGCGTGCTGCTCACCGATGCCCAGGGGCAGACCATCGATTACCGGGTCGAGTCCGCCATCCGCAATGACTGCCGCAAGGCCGGGTTGTACCTGGGCACTTGCTGGTCGGAAGGCGAGGAGGGCACTTGCGGGGTGGCGGCGGTGCTGACCAGCAAGGCGCCGGTCACGGTGCACAAGCGCGATCATTTTCGCGCCGCCTTCATCGGCCTGACCTGCACGGCGGCACCGGTCTTCGACCCACTGGGCGAGCTGCTGGGCGTGGTGGATGTCTCGGCCTTGCGATCCCCGGACGACCGCCGCAGCCAGCACCTGATTCGGCAGCTGGTCGAGCAGACCGCGCGCGAGATAGAAAACGCCTTCTTCATGCACAGTGCCCAGGGCCATTGGGTGATGCGCGCGCATGGCACGCCGGGCTATGTCGAAAGCCAGCCCGACTACCTGCTGGCCTGGGATGCAGATGGCCGGCTGCAGGCAATCAACAGCCTGGCCCGGCAGCGCCTGGTGGAGCGCCTAGGCCGCTTGCCTGAGCACATCGGCGAGCTGTTCGACCTGGGCCAGTTGCGTTGCAGTAACGAGGCTTCGGCCCAGCGCTTGCCAGGCTGGGGGGAACTGTATGGCCGCGTCAGCGCACCGCAACGGCGCCCGCGCCCGCAGCCTTTGCGCCAGGCACAGGACGCGCGCATCGAGCAGCACCTGCGCCTGGCCACGCGGGTCAAGGACTGTAGCCTGGCGGTGCTGGTGCAAGGCGAGACGGGCTCGGGCAAAGAGGTTTTTGCCCGTCAGTTGCACCAGCAAAGCCAGCGCCGCAAGGGGCCTTTCGTCACGCTGAACTGTGCGGCCATCCCTGAGAGCCTGATCGAGAGCGAGCTGTTCGGCTATGTAGCCGGGGCCTTTACCGGTGCTTCCAGCAAAGGCATGCAAGGGCTTTTACAGCAAGCTGATGGCGGCACCCTGTTTCTCGACGAAATCGGCGACATGCCACTGAACCTGCAAACCCGGCTGCTGCGCGTGCTGGCGGAGGGCGAAGTGGCGCCCTTGGGCGCGGCGCGGCGTGAGCGGGTGGACATCCAGGTGATCTGTGCGACACACCGAGACCTGGCGGCAATGGTGGTGGATGGGCGTTTTCGTGAGGACCTGTACTTCCGCCTGGCCAACGCCCGGTTCGAGCTGCCGCCGTTGCGTGAGCGGGAGGATCGGCTGGGTTTGATTCATCAATTGTTAGCCGAAGAAGCCGAGGCTTGCGGGGTAGAGGTGGTGTTGGCGGACGATGCATTGCAGGCGCTGCTGCTTTACCGTTGGCCGGGGAACCTGCGCCAACTGCGGCAGGTGTTGCGTTATGCCTGTGCGGTGAGTGAGGGCCGGTGGGTGCGGCTTGAGGATTTGCCGCAGGAGGTACGCGGCGATGCGGTTGCTTCTACTGAAACGGAGGCCTCCAGCCCGGCGCGGCAGTTGTTGCTGGATGCGCTGATCCGGCACCGCTGGAAGCCGGCTGATGCCGCGCGGGCGTTGGGGATATCGCGGGCGACGCTGTATCGGCGGGTGCATGAGCACCGGATCGAGATGCCTAGAATGAAAGGGTGATGGGTTCGCCTCAGGATTTTCAGCGCCTGTGAGGCCGAGCGCCGCGCGGGCGGCGCTCGATCTCACCGGCAACACCCCCCTCAAGGTATGCACCTGCCAGCACCACCTATCCCTAAAGCCCATAAAAAAACCCCGGAACAGGTCCGGGGTTTTGGTACATCACACTACACGATCACTCCTGGCTGGCCAGTTTGTGCTCGAGGTAGTGAATGTTGACGCCGCCTTTGCAGAAACCTTCATCACGCACCAGGTCGCGGTGCAGTGGGATGTTGGTCTTGATGCCGTCGACGACGATCTCGTCCAGAGCATTGCGCATGCGCGCCATGGCTTCTTCGCGGTCCTTGCCGTAGGTGATCAGCTTGCCGATCAGCGAGTCATAGTTCGGCGGAACCGAATAACCGCTGTACAGGTGCGAATCGACGCGAACGCCGTTGCCACCTGGGGCGTGGAAGTGCTTGACCTTGCCTGGGCTCGGGATGAACTTCTTCGGGTCTTCAGCATTGATCCGGCACTCCAGCGAGTGACCACGAATCACCACGTCTTCCTGGCGGAACGACAGCTTGTTGCCAGCGGCGATGCTCAGCATCTCCTTGACGATGTCGATGCCAGTGACCATTTCCGACACCGGATGCTCAACCTGTACGCGGGTGTTCATCTCGATGAAGTAGAAGCTGCCGTTCTCGTACAGGAACTCGAAAGTACCTGCACCGCGGTAGCCGATTTCGATGCACGCATCGACGCAACGCTTGAAGACTTCCTGACGGGCCTTCTCGTCGATGCCCGGTGCTGGCGCTTCTTCCAGAACCTTCTGGTGACGGCGCTGCAGCGAACAGTCACGGTCGCCCAGGTGGATGGCGTTGCCTTGGCCGTCGGACAGTACCTGAACTTCCACGTGGCGTGGGTTGGTCAGGAACTTCTCCAGGTAGACCATCGGGTTGCCGAACGCAGCACCGGCTTCGGTACGGGTCAGCTTGGCCGAGGAGATCAGGTCCTCTTCCTTGTGCACCACGCGCATACCGCGACCACCACCGCCACCGGCGGCCTTGATGATCACCGGGTAGCCGACGTCACGGGCGATCGCCAGGGCGACTTCTTCGTCTTCCGGCAGCGGGCCGTCAGAGCCTGGTACGGTCGGTACGCCCGACTTGATCATCGCGTCCTTGGCCGAAACCTTGTCGCCCATCAAGCGAATGGTGTCGGCTTTCGGGCCGATGAAGGCGAAACCGGATTTCTCTACCTGCTCGGCAAAGTCGGCGTTTTCGGCCAGGAAGCCGTAGCCCGGGTGGATCGCGGTGGCGCCAGTCACTTCGGCGGCAGCGATGATCGCCGGGATGTGCAGGTACGAATCCTTGGATGACGCGGGACCGATGCAGACCGACTCGTCTGCCAGGCCCAGGTGCATCAGTTCGCGGTCAGCCGTGGAGTGCACGGCGACGGTCTTGATGCCCAGCTCTTTGCAGGCACGCAGGATCCGCAGGGCAATTTCCCCGCGGTTGGCGATCAGGACTTTTTCGAGCTTCGCAGACATCGTTGGCTCTCCGCGGTTCAAACGATGGTGAACAGCGGCTGGTCGAACTCAACCGGCTGGCCGTCTTCTACCAGGATGGCGTCGATGACACCGCCGATCTCGGCTTCGATGTGGTTCATCATCTTCATCGCTTCGACGATGCACAGGGTGTCGCCTTTTTTCACCGACTGGCCAACTTCAGCGAAGTTAGGCGAGGTCGGCGATGGCTTGCGGTAGAAGGTACCGACCATTGGCGAGCGAACCACGGTGCCTTTCAGCGCCGGGGCAGCAGCTTCGGCGACAGGGGCAGCAGCAGCAGCCGGAGCAGCGACAGGGGCAGCAGCCATTGGGGCGGGTGCGTAGAACTGCTGGGCAGCTGGGGTCTTGCTGTGACGGCTGATACGGACCGACTCTTCGCCTTCCTTGATCTCCAGTTCGTCGATGCCAGACTCTTCCAGCAGTTCGATCAGTTTCTTGACTTTACGGATATCCATTAATCATCAACTCCCAAAGGTTCGGTCAGGGGGCGTAATTGAAAACGTGTCTAAAACGTTTCTCTCAAACCCCGGCCCACTTAGGCCAGGGTCTCTGTCATCAGGGCTGTGCGTTGGCAGCCAGTTGTTCCAGCGCGGACTCCAGGGCCAGGCGATACCCGCTGGCGCCCAGGCCGCAAATCACCCCTACGGCCACATCGGAAAAGTAGGAGTGGTGACGGAACGGTTCGCGTTTGTGCACGTTGGACAGGTGCACTTCGATGAATGGGATGCTCACCGCAAGCAATGCGTCACGTAATGCGACACTTGTGTGGGTGAAAGCAGCCGGATTGATCAGGATGAAGTCCACACCCTCGTTGCGTGCGGCGTGAATGCGGTCGATCAGTTCGTATTCGGCATTGCTCTGCAGGTACTGCAGATGGTGGCCCGCGGCGCGGGCACGTTGCTCCAGGTCCTGGTTGATCTGGGCCAGGGTCACGGCGCCGTAGTGGCCCGGCTCGCGAGTACCGAGCAGGTTGAGGTTGGGGCCGTGAAGCACCAGTAGCGTAGCCATCTGCGGATTCCTTGGATTTGTAGGGCAATTCGACACAGCGCGGCGAGTGTGCCGTAAAGCGACGGCAAGTGTCCAGTTCCCGGCAATAGCCAGCACGATGTCCGAGATTCGCGCGAAGTATGTGACCGGATAATTAAATCTGGTCACTGTCTCGAGGATTTTTCGCAGCTCGCCGGAAGTTATAGACCGAGTTTGCCGCGCACGCGCGTCAGAACCTCGGCGAAATCGGCGGTGTTTATCTCGCCTATGACCCGATCAGCGGTTATTTCGCTGCCGTTCGCCGCAAAGAACAGCAGCGCAGGCGGGCCGAACAGCTGGTAGCGGTCGAGCAGCGTACGTTGCTCGGCGTTGCTCTCGGTGATGTCGAAACGCAGCAATTTGAAGGCGCTCAGCTGCGATTGCACCTGCGGCGCATTGAGCACGTCGTGCTCGATCACCTTGCAGCTGATGCACCAGTCGGCGTACCAGTCCAGCAACACCGGCTGGCCTGCGGCCTTGGCCTGGGCCAGTGCCGCGTCGAGCGCGGCGGGCGTGGTGAGGGTCTGCCAGGCATCGGCCTTGACGGCAGGGCTGGCGCTGCCCGTGGCCACGGCGGGGGCAGGCAAGGGGCGCAGGGGGTCGCCCTGGCCGTTCAGTGCCCCGTACCAGCAGGCCAGGGCGTAGACCAGCAACGCCAGGCCGAGCAATTGCGCCAGGCGCTGGCGCGGGGTTTTGATGACGAATTCCAGGGCACCGAGGAACAGCGCCACGCCGGCAGCCAGGAAGCCGACCAGCAGCAACGTCACCTGGCCAGGCAGCACGCGGCTGAGCAAGCCGATGGCCAGCCCCAGCAACAGCACACCAATGGCGTTTTTCACCGTGTTCAGCCAAGGGCCGCTCTTCGGCAACCAGGCTGCGCCACCGGTGGCCACCAGCAGCAATGGCGCACCCATGCCTAGGCCGAGGGCGAACAGTTTCAGCGCACCCCCCAGGGCATCGCCGCTGGCGCTGATATAAAGCAGGGCACCGGCCAGTGGCGCCGACACGCAGGGCGACACCAGCAAGCTGGAAAGCACGCCCAGCACTGCCGCGCCGACTAGCGAGCCACCTTTGGTGCGGTGGGCGAGTGAGTCCAGGCGATTGTTCAAGGCCTGTGGCAGCTTCAATTCAAACAGGCCGAACATGGCCAGGGCGAACACCACGAAGAACAACGCGAAAGGCACCAGCACCCAGGCCGACTGCAGCCGTGCCTGCAGGTTCAAGCCCGCGCCGAACAGGCCCATCAGCGCGCCCAGCACGGCGAAGCTGGCGGCCATCGATACCACGTAAGCAAGCGACAGCGCGAGGCCGCGCAAGCCGTTTGCCTGGCCACGCAGCACCACGCCCGAGAGGATGGGCAGCATCGGCAGCACGCAAGGGGTGAAGGTCAGGCCGACGCCGGCGAGGAAGAACAGCAAGAGGGATTTCCAGCTCCAGGCCTGCTCACCTGTGGCCGGTGCCGCGCTGGGGGTGCCACCTTCGCCATCGATGCTCAGGCGCGCGGTTTCCGGGGGGTAGCACAGGCCTTTGTCGGCGCAGCCCTGGTAGCCCACCAGCAGGGTGAACGCGCGAGGGTCGGTGCGTGGCAGCTCGATGTCGAGCACGCCGTGGTACACCTCGACGTCACCGAAGAACTCATCGTGCTTGGCTTCGCCTTTAGGGATGTTGGGCGTGCCCACGGCCACGTCGGCCGGCTCTGTGCGAAAATTGAAGCGGTGGCGGTAGAGGTAGTAGCCGTCGGTGGCGACGAAACGCAGCTTGATGCTCTGGGCATCGGCCTGGATCAGGCTGAGCTTGAACGCTTCGTGCACGGGCAGAAAATCGGCAGCGTTGGACAGCGAAGCGGCGCCGAGGGTGGCGCTGGGGCGGTTGTCGAGCAGGCCCGTGGCGAAGGCAGGGCTGGCCAGCAGCAGGAACAGCAGGAGAAACAGGCGGCGCATGGCGGACTCGCGAGGTGGAACGTGCTGGGCATGATAGCGGAGTTGGTCTTGATTTGGCGTGTGTCGACCGGGGGAACGACACATGGCCGATGGCTGATTCGCCTGTACCGGCCCTTTCGCGGGGCAAGCCCGCTCCCACAAGTTCACGCCAACTTCAAGTGTAGAGGTCGCCCTGTGCGGGCTTGCCCCGCGAAAGGGCCGGCCCAGGCAAACGCTCACACCCTGAACGCCCGCACCGCCGTGCTCAGCTCGCTGCCCAGGCTCAGCAATTGCTCCCCTTGCTCACGCCCCTCGCCAATGCGCTGCAAATTGTCCTCGCCCAACTCGTGAATCCGCTCGCTATGGTCACGAATCTCGCTCACCGCACCGCTCTGTTGGGCCGTGACATCGGCAATCCGCACCGCCGTATCGGCAATGGTACGAATGGCGCGGACAATCTCGTCCAGCGCGCCATCTGCGGCCTGGGCCTGGTCGGCGGTGGCTTCGGCATGTTCCAACTGCGCTCGCATGCCGGCCACCGAGCCTCTGGCGGCTTGTTGCAAGCGGTCGATCAGTGTCTGGATCTCGCCGGTTGCGCCTGTGGTGCGCTGCGCCAGGGAGCGCACTTCGTCTGCCACCACGGCAAAGCCACGGCCCATTTCGCCCGCGCGGGCAGCTTCGATCGCGGCGTTGAGGGCCAACAGGTTGGTCTGCTCGGCAATCGAGCGAATCACCGTCAACACCCCGCCAATGGTGGCGGACTCTTCAGCCAGTTGTTCGATCATGCGGGCGTTACCCTGCACTTCGTCCACCAGTTCGCGTAACCCCGACAAGCTCTGGCCAATCACCGCCTGGCCGTGCTCCACCGCACGTCCGGCATCGCGGCTGGCGTCGGCAGCCGCGCTGGCATCGCCGGCCACTTGCTGGATGGTCGCTTCCAGTTCACCGAGCGCGTCGCGAATCTGCCCGGTGTCGCCCGCCTGGCGCTCGGCACCGTCGTGCAGGGCGGCGCTCATACCGGCCAGGGCATGGCTGCTGCCGGCCACCTGTTCGGCGTTGTGGCGGATGGTGCCGACCAGTTCCACCAGGTAGTGGCGCAGGCGGTTGAGCGATTCCTGAATGTCGTGCAGTTCACGGTTGGTCTTGCCCAGGGCGATCGGCTTGGCGAAGTCGCCCTCGGCCCAATGCGACAGGGCCGGCGCCAGGCTGGTCAAGGTACGCGCCAAGCGCCGCTGCAGGGTGTCGATGAGCAGCGCAATCATCAGGATCAGGCCGATCATCAGGCCTTGGCTGATACGCACTTCGGCGGCGATCTTGGCATGCAGCCCGCGGACTTCAGGCTCCAGGCCGGCGATGGCCTGCTGCACCGCTTCAAGGCGTTGGCCTGTGCTGGCGGCCAGGGCGGCGCGGCGCTCGATTTGCTCGCGGGTGCGTTGCAGTTCGGCCGGGTAGCGCGTGAGCAGGCTCTGCAGTTCGCGCTTGAGGGCGACGGCAATGTCTTCCTGCTGCGCGCTGGCTTGGGTTTCCAGGCCCATCAGGGCGGCGAAATCATCAGCATTGGACTCGGCCGCACGGGTAACACCTAGCAGCGGCAAGCTGTCGATGGCCTGGGCCTGGGCGCGGATCAGTTGCAGCTCGCGCTCCACTTCGTCGGCCAGTTCAGGGCGGCCGCTGCTGACCAGTTTGTCCCGGGCCAGCGACAGGCGACCCAGGTGCACGGTGGCGTCGAGCAAAGGCAGCAGATAGCGGTTGGCCTCGGCGCTGCCGCTGTCACGGGCGTAATTGGCCAGTTGTTCGAAGTTGGCCCCCAGTTCGCGCTCGGCTTGCAGTAGCAGCGCTTGCGGGTCGCCGGCCAGCTTGCCGGCCGCCAGCAGTTCTTCGGCGGTAAAGGCCTGCAGGCTGTCGAGGCTGGGGTGCAGTTTGTCGGCCAGCGCGTCGGGCCATTCGGCCAATGCCGTCTGCAACTGCTGGTTGGCCTCCATCGCAGCGGCATGGCGCAAGGCATCACCACTGGCCAGGTAGGCCTGAATGTTACGCGCTGCCTGGTTCTGGAACTGTTGGGACAGGCCCAGGTAGCGTTCCATCATCTGATAGGGGCGCTCCAGGGCACGCTGTGACCACCACAAGGTCACGGCCAGGGCGATACAGACGGTTACCAGCAACAGGGTGTTGAAATTGGTCAGCCACTTCAGGCGCATAGCCGCGAACTTCCTGCGGGGAGTGGGAGAGGTAAGCGACTGAAGTTATTGCGATTTTGTTACGCAGTGATGACGTCTATGTCCTGATGTAAAAAAAAGATGGCACTTTGCCTTGTTAGGGCTCCACCCGAACCACGCAGTTACGCCCCGCGTGCTTGGCCCGGTACAACGCCTCGTCCGCTGCACTGGCCATGGTCAGCGCATCCAGCTCATCGTCCAGTTGCACCACCCCCGCGCTGAACGTGCAGTTCAGGTCCCGTGGCTGCGCTGGATAGAGGATCTCGGCAAAGCGCCGGCGGATTTCGTCCAGGACCTTGTGCGCGGCATCCAGGGCGGTGTTGGGCATGACGATGGCGAACTCTTCGCCGCCGTAACGCCCGATGAAGTCGGTCTTGCGCAGCCGTTGCTTGAGGAACAGTGCCAGGCTCTTGATCACCCGGTCGCCCATGGGATGGCCATGGCGGTCGTTGATCTTCTTGAAACGGTCGATGTCGAGCATGGCGAAGCTCAAGGGCTGTTGCTCGCGCCGGGCGCGGAAGCTGCAATCTTCGAGCAGTTGCAGGATATGGGTGTGGTTGTACAGCCCGGTGAGGCTGTCGCGCACCATGCGTGCCTTGAGGTGGCGGGCGCGGGCGGCGCGGTTGCGCACGGTGGTGATCAGGTGGCGCGAACGGAACGGCTTGGTGAGGAAGTCATCACCACCTTCGCTCATTGCGTCGAGCTGTTTGTCGAGGTCGTCCTCGGCCGACAGGTAAATGATTGGCACGCTGACATAGCGGTCGTTGTGGCGGATTACCTTGGCCAGCTCCGGGCCGGTACAGGCGGGCATGTACAGGTCGAGAATGATCAGGTCCGGCTGGAAGTCGGCCAGTTCCGCCATGGTGCGGATCGGGTCGGTCAGGCTGCGGGTGATCATGCCCGCGCTGCTCAACACCCGTTCGGTGTGCAGGGCCTGGGTGCGCGAATCGTCGATGATCAACACCCGCAGTGGGTCGAGCGGGGTAGTGCTGGTGAGCAGCTCGACCTTCTCCAGCAGGCTGGAGGCTTCCAGGGTGCCGGTCAGAAACTCTTTGCCGCCAGCGCGCACGGCGGCAAGGCGAGTCGGGGTATCGGTTTCGTGGTGGCTGAAGAACAGCAGCGGAATCGTTTGCGGCACACCTTGCTGAGCTTGGGCGGCCAGGCGCAGGCCCTGGCCGCTGCCGGTGAAGTCGACATCCATCACCACCGCCGCAGGCGGGCATTCACTGAGCGAAGCCCGAAACGCATCCGCACTGAACAAGGCCTGCACGCCGAGGCCGAAAAACTCCAACTGCTGGGCCAGGCGTTGGGCGCGCTCGTGGTCCTGCAAAAGGATGTACACAGGCTTGCGCAGCGGCGGCAGGGGCACCGGGTTGAGCGGGTCATCCTTGCGCAGGCCGGGACGCGACAGGTGCTGGGCGGGGCACTGGTGGCTCGGATCGACTGCTTGGCTCATGTCCTGGCTACTTTTGGGTGGGTGGTGTGCAGGTGCGATGATGGCTCTATGCTAGCAGCTCTTTTCCGTTGGGTGAGTGCCCTCCATCAACAAAGCGTTTAGAACGAATATTCAGTTACTGACCCACTGGTCGCTTATGCGTACGGCAGTGTCTGCTTTATAGTGCAGCGATGCGGGCTTGCCGTGGCACCCTGGCGAAGGCCTGGGGTCCAAGCCTCTGAACCGTCTTGACTGATTAAGGACAATGCCATGCTGGACTGGAAAAACCGCGAGGCCAAAGCCGAACCCCGCGAGCGTGTTGATGGCCGTGGCGCCGCCGCCCGTAGCTACTTGGGCGGCCTCTGGAGCCGTGCCCTGGGTACCCTGATCGGCCTGTACCTGCTGGTCTGTATCGGCCTGGGCTGGTACTGGAGCCAGGAGCCGGAGCTGTTCCCGGTGCAGCAGAACGCCCAGGCTGCGGCCGAGCGTAATGGCCAGCAGATGGTCATCGGCTATACCACCATCGAAACCCTCAAGACCGTCGCCGGTACCTTGCTGAACAAGCCGGGCGGTTACATTTCCAACGACCGCTTCCCGCCGGGGCTGTGGATGGACAACATGCCGAGCTGGGAATACGGCGTGCTGGTCCAGGTCCGCGATTTGTCCCGCGCGTTGCGCAAAGACTTCGCCCGCTCGCAGTCGCAGTCCACTGAAGACGCCGACCTGGCCAAGGCCGAGCCGCGCTTCAACTTCGACAACAAGAGCTGGATTTTGCCGTCGAGCGAGTCTGAGTTCGAAGAAGGCATCAAGTCGCTGAACCGCTACCAGACTCGCCTGGCCGCTGGCGACAAGGGCGCGATCTTCTACACCCGTGCCGACAACCTGAACAACTGGCTGGGCGATGTGGCTACCCGCCTGGGTTCGCTGTCGCAGCGCCTGTCGGCCAGCGTTGGCCGGGTCAAGCTCAACACCACCCTGAAGACCGAGTCGGTACAACCTGGCCAGGCACCGCAGGTTGACGAAGAGCTGGTCGAAACCCCATGGCTGCAGATCGACAACGTGTTCTACGAAGCCCGTGGCCAGGCCTGGGCGCTGTCGCACCTGCTGCGCGCCATCGAGGTCGACTTCGCCGATGTGCTGGCGAAGAAGAATGCCACGGTCAGCGTGCGCCAGATCATCCGTGAGCTGGAAGCCTCGCAGGAAGCGCTGTGGAGCCCGATGGTGCTCAATGGCAGCGGCTTCGGCATGTGGGCCAACCACTCGCTGGTCATGGCCAACTACATCTCCCGGGCCAACGCTGCGGTCATCGACCTGCGTCAGCTGCTGTCGCAGGGTTGATCGTGGCCATCAGCACCCAGGAAGCCGCCCATCGGGCGGCTTCCGACCGTGAGCTGGTTGCCTGGGTCGACGAAGCCGACCAGGTGCTCGGCGCCTTGCCCCGGGCAGAATTGCGCGAGCGCGGGCTGATTGGCCGTTGCACGTTCATCTTGCTGTTCAATAGCGCCGGGGAGTTGTGCGTGCACCGGCGTACCTTGAGCAAGGCGCTGTACCCAGGCTTTTGGGATGTGGCGGCGGGCGGCATGGTGACGGCGGGCGAGGGCTACGCCGAGTCGGCTTCGCGGGAGTTGGCCGAAGAACTGGGTATCGACGGCGTCGCGTTGCGCTTTCATGAACGGTTCTACTTCGACCAACCCGATAACCGCTTGTGGTGTGCGGTGTATTCGGCGGTGTCCGATGCACCGCTGCGCTTGCAGCCGGAAGAGGTGAGCGAGGCGCGGTTCATCAGCCTGGCGCAGGCGGAAGAAGAAAGCCACACCAAGCCGTATTGCCCGGACTCGTTGGCGGCGTTGCAGCGGTACAAAGCCAGCTTGCCCTAGTTGCACGGCGTTGCAGCCTATTCGCGGGCATGCCTGCTCCCACAGGTTTACCGGAGCCTTTAAGAACGGTGCAGTACCTGTAGGAGCGGGCTTGCCCGCGAAGGGTCGCAAAACATTCGCAAAATGGCGCATTCCAGTACTTAGCAATCCCCTGATTTATCGTTACACTGCGCGCCCTTTTCGGGCTGTCGCAGGATCTTGCGGCAGTAGCGCCGCCCCTGCCAGAGTGGGGCTTCGCGGTCGGCTCCCGCCGACCAGTTTTTGTCCTCAGCACAGAGGAACAAAAGTGGCCAAGAAAGCTTCTTCCTTTTCCGCCCTTGGCGGTCTCGTGTTCTCCACCGATGCCGGTCGGCACTGCCCTGACTGTAGCCAGCCGGTGGATGCCTGCACCTGCAAGCAGCAAATCATCCCCGAAGGCGACGGCATTGCCCGCGTACGCCGGGAAAGCAAAGGCCGCGGTGGCAAGACCGTGACCACCGTCACCGGTGTGCCGCTGCCCCTCGATCAGCTCAAGGAGCTGGCCACCACGCTCAAGCGCCGCTGCGGTACCGGTGGCGCCTTGAAGGACGGGGTTATCGAGATTCAGGGCGACCATGTCGAGCTGTTGATCGGCGAGCTGACCAAACAGGGTTTCAAGGCGAAAAAGTCGGGCGGCTGAGGCCGTCGCGCGTTTTTTTGCCCAGTGCTTTCTAAACTCGTTCCTGTTGGAAGGGTCTACCCCTGAACCGGACGAATCGTCATTTTCAGCTTCTACACTGCGCCGGCCCTTTTCGTTGGGGCAGTGTTTTCGACTTATCTATAGGGGACTTGAATGTCCGTACGACGCACACGCAAAGACGATGGTAGCCAATGGACCGTGGCCGACAGCCGCAGTGTTTACGGCATCCGCCATTGGGGCGCTGGTTATTTCGCCATCAATGAAGCCGGGCGCGTCGAAGTACGCCCTAATGGCCCCAATAGCGCGCCGATCGACCTGTTCGAGCAGGTCGACGAACTGCGCCAGAGCGGCCTGTCGTTGCCGTTGCTGGTGCGCTTCCCCGACATCCTGCAAGACCGTGTACGCCAGCTGACCGGTGCCTTCGACGCCAACATCGCGCGCCTCGAGTACCAGAGCCAGTACACCGCGCTGTACCCGATCAAGGTCAACCAGCAGGAAGCGGTGGTGGAAAACATCATCGCCACGCAGAACGTCTCGATTGGCCTTGAGGCCGGCTCCAAGCCCGAGCTGCTGGCAGTGCTGGCGCTGGCGCCAAAGGGCGGCACCATCGTCTGCAACGGTTACAAGGACCGTGAGTTCATCCGCCTGGCGCTGATGGGCCAGAAGCTGGGCCACAACGTGTTCATCGTCATCGAGAAAGAATCCGAGGTCGCCCTGGTGATCGAGGAGGCCGCCGAGCTCAAGGTCAAGCCGCAGGTCGGCTTGCGCGTGCGCCTGTCGTCGCTGGCGTCGAGCAAGTGGGCCGACACCGGTGGAGAGAAGTCCAAGTTCGGTTTGTCGGCTGCGCAGCTGATTTCGGTGGTGCAGCGCTTCCGCGATGCCGGCCTGGACCAGGGCATCCGCCTATTGCACTTCCACATGGGTTCGCAGATCGCCAACCTGGCGGACTACCAGCACGGCTTCAAGGAAGCCATCCGCTACTACGGCGAGCTGCGTGCACTGGGCCTGCCGGTCGATCATATCGACGTCGGCGGTGGCCTGGGTGTGGACTACGACGGTACTCACTCGCGCAATGCCAGCTCGATCAACTACGACATGGATGACTATGCCGGCGTGGTGGTGGGCATGCTCAAGGAGTTCTGCGACGCGCAGGGCCTGCCGCACCCGCACATCTTCTCCGAGAGCGGCCGTTCGCTGACTGCGCACCATGCCATGCTGGTGATCCAGGTGACCGACGTCGAAAAACACAACGACGACGTGCCGACCATCGAAAACAAGGAAGCCCTGCCCGAGACCGTGCAGTGGCTGGCCGACCTGCTGGGCCCGACCGACATCGAGATGGTCACCGAGACCTACTGGCGCGCTACCCACTACATGGGGGACGTGGCGGCGCAGTACGCCGATGGCAAGATCAGCCTGGCCGAGAAAGCCCTGGCCGAGCAGTGCTATTTCGCCGTGTGCCGTCGCCTGCACAACTCGCTGAAGGCGCGCCAGCGTTCGCACCGCCAGGTGCTGGACGAGCTCAATGACAAGCTGGCCGACAAGTACATCTGCAACTTCTCGGTGTTCCAGAGCCTGCCGGATACCTGGGCCATCGGCCAGGTACTGCCGATCATCCCGCTGCATCGTCTGAATGAAGAGCCGATGCGCCGCGCGGTGCTGCAAGACCTGACCTGTGACTCCGACGGCAAGATCAACCAGTACGTCGACGAGCAGAGCATCGAGACCAGCATGCCGGTGCATGCGCTCAATGAGGGCGAGGACTACCTGCTGGGCGTGTTCCTGGTTGGCGCCTACCAAGAGATTCTGGGTGACATGCACAACCTGTTCGGTGATACCGACTCGGTGAACATCTACCAGAATGCCGATGGCAGCGTGTACCACGCCGGTATCGAGACCCACGACACCATCGAAGACATGCTGCGTTACGTCCACCTGTCGCCGGAGGAGTTGATGACTCACTACCGCGACAAGGTCGCCAGCGCGAAGATCACCGCCCGCGAGCGGACGCAGTTCCTCGATGCCTTGCGCCTGGGGCTGACCCGCTCTTCGTACTTGTCTTCGTAATCGCCGGGGCCGCTTTGCGGCCCATCGCCGGCAAGCCAGCTCCTACAGGTATTGCACGTGGCTCGGGCCATGCAGTGATTCAGTGGGAGCTGGCTTGCCGGCGATGGGCTGCAAAGCAGCCCCAAAATCACTGAACCCACAGCCCCTTTTGCTGCAACCGCCACCCAACCCACCCCAACGTCACCGCCCGCAATGCCATGAACCCGAGAAACGCCAACCACAAGCCGTGGTTGCCAAACCCATTCATGGCCCACGCCACCGGCAGCGCAATCACCACCGACGCGAGCATCGCATTGCGCATCTCCCGCGCACGGGTCGCGCCGATGAACAACCCGTCGAGCAGGTAGCTCCACACCGCAATCAACGGCAGTACCGCCAAGTACGGCAGGTACGGGTAAGCCGCCGCCCGCACACTGTCGATATCGGTCTGCAGGTCGATGAACAGGTGCCCACCCAGCAGGAACAGCCCGGCAAAGCCAACGCTGGTGATCAGCGACCAACCGCACGCTACTACCAGCGAGCGGCGCAGCGTATCGCGGTCGCGGGCGCCGATGGCGTGGCCGCACAAGGCCTCGACTGCATGGGCGAGCCCGTCGAGCGCGTAGGCGGTCAGCAGCAGGCCATTGAGCAGCAGGGCGTTGGCTGCCACCGTCGCTTCACCCAGCCGGGCGCCTTGCACGGTGATCAACAGGAACACCAGTTGCAATGCCAGGCTACGTAGGAAGATGTCGCGGTTGACGGCCAGCAGCGGCCTCCAGGCCTGCCAGCGCTTGAGCGCCGCCCAGGCGATGTGCCCGGGGTACGCGCGCAAGGCCGGGCGGGTCAGGGCCAGGCCCAGCAGTGCGGCGCTCCACTCGGCGATCACCGAGGCGCGCGCCGAACCCAGCACCCCCCAGTCCAGGCCGAGCACAAACCACAGGTTGAGGATGATGTTCAGCAGGTTGGTGGTCAGCAGGATGGCCAGCGGCGCCCTGGCATTCTGGGTGCCGAGGAACCAGCCGACCAGCGCGTAGCTGGCCAGTGCCGCAGGCAGCCCGAGCAGGCGGGTGTGGAAGAAGTCCTCGGTGGATTGCTGCAACGCCGCGCTGGGCTGCATCGCGTGCAGCGCCAACTGGCTGAAGGGCAGCGCCAACAGGCCGATGACCACGGCAAAGCCCAGGGCCAGCAGCAGCCCTTGCACCAATACCTGGCGCAACGCCGCGCCGTCACCCCGCCCAGCAGCCTGGGCTGCGAAGCCGGTCGAGCCCATGCGCAGAAAGCCCATCAGGCCAACCATGAAGGTGAACAGCGTGGCGCCCACGGCAACGGCGCCCAGCTGGTGGGCGTGGGGCAGGTGGCCGATGACGGTGCTGTCGACCAGCGCCACCAGGGGTACGGAGATGTTGGAGAGGATCATCGGTGCGGCCAGGCCCCAGACCTTGCGGTGGGTAGGGCGGTCGCGCCAGTCGGTGGTCAGTTGAGACATTTCAAATCCTGGCATTAGCAGTGCCACAGTGTACCGGCCAGGCAACCAATTCGCGCGAACGCGGTCTCACCTGGCGCTACACGGCGGGTGACGCGCCCGTCGTTGCGCTATAGTTGCTGCCCTCACGTACACGCTGCCTAAGAGTTCCTACTCCATGTTCAACAAAGGATTGTTGCTGGCCTGCGCGCTGGCTTTGCTCAGTGCTTGTGACTCCTCCGCGCCGGGCAAACCCGCGCCGGCCGAGAAACCGGCAGCCACCGCGCCCGCCGAGGCCCCAGCGGCCAAGCGCGAAGACCCTGCCGTACTCGCCAAGCGCTACGAGGGCCGGGCGCTCACGGTGCTGGACGTCTCGGAAGTGCAGCTCGACGGCGCCAGCGCGCTGTCGATCAGCTTCTCCGCGCCGCTGGATGCCACACAGGACTTCGCCGGCAAACTGCACCTGGTCGACACCGTCAAAGGCAAGGTCGACGGGGCCTGGGAACTCTCCGACAACCAGATGGAACTGCGCCTGCGCCACCTGGAGCCGCAGCGCAAGCTGGTGCTCACGGTCGACAAAGGCCTGCTGGCGGTCAATGGCAACGCGCTCGACAGCGAGTCGGTCACCCGCCTGGAAACCCGCGACATGCAGCCGACCATCGGCTTTGCCAGCCGCGGTTCGTTGCTGCCCACGCGCCTGGCCGAAGGCTTGCCGGTGATCGCCCTGAACGTCGACAAGGTCGATGTCGAGTTCTTCCGCGTGAAGCCCGAGATGCTCTCGACCTTCCTGGTCAACTGGGGGCGTAACAGCAGCCTGTATTACTACCAGTCCAAAGAAACCCTGGACATGGCCGAGCTGGTCTACAGCGGCCGCTTCGATCTCAACCCCGCGCGCAACACCCGCGAGACCGTGCTGCTGCCGATTGCCGGGATCAAGCCGCTGCAGGAACCGGGCGTGTACCTGGCAGTGATGCGTGCCTCGGGCACCTACGACTACTCGCAGCCGGCGACCCTGTTCAGCCTCAGTGACATCGGCGTCTCTGCGCACCGCTACCGCGACCGCCTCGACGTGTTCGCCCAAGCCCTGGAAGGCGGCAAGGCGATGAAAGACGTCAACCTCGAGGTGCATGACGAGAAGGGCAAGTTACTGGCCCAGGCCAAGACCGATGGCGACGGCCACGCCGAACTGCCGATCACGCCCAAGGCCGATACCCTGATTGCCACGCAAGGCGTGCACACCACGTTGCTGCGCCTGAACACTGCGGCCCTGGACCTGGCCGAATTCGATATCACCGGCCCGCAAGCCAACCCTTTGCAGTTGTTCATCTTCGGCCCGCGCGACCTGTATCGCCCGGGTGAGACGGTGCTGCTCAACGGCCTGCTGCGCGACCAGGATGGCAAGCCGGTCAAGGCCCAGCCGGTCAGTGTGGAAGTGCGTCGCCCCGATGAGCAGGTCAGCCGCAAGTTTGTTTGGGAGGCGGATGGCAGTGGCCTTTACCAGTACCAACTGCAACTGGCCAGCGAGGCGCCGACCGGTCGCTGGCAATTGCTGCTCGACCTGGGTGGCGGGCGCAAGCAGGTCTACGAGTTTCTGGTCGAAGACTTCCTCCCCGAACGTTTGGCGTTGGAGCTCAAAGGCAGCAGCGCACCGCTTGCGCCTGATCAGGACGCCCACATCCAAGTCAATGGCCGCTACCTTTACGGCGCGCCGGCTGCGGGTAACCGGCTGAGTGGCCAAGCTTACGTGCGCCCGTTGCGCGAAGCGGTGCCGGCGCTGCCGGGTTACCAGTTCGGTTCGGTCACCGAAACCGAGTTGAACCAGGACCTGGAGCTGGACGAAGTCACCCTCGACCAGGCCGGCAAGGCAGTGGTCGATATCGAAAGCCGCTGGGCCGAAGCCCGCTCGCCACTGCAACTGACCGTGCAGGCCAGCCTGCAGGAGTCCGGTGGCCGGCCGATCACCCGTCGTCTGGAACAGCCTATCTGGCCTGCCGAACGCTTGCCGGGCCTGCGCGGCCTGTTCGAAGGCGAGGAAACCGACAGTGACGGCCCGGTGGAATTCGAGTTTCTGGTGGCCGACCGTGATGGCAAGAAGCTGGCGGCCAACGACCTCAAGGTGCGCTTGATTCGCGAGCGCCGTGACTACTACTGGAACTACTCGCAGAGCGACGGCTGGAGCTACAACTACAACGAGAAATTCCTCACCCAGAGCGAAGAGACCGTCAGCGTCAAGGCCGGCTCGACCGCCAAGTTGTCGTTCCAGGTCGAGTGGGGCCCTTACCGGGTCGAGGTCGAAGACCCAGAGACTGGCCTGGTGTCCAGCGAGCGCTTCTGGGCGGGCTATCGCGCCCAGGACAACGCCGAAGGCGGCGCAGTACGCCCGGACCAGGTCAAGCTGGCCCTGGACAAACCGTCCTACGCCGATGGCGCCACCGCCAAAGTCACGGTGACCCCGCCTGCCGCCGGCAGCGGCTACCTGATGATCGAGTCCAGCGATGGCCCGTTGTGGTGGCAAGAGATCGAGGTGCCGGCCGAAGGCAAGACCTTCGACGTGCAACTGGACAAGAAGTGGGCACGCCACGACCTGTATATCAGCGCCCTGGTGATTCGCCCCGGCGAGCGCAAGGCCAATGCCACACCGAAACGCGCGGTGGGCGTGCTGCACCTGCCACTCGACCGGGCCGAGCGTAAGCTGGCGGTCAGCTTGCAGGCGCCGGAGAAGATGCGGCCCAAGCAGCCGTTGACAGTCAAGTTCAAGGTGGCCAATGCCGATGGCAGCCCCGCGGCTGCGGGGCAGCAGGTGCATGTACTGCTGTCGGCAGTTGATGTCGGCATCCTCAACATCACCGACTTCAAGACCCCCGACCCGTTCACCAGCCTGTTCGGCCGCAAAGCGTATGGCGCCGACCAGTTGGACATCTACGGCCAGTTGATCGAGGCCGGCCAGGGCCGCCTCGCCAGCCTGGCCTTTGGCGGTGACGCGGCCATGGCCAAGGGTGGCAAACGCCCCAACACCACGGTGACCATTGTCGCGCAGCAGAGCCTGCCGGTGACCCTGGACGAGAAGGGCGAGGGCCAGGCCACGGTCGACATCCCCGACTTCAATGGCGAACTGCGGCTGATGGCGCAGGCCTGGACCGAAGACCACTTCGGCGTGGCCGAGGGCAAGACGGTGGTGGCTGCGCCGCTGATCGCCGAGCTTTCGGCACCGCGCTTCCTGGCTGGTGGCGACCGCACCAGCCTGGCGCTGGACCTGGCCAACCTGTCGGGCCGCGCCCAGCAATTGAATGTCGAGATCAGCACCGAAGGCCAGTTGAGCCTGGCGGCGAGCGCGGTGCAAAGCGTCGCGCTGGACGAAGGCCAACGCCGCACGCTGATGATTCCGGTGCAGGCCCAAGGCGGCCTGGGGCAGGGCAAGGTGCGCGTGCGGGTCAATGGCCTGCAACTGCCAAACGAGCCGGCCACGGCCTTCGAGCGTGAATGGACCTTGGGTGTGCGCCCGGCTTATCCGGCGATGCTCAAGCACTACCGGGTTGCCTTGAAGGACCAGCCATGGGCGTTGCCCGAGGCGGACCTGGCTGCCTTCGAACCGGCGGGCCTTGAAGCCAGCCTGGTCTTGTCGAGCCGGCCGCCGCTGAACCTGGCCGAACAGATTCGTGCCCTCGAAGCCTACCCCTACGGGTGCCTGGAGCAGACCACCAGCGGCCTTTATCCGTCGCTCTACGCCGATGCCGAAAGCCTCAAACGCTTGGGGATCAAGGGCGAACCGGCCGACGTGCGCAAGCGCAAGATCGAAATGGGCATCGAGCACCTGCTGGGCATGCAGCGGTACAACGGCAGCTTCGGCCTGTGGAGTTCGGACAGTGAAGAAGAGTACTGGTTGACCGCCTATGTCACCGACTTCTTGCTGCGCGCCCGTGACCAGGGCTACGGCGTGCCCGCCGAGGCGCTGAAGAAGGCCAACGAGCGCTTGCTGCGCTACCTGCAGGAGCGCAACCTGATCGAGGTCGACTACAGCGAGAACGCTGACCATACCCGCTTCGCCGTGCAGGCTTATGCTGCCCTGGTTCTGTCGCGCAGCCAGCAGGCGCCCTTGGGTGCCTTGCGCGGGCTTTTCGAACGCCGTGCCGACGCTCGCTCCGGCTTGCCGCTGGTGCAACTGGCGGTAGCGCTGGAGAAGATGGGCGACAAGCCACGTTCCGAGCAGGCCCTGCAAGCCGGCCTGGGTATTGGCCGCAGCAAAGGCTGGATGGCTGACTACGGCAGCAGCCTGCGTGACCAGGCGCTGATTCTGGCGCTGTTGCAGGAGAGCAACCTGGCCAGCAAGCAGGTCGACCAACGCCTGTTCGCACTGTCGGACGAGTTGGCGGCCAACCGCTGGCTGTCTACCCAGGAACGTAACGCGCTGTTCCTCGCTGGCCGTGGTTTGCTCGGCAAGCCGGAAGGCAAGTGGCAGGCGCGTCTGGACAGCGCGGGTGAGATCCGCGAGTTCAACAACGCCGAAACCGGCCTCAAGCTCGAAGGCCCGCTACTGGCGTCGCCGCTGACGGTGCAAAACGAAGGCAGCGAGACGCTTTACCAGCAGCTGACGCTGTCTGGCTACCCGCGCCAGGCGCCGGCAGCCGGTGGCAATGGTCTGCAGATTCGTCGTGAGTACCTGGGCATGAATGGCCAGGCGTTGGACCTGCACAACCTGCGCAGCGGCGACCTGGTGCTGGTGCACCTGGCCCTCAAGGCCGAAGACCGTGTGCCGGATGCACTGGTGGTGGATTTGCTGCCAGCGGGGCTTGAGCTGGAAAACCAGAACCTGGCACAGAGTGCGGCCAGCCTGGAGAACGCCAGCAGTGCCGTGAAGGCGTGGCGTGAGTCGATGCAGAACGCCAGCGTGCTGCACCAGGAGTACCGCGATGACCGTTACGTCGCAGCGCTCAAGCTGGACAGCTATGGCACCACGCACCTGCTGTACCTGGCGCGGGCAGTAACCCCGGGCACCTACCGTGTGCCGCCGCCGCAGGTCGAGTCGATGTACCGCCCGAACCTGCAGGCAGTGGGCGATGGGCAAGGCGAGATGACCGTCAAAGCCCGCTAAAAGCCTGCCTCGTGTAGGAGCAGCCTTGTGCTGCGAAGAGGCCGGTATGAGCAACGAAAATCCTGTTGCCTGTACCGGCCTCTTCGCAGCACAAGGCTGCTCCTACACACACACACACACACTGCGAGGTGCGGCGATGGCCTTTAGTGAATCACCCAGCTCATCACCCACAACCCCAGCACCAACCAGATGATCCCGAGAATGATCGAAGCGCGCATGAAGGCGCGGATTGCCGAGTACAGCAGCATCAGGCCGACGACCAGGGCAAGGATGCTGACCAGCGAGGTGTCCATGCCCAGGGTGCGTGCCAGGCCATCGATGAAATTGCCGCCGGCATTGGCCAGCAGGTTGAACAGCCCGCTCAATGCGTCGACGATAAAGCGGATCAACGACCCGAGTGCGTGGCCCAGCCACCCGAAAAAATCTTCTACATGCATAGTTGCTTCCTGATCAACACACCGGCGAGGTTGCCGTTCCCAAGCCTTTGGCCATCAGTTGGCCAAGTCGGTTCCCGATGCCAAGCTTAGCGCGGCCGCGCACGCGTGCGGGCAGGATTGTGCGTGGTAGCGCCATCACCCTGGTCCTGGCCGTGGGCCTGGTGTGGCTGGCCGACCGTATCTGGCCGTTGCCCATGCCCGGCGACGACCTGGCGCGGGTGGTGCTGGCCGAAGACGGCACGCCGTTGTGGCGCTTTGCCGACGCCGATGGCGTGTGGCGCTACCCGGTCAGCCCGGAAGAGGTCTCGCCGCTGTACCTGCAGGCGCTGCTGACCTACGAGGACCGCTGGTTCTATCGCCACCCTGGGGTCAACCCGCTGGCCCTGGCCCGTGCGGCCTGGCTGAACCTGCGCGGAGGGCGTGTGGTGTCGGGGGGCAGTACGCTGTCGATGCAGGTGGCGCGCCTGCTCGATCCGCATGACCGGACGCTGGCCGGCAAGCTGCGCCAGTTATGGCGTACGGCGCAGCTGGAGTGGCACCTGTCGAAGCGCGAAATCCTGCAGATCTACCTCGACCGTGCACCCTTTGGCGGCACCCTGCAGGGCGTGGCAGCGGCTAGCTGGGCGTACTTGGGCAAATCGCCCAAACACCTGACACCTGCCGAGGCGGCGCTGCTTGCGGTGCTGCCCCAGGCACCCAGCCGCTTGCGCCCGGACCGCCACCCCGAGCGTGCCCAGCGTGCGCGCGACAAAGTGCTGCAGCGCCTGGAGGAATACCAGGTATGGCCAGCCCAGCAGCTCAAGGAAGCTGCCGAGGAGCCCTTGCTGCTGGCGCCACGTCAGGAACCGGCACTGGCACCGTTACTGGCGCGGCGGCTTAACACGGCGAATAGCCCGCCGCTAATCCGCACCACCCTAGACGCAGCCATGCAAAGGCGCCTCGAAGACCTGCTGCTGGGCTGGCGCGCACGCCTGCCGGAGCGCACGTCGGCGGCGATCCTGGTGGTCGAGGCGCAGACCATGGCAGTGCGCGCCTACCTGGGTTCGATCGACCTTAGCGACGCACGCCGCTTCGGCCACGTCGACATGGTGCGCTCATTGCGCTCGCCCGGTTCCACGCTCAAACCCTTCCTCTACGGCATGGCCTTGGATGACGGCCTGATCCACTCCGAATCGCTGCTGCAGGATGTGCCTAGGCGCTACGGCGACTATCGGCCCGGCAACTTCTCGATGGGGTTCAGCGGGCCGGTGTCGGCCAGCTCGGCACTGGCGCTGTCGCTCAACCTGCCGGCCGTTCAGTTGCTGGAAGCATATGGCCCGAAACGCTTCGCCGCGCAATTGCGCATGGCCGGCATGCCGCTGATGCTGCCGCCCTTGGCCGAGCCCAACTTGTCGTTGATCCTCGGGGGGGCGGGCAGCCGCCTGGAAGACCTGGTCGGCGGTTATGCGGCGCTGGCCCGGGCCGGCAACAGTGCGCGCATCCGCCTGCAGCCGCAGGACCCGCTGGTAGAGCGACGCCTGCTGTCGCCAGGGGCGGCGTGGATTATCCGGCGTATTCTGAGCGGCCAGGCACGCCCCGACCGCGACCCGCACGCCGAACTGGTGCAGCGCCCGCAACTGGCCTGGAAGACCGGTACCAGCTATGGCTTTCGTGACGCCTGGTCGATTGGGGTCGGCCCGCGCTACTTGATTGGTGTATGGATCGGCCGCCCCGACGGCACACCGGTACCCGGGCAGTTCGGCCTGGCCTCGGCGGCGCCGTTGATGCTTCAGGTGCATGACCTGCTAAGCAACCGCGATGCCCAGCGCGGTATCAGCGTGCCGGTCGAGCAGGTGCCCGCTACCATCGGCGTGGCAGCCATCTGCTGGCCGCTGGGCCAGCCGATGAATCGGCAAGACCCCAACTGCCGCCGCCAGCGCTTTGCCTGGACCCTCGACGGCACCACACCGCCGACCTTGCAGGCGGCCGATCAGCCGCTCGGGCTGGGCCTGCGTGAGCGCGTCTGGGTCAATGCGCAAGGGCTGCGGGTCGACGGCAGTTGCCCGGGGGCCAAGGTACGCGACATCGCGCTCTGGCCCGCCCCGCTGGAGCCTTGGCTGCCCAGGGTCGAACGGCGTGCAGCGCGCCTGCCGGCAGTAGACCCGGCCTGCCCACCGCAGGCGCCCGCCAGCGCACCCCCGCTGTCGATTGTCGGCGTGCGCCCGGGGGACAACCTGCGCCGTCCGGCAACCAGCAGCGAACCGTTGCAATTGCACGTTTCCGCCTTGGGCGGCGGCGGGCGGCGCTGGTGGTTCCTCAACGGCCAGCCGTTGGGCGAGACCCAAGGCCAGGACAGCCTGCTGGTACGTTTCGAACAGCCCGGGCAGATCGAGCTCAGCGCGCTGGATGAAAGTGGCGAGACCGCGCGGGTGGCGTTTCAGGTCAGCGAGTAGCCGTTCGACGATTGCCGGGCCAGCACCTACGCTTTGCACAAGACGGGTGTGACCGGCTGGCGCCCCGGTACACGAGGGATCATGGAGCGTCCAATGCGTCCTCTGGTCATGCCTCTTTTGTTGCTGCCCTGGGCCTTGGTGGCCCGCGCAGAGCCGTTGCCGGGCTTTCTCGACAGCCACGAAAACGAGCGTCGCCTGCCCGCCGCCAACCTGCCGCTGGACACCTACCGCCCACTTGCCCCACACCTGCGGCTGGCGCTGCCGAACGCCAGCGCGGCAGGCTGGGCGCCGCTGGAGACCCGCCTGGTGTTGCACAAGGTGCGCTTCGAAGGGGGGACGGTGTTCCCTTTGAGTGACCTGCGTGATCACTACCAGCCGTTGATCGGGCGTGAAACCACGCTGGGCGAGTTGCAGCAGTTCACCGCGCGCCTTACTCAACGTTACCGGCAAGAAGGCTACCTGCTGTCGTACGCTTACCTCCCGCCGCAGGATGTCGCTGACGGCCGTGTTGAGGTGGTGTTGGTCGAGGGCTATATCCACGGGTACCGGCTGGAAGGCGACATCGGCTCGGCCCGCACCTACCTGCAGCAGTTGCTGCAGCGCTTGCAGGCGGAACGCCCGCTAACGCGGGAAACACTCGATCGCTACCTGGGCCTCGCCGAGCGCCTCCCCGGCGTGGCGGTGGACGCTGAATTGGCTGCGGCGCAGTCGCCTGAGGGCGCCGCTCAGCTGACGGTCCACGCGCGGCGTACGTTGTTCGCCACTGGCGTTACCGTAAGCGATGGCAGCCGTGAGGACGCCCAGGCGCTGTTCACCGTCACCAGCAACGCCCAGACCCGCTATGCCGAGCAGTTCCAGGCAAGCGTGTTGTTGCCGCCCGGCGATGACCAGGCGCATTACCAGCGGTTGGACTACAGCCAGTACCTGGATGCTGAAGGCAGCCAGTTGCTGGTGTCTGCTTCGCGCTATCGCAGCACGCCGGGCACCCGAATTCGGCTGGAGGACGGCAGCGATTTGACTCAGCGGCGTGATAGCGAGCGTTATTCGGTTGGCCTTGGCCAGCCGCTGATCGTCAAGGCGGATGAGTGGATGACGGTGGCGGGGCGCTTCTACGCGATCAGTGAGCACCTCGAAGATCGGCCTGCGGGGCTGTCGCCGTCTCACGAGTACGACAGCTACGTACGCGCGGTGTCATTTGAAGGCAATTGGCGCAAGGCCGACGATCGCCGCTTGCGTATCGTCAGTGCTGGCGTCTATCAAGGCCTGGATTACCTGGGGGCACGCAGCGACGCCGACTATGACCTGGACTTTCTGCGTTTTCGCCTCTCGGGGTTGCAGAGCGACGCGTTGTTCAATGATTGGCAGGGGGTGGCGTCTGGTGCCCTGTACTGGAGTGACGACACACTGCCCGACAGCGAGCGGGCGGTGTTTGGCGGGCAAACTTTCGGCCGCGGTTATCCACGCGACCAGGCAGCGGGGGACAAGGGGTGGGGGGTAGCGTACGAGCTTGGCTACCGTGTTCGGCACAACGGCAACTGGCTGAAGGTGCTGCAACCCTATGCGGTACTCGATGCTGCGCAGGCCTGGTACAACCGCAGCAATGTCGAGGATGCCCACATGGCGTCCGCGGCGCTGGGGCTGCGGTTGGGGGATGGGCGCTACTTCAATTTGGCGGTGGAGGTCGCGAAGCCCTTGGCCGATGTTGCCCTGGATAGCCTGAGCCGCGGGCCACGCGTGACGCTAAGCCTTACCTACCAGATGGAATGAGCCTGGGGCTGATGGCCTATCAACGGCAACTCGGATGCCGCTGACAGGCCAGTCTTTCAATGAGCGGTAAAGCGCTGATGCACCGGTGAAGAACTCGGCGTCAGCGCGAGCGCCAGCTGCGTGCGGTTGTGCATGTGGGTCAGGCGCAGCACTTGAGAAACGTAGAGTTTCACGGTGTTCTCGGTAATGCCCAGTTCACAGGCAATTTGGTAATTGGTCTTGCCTTTGCTCACCAGGCGGGCCACTTCCAGTTGACGCGGCGACAGCTTCTCGAAGACGGCGGGCAGCTCGTTTTCACTTTCTTCGACATCGCTGGCACGGCGGTGCACGCCTTGGCCGCGGGCCTTTTCCAGGTCGTGGTAGAGCTCGTCGACCGACTCTGCCAGGTCCTGCAGGCGCTGGTTGAGGCCACCGAGGTCTTTCATGTTGCGCTGACGCTCCAGCAGAGCCTCTTCCTGACGGCGCAAACCTTCGAGCAGCTCGTTGAAATCTACCGGTTTTTGGTAATAGTCGACAAAGCCCGCGCGCAAGGCGCGGATCACGTCCTGCTTGTCGGCACGACCGGTCAGCATGATGGCTTCGAACATACGCTTGTTGCCGGCGAGTTCCTTCAAGGCGTGGACCAGCTCAATGCCATCACGCTCGGGCATGTGCAGGTCGCACAGCACCAAGCCAATCTTTTGGTCAGCCGAGTAGCGCTCGATGGCTTGGGCAGTGGAATGGGCTGGGACGCACACGTGGCCCTGGCTTTCGAGGTATTCACACAATTGTTCGACGATCAATGGCTGGTCATCGACCACCAGCACCTTCACTTCACTGGACGGCTTGTTCACGATCAACTCCCTGTTCGTAATCGGCCCTGCTCCCGGGCTAGACACTCCGGCAGCTTAAAAGTAGTCGCAGTTGGCAATTCTGTACAAGGTCCGTACAAGTTATAGGACAACAGGGATGATTATTGGATCCATACCGCTGTCAGCATAAAGCCCGCCAGGACGTAAGGTACGAAGGCCTGTTTGTCGCCCATTTGCTCCGTCAGAGCCTGCAAGCGCTTCTTGACCTTAGGGTTGAGCAAGGTCCACAGGCGGCGACGCGACAGCAGCCAGAGCACGACGGTGATACCCGCGCCAATGAACGTGCCGAGCACATATTGAGGACTGGTGGCGAGCGCCAGGGCGCCCATCAATTTGACGTCGTCGGCGCCGAAACGCCCGAGCATATAGCCGGGTAACGTCAGCAGCATGACGATGGCCAGCGCCCAACCGGCGTCGCTGGCGTCGGCACCGATCCAGCTGTGGCCGGTGGCGAACAGCCAGGCCAGGGCGCAGGCAGCGACGCCCAGGGTCAGTGCGTTGGAGATCTGCCGTTGACGCACATCCTGTTCGGAGCACAAGGCAAGCCACATCAGAAGAACAATGCTTTGCATTGGCAGGTCGCCTTCCCTAATTGTTGAACACTTCTACCCGGTCAGTCAGGTTTCCTTGAATTCAGGGTAGACGCGAAGTTGCAAGCGGGCGCGGCGGGAAGGGAAAAAGGCGTGACGGGATCAGAAGGTGTCGCAGCTGACGGTGCCTGTGTTGGCCCATCGCCGGCAAGCCGACGATGGGCCTCGGCGCATTACTTCTTGCTGCCGGGTGGGTAGTTGCTCAGCACATTGGTCACCGTATTCTGGATCGCGTTGTTACGTTCTTCCGGGCTTGGCGGGTAATTGTTCATGATCTGTTCAGCGCTGCCACGCCAGACCAGCTTGTCGTCCCGCCCATCGAACATGTCGACCTGGATGGTGGCGACCTTGTAGTCGACGCTGCGGGTTTCGTTGTACATCGGCCCGCCCCAGTAGCCTCCCCAGTAACCACCCCAGCCACCGCCATAGTTGGTAGTGATCTGCTGCTGACGCTGCTCGACGATGAGGTAGGCGCGCACTTTCAGGTCAGGCCGCGCATTGCCCTGTGCCGGGCGCAGGCCGCGCTGGTCGAGCTGGTCGGCCACGGCCTGGCGAATGCGCTGCTCGGTCAGGTCGCTTTTGATGCGAGGGTCGTCCGGGCGGTATTGCAAGCCGGGTTCCTGCCACGCCCAGCTGCGGTAGGCGGCAAAATCGCGGCTGGCGTCGAAATCCTGCTGGACGTTGTTGCTCGAGCAGGCCGTGAGCACCAGCGCGAATGACAGTAGAACGAGACGGCGCAACATGATGGTTCTCCGTTAAACGTTAACTGGGAGGATAGCCGCTGAGCGCCTTGTGCACCGAATCACGCAAGGCGCTTTCGCGATCACGCGGCGAGTCCTTGTCGCTGTTGCTTTCAGCACTGGCGCTCCACACTGGCTGGCCGCTGCGAGCGTCGTACAGGTCGATGCGGACCACCATCACCTCCACCTCGTAGGTGCGCACGATCGGCGTGCTGGCATAGGCACCGTAGCCGTTGCGGTAGCCGCCGTAACCCACACTGCCGTAGGGGTAGGGGCCGTAGTAGGGGTCGTAGGTGTCGTAGTCACGTACTTGGCGCAGGCGTTTTTCCAGGCGCATGTCGGCGCTCACCAGCAAATCGCCGGCGCTGCCCCGGGCAGGGCGCAGGCCATGCTGGTCGAGTGCGCCGCTGATGGCATCGGCCAGTTGTGCCGGGTCGGCATTGGCTGTGCCGCTGGGCAACTGGCCGTCACGCCAGCTCCAACTGCGGTAGTGCCCGTAGTCGCGGGCGGGTGCCGGGTAGGCACTGGCATCGAAGGTGGTGGCCGCCTGCGCAGGGGCGGGCGGTAAGGGGCGGCTACTGGCGACATACGGGTTGCTGCCCTGGCAGGCAGCCAGGGCAAGGGGCAGCAGGGCCAGGCACAACAGACGGTACGGCATGTATTCCTCCCGGCGGGCGGGGTCAGCGGGGGCGGCAGATCCAGTGCAGGTAGCGACCGAGCCCGGCAAAGCTTGGGTGTCGGCGGTGGGCCAGTTCCATTTCCAGCAGGTCGAGTATTTCGGCCTTGGCTTGGAACTCCTTGGGCATGTAGTCGTGGAACACCCTGACGCCACTCTCGCTTTCGACCTGCCACATAGGATCAAGTTGCGCCTTGAGCTCACGCGGATCAAGGGGTTTCTGCGGGGTCAGGCTCTGCTTTTCACCTTCCAGGCGGTTGCTGCGCAGTTTGCGGAAATGGCCCTTGAGCAGGTTGCGGTAGACCAGTGCGTCGCGGTTGTAGAACGCCAGCGAAAGCCACCCGCTGGGCGCAGTGAGCTGGTGCAGCACGGGCAGGATGCTTTCGGGTTCGGCCAGCCATTCGAGCACGGCGTGGCACAGCACCAGGTCGTAGGGTTCGGTCAGCTGGCCCAGCAGGTCCTGCCACGGTGCCTGGATGAAGGTGGCCGTCTGGCCTGCCTCGGCAAAGCGCGCGCGGGCACCGTCGAGCATGGGCGCGGCGGGTTCGGCGAGGGTCAGGTGATGGCCGCGTTGTGCCAGCCACAAGGCCATGTGGCCCAGGCCTGCACCGATGTCGAGTATGCGCAGCGGGCGATCGGGCAAGGCTTCGGCCAGGTCGGCCTGTAGCACGGCCAGGCGAATGGCGCCCTTGGCACCGCCGTAGATTTTCTCGGCGAAGCGGGTGGCCAGTTCATCGAAGTGACGGTCGTTCATCGGGCGAAGCGCCTTTCACTGTCGGCCAGCTTGGCCCTTACCACCTGGTCCATGTCCAGGCCCAGCTCGCTGCACAGCAGCAACAGATAGAGCACCACATCGCCCACCTCTTGGCCGGCGTGGGCGAGTGTGTCGGCAGGCAGCTGGCGGGATTGGTCCTCGCTCAGCCACTGGAAGATTTCGACCAGTTCGGCCATTTCAACGCTGGCGGCCATGGCCAGGTTCTTCGGGCTGTGGAAGCCGCGCCAATCGTTGTTGTCGCGGATCCGGTGCAGGCGTTCGGTGAGTTCTTGCAGGTTCATCGGGGGTCTCCTAATGCCGCATAGCTTCGGCGCAGGCCCGATGCAAAGCAAGAGGCCTGCGCCTACAGGCCACCCCAACGGCCAACCATGTGCAGCAACTCACCCTGCCCATCCAGCCGTAGTTCACCTTCTGGCCCGGCTTCGCTGGCACTGAGCACCACCTCTGAAGGCAATCGCACCGGTTTGCGGAACTCCACCTCGAAGCTGTAGCCGCTGTTCGGCAGGTGCCCGCGCAGGGCCGCCAGTGCCATGGCCTTGCTCCACATGCCGTGGGCAATGGCCTTGGGGAACCCGAACAGTCGCGCACTGGCAGCGCTCAGGTGAATCGGGTTGTAGTCGCCACAGACCTTGGCGTAACGCCGGCCGATATCGCTGTCGGCATACCAGCGGCTCGCCTCTGCCAGTGCGTCAGGCGCGCTGTCTGTTTGCTCGCTGGCCTGGCCCTCCAAGCGTAGCCCGCGCACCAGCGTGCGGCTGCATTCGCGCCAGAGCAGGCCCAGGGCATCTTCGGCTTCCGTAATGAGGTCGAAGGTGGCGCCCTTGGCGTGGGGTTGCAGGTTGTCGGCGTAGACGGCGAAACGTAATGCATCGATGCCGCCCAGTGGCCGCAACACCTCGATGCGGTTCTGCAGATGCACCAGCCCGAGCAAGGGGAAGGGGAAGCTGTGCGCCGTCAGCAGCTGCAATTGCAGGGGGAAGGCCATCACATGGGGATAAGTAGCGGGCAGGCGGCCATCGTCGGTGAAGTGGCAGAGTCGGCGGTAGGCTGCCAGGTTGTCGGGCTGAACCCGCATCACGCAGCGCAGGCCTTCGTCGGGCAGCTTGTCGCCGCTGATCTTGCGCTTGCTGGCCGCACGCAGGTAAAGGCTCGCGCGTGAGTCCGGGGCGTGCAGGTCGTGCCAGTGTCGGCTCATGGTCAGGCCCCCATCAGCGCTTGGCCACAGACCCGCAGCACCTGGCCATTGACCGCGCCGGAGCCTGGCTGGCTGAGCCAGGCAATGGCCTCGGCGACGTCTTGTGGCCGCCCGCCTTGGCCCAGTGAGCTCAAGCGCCGCCCGGCCTCGCGCAGCCCCATAGGCATGGCGGCGGTCATGTGCGTTTCGATGAAGCCGGGGGCCACGGCATTGATGCTGGCACCCTGGGCCGCGAGTTTTGCCGCCCAGGCCTGGGCGAAGCCGATCAAGCCGGCCTTGCTCGCCGCATAGTTGGCCTGCCCGCGGTTACCGGCAATGCCGCTGACCGACGCCAGCAGCGTGATGCGTGCGTTCTCGCCGAGCGCGCCTGCGTCATACAGTGCCTGGGTGAGTACCTGCGGTGCCTTGAGGTTCACGGCCATCACCGCATCCCAATATTCGGGGGTCATGTTGGCCAGGGTCTTGTCGCGGGTGATGCCGGCGTTGTGCACCACGATGTCGATACCCCCGGGCAGCGCTTCGAGCAACTGCGCTGCGGCGTCATTGGTGCAGATGTCCAGCGCCAGTGCCTTGCCGCCCAGCCGCGCGGCGAGGGCTTCGAGGTCTTGCCGGGCTTGCGGCACATCCAGCAGCAGCACCTCGGCGCCGTCCCGCGCCAGGGTTTCGGCAATCGCGGCGCCGATACCGCGTGCAGCGCCGGTCACCAGGGCGCGTCGTCCGCCAAGCGGGCGGGTCCAGTCCTCGACCTGGCTGGCGCAGGCTTCAAGGCGCAGCACCTGGCCAGAAATGAACGCGCTCTTGGGCGAAAGGAAGAAGCGCAGGGCACCTTCCAACTGGTCTTCAGCACCTTGGCCGATATACAGCAACTGTGCGGTCGCACCATTGCGCAGCTCTTTGGCCAGCGAGCGGCTGAACCCTTCGAGCGCCCGTTGCGTGACACTGGCCAGTGGGTCGTCGAGGCCTTCTGGCGCGCGGCCGAGGATCACCACGTGGGCGCAAGGCGCGAGGCTGCGCAGCAACGGCTGGAAAAATTCGCGCAACTGCTTCAATTCATCGCTGTCGGACAGGTGAGTGGCATCGAACACCACGGCTTTGAGCTTCGGCCCAAGCCCTGCAACCCAGGCCGGCGCCTGTAACCCTTCGGCATTGAAACTGTAGAGTTCGTCGGTGAGGCGTGGGGCGATGGCCTCGACCTGGCGCGTCAGTGGCCCGCCACCCAGTACCAGGGCACCCTCTACCGGGCGCAGGCGGCCTGCCTGCCAGCGCTCCAGCGGGGCCGGGTGTGGCAGGCCGAGGGCATCCACAAGGCGGCGGCCGAGGTTGGAGTTGGCAAAGCCGAGGTAGCGATCGCTCATGAGTGGGTCTCCCTGAAGGCAAGCTTGAAAGTGTGGACCAACTTTGTGGCAAGGTCGTTCGAATGCGGTAAAAACACCTAGGCTGTACGGTTTAAATTGTTTCAGGAGGAACATGCGCATGCGTTCACCTCGCCGGGTCGCGATCATTGGCGGCAACCGAATCCCGTTCGCCCGTTCCAATGGTGCCTACGCCACCGCCAGCAACCAGGCGATGCTGACTGTCGCCTTGGAGGGCCTGATCGAGCGTTACCGCTTGCATGGGCTGCAGCTGGGCGAAGTGGTGGCGGGCGCGGTGCTGAAGCACTCCCGTGACATGAACCTGACCCGCGAATGCGTGCTCGGTTCGCGTTTGTCGGCGCGCACGCCGGCCTACGACATCCAGCAGGCCTGCGGCACGGGGCTGGAGGCGGCCTTGCTGGTGGCCAACAAGATTGCCCTTGGGCAGATCGACAGCGGCATCGCGGGCGGTGTCGACACCACCTCCGATGCGCCGATTGCCGTTAACGAAGGGTTGCGCCACATACTGCTGGAGGCCAACCGCGGCAAAAGCCTGGGTGAACGGCTGAAGCCGTTCCTGAAGTTGCGCCCCGGCCACCTGAAGCCTGAGTTGCCGCGCAATGGCGAGCCGCGCACAGGCCTGTCGATGGGCGAGCATTGCGAGCGCATGGCGCAGGCCTGGCGGATCGACCGCGCCGAGCAGGATGCACTGACCTTGCTTAGCCATCAGCGGCTGGCGGCCTCCTATGCCGAAGGCTGGCAGGATGATCTGCTCACGCCGTTCCTAGCACTTAGCCGTGACAACAACCTGCGGCCGGACCTGACCTTGGAGCAACTGGCCAAGCTCAAACCGGCATTCGACCGCAGCGGGCTGGGCACGCTTACCGCAGGCAACTCCACCCCTTTGACCGATGGCGCATCGCTGGTGCTGTTGGGCACGGAGGAATGGGCGCAGGCACAGGGGCTTCCGGTGTTGGCCTACCTGGTTGACGGCGAGACCGCAGCGGTGGATTTCGTCACGGGCCGTGAAGGGTTGTTGATGGCGCCGGTGTACGCAGTGCCGCGCCTGTTGGCGCGCAATGGGTTGAGCCTGCAGGATTTTGACTACTACGAGATTCACGAAGCCTTCGCCGCCCAGGTGCTGTGCACCCTCAAGGCCTGGGAGGATGCGGAGTACTGCCGTGATCGCCTGGGGCTGGACGCACCGCTTGGGGCAATCGACCGCAGCAAGCTCAACGTCAAAGGCAGCTCGCTGGCGGCGGGGCATCCGTTTGCCGCGACCGGAGGGCGGATATTGGCCCACCTGGCGAAGCTGCTGGCCGCGGCGGGGAAGGGCCGCGGTTTGATATCGATTTGTGCGGCAGGTGGGCAAGGGGTGACGGTCATCGTCGAACGGTGATCAGGTGGGGGGGCGCTACGCGCCCATCGCCGGCAAGCCAGCTCCTACAAGTGCAGCGTTGAGCCCTGTGGGAGCTGGCTTGCCGGCGATGGGCTGCACAGCAGCCCCCGCGAAGAAGGACGGGGCAGATGCCACAGTCATGGCGCGTAACTGGTAGGCTTGTCCGATCAGAACTACAAGAAACCGCCATGCCGATCATCGGACATCCCCGGGCCATCCCGGCGCTCGACCACCTGCCCAGGCCCCTTTATGCCCGCGCCGAAAGCCTCGGCGCCGGCTCCTGGACCACTCGCCATCAGCACGACTGGGTGCAGTTTTCCTACGCCATCAGTGGCGTTCTCGGCGTCTACACCCGCGATGGCAGCTATTTCGCGCCCCCTCAGTGGGGTGTGTGGATCCCGGCGGACGCCGAACACGAAGTGGTGACGTCGATGCAGGCCGAAATGCGCAGCCTGTACGTGCGCCGCGATGCCTGCCCGTGGGCGCCGGAGCACTGCCGGGTGCTGGAGGTGACGCCGCTGGCGCGGGAGTTGATCAAGCAGTTCTGCCTGTTCCCGGCGGATTACCCGGAAGCCGACAGCGCCGAATCGCGATTGGTCGCGGTGCTGCTTGACCAGTTGCGCACGTTGCCGGAAGTCGGGTTCTCGTTGCCCCTCCCGCGTCATCCGGGGTTGCTGGCGTTGTGTAATGGCCTGATCGCGGCACCGGATACAGCCCAGACCTTGCAGCAATGGGCGCTGCAACTGGAGTGTTCGGAGAAGACGCTGATGCGGCTGTTTCAGCGTGAGACGGGGTTGAGCTTTCGCAACTGGCGTCAGCGCATGCGGCTGCTGTCATCGCTGGCGTTGCTGGAGGCGGGGGAGAATGTAACGGAGGCCGCGTTGGGGTGTGGGTATGACTCGACTTCGGCTTACATCGCGGCGTTCAAGCAGTTGTTTGGGGCGACCCCTGGGGAGCTGAAACTGTAGGAGCAGCCTTGTGCTGCGAAGAGGCCAGTGATAGCAGCGAAAAACTATGCTGTTGTCACCGGCCTCTTCGCAGCGCAAGGCTGCTCCTACAGGTCGCTTGCTTTAGCCGTGAAGTGGCTGTCAGGTGCGGAAGCGTCGTACCAGCGAATCCAGCTCGTTGGACAACCCTGCCAGGCTCTCCGAGTCTTGGCGCGCAGCCTGGGCCAGTTCGGCCACCAGTTGCGCATCGCCATGGATCTGGCTGATGTGCCGGTTGATGTCCTCGGCTACCTGATGCTGCTCTTCCGCTGCCGTGGCGATCTGCGTGTTCATGTCGCGAATCACGTCCACCGACTCACGGATCTGGCCAAAGCTGTCGCGGGCCAGGCCGATGCGGCTGACCGACTGCTGCGACACTTCCAGGCTGGCGTGCATCTGTTCGGCAACTTCGGCGGTGCGGCTGGCCAGGTTGCCCAGCAGGCCATCGATCTCGGCGGTGGAGTCGGCGGTACGCTTGGCCAGCGCCCGCACTTCATCGGCGACGACGGCGAAGCCACGGCCCTGTTCACCGGCGCGGGCGGCCTCGATCGCGGCATTGAGGGCCAGCAGGTTGGTCTGCTCGGCAATCGAGCGAATGGTGCCGAGGATCGACTGGATGGCGTTGCTGTCGCGTTCCAGCTGCTGAATCGACTGGGCCGATTGCTCGATCTCCTGGCTCAGGCGGTCGACGCTGTTCACGGCTGCATCGATCTGCTGCTGGCCTTCACGGGCTTGCTGCTGGCCACTGTCGGCCGACTGCGCCGCCTGGCTGCAAGAGCGGGCGACTTCGTTGGCGGTGGCGACCATTTCGTGGAAGGCGGTAGAGACCATGTCCACGGCTTCGCGCTGGCGCCCGGCCGCCTCGGCCATGTCACTGGACACCCGGGTCGAGCTGGTGGAGGTGCTGAGGATCTTGCTGGCGGCAGAGCCGATGTGCTGGATCAGGCTGCGGATCGCGCCGAGGAACTGATTGAACCAGCTGGCCAGTTGGGCGGTTTCGTCGCGCCCGCGCACTTCCAGGTTGCGGGTCAGGTCGCCTTCGCCCTGGGCGATGTCTTCCAGGCCGCTGGTGACGCTGTTGATCGGGCGCACGATCAGCTTGGCGAACGCCGTACCGACCACGGCGAACAGCGCGGCCAGCACCAGTGCGATGGTGCCGATCAACCACGTCAGGCGGGTGGTGGTCTGCATCACTTCGCTTTGCTCGATCAGGCCGATGAAGGTCCAGCCCAGTTGCTCGTCGGGGTAGATGTTGGCCATGTAGCGCACGCCATTGAGCTCGACTTCGACCAGCCCTTTACCTGCCTTGGCCAGGTCGGCATAGCCGTTACCGAAGCTGCCCAGTTGCTTGAAGTTGTGGCTGGCGTCACGTGGGTCGACCATCACGTTGCCGTTGTTTTCCACCAGCATCAGGTAGCCGCTTTCACCCAGCTTGATCTGCTGGACGATCTGGGTCAGGCCCTTGAGCGACACATCGATGTTGACCACGCCACCCGGGTTACCCAGCTGGTTGGCCACGGCGCGCACGGTGCTGACCAGCACGGCGTCGTCGGCGGCCCAGTAATAGGCGCCGGTACGCAGGGTTTTGCCAGGGTTGGCCATGGCCAACTGGTACCACGGGCGAGGGCGGGGGTCGTAGTTGACGAACTTCTGCCCCGCGGGCCAGCCGACATAGCCGCCGTCGCTGACACCGTAGGAAAGGTAGGCGTAGCCTGGGTGGGAATCGGCCAGGCGGGTGAAGAACTCAAGCACCTGCTTGTCCTGCTCGCCCAGCTCATACGACGGGTTGGCACTCATGAACTTGTTCAGGTTGTTGCCCGTGGCCGCAATCATGGGTTGCGAGGCCAGGTATTCGACGTTCTGGTTGATGCCCTGGAAGAAGATGTTCATCGCGTTGCTGACCTGGCGAATTTCCCGGCTGCTGCTGTCGAGGAATCCGTCGCGGGCTTCGCCGCGCAGGTTGAGGACCACCAAGGTGGCCACGAGGACGATGGGCAAGCCGGCGATGACCGCGAATGCCCAGGTCAGTTTCTGTTTGATGCTCATCGACGCTCCCGGAATTTTTTTGTTGTCGACACACGAGGCAGGTAGTTACTGCATCGGCAGCGTCCGGGATTAGATGAAGGCAAATGCCCGTATTTATTAGGGAATGTCGCACTAGGCGATGATTCGGTCGTGTTTAGGCGAATATGGCATACCAAAGCGTCGTGGCGAGCCTCAGCGGCAACATCCGCCAACGTTTCCGTTTGCTAAATCCTTCAGGATCGGACAGTCCGGCCGCTCGTCTCCCTGGCAGTGGGAGACCAGGTCGCCGAGGGTGTCGCGCAGGCTCACCAGCTCTTCTATGCGCCGGTTCAGCTCATCGATATGTTTCATGGCCAGCGCCTTGACGTCGGCACTGGCCCGTTGCCGGTCTTGCCAGAGGGTCAGCAACTTGCCGACCTCTTCCAGAGAAAAGCCCAGGTCGCGGGAGCGCTTGATGAAGGCCAGGCTGTGTAGGTCTTCTGGCTGGTAAAGGCGGTAGCCGCTGTCACTGCGGGTGGCTGGCTTGAGCAGGCCGATGGACTCGTAGTAGCGGATCATCTTGGTGCTGAGCCCGCTGCGGCGGGCGGCCTGGCCGATGTTCATGGGGCCTCCTGGGAGCTGCTGGTGGGTTTCCAGGTCTTGAGCCACAGCGCATTGCTGACCACGCTGACGCTGGACAGGGCCATGGCGGCGCCGGCGAGTACCGGGTTGAGGTAACCCAGCGCGGCCAGGGGGATACCGACCAGGTTATAGATGAACGCCCAGAACAGGTTCTGGCGGATTTTCGCGTAGGTCTTGCGGCTGATCTCCAGGGCTGCGGGTACCAGGCGTGGGTCGCCGCGCATCAGGGTGATGCCGGCGGCCTGCATGGCCACGTCGGTGCCACCGCCCATGGCGATGCCGATGTCGGCAGCGGCAAGGGCCGGGGCATCGTTGATGCCGTCGCCTACCATCGCCACCACGCCGTCCTGTTTCAGTGCCGTCACGGTGGCAGCCTTGTCGGCAGGCAGCACTTCGGCATGCACGTCGTTGATCCCGAGGGCGTCGGCAACCACCTTCGCGCTGCCGCGGTTGTCGCCGGTCAGCAGGTGGCTGCTGATGTGTTGTGCGTGCAGGCTATCGATAGCCTGCTTTGCGCCCGGTTTGAGGCTGTCGCCGAAGGCGAACAGGCCCAGCACGCGAGGTTGCGCGCCGCGCTCGATCAGCCAGGACAGCGTACGCCCTTCAGCCTCCCACGCGTGGGCTTTGGCGGCGAGGCCGCCGGGCTGCAGCGTGCTCTCGTCGAGCAGGCGCCGATTACCCAGGGCCAAGTCACGGCCTTCCACCCGCCCGGCGATGCCACGCCCTGTCAGTGACTGGCTGTCGACGACTGTTGGCACCTCCAGTTGCTGTTCGGCGCACGCCTCCAGCACGGCCTTGGCCAACGGGTGCTCACTGCCGCGCTGCAGGGCGCCGGCCAAGCGGTGCAGCTCGGCGGTGGTGCCGACCAGTGCCTGGCTGTGGACCACGCGTGGGCTGCCGGACGTCAGGGTGCCGGTCTTGTCGAACACGACCCGGTTTACCGCATGGGCACGCTCCAGGGCTTCGGCGTCCTTGATCAGGATGCCGTGGCGGGCGGCGACACCGGTGCCGGCCATGATCGCCGCTGGCGTTGCCAGGCCGAGTGCACAGGGGCAGGCAATCACCAGCACGGCGACCGCGTTGATCAGCGCGGTTTCCAGCGGGGCACCGGCCAGCCACCAGCCGATCAGCGTGATCAGCGCGATCACCAGTACGGCGGGGACGAATACCTGGCTGACCCGGTCCACCAGCTTCTGGATAGGCGCCTTGGCCGCCTGGGCATCTTCGACCAGGCGGATGATCCGGGCCAGCACGGTTTCGGTACCCAATGCCTGGGTGCGCACCAGCAGCCGCCCTTCACCATTGATGGCGCCACCGGTGACGGGGTCGCCAGGCTGCTTGGGCACTGGCAGGCTCTCGCCGCTGATCAAGGCCTCGTCGGCATGGCTGCTGCCTTCCTCGACTTCGCCATCGACTGGGAAGCGTTCACCGGGTTTGACCACGACCAGGTCACCCACACGCAGTTGGGCGATGGCCACGTCTTCTTCGCGGCCATCGACCACGCGCACCGCGCGTTCGGGGCGCAGTGCTTCAAGGGCCCGAATGGCGCTGGCGGTCTGGCGTTTGGCGCGGCTCTCCAAGTACTTGCCCAGCAAGACCAAGGCAATGACCACGGCCGAGGCTTCGAAATACAGGTGCGCAACCATGCCGGCAGGGGCTTGTGCCCATTGGTACAGGCTCAGGCCGTAACCGGCACTGGTGCCAAGGGCCACCAGCAGGTCCATGTTGCCGGCGCCGGCACGCACGGCCTTATAGGCGGCCACGTAAAAGCGTGCACCGAGAATGAACTGTACGGGCGTAGCCAGCAGGAACTGCGCCCAGGCGGGCAGCATCCAGTGCAGGCCGAAGGGCTGAACCAACATGGGCAAGACGAGTGGCAGGGCCAGCAGCAAGGCGGCACCGACCGCCAGGCGTTCGTTGCGCAGGCGGCGCTGGGCATCGCGCTGATCATCGTGGCCTGCGTGCGGCAGGCTGGCGCTGTAGCCGGCCTTTTGCACGGTGTCGATCAGCAGGCTGTCGTCGAGGGCCGCGAGCACCTCGAGGTGCGCGCGTTCGCTGGCCAGGTTAACGCTGACCTGCTCGACCCCAGGCAGTTTGCCGAGTGCGCGCTCGACGCGGCCGACGCAACTGGCGCAGGTCATGCCGCCAATCTGCAACTCGACAGTACGGGTGGGCACGCCATAGCCGGCTTCACGCACGGCGTCGAGCAAGGCCGGCAGGCTGCTGGCCGGGGCCTGGACCCGGGCCTGTTCGGTGGCGAGGTTGACGCTGACCTGTTCAGCGCCGTCGACCTTGCGCAGGGCGCGCTCGACCCGGCCAGCACAGCTGGCGCAGGTCATGCCGGAAATCGGCAGGTCGAAGGTGGTGGATGCGGGCATGGCTGTCCTCCTTGGATTGGCCTCCAGCATCAACCTTGCCACGTAGGCAAGGTCAATAGCCTAGGCCGGCGCGCTTCAATTCCAGCCCATTGTGGCCCATGGCAATCCGGTATTTGTTGATCTGGCCCGCCAGCAGGTTCAAACGTGTGCTGCGCTGGTCTTCGATACCGGGGGCGCAACCGGGGGTCTGCCCTGGCAGTAGGCGCAGGCGTATATCCACAGGGCCTGGTGGCAGGTTGAAGGCGGTCGATTGCTCCTGGAATACGCGCCCGGAGAGCTGATCGTTGAGGTACACGCCGATTTCGCAGTTGGTGGCCACTTCCAGGCGTTCCCGCGAAATGATCAGTACGCTGTAGTCCGAGTTGCCTTCGGCGTTGGCCGGTGGCACCGCAGCCAGCGCGCTCAAAAGCCCGACGACGCCCAATGCTGCCCTGAACATGATGAATCTCCTGCTTGCCTGATCGTCAAAGGCGCAGCTTGGCCGACGTGAGCGCGGATTTCCAGCCCGGACGCGCGCAGGGGCTTGACCTTGCCCCGATGGCAAGCTTGAAACTGCGTGAAAACCTGAAGGAGGCAACCCTATGCAAGTGTTCAATGTACAAGGCATGACCTGTGGCCATTGCGTCAAAGCGGTGACCCGTGCGGTGCAGGGGCAGGACGCCGATGCCAAGGTCGAAGTCGACCTGGCAGGCAAGCAGGTGCGGGTGCAGAGTGCCATGGCGGTGGAGCAGATCCTCACCGCGATTCGTGACGAGGGTTACCAGGCCGAGCTGGCGTGAAGCCCTGCGCCGGGGGCGCATGAGGCCCCCGGTTTTGTTGCAAATCTTTTCATGCTGGTCGAGTCCTTAGCAGGTAGACTTACGCACTTGCTTAGCCTGCTATGGATTCCTGATGAACCTGCGAATGGTGCTCATCCTGGGCGCATTGAGTGCGTTCGGGCCTTTGGCGATCGACTTTTACCTGCCCGCCTTCCCGGCCATGGCGCAGGCTTTCGCCACCGATGAAAAACACGTTCAGGCCACCTTGGCCGCCTACTTCCTTGGCCTGTCCATCGGCCAGTTGGCCTATGGCCCGGTGGCCGACCGCTTCGGGCGGCGCAAGCCGCTGTTGTTTGGCGTGGCGCTGTTTACCCTGGCGTCGCTGGCCTGTGCCTATGCCCCCAACCTCGACACCCTGGTCCTGGCGCGGTTCGTCCAGGCCCTGGGCGGTTGTGCCGGGATGGTGCTGTCGCGGGCGATCGTCAGCGACAAGTGCGACCCGGTGGCGTCGGCCAAGGTGTTCTCGCAGTTGATGCTGGTGATGGGCCTGGCGCCGATCCTGGCGCCAATGCTTGGCGGGGTATTGGTGAACCTGGCCGGTTGGCAGTCGATCTTCCTCGTCCTGAGCCTGTTCAGCGCGGCCTGCCTGCTGGCGGTCAGCCTGGGCCTGCCGGAAAGCCTGCCGGCGGACATGCCGCGCCAGCCGCTGTCCGGGGCGCTGCGCCAGTACCTGCGTTTGTTCAATGACCGGGTGTTTCTTGGCCATGCCTTGACCGGGGGTATTGCCATTGCCGGTATGTTTGCCTACATCGCGGGGTCGCCATTCGTCTTCATCAAGTTATATGGCGTACCTGCCGAGCACTATGGCTGGTTGTTCGGCACCAACGCGGCGGGCTTTATCCTCGTGGCGCAGGTCAATGCCCGTTTGCTGGCCAAGCGCGGCCCAGCCTTCCTGCTGGTGCGTGCTGTGTGGATGTACCTGGCTGCAGGTTTGGTATTGCTGGGCGTCGCGGCACTGCGGCCGAGCCAGTTGTGGCCGCTATTGGTGCCGTTGTTCGTGTGTATCGCCAGCCTGGGTTGCATCATCCCCAATGCGTCGGCCTGCGCCATGAGCGGGCAGGGCGCACGCGCAGGCAGCGCCTCGGCGCTGATGGGCTGCCTGCAGTTCAGCGTCGCCGCAGGCGCGGCGGCGTTGGTCGGGCTGTTGCACGATGGCAGTGCGGTGCCGATGACACTGGTGATCAGCCTGTGCGGGGCGCTGGTGGTCAGTGTCGCGCTGCTGACCCGGCGTTTGCAGGCCAGGCGTCCCGCATAAGCGGGTGAGGCGCCTGCAGGCGGGTTTCCAATGTGGCGACGAAGGCACGCGCCTCGGCCTCGCTGCGGAAACTCACCACGTGTTGGTCGAGCTGAACCTGCCAAGGGCAAACGGGGTTGCGGCTCGACGCACTGACGACAATTTTCATCGCGGCATACCTCCAATGGGGTGTGAGCGGAAGAAGTGTAGCGCTGTGCCCTGTGCCTGCCATGACCGGCATCCGTGGTCAGACTGACGGTCATTTCCCCCCCTGTTCTTCCCTCCTGACCGTCATGCGCCGGGTGTAATACCTGGAGGCATGTAGAAGCTTCGCTTTTGTTTGCGCTATTTATGGAAGCTGCTTGTCGGTCGCGTCCGAACCTGCGCAGGGCGAATAGTGCTCCTGACCTGCCTCTGTCCCGCTGAGTGCTGGGGCACTGCTCAACTGCGGGGCGTTGGGCGGGCTCACTGCACAGACACATCATCTCTCATGGGTAGGTATACCCAGTGGACTTCTGACAGGTGGGCTGAAGCGGCTAGCGCCCTGAGAGAGAGTTTAAGCGGCTTATACTGGCGACCAGCGCCGATGCCAGCGAGCAGGGTTTCCCTCTCAAGGCCGGCGACTGTCAGGCAGGCGATCCCAGTGCCAGGGTTGGCCATTGCATCCATATAAAAACGTGCAGGGAGTTACAGGGACATGAACGCAGTCAGCAGTATCAGCCAGATCGCCAGCCTGATGGCCGACCCCAAGCGCAGCGCCATGTTGTGGGCGCTGATCGACGGCACCCCACGGCTGGCCAACGAGCTCGCGATGATGACCGGGCTGACCTCGTCTTCCGCCTGCGCCCACCTCTCGTTGCTGTCTTCGGCGGGTTTGCTGCGGCATGAGGCGCGGGGCCGCAAACGCTACTTCCGCCTGGCCACGCCTCAGGTAGGGGCAGCGGTGGAAGCACTGGCCAGCGTGCAGTTGGGCAGCGCCAGAGACGACCAGCCCGAGGCGGCAGCCTTGCAGTTGCCGATGTCGATACGCAGGGCGCGGCGCTGCGGTGACCACCTCGGCGGCGAGCTGGCCGGGGAGTTGTATCACCGTCTGGTGGTGGCGGGCTGGTTGGAGGGCACTGACCGGCAACTGGTGGTCAGTGAACAAGGGCGGGCAGAACTGGCGTTGGTCGGCGTCTACATAGATGCCTTGGCGCCGCACCAGCAACGGGGGTGCGTGATCTGCCGTTGCACTGACTGGAACAACCAGGGGCCACACTTGGGCGGCGTTCTGGGGCAGGCCTTGTTTAGGCTGTTTCTGCAGTCGGGTTGGATGCGCGAATCGGAGGACACGCGGGCTTTGCATATCTCGGCGCTGGGCATCCAGCAGATCAATCGCATTGCCCGCGTGCAGACGTTGCAGGTTGGGTAACCGCAACGCCAACGGCTGATCAGACCAGTCGCGCGTCCAGGCTGTTTTGCGCCAGGCGGCGCGCTTGGTCTTCGGTCATGCCCAGGTGGGTATGCAAGGCATGGAAGTTTTCTGTGACGTAGCCGCCGAAGTAGGCCGGGTCGTCAGAGTTGACGGTGACCTTCACCCCGCGCTCGAGCATGTCCAGGATGTTGTGCTGGCTCATGTGGTCGAACACGCAGAGCTTGGTGTTCGACAGCGGGCAGACGGTCAGTGGGATCTGCTCGTCGATGATGCGTTGCATCAGGCGCTCGTCTTCGATGGCGCGTACGCCGTGGTCGATACGCTTGATGTGCAGCAGGTCCAGGGCTTCCCAGATGTATTCAGGCGGGCCTTCTTCACCGGCGTGGGCAACGGCGACAAAGCCTTCGCTGCGGGCGCGGTCGAACACACGCTGGAACTTGCTCGGCGGGTGGCCCATTTCGGAGCTGTCCAGGCCTACGGCAATGAAGGCATCGCGGAACGGCAGTGCCTGGTCCAAGGTCTTGTGCGCTTCGTCTTCGCTGAGGTGGCGCAGGAAGCTAAGGATCAAGCCACTGCTGATGCCCAGTTGGTCCCGGCCATCCTTGAGCGCTTGGTTGATGCCGTTGAGCACCACCTCGAAGGGGATACCGCGGTCTGTGTGGGTTTGCGGGTCGAAGAAGGGTTCGGTGTGGATGACGTTCTGCGCCTTGCACCGTTGCAGGTAAGCCCAGGTCAGGTCGTAGAAGTCTTGCTCGGTACGCAAGACATCCGCGCCTTGGTAATAAAGGTCGAGAAATTCCTGCAGGTTGTTGAAGGCGTAGGCGCTTCGCAAGGTTTCGACATCGTCCCAAGGCAGGGCGATCTTGTTGCGCTCGGCCAGGGCAAACAGCAGCTCGGGCTCCAACGAACCCTCCAGGTGCAGGTGCAGTTCGGCCTTGGGCAGGGCGTTCAACCAGTCATACATAGTTGGTTATCTCGATCAGGTACGGTTGCCGCCATTCTACAGGGCCTGGCCAGGCATTGCGCCCGGCCAGGCCCTGTGTTGCCTCAACCGGCGATGAGCTGCGCGGCCGCCTGGCGGTGATCGGCGATCAGGCCCTGGATATCCAGGCCTTCGATTTGCCCATCGATGACCCGCCACTGGCCACCGACCATGACTCGGTCGGCCCGGTCGGCGCCGCACAGCAGCAGCGCCGACAGCGGGTCATGGCTGCCAGAGAAGCGCAGTTCGTCGAGCTTGAACAACGCCAGGTCGGCTTGCATGCCGACGGCTAGCTCGCCGATGTCCTGGCGCCCCAGTAGGCGCGCCGAGCCGCGCGTGGCCCAACCCAGGGCACGCTCTGGGGTGATCTGCTCGGCGCCATAGCGCAAGCGCTGCAGGTACAGCGCCTGGCGGGCTTCGAGGATCATGTTGGACGCGTCGTTGGAGGCCGAACCGTCTACGCCCAGGCCCACGGGGGCACCGGCGGCTTCAAGGTCGACGGTTGGGCAGATGCCCGAGGCCAAGCGCATGTTCGAGCTCGGGCAGTGGCAAATACCGGTGCCGGCCGCGCCCAGGCGGGCGATTTCGTCGCCATTGAAGTGGATGCCGTGAGCCAGCCAAGTGCGTGGGCCGAGCCAGCCGACGCTGTCCAGGTAGTCCACGGTGCGCAGGCCGAAACGCTGCAGGCAGAAGTCTTCCTCATCAAGGGTCTCTGCCAGGTGGGTGTGCAGCCGCACATCCAGCTCTTCGGCCAATGTGGCGCTGGCCCGCATGATCTCGGGCGTGACCGAGAAGGGCGAGCAGGGTGCCAGGGCAATCTGGATCTGCGCACCTTCGCCGCGCTCGTGGTAGCTGTGGATAAGCCGCTGGCTGTCGGCCAGGATCACTTCACCCTGTTGCACCGTTTGCTGGGGTGGCAGGCCGCCGTCGTCTTCGCCAAGGCTCATGGAGCCGCGGGTCAGCATCGCGCGCATGCCCAGCTTGCGCACCACCTCGACTTGCACGTCGATGGCGTTGTCCAGGCCTTGCGGGAACAGGTAATGGTGATCGGCCGCAGTCGTGCAGCCTGACAGCAGCAGTTCAGCCAGTGCCACCTGGCTGGCCAGCGCCAGCTTCGCGGGGGTGAGGCGTGCCCATACCGGGTAAAGCGTCTTCAGCCAGGGGAACAGCGGTTGGTTGACCACCGGTGCCCAGGCACGGGTCAGCGTCTGGTAGAAGTGGTGATGGGTGTTGATCAGGCCGGGGGTTACCACATGTTCGCGGGCATCGAACACTTGGTCGCACGGTTGGCTGGGGCTTTCGCCGAGGGCCAGGAGTTGTGTGATGCGGCCGTCTTCGATGACCAGCCCGCCACGGGCGTCGGCGCCGTTGGCAGTGAAGATGGCAAGGGGGGATTTCAACCAGATACGGGTCGCAGGCATGGTGCCGGCTCCTCTGAAAGTGGGTTCAGGTTAGCCAGCTCAGTGTTGCCCTGTCTGCTGATCCAGGTCCGCCACGGGGGCGAGGCATCGAGTCTACTGCCTCGCCACGCGGCTTTCAATTCACCAGATCAGCGGTTCACCTTTGTAGTTGATGAAGCGCAGGCCGCCCTTACCGCTTTGCGCCTTGATCTGCTCGAGCATGCCGCGGGTGCTGGTCAGCACGTCGATCTCCGCATTTTCGCCGCCCATGTCGGTCTTCACCCAGCCGGGGTGCATGGCCAGCACGCAGAGGCCGGGGCGCTGTTGTTCGACGACGAAGCTGTTGATCATCGAGTTCAGGGCCGCCTTGCTGGCTTTGTACAGGCAGACTTCACCGCCGTCCGGGATCGTCACGCTGCCCAGGATCGAGCTCATGAAGGCCAGCACGCCGCTGCCTTCGCGCACCTGGCCAACCAAGCGGCGGGCGACGCGGATGGGGGCCACGGCGTTGGTCATGAACAGGTCGCCGATGTCCTGGTTGCGGACGGTTTCCAGGTCTTGTGGCAGCGGCCCCATGACGCCCGCGTTGACGAATACCAGGTCGAACACTTCGCCTTGCAGGCGTTGTTTCAAACCATCGAGCTGAGCGGTGTCGTTCATCTCCAGCTGTTCGATGCGCACACCGGGAACGTGGGCCAGGGCGCCGGCCTTTTGCGGGTCACGCACGGTGGCGATGACGTTCCAGCCATCTTCTTGCAGGCGTTGCACCAGCCCCAGGCCAAGGCCGCGTGAGGCGCCGATGATGAGGGCAGTTCTTGAGTTAGCCATAGGAACATTCCTTTATCGGTATAGGAAAAAGTATTTGAGCATACTGCAGAGTCGCTAACTGTGCCTGCGCTGCAGCTGGTCAAAAAATGATCAATGGCGTCAGGCCGCTTGTAGACGGGCGCTTCGCCTGTTGGCTAACGGGTTATCCACAGGCTGTTCCACAGTTATTGTGTGCAAGCCGAGCGCAATGCCTAGTGCGTAACACTTCCAGGGTTTGGGGATAACTCTCGAGGTTTCAGCTATTTGCGACTGTCATCAAATAGTGATCAAAATATGATCAAAGCTCTGGGGGCCTTGAAACCAATGGGCTGCAAGAGAGTGCCCCAAGCTTATCCACAGGCAGGCCCACAGTTCTTGTGAGCAATGTTCAGCGCGTGCGAACAGTTATTCAGCGCGCTTCCAGCAGGATGCGCCCACGGCTCAGGTCGGCCAGTTGCTGGCGCAAGGGGGCCAGGTGGGCTTCACCGACCGCGATGTGCAGGTCAACGCCATTGGCGGTGAACTGTTCATCCAGCACCAGGCCGTCGACGTCCGCCAGGCGCAGCTTCACCAAGGCCAGTTCGCTGAAGCTGCAGCTGCAGGTGTATTCGCTGCGCTGCACCAGCACCCGCTTGGGCGCCTGTTGCAGGCATTTGTTGGCGCCACCGCCATAGGCTCTGGCCAGGCCACCGGTACCCAGCTGGATGCCGCCGTACCAGCGGATCACCAGCACCACCACCTGGTCGCAGTCTTGCGCTTCGATGGCGGCCAGAATAGGGCGCCCGGCGGTGCCGCCCGGTTCGCCGTCATCATTGCTGCGGTATTGCCCGCCAAGCTTCCACGCCCAGCAGTTGTGGGTGGCCGCCAGGTCGCTGTGGCGTTCGATGAAGTTCATCGCCTCGGCAGCACTGGTGATTGGGCCGGCGAGGGTGATGAAGCGGCTTTTGCGGATTTCTTCACGAAACTCGCAGAGGTCGAGCAGGGTAGAAGGCATAAATGGCTGTCAGGCACTCGGCTTGATGCCGCACCCCTTGAGAATGATGTGGATAAGGTTGCTGCTCGCGTCTTCCATGTCTTGCTTGGTCAGGCGGCTGCGGCCGGTGACCTGGCAGATCTGCGTGGCGAAGTCGGCATAGTGCTGGGTGCTGCCCCAGAGCAGGAAAATCAGGTGCACCGGGTCGACCGGGTCCATCTTGCCTGCTTCGATCCAGGCCTGGAACACTGCGGCCCGGCCCCGGAACCACTCGCGGTAGTCGGCGCTGAAGTATTCGTTGAGGCAATTGCCGCCGCTGATCACTTCCATGGCGAAAATGCGCGAGGCTTGCGGGTTGCGCCGCGAGAACTCCATCTTGGTCCGAATGTACTGGCTCAGTGCCTCGCCCGGGTCGTCCTCGACGCTCAAGGCATTGAAGGTGCTGTCCCACAACTCGATGATGTTGCTGAGCACGGCAATGTACAGGCCCAGCTTGTTGGTGAAGTAATAATGCAGGTTCGCCTTGGGCAACCCTGCTTTCAGCGCGATGGTGTTCATGCTGGTGCCCTTGAAACCATGGCGGGCGAATTCATCTTCGGCGGCCTGGATGATGGCCTGTTCGTTTTTCTGGCGGATGCGGCCGGCGGGCTTGCCCGAGGCGGAGAGGCGATGCGCTGGGACTTCAAGGGTCATGGACGATTCCGTACGGGTCAGTGGCAGCGGCTGTCGGACAAGATTACCTGCCTACGCCGAAGTGACAAGCGTTTGCGTCAGAGACAGGCATCAGCGTGTCGCAGCCAGGCTATCCAGGAAGCTCTCGAGCACCAGGTTCGGCCGCCGCCCTTTGCGCGTCACCCAGCTCAGGCTCAAGTCATAGAAGCGCTGCTGGGGCTTGAGGGCACGCAGCCGGCCTTGCTGCACCCAGAAACTGGCGTAGTGGTCGGGCAGGTAGCCGATGTAGCGACCCGTCAGGATGAGGAATGCCATGCCTTCGCGGTCCGACGCGCTGGCCGTGCAATGCAGCGCCTGGTAGTGGGCCTGGATATCGGCGGGCAAGCGGAAGGTGGGGGTGATGGCCTCTTGGCTGTTGAGCCGGTCGTCGTCTATCTGTTGGTCGTCGGCATAGAACAGCGGGTGGCCTACTGCGCAATAGAGCAGCGAACGCTCGCTATACAGCGGTTGGTATTCAAGCCCTGAAAGGGCGATGGTCTGCGGCACTACGCCGACATGCAGGCTGCCGTCGAGGACGCCGTGCTCGACTTGGCTGGGCGCGATCATGCGGATGTTGATACGCACATCTGGGCCGCGGTCCTTGAGCTCGGCAAGCGCGTGGGTGATGCGCATGTGCGGCAAGGTCACCAGGTTGTCGGTCAGGCCGATGTTCAACTCGCCACGCAAGTGCTGGTGCAGCCCGTTGACCTCAGTGCGGAAGCTTTCCAGGGCACTGAGCAACTGCAAGGCCGAATGGTAGACCTCGCGGCCTTCCTCGGTCAGTGAGAAACCGGCTCGGCCACGCTGGCACAGGCGCAGGCCGAGGCGTTGCTCCAGGTCGTTCATCTGTTGGCTGATGGCCGAGCGGCCGATCCCGAGCACGTTTTCGGCTGCCGAGAAGCCGCCGCACTCGACGACGCTGCGGTAGATCTTCAACAGGCGAATGTCAAAATCGCTCACTTGGGCGAGTGGGTCGGGGCGTCGGCTCATTAGTTTAGTGTTGCCCTATCTGAAGATTAGAAAAGCAGGCTTTTTCAGACTTTATCGCCGTGCCAATTTAGCCGCAACAAGATCCATCGTTGCCTAATCGTCTTTCGAGGAACCGCCGATGAACATGCCGGAAACCGCTCCCACCGATATCGCCAGCCAGCTCAAGCTGGATGCCCACTGGATGCCCTACACCGCCAACCGCAATTTCCATCGCGACCCACGCCTGATCGTGGCGGCGGAAGGTAACTACCTTGTGGATGACAAGGGGCGCAGGATCTTCGACGCCCTGTCTGGCTTGTGGACCTGCGGCGCCGGGCATACCCGTAAGGAAATCACCGAGGCCGTAGCCCGTCAGGTCGGTACCCTGGATTACTCTCCGGCCTTCCAGTTCGGCCACCCGCTGTCGTTCCAGCTGGCGGAAAAGATCACCGCGCTGACCCCGGGCGATCTGAACCACGTCTTCTATACCAACTCCGGTTCCGAGTGCGCCGATACCGCGCTGAAGATGGTCCGTGCGTACTGGCGCCTGAAAGGCCAGGCGACCAAGACCAAGATCATTGGCCGTGCCCGTGGCTACCATGGCGTGAACATCGCCGGCACCAGCCTGGGTGGCGTGAACGGTAACCGTAAGATGTTCGGCCAGCTGCTGGACGTCGACCACCTGCCTCACACCGTGCTGCCGGTGAACGCGTTCTCCAAGGGCTTGCCAGAGGAGGGCGGCATTGCCCTGGCCGACGAAATGCTCAAGCTGATCGAGCTGCATGACGCCTCGAACATCGCCGCGGTGATTGTCGAACCGCTGGCGGGCTCGGCGGGTGTTCTGCCGCCACCGAAGGGCTACCTCAAGCGCCTGCGCGAGATCTGCACCCAGCACAACATCCTGCTGATCTTCGACGAAGTGATCACCGGCTTCGGCCGTATGGGCGCGATGACCGGGGCTGAAGCCTTCGGCGTGACGCCAGACCTGATGTGCATCGCCAAGCAGGTCACCAACGGCGCCATCCCGATGGGTGCGGTCATTGCCAGTACCGAGATCTATCAAACCTTCATGAATCAGCCGACGCCGGAATACGCGGTGGAGTTCCCCCACGGCTATACCTATTCGGCCCACCCAGTGGCCTGTGCCGCCGGCATCGCCGCACTGGACCTGCTGCAGAAGGAAAGCCTGGTGCAGGCTGCGGCCGAGCTGTCGCCGCACTTCGAGAAACTGCTGCACGGGGTTAAAGGCACGAAGAACGTCGTCGATATCCGCAACTATGGCCTGGCCGGCGCGATCCAGATTGCTGCCCGCGACGGCGATGCGATCGTGCGCCCTTATGAAGTGGCGATGAAGTTGTGGAAGGCAGGCTTCTATGTGCGCTTCGGTGGCGACACCCTGCAGTTTGGCCCTACCTTCAATACCCAACCGCAGGAACTGGACCGCCTGTTCGACGCGGTGGGCGAGACCCTGAACCAGATCGATTGATCGTTGCGATTTTGATGGCAAGCGCGTGAAGTGATCACGCGCTTGTGTCACCCCTCTTTATCTGGAGTTTTGCATGAGCATTGTTCAACACCTGATCAACGGCGAGCTGGTTACCAAGGGTGAGCGCACCGCCGATGTCTTCAATCCGTCCACTGGCCAGGCCGTGCGCAAGGTCGAACTGGCCAGCCGTGCGACCGTGCAGGAAGCCATCGATTCGGCCAAGGCTGCCTTCCCGGCCTGGCGCAACACGCCGCCGGCCAAACGTGCCCAGGTGATGTTCCGCTTCAAGCAACTGCTGGAGCAGAACGAAGCCCGCATCTCGCAGATGATCAGCGAAGAGCATGGCAAGACCCTGGAAGACGCTGCAGGCGAACTGAAGCGTGGTATCGAGAACGTCGAGTTCGCCTGTGCGGCACCTGAAGTGCTCAAGGGCGAGTACAGCCGTAACGTTGGCCCGAACATCGACGCCTGGTCCGACTTCCAGCCGCTGGGTGTGGTCGCCGGTATTACCCCCTTCAACTTCCCGGCCATGGTCCCGCTGTGGATGTACCCGCTGGCCATTGCCTGCGGTAACGCCTTTATCCTGAAACCGTCCGAGCGTGACCCGAGCTCGACCTTGTACATTGCCCAACTGCTGCTGGAAGCCGGCCTGCCTAAAGGCATCCTTAACGTGGTGCATGGCGACAAGGAAGCTGTGGACGCGCTGATCGAAGCTCCGGAAGTGAAAGCGCTGAGCTTCGTCGGCTCGACCCCGATTGCAGAGTACATCTACGCCGAGGGCACTAAGCGCGGCAAACGCGTACAGGCGCTGGGTGGTGCGAAGAACCATGCCGTGCTGATGCCCGATGCCGACCTGGACAACGCCGTCAGCGCGCTGATGGGTGCAGCTTATGGTTCGTGCGGTGAGCGCTGCATGGCGATTTCGGTGGCGGTGTGCGTGGGTGACCAGGTTGCCGATGCACTGATCGCCAAGCTGGAGCCGCAGATCAAGGCGCTGAAGATTGGTGCCGGTACTTCGTGTGGCCTGGACATGGGCCCGCTGGTTACCGCTGCTGCCCGCGACAAGGTGGTTGGCTACATCGACGACGGTGTAGCTGCTGGCGCCAAGCTGGTGGTGGATGGCCGTGGCTTGCGCGTTGCAGGTAATGAAGATGGCTACTTCGTGGGTGGCACCCTGTTCGACAAGGTGACCCCGCAGATGCGCATCTATAAAGAAGAGATCTTCGGCCCCGTGCTGTGCGTGGTCCGGGTTAACAGCCTGGAGCAGGCCATGCAGCTGATCAACGATCACGAATATGGCAACGGCACCTGCATCTTTACCCGTGATGGCGAGGCAGCGCGCCTGTTCTGTGACGAGATCGAAGTGGGCATGGTCGGTGTGAACGTGCCGTTGCCGGTGCCGGTGGCGTACCACAGCTTCGGCGGTTGGAAGCGTTCGTTGTTCGGCGACCTGCATGCTTATGGCCCGGATGGGGTGCGTTTCTATACCCGTCGCAAGGCGATCACCCAGCGTTGGCCGCAGCGGGCCAGCCATGAGGCATCGCAGTTTGCCTTCCCTAGCCTATAAAGCATGAACAAAAGCGGGGAGGCCGGAGGGCCTCCCCGCTTTGTTTTTCAGCTTTATTAAGGTTTCTTGGAATTAAAGGTTGACGGGGTTTCGAATCCCCTTATAATGCGCCCCACTTCCAGCGTAGTCGGAACGAAAAACTCCTTGAGATTCAATGAGTTAAATAGTGAGGACGAAGTTTGAAGGGCTTCGATCGAAAGATCGTCAGCGGTTGAAAAGGTGGTTGACAGCGCTTCTAAACGCTGTATGATTCGCCTCCCGCTACGAGAGATCGCAGCGAGCCAAGTGTTTGAAGCTAAACGAGTTTCTCGCGAAAAACTTCAAAATAAACGCTTGACAACAAATGAGGAAAGCGTAGAATGCGCGCCTCGGTTGAGACGAAAAGCTCTTAACCAAACGCTCTTTAACAAATTGAATCAAGCAATTCGTGTGGGTGCTTGTGAGTACGGACTGATAGTCACAAAG